>CAJJAY010000056.1 GCA_905182285.1 uncultured Amylibacter sp. | reverse complement strand
TGATAAACGTCGATCAATGTACGCAGAAACACAGCAACTTATCAGTGATGATGGTGGTGCTATTGTACCAATGTTTGCAAACCACATTCATGCAATTGGTAAATCTGTTGCACATGGTGACAATGTTGCTGGCAACTGGTCATCTGATGGTGGTAAATTTGCGGAACGTTGGTGGAAAGCATAATTACTACTTAAATTATTAAATAAAAAGGCGGCTGTTAAAATGGCCGCCTTTTTTATCTGTGCGTTCGCAATGGTCCATGTTTTTTTGTAATCTTTTTTGCAATTGATTCTCGCCACAACATCAATAACCCACTACATAGAATTAATGCTATACCAGTCCATGCTATGCTATCTGGCCACTCATTGAAAATGGCAATCCCCCAGAAAACAGCTAAAATAAGAGCTACATATTCAATTGGTGCAATTAAAGCCGCCTCACTTAATCGGTAAGCCTGACTTATAGTATATCCACCTATAGCGCTCGCGACACCTATACATGCCATCACAATCAAATCAAAGTGGTTAGGCCAAACCCATGGTCGCAATAAGAATTCTAATGCAGCACTTTCTTGTATTCCATAACGTCCATCCCCAAAAGCCAGTCCCATAGAAATAGAAACAACTACAAAAGTAAGCTGTAAATAAAATGACATGGTTGAAGCCTTTTCAACTGTGCCCATTTTACGTGTTAATATGTGTAAGCTTGCATAACAAAAAGCAGCCCCTATTGGTAACAATCCAGCCAATTGGAAACTATTAGAGGTTGGGCGCAACATTACAATAGCTCCAACTAATCCCATTATAACAGCAAACCATCGCCATGGCCCAACTTTTTCTGAGAGAAATATCACTGAGAAAAGCGTGATTATTAAGGGTGATACGAAAAAAATTGCTGTAGCTTCTGACAGTGGAATTTCCGCAAGACCAAGGAAAAAAAGTATATTTGCAAGAACAACAAATGCTCCTCTTAGTAAGTGCAACTTAAGCTGTTTTGTTCGAAGCAAATGATATCCACCTTCAAATGGAATAATAATGATTAAAGTTATAAACATTGCAACAAAAGCCCTAACAAGAACAATTTGATGTAATGGATAATCTCCACTTAAAAATTTTATGCCAACATCATTCAATGTGAATGCAAAAGATGCCAATAAAGCACATAAAACACCAAGAGTGCTTAAAGGGGACGAAGTAGAATTCATGTTTATTAATTGGCATGAAAGTGGAATTATAACTAGTTTATTTGCGACCAGAAAATAGTTTATTTATACTCGACTTTTTATTGTAAAATATTAGCATGAACAAAAAGGAATGCGCACATGAAATATGTTTCTAAGTTCCCTCATAAAATAATTGAACACGCAGATATGCCAATAATTATGTCAGATGGATGTCGTCTTTCGGCAAGAGTTTGGATGCCTGAAGATGCTGAGCGTAATCAATTTCCTGTGATTCTTGAACATCTACCTTATCGAAAGCGTGATGGAACAATAGTGCGCGATCAATATACACACCCTTGGTTTGCTGGCCATGGATACATTTGCATTCGCACAGACATGCGTGGAAGTGGTGAAAGTGATGGACTTATGACCGACGAATACACAGCTCAAGAACATAAAGATGCTATTGAAGTCATCGAATGGGCTGCAAAACAACCCTGGTGCAATGGAAATGTCGGAATGATGGGTATCTCGTGGGGTGGATTTAATGCACTTCAAGTTGCAGCTTTTGCGCCTAAACCATTAAAAGCAGTAATCTCACTGTGCTCTACAGTTGATCGATATGCAGATGATATTCATTATAAGGGTGGCTGCTTGTTAGGTGAAAATTTTGGATGGTCAACGAATATGCTTTCTTACTCATCACGCCCACCAGATCCTGAGATAGTAGGTCATCGTTGGCGTGATATGTGGATTAACAGATTAGAAAATCTAGAATTAGACCTCTCAAGATGGCTTCGTCACCAACATCGTGACAAGTATTGGAAATATGGGTCTGTCTGTGAAGATTATTCAGCAATAAAAGCTGCAGTTTTATCAATAAGTGGTTGGCATGATGGATATAGAAATACAACGAACCACTTAGTCAAAAATCTTTCCTCGCCTGTCAAAGGTATTGTTGGTCCCTGGATACATAAATATCCACATTATGCAGCTCCATCACCTGCGATTGGTTTTCTGCAAGAAGCAAAACGATGGTGGGATCATTGGTTGAAAGATATTGATACAGGTGTGGACAAAGATCCAGATTATCGCGCGTATTTAATGGATAGTGTTACCCCAAAACGTTGGTTGGATGATCGACCTGGCCGTTGGATTGCAGAGGATGTTTGGCCAAGTGTATCTTTAGAAAAAGAAGTCTTACATCTCTCACAAGGCGCAGCACTTGAACAGACACCAACTCCATTTAAAGTTTCAGTATCATCTGCACAGGATTGTGGGAGCAAGGCAGGCGAATATTTCCCATTTGCTTTTGGGGATGAGTTGCCAGAAAATCAAAGTCAAGACGATGCACGTTCCGCATGTTTCGACGGGGATGAGCTAAGCGAAGCATTAGATATAGTAGGTAGCCCACACGTAAATTTACGTCTCAGTTGTGATAAAGATCAAGGACAGGTTATTGTACGTCTTTGTGATGTTCGCCCCGATGGAACATCAGCATTAATCACTTATCAATTTTTAAATTTAACTCATAGCAAAAGTCATGAAAATCCAAGTAAAATAATAATAAATCAGATGTTTGATGTTTCTCTTGATCTAGATCAAATTGCATATCGCATTCCAAAGGGACATCGTTTACGTGTCGCTATTTCTAGTAGTTATTGGCCAACCTTATGGCCATCACCTGAGCGAACAACATTAAATATTGAATTAGGGAATATAGAATTGCCAGTACGCCCATTAGCAGATGGGGCGGAGATATCATTTGAAGAACCAGAATCTGCAGAACCCTGGAGAGTAAAAGAATTACGTCCTTCATCATATTCACGTGACGAAACTATAAACAAGGAAACTGGAACTACATTAACAAAGATTGCTTGTGATTTTGGAGAAAATCAAGATTTAGAACACGGTCTGATCTCAGGTGGATGGATGAAAGAAAATTGGTTAATTCACCCTGATGATCCTAATAGTGCAAAAGTTGATGCTGAGTGGGAAAAAACTGGTGGGCGCATGGGCCAAATGTGGCGCACACAAGTAACAGCCACAATGCATTCAGACAAGAAACATTTTTTTATTACAGCAAATCTAAAAGCATATGAAAATGACACTTTAATATTTGAAAAAGACTATGGAGACAAAATAACCCGCAAATTAGTTTAATGTGGCCACTCTTTCTTGGCGAGTGACACTGCAGCCCTAATAATACTGTTAAAACTTTTTCTTGCACGACCAACTGTTGAACGCGCACGTAAGTATCCGTGAACCAACCCGGGTTCATTAATCCATTTAGCTGCTCCACCTGCATTTATAATTTTTGCACAATAATTTTCACCATCATCAACTAATGGATCACATGCTGCTGTGAAAACTACAGTAGGAGGTAAGTTTGAAAAGTCATTATCGTTTAGTGGCGCAAAGGTTGGATCATCCTCTGGTACAGTATTTTCACATCTGATCTGTTTATAGTACAACATATCTTTAGTGGACAGCAGAGGTGCATTTGCATGATTTGTAAAGGAACTAGAATCCATATTGGTTCCAAGAGATGGGTATATTAAAATTTGCCCTGATAAATTTATATTTGTTGAACGAATACTATGACAGACACTTGCAGCAAGGTTTCCACCTGCACTATCACCAGCAATAATCAGCGGCTCTGGATAACAACTCGATGCAATTTTTGTTGCATGAAATGCATCATTAAACTGGGCTGGGTGTTTATGTTCAGGCGCAAGACGATATCCAACTGAAACAACACGTAACTGGGATTTATCAGCTAATTCTGCACAAACATCATGGTGACTCTCTAAGTCCCCAACAACAAATCCACCCCCATGATAATATATTAGGGTGCCAATTGAAACTTTAGGTTCATAAATCCGTACGGGAATACTATCCCATTCAAGTGTTTTAATTTTTAATCTGTATTTTTCATTTTCACTGAATGCACGGCACATACGATTATATTCAAAGCGTTGCTGTTCTGGCGTGGGAAATAATATTTCGTTATTATAAAAACTCTCTGTCTTTTGAATGAAAGCCCAAGTTTCTTTATCAATTTCAATATCGTATTTCATAAGTTTCCATTACTTATTTCACATTTCCGACAAAGACTGGGCCACGTTCAAAAGATGTAAGAGATCGACAACCGTCATTTGTAATTAGCACATCATCTTCAATACGTACGCCAATGAAATTACTGCGATAAAGCCCTGGCTCTATCGTAATAAGCATTCCAGCTTCTAATATCGTATGATTGTTAATCATCACATTTGGCGCTTCGTGTACATCCAAACCAAGCCCATGGCCTGTTTTGTGCACAATTAGCTCATTAAATCCAGCCTCGCGCAATGTGCTAGATACTTTGAGGTCAACTTCGTGGCAGCTAACTGAAGCTGCTGCCATATGGCGCCCAGCAGTGTTCGCAGCAAGAACAGCTTCGTAGATCTTTGCATTTTCATCGCTAATATACTCGCAAAAAACTGTGCGTGTTATGTCCGCATTATAGCCTTGAAAAGATGCACCAAAATCAATCAGCAGCGGTGCGCCTGCTAGTAACGGAGCTTCACCTGGTATTCCGTGAGGGCGAGCTGCATTTCCGCCTGTTAAAACAATTGTATCAAAAGCAAATCCGTCTGCGCCATTAGCCAGCATGCGCTGCATCAACATTGCTTTAATAGCAGCTTCACTCATGCCAGTTCTTATATTTTCTAATGTCTCGCCAAGGCTTGTTTCCGAAATCTCAATTGCCTTTTCAATTAATTGAACCTCATGATCAGATTTTAATAAACGTGGTTTGGCAAGTTCAGCTTGCGCATCTCTTATAGCATCAGCTCCAAACACACTATTAAGCGCGTTTGCCTCAAACGCGCGCATGCGCTGACCTTCAATACCAATTGTGATAGACCCCAATTCAACAGCTAAATCTTTAAATGCTTTATTAAACCCGTCTGAGTCCTGCCAATAGAAAGTCTTAGCGTCATGCATTGACGCTGACCACATCTCCCGTTCCAACTCTGGCATGATCGCGAAAACATCACCACTGTCTGTAACAAACATCAGTGTTGGACGTTCCATTAGTGAAAACTTTAATCCTGTAAGGTAATAGAAATTTGGTCCAGGTACAAAAGCAGCAGCTTCTAGATGATTTTCTTTTAATATATCTGCAAGCAAAATTCGACGCTGCTGAAAATTAGTGAACATTAATTAAATCCCTCCATATAATCCTGATAATACTCTGAAGTATCATTTACTAACATCTTGATATCAACATATTTAC
>CAJJAY010000055.1 GCA_905182285.1 uncultured Amylibacter sp. | reverse complement strand
TAATGCAGCAAGAGCTGAACCAGCAACGATAGGGATATCATCACCTGGGTAATCATAAGCGCTTAACAATTCACGAATTTCCATTTCAACCAACTCTAACAACTCATCGTCATCTACTTGGTCAACTTTGTTCATGAAAACAACCATTGAAGGAATGCCAACTTGGCGGCCTAACAAAATGTGCTCACGTGTTTGTGGCATAGGTCCATCAGCAGCATTAACAACTAAAATTGCGCCATCCATTTGAGCAGCACCAGTAATCATGTTTTTCACATAGTCAGCGTGGCCTGGGCAATCAACGTGTGCGTAGTGACGATTTTCTGTCTCATACTCAACGTGAGCAGTAGAAATTGTAATTCCACGCGCTTTTTCTTCTGGTGCGCCATCAATCTCATCATATGCTTTGAAATCACCAAATTGCTTTGTAATAGCAGCTGTTAATGTTGTTTTACCGTGATCAACGTGGCCAATTGTGCCGATGTTACAATGCGGTTTATTACGTTCAAACTTTTCTTTAGCCATAACGGCCTCCCTATCATTAGCGCAAAATCATATAATGCGTTGGTTACGCGTGTGCGCGTAAATGGAATTAAGAAAAAAATCAAGTAAAATAATTTATCTTTAAGTAAACTTATTTTCTCTAGGGAAACCACGGGGAGCCATCCGCCCTGCCCCAGCACGCTTACCGATCCAATCCGTAAGCTCAGTTTCTACACGCCGCCTTCCTGCAGGATCCAACCAAGATAAACCATCAAGTAAATGGAATGTTGTTGCATCGTTAAGGCCACCATCTTTATATTTTTGCATACGGACACCCTTACCGCGCGACATAACTGGTAGTTCACTTAATGGAAAAATCAAAACTTTACGATTTTCACCAACAGTTGCAACATAATCCCCAGACACGGTTTTGCATATTATAGCAGAAACATCGCCTTTAACGTTCAAAACCTGTTTACCCGTCCGAGTTTGAGCAACAATGTCATTTTCTTCAACAACAAAACCATCGCCTGCAGACGAGGCTAATATAAGTTTACGGTCTGGTTGATGTATGAAAAGGTCAATCATATTGGCATCATTAGGTAAATCAACAATTAAGCGAATTGGCTCACCCATGCCACGACCACCAGGTAATTCAGAGCATAACATTGTATAAAATCTGCCATTACCACCAAACATTAATAATTTATCAGTAGTTTCAGCATGAAAAACAAATCTTTTTTCATCACCATCTTTATATTTTAAATCTTGAGTTAAATCGACATGCCCTTTCATTGCCCGGACCCATCCCATAGATGAACAAACTATAGTTATTGGCTCTTTTTCGATCATTGCTTCGATTGGCACCTCTTCAAAATCTGGCGCGTCTGCTAATTCTGTCCTTCTAGCTCCACGCTCACTATTTTTACCAAATATTTTACGTGTTTCTCGCAACTCGTTTACTATTCGATCCCATTGCAATTCTTCAGATGCCAATAAATCATCTAAATCTGCTCTCTCAAGTTGCAAACTATCTAACTCTAAGCGCAACTCAATTTCTTCAAGTTTACGTAAACTCCTTAGGCGCATATTTAATATTGCTTCAACCTGAACATCAGATAAACTAAATTCGTTCATCATAATATTTTTTGGTTCATCTTCATTTCGTATAATTTCAATAACACGATCAAGATTTAAGAACGCAACTATGTATCCTTCTAAAACCTCCAACCGGTGGTCAATTTTATCCATACGATGTTTTGATCTGCGTAATAAAACATCCCTTTTATGGTCTATGAAAGCTTTAAGAACCTCTTTCATTGAGCAAACTTTAGGGGTCCGACCATCAATCAGAGTATTTAAATTCAAATTAAATCGAATTTCTAAATCTGACATTCTAAATAATGTTTCCATTAACACAGTCGGATCAACAGTTTTTGCACGAGGTTCCAGAACCAATCGAATATCTTCAGCACTCTCATCACGAACATCTGCTAAAATTGGTAATTTTTTTAACTGAATTAGCTCTGCTATTTTTTCAATTAATTTAGACTTTTGAACTTGGTAAGGTATTTCTGTAACAACAATTTGCCAAAGCCCTCTTGGTAATTCTTCAATATACCATTTTGAACGAAGGCGCATTGGCCCACGTCCAGTTCGATAAGTTTCTAATAAATTTTCTCTTGGCTCCACTAGAATTCCACCAGTTGGGAAATCTGGACCTGGCACAAAATCCATTAACGTTTCATCTCGTGCATTTGGAGCTTTTATCAAGTGAATAGAAGCATCCAGTAATTCACCGATATTGTGTGGTGGAATATTTGTTGCCATACCTACAGCTATTCCGGTTGATCCATTAGCAAGAAGGTTAGGGAAGCTAGCTGGTAAAACTGTAGGTTCAGTTAATCGACCATCGTAATTATCTTGAAAATCAACAGCATTTTCTTCCATGCCTATTAACATTGCTTCTGCAACAGCTGTCATTCTGGCTTCTGTATATCGGGCAGCAGCTGGATTATCGCCATCAATATTCCCAAAATTTCCCTGACCATCAACCATTGGGTATCTTACAGAAAAATCTTGTGCTAATCTTGCCATAGCATCATAAATCGCAGCATCCCCATGGGGATGAAAATCGCCCATAGTATCACCCGAAATCTTCGCTGATTTTAAAAATTTACCATTTGAAACTAGCTTTAGTCTATACATTGCATATAAAATTCGGCGATGAACAGGTTTCAATCCATCTCTTGCATCGGGTAACGCACGGTGCATTATTGTTGAAAGTGCGTATGTTAAATATCGATCACCAATTGCTCTTCGCAAGGGCTCAGATAGAGTATTACTACCACTATCATCTTCATTTTTTTCATTAATCAAATCAGCCATAAAAGATGTCTAACGAGACAGAACATCAGCGTCTAGAGCTTGTAAGTCTTTTTAAGAAAATTTCTTTCTCAATCACAAATATTTTATTTTTTATGATATTTTTAGTGTCCAAGAATCTGTGATAAAAATAACTTTGTACGATCATTTTGTGGATTATCAAAAAACTGCTCTGGTTCATTTTGTTCTATAATTTGACCTTCATCCATAAAGATAACACGATTAGCAACTTCTCTTGCGAAACCCATTTCATGAGTAACAACAAGCATAGTCATACCATCTTCAGCCAATTGAACCATTGTATCCAAAACTTCTTTAATCATTTCAGGATCTAAAGCTGAGGTTGGTTCATCAAAGAGCATTATTCTAGGTTTCATACATAATGATCTAGCAATTGCTACTCGCTGTTGTTGCCCACCAGATAACTGACCAGGATATTTATTTGCTTGTTCTGGAATTTTTACTTTTTCCAAGAAATGCATAGCCGTTTCCATTGCTTCTTTTTGAGGAACTTTACGAACCCAAACTGGCGCAAGCATACAATTTTCTAAAATAGTTAAATGTGGAAACAGATTAAAATGCTGGAAGCACATTCCAACTTCAGATCTAATAGTATCAATATTTTTTAAATCAGATGACAAAACAGTGCCATCAACTGTAATCAAACCTTCTTGGTGTTCCTCTAATGCATTTATGCATCGAATGAGCGTAGATTTACCAGAGCCTGAAGGTCCGGCAATTACAATCCGTTCCCCACGATTTACTTTTAAATCAATATCTCGCAGCACATGGAATGAACCAAACCATTTATTCATTTTAGTGATTTGGATTGCTACCTCGTCACTGACTTCTAGTTGCTTTTTTGCGTTAGCCATAACATACGCTCCTTTGATTAGTGACCTGTTGCGAGCCTACGCTCTAAATACATGGAATATCGCGACATGGAAAAACAGAAAATGAAGAAAATGAAGCCAACAAAACCATAGAGTTCCCACAATATACCATTCCATGCCATATCTGCGCGGATGTTCGTGGATAGCCCTAATGGATCTAGTAAGCCAATAATTGAAACTAATGTAGTATCTTTAAATAAACCAATGAATGTCGAAACAATGCCAGGAATTGATATTTTCAGTGCTTGAGGCATGATAATTAGTCTTTGTGCTTTCCAATAATCTAAGCCAAGACTATCAGCAGCCTCATATTGGCCTTTTGGCAATGCAGCTAAGCCACCTCTAACAACTTCTGCCATGTAAGCAGATGCAAATAATGTTACCATGATCATTACACGTAAAATTAAATCAAAATTTGAACCTGGTGGTAGAAATATATTCAGTAATGTAGATGCTACAAATAATAGTGTTATGAGTGGAACCCCACGAATGAATTCTATAAAACAAACACATACTCCTTTAAGAATTGGGAGATCTGATTGGCGGCCAAGTGCTAGAAGTATTCCTATTGGCAAAGATAGAGCGATACCGGTAACACCTATTAAAACTGCCAGCATAAAGCCACCCAATCTATCTGAATCAATTGCTTCAGAGCCTATTGGTAATATGGAAAATAGCATTGTTGATAATGGGCTAACAATAAATAGCCACCAGATGAGCGGCAAAACAATTGATGCTATTACACCAGATAATGAACCAGCTATTTTATTTACATACACAAATCCAACATATGCGATAATAAATCCTGCAAATACTGTTATTGGAAACCAAATAGAACCACCCCAAATTAACCAAAAACAAAGAAAAGGGTATACTGCCGTTAAATATAATAGCTTTCGTGATGCTCCTTCAAATAATACAGGCGCCAAAGCAAGACCAAGTAGAAAGAAAGCCAATATAGGGCGCCAGTATAATTCTGATGGATAAAACCCAAATAATAATTGCAACCAGCGCTCACGGATAACTCCCCAACAAGCACCACCGCCTCCATGACCATCTCGTCCTAATTCTGCTAATATAGATCTACATTCAGTTAAAGATCCAGAATACCATGTTGGAGAAAAAACCCATGGCAATATGCTACTCAAAACAGAAATTATAAAATACAATACGATTATGGTTAAAATCGTATTTGGAATATCAGAAAACATATTTTTTCTAAACCAACCAACAATACCAGCTTCTGATAAAGGTGCAGCTCGTTGCGGTACAATATCTTTTCTTACAAAGGACAGATCAACCATTTTAACGCTCCACCAATTTTACTGAGTTGTTATACCAATTCATTAGTGATGAAATAGCCAACGAAATAACCAAATATATAGCCATTCCCATTAAAACTGTTTCCAATTCACGACCTGTTTGATTAAGAGTTATTCCCATTAACGTTCCTGTTAAATCCATATATCCAACTGCAATTGCTAATGAAGAATTTTTTGTTAAATTTAAATATTGAGAAATTAATGGTGGAATAATAATTCTTAACGCTTGTGGTAAAATTATTAAATTCATAGTCCGGCCAGGCGATATTCCTAAAGCAAACGCAGCCTCTGACTGACCTTTTTCAACTGCTTGGATGCCTGAGCGAACATTTTCTGCAATAAATGCAGCCGTATAAAGTGACAGGGCTATCCATAACGCTATCAAGGAATTACGCATGTATGTCCCACCTTTAAAGTTAAACCCTTTTAATTCGGGATAACCAAGGTGAAATCCAAGTGCCCAGAGAACAAGTATAATAGGGAAAATAATAACAGATATTCTTTTCCACCATGTTGTAGGCCTTACTCCAGTTTCATTTTGAATTTTATCAGCACTAGTTTTAATTTTTCTTGAAACAAAAACACCAACAAAAAGTACAATTAAAAGTGCTATTAAATCTAGACTAATTCCAAATCTTAAACTTGAAGCTCCTAATAGATATATATCACCAAGCCCATTACTAAATAAAGGCTCAGGAATGTAGACGCCACGATTGGTAATAGCAACTGAATCAAGCAGTTTCATACTTGCTTCACCAGATCTAAATTGATTTGGCCTTGGCATAGTTTCTATCATGATTGAGAAAACAATTATGATCCAAAGTAAAACAGGAATATTTCGGAACATCTCGATGTAAAGCGTCATAACACGAGCAACTAACCAATTTTTTGATAAGCGCATTACTCCAATTGCTACGCCTAATACAGTTGCAGTAATACATCCCATAAAAGCCAAAACAAGCGTATTAAGTAGCCCCATTAAACCAGCACGAAGATGTGTATCTCTCGACGTGTAATCTAAAAGCCTTTGATTAATATCATAATTGGAAGGCTCTCCCAAAAATTTAAATTGTATTGGTTTTCCTAATGTTGCCAAGTTGGCTGCAGTATTACTAATTAACCAACCAAAAAATAAAAGAAGAGCAATTAGGGACACAACCTGAATTGTCATTGATCTGTAGCGAGTATCGTAAAGTAACTGACTAAACTTAAACCCTTGTTTATCTGGGTCTGGGATTGCATTCATTGCTTATTGTTCCCTAAATTAAATATCATAGCATTTTGCGCATAAAACATGGCTTGAAGTATATACAGTTACTTAGCGACACTCGTTTTATTACAAGCGACAAAATGCAATTATATCTATAAAATGAAAAAAAAATTAGGCGCTACAATAAATGTAGCGCCTAATAATAATTATTAACGGAAAGGTGCAGAGTAAATTAATCCGCCATCAGTCCATGATGCATTTAATCCACGAGCAATACCGATTGGTGTGTTCACACCGATATTTTTCTCAAAGATTTCGCCGTAGTTACCATTTACAGCAATTGCACGTGATGCCCATGCTTTGTCTAATCCAAGCATTCCGCCCAAGTCGCCTTCTGTACCTAACAGACGATTAACTTCTGGGTTTTTACCAGCATTAGCACTGTGCTCTGCAATATTTGCAGATGTAACACCTAATTCTTCAGCTGTGATCAATGCGTTCAATGTCCAACGAACAATATCACCCCAGTTGTTGTCACCATGACGTACTAAAGGACCTAAAGGCTCTTTTGATACGATTTCTGGTAATACGATGTGATCGTCAGGTGCTTCAAAAGTTGCACGAGTAGATGCTAAACCAGATGCATCTGTAGTATATACATCACATGCGCCAGCTAAGTATTGAGCTTGTGCTTCAGCATTTGTCTCAATTGGAACTGGTTCATAAGAAATATTGTTTGAACGGAAGAAGTCAGCAAGATTTAATTCAGTTGTTGTACCAGTTTGAATACAAACAGTTGCACCATCTAAATCTTTAGCTGAAGTTACACCTAATGCTTTTGGAGCCATGAAGCCCTGTCCATCATAGTAGTTTACACCAGCAAATTCAAATTTCAAATCTACATCACGGCTAAATGTCCATGTTGTATTACGTGCTAACACATCAACTTCACCAGAAGCTAGTGCCGTAAAACGTGTTTTACCTGTTGTAGGTACAAACTTAACAGCATTTCCATCGCCTAAAACAGCAGCAGCAACAGCACGACATACAGCTACGTCGAAACCATCCCAAACGCCATTTGCGTCAGCTAAAGCGAAACCAGCTAAGCCAGTTGAAACACCACATTTAAGTTCGCCAGCAGCTTGAACATCTTCAAGAGTACCAGCAGCAGCAAAGCCAGCTGCAAAAGTTGCGGCAGCTATTGTGCCAAAAAAAGCAGATTTTTTCATCTTTTTCCTCATCCTGTGTGCTCTTTTAAATAAAGAGCGTTTTAGATCTTAAATTAGACCCGTTTATAAAAGTATTGGTTTGAACCAAAACCTGACTGATATTGCGGCAAACAGGCATACATCGTCAACTCTATTCTATGCAAATCTATTAAAAAAAATGGACTCTTATTTAATATATGTAAGACGAGCTTACCTATATTAAATTTATGGCTAATATTAAGTAATAAATTTAATATATTTATATGCTAAAAAATTTTTAGCCAAATTACTCAGGCCGTAGAAACCATCAACTATTCTCAAAAATAGGTAAATAATTAATTATAAGTAATCATATATGACCTATATTTGCCATATATTCTATATTAATTTGGAAAACTGGAAACTTTCCAAAACTTATAGGCAAATTCAAAATCTGTACGCTTCTTTGAAAGAGCTTCAGTAGCATCGTCATCAATACCCCACTGTTTTTCTTGCCATCTTTCATCGACCGTAGCGGCCAACCATGCCTCGTTAAGATTTATATGATTCGAAACTAATGCCATCGAAAGTATAAATGAACCACTTATTGTTATCATATCGTGCATACCCGCTAGTTGATACAAATTCATTTCCTTCAATTTATTTTTATAAATATTTAAAGATTTATTACTTTGTATGATATGCATAACTCCAGATGTAGTTAACATGGGTGCTGAAAGGGCATGATCTGACCATTCTAATATCGAGTCCCAGGTATTATTTTGTTCATCTATCAAACTTTGAGGTGTGACTGCACGATAACATAGTAAATCACTACCCGCGTACTCTGACAACATATCAATCACGGCAATCTGATTTACAGTAATTTTATCAATAACCGAGTTTGCCATTCTTGTTGTTGGCATTGAATTAGGGTCTACTATTTCATCTTGCGCCATCCATTCTTTGGCAATTTCTTCAGCAATTGTGCGAAAATCAACTTTAAGTAATGCTTTTGATGGTGTCTGGATTGTACGCCCATCTAATTCAATAACGAAACCATCTTTTAAATGAATAACCTTAGCTTTTTTCCAAAATCTTTTTTTTAAACTTGGTGTCACTTGTAGGCCTCAAAAGGATCAACAGGTGCATACTTGACTTCCCAACCAAATGTTGCCCAAGTTTTTTCCATATGATCAGGCAACTCTGCTGTTATATGAATCTCTTTTTTCGTAATTGGATGATTAAAAGTAATTGATCTTGCGTGTAGATGCATTTTTCGACTTATATCTCCACCTAATTGAGCACCCCACCCATCTCCATCATTAGTTTGAGTATTTGTCCCATATTTTCCATCCCCGACAATAGGATTACCTAATTCAGCCATATGCGCCCGTAATTGGTGTGTCCTACCCGTAATGGGAACCAAAGCAACCCATGAAGCTCGCTTTCCAACATCCTCTAGCACTGTATAATCTGTAGTAGCATGCTTAGCATCCTGCAGATCAGCTACCTCACTAGGATGAACACATTGCATTTTTTCACCTGATCCATTTGGACCATGACCACCTGCTTTAACCAAACCATATTTAATAGTTCCAAGTTTAGGATGCGGACACCCAGCTACTGCAGCCCAGTAAATTTTTCTTGTTTCTCTTGATTGAAAAGCCTTTGTTAAACCTGATGCTGCCAAACCCGTTCTTGCTAACAATAATACTCCAGAAGTATCTTTATCCAAACGATGGACTAATTTTGGTTTGCTTTCTAAATCAAACTTTAAAGCGGCCGATAATCCATCTACATGGCGCAATTGGCCAGAACCACCCTGAACCGCTAATCCTGCAGGTTTATTTATAGCAATTATATAATCGTCTTTATATAAAACTGCCTCTCTAATCATTTCAGCATCTGCTTTTGTAATTTTTGCGGTTGCTGTATCTCGCGGCATATTTGAAGTATCTGGCAAGGGTGGAACACGAACTGATTGCCCTACCGATAAACGTGATGAAGCTTTGACCCGACCACCGTCTACACGGCACTCTCCCTTACGGCACATCTTTTCAATTCGACCTTGACCTAATTCTGGAAATATACGGCGCAAAAATCTATCTAAGCGTTGATCTTGGCCGTCTTCATCAACTTCTATTATTTGAACACCACTCATGTAATTATTGCTTTCATCAAAAATATACCTACAAAAATTGCCAATAAAGAAAATATAATTGAAGCTAATATATAACCACCAGCATAAATGTATTTTTCAATTTCGAACAATCGAACTACATCCAATGAAAACGCACTTAGTGTAGTAAAGCCACCTAATATACCTGTCATAAAAAATAATGCCCATTGGCCAGACAGTTTAGATGAAAACCAAACAAAAGCTATTCCCATAAGGAATGAACCTAAAACGTTAACGACAAGCGTGCCTGTAGGAAAAGCAATGCTAAGCGTTAAAAAATATCTTACGAGAGCCCCAATAGCCCCACCTAGTGCAATATAAATATAGGTCATAAGAACCTAATACATCTTAAAATTATTTTGTCGATTTATTTTTATGAGTACGTAATTTACTAAAAAAATTAATTCGCTTCTTTAACTCGCGTTCTTCACCTCTTTCAACTGGTAAATAGTATACGCCACGGGCCATATCTTCAGGAAAATAGTTTTGGCCAGAAAATCCATCTTCTTCATCATGATCGTATAAATAGTTACTGCCATATGACAGATCTTTCATTAATTTTGTTGGAGCATTTAAAATATGATTTGGTGGCATCTTTGAACCAGTTTTTTTTGCCGCGTCTAAAGCGTTCTTATATGCCTTATAGGAAGAATTAGATTTTGGCGCTAATGCTAAATATAAAACTGCTTGTGCCAATGCCAGATCACCTTCTGGAGATCCTAGCCTTTCATATGTTTGCCAAGCTTGTAGACAAACACCTTGAGCCTTAGAATCCGCTAACCCAATATCTTCTATTGCCATTCTAGTAATTCTTCTTGCTAAATATCTTGGATCTTCGCCACCCTCTAACATTCGTGCAAGCCAATATAATGCAGCATCTGGATCAGATCCTCGAACAGATTTATGAAGTGCCGAGATAATATTAAAATGTGAATCACCTTTTTTATCATATTGCGCTGCACGTTTTGACAGACGCTTACTTAATTGAGTGGGGTCTAAGTTTTTTTCATCCCAATTAAATATTTGCTCAACAAGGTTGAGTAAACTTCGACCATCACCATCAGCCATTTCAAGTAATAAATCTCGCGCTTCACCAGTTAATGGCAACTGAGCAGACATTTCTTTTTCAGCACGCTGAGCAATAAGCTCTAAATCACTTAAAGATAGACGCTCAAGAACCATAACTTGAGCACGCGATAATAATGCGGAATTTAATTCAAACGAAGGATTTTCAGTTGTTGCACCAATAAGCACTATTGTTCCATTTTCGATAAATGGTAGAAATCCATCTTGTTGAGATTTATTAAATCTATGTATTTCATCGACAAAAAGTAACGTAGGTCTCCCTTTTGAATAACGTATTTTAGCTGCTTCGAATTGTTTTCTTAAATCAGATACACCAGAATAGATTGCACTAATCTGAACGAAGTGCATGTCTATTTCTAGCGCAAGAAGGCGGGCTATTGTTGTTTTTCCTACTCCTGGAGGTCCCCAAAATATAATTGAAGGTAAATTTCTATTTTTTAGCATCATAAATAAAGATCCGTCAGGACCAATTAGTTTCTTTTGCCCAATAACATCTGATATTTTCTTTGGTCTACACTTATCTGCAAGAGGGCGATTTTCCTCAAGCGGAGATGGTGGTGTATCCTGATCAAACAAATCTGCCATTAATAAACACTACAATCTTTTATTATTAGTTCATACAAATAATATTTTTAAAGTTCTATGGAAATTACTTTTTAGGATATTATTATTTAATTTAATTAATTTCAAATTCTTTGCAGGCAAAAAAAAACGAGCCTATTTGGCTCGTTTTTTGGAATTCTTTTAACTATATTTAGCTTTCTGTAGCTTCTTCTGCTTCAAGGCGAGCTTTGTCACCCGCACCTTTTGCATTTACATCACGGTCTACAAATTCAATTATTGCCATAGGCGCCATGTCTCCATAACGAAAACCAGCTTTTAAAACTCTAACATATCCACCTTGACGATCTTTATATCTTGGACCCAATATTTCAAATAATTTTGCAACGTATTGCTCTTGCTTTAGCTTTGAAGCCGCTTGTCTTCGTGCGTGCAAATCACCACGTTTTGCTAACGTAATCATTTTTTCCATAATTGGGCGAAGCTCTTTAGCTTTTGGTAAAGTTGTTTTTATTTGCTCATGCTCAATCAATGATCCAGCCATATTTGCAAATAAAGCTTTTCTATGCTCGTGCGTACGATTTAAACGACGATAACCTTTTGCGTGACGCATAATTATATTCCTTTTTCTTCATTTTACTTTGTCTGGCGAGCCTGCGATGGGTCTCACACTCCTTGGGGCAGGATTGCCCGGATTTTTTTCCAGAATTGAAAGAATATCCTATTCCCCACTATTGTGGGCATTTAAAGGCTCCCTAGTAGGGAGCCAGAGTTTTAAAATTGGTCTTCGAACTTCTTTGCAAGCTCTTCTATATTTTCTGGTGGCCAATCGACTATGTCCATACCAAGATGCAGACCCATAACAGTTAATACTTCCTTAATTTCATTTAGAGACTTACGACCAAAATTTGGTGTTCTAAGCATTTCTGCTTCTGTCTTCTGAATTAAATCACCAATATAAACAATATTATCATTCTTCAAGCAATTTGCTGAACGTACAGATAACTCTAATTCGTCAACTTTCTTAAGAAGAAGCGGATTAAACTCTAAGTCATCTTCTTCATCCTGGCGCTGGGCAGCTTCTGGTTCGTTAAAGTTAACAAAAGTGGCTAATTGATCCTGCAAAATACGTGCTGCAAATGCTACAGCATCTTCTGCAGAAACAGATCCATCAGTTTCAATTTTCATAGTTAGTTGATCATAATCTAGAACTTGACCTTCACGTGTTGGTTGAACGTCATATGAAACTTTCAATACAGGTGAATATAATGCATCAATTGGAATCAATCCAATAGGTGCATCCTCAGGACGGTTTTGGTCTGCAGCAACATAACCTTTACCAGTATCTACTGTTAACTCCATAAATAAAGACGCACCATCATCTAAATGGCAAATTATGTGATCTTTATTTAATACTTCAATACCTGCAGTTTCGGCAATGTCACCAGCAGTAACAATTGTTGGGCCTTTAGCTGAAATTGAAACACGTTTTGGACCTTCAACTTCCATTGCAATAGCAACACCCTTTAAGTTCAAAACCATGTCAGTCACATCTTCACGAACGCCAGCTACAGAAGAAAACTCATGTAAAACATTATCAATCTGTACAGATGTAATTGCTGAACCTTGCAATGAAGATAAAAGCACTCGACGCAAAGCATTGCCTAGTGTCAAACCAAACCCACGTTCCAGTGGTTCAGCAATAACCGTGGCCATCCGTAAAGGATCTGCACCTGGCTTAATTTCTAGTTGTGTTGGCTTTATTAGCTCTTGCCAATTCTTATGGATCATATGGGCCTCCATTCTTGTTCACTGGGATGATTCCGGCCTAGCGAACGCTCGAGGTTAAAATTATAATATGGTAGGCATTAATGCCTACCAAAGTATATTAAACGCGGCGACGTTTCGGTGGACGACAACCATTATGTGCCATTGGTGTTACATCACGAATTGACGTAACGTTTAGTCCAATTGCGGCTAAAGCGCGAAGTGCACTTTCTCGACCAGAACCAGGACCTTGAACTTCAACTTCTAAAGTTTTTACACCATGCTCTTGAGCTTTTTTACCTGCATCTTCAGCTGCCATTTGAGCAGCATAAGGTGTAGATTTTCTTGAGCCTTTGAAACCCATTGTGCCAGCAGAAGACCATGCAATTGCATTTCCTTGAGCATCCGCAATAAGTATTTTTGTATTATTAAAAGAAGAATTTATGTGCGCAACACCTGCTGTAATATTTTTGCGTTCTTTTTTCTTTGTACGAACTTCACTTGCCATTATTCAGCACTCCCTTATTTCTTCTTACCAGCAATAGCCTTTGCAGGGCCTTTGCGAGTGCGAGCGTTAGTACTTGTGCGTTGGCCACGAACTGGCAAACCACGACGATGACGAAGTCCTCGGTAACAACCCAAGTCCATTAATCTTTTGATGTTCATGGAAACTTCCCGGCGTAGATCGCCTTCAACATCAAAGTTTGCGTCAATAAATTCGCGGATTGATAACACTTCAGCGTCTGAAAGTTCATTAATACGACGAGCCGCATCAATTTTTGTTCCTTCACAGATTTTGTCTGCAGATGCAGGGCCAATTCCTGTTATGTAGGTTAATGCGATTGGGACCCTTTTATGGGTCGGCAGGTTAACGCCAGCAATTCGTGCCAAGTTATATATCCTTACAGTTGCGGTTCCGTCTTTCCAGAACCTATTTTCACAACAGTGCAAAATATTCCATATTTTACACCAATAATATCTAAGCCTATCGAATCATTTAGTTAAAAATAAAGAACAAGCAGAGAAAGCAGTCAATTAGGCGAAAAAGTGTTATCCGTCAAGCAAATATAAATACCTAATAGCTTTATGAATTTAATCTTAAGGATTATTGACTTTAATCATTATACTATAAATCTGATACCAAAAGACTTACTAAATTTTAGATAATGCCTTTGATATCTCCCCACCAACTTTTTCGATACTATTCAAGCCATTTACTTGCTGAAGTTGTTCTTTAGCGTAATAATACCCAATAAGTGGTGAAGTATCTTTATAATATGCCATCAAACGAGTTTTTAATGCATCTTCATTATCATCAGCTCGTTTTTTAAACGCACCCACTTCTCCACAGCTATCACACTTTCCCTTTATAATCGGGGCTTTAAATTCTTCATGGTATCCATGCCCACAAACCCCACATGTAAATCGACCCGTAATTCTCTTTACAAGCGCTTCATCATCAACGGTCATTTGAATCACAGCATCCAATTTTTGACCTACTTTTGATAATAAGTCATTAAGTGCATCTGCTTGGGCTAATGTTCGAGGAAATCCGTCAAAAATAAATCCTCCCAGTGAAGTGCTTGATATTAATTGTTCCTCAATTAAACCAATCACTATTTCATCTGTTACTAATTCTCCTCGGTCCATCACACCAGCAACCATCTGACCTAATTCAGTTCCTGATGTCCTAGCAGCACGAAGCATATCGCCAGTCGATAGTTGGACCATATCGAGATCAGCGACTAGAGTCGCTGCTTGTGTACCTTTACCTGCACCTGGAGGACCAATTAAAATGATATTCACTTAGTATCTCCTGATTAGCGTCTTGTTTTTCGCTTTCGAGCCTTGGCTCGATTTTTACCCGTTAATTTTGAACGTTCAATTAAACCCTCATATTGGTGGGCCAGTAAGTGAGATTGTACCTGTTGAATGGTATCCATAGTTACAGAAACAACAATTAACAAACTAGTACCACCAAAATAAAATGGAATTGCAAACTGAGAGCGCAGAACTTCAGGTAATAAACATACTGCAACCAAATAAGCAGAACCCACAACTAGAATTCTTGCAACGACATAGTCTAAATATAAACCAGTATTTTTACCTGGACGAATACCCGGTACAAAGCCATTTTGTTTCTTTAAATTATCAGCAACTTCATCTGTCTTGAAAGATACGTTAGCAGTATAGAAGTAGCTGAAGAAAACTATCATCACAACAAAAAAGACAAAATACAATGGTTGACCAGGACCAAACCATGCTAGAAGCGTATTCATAAATCCAGATGTTTGGGTGCTTGAAAATGTCGCTATTGTTGTTGGCAATAAAAGAAGCGCTGAAGCAAAAATTGGTGGAATAACTCCAGCAGGATTCAATTTTATAGGCAGATGGCTGCTCTCTCCGCCATAAACCTTCATACCAACTTGGCGTTTTGGGTATTGAATATGAACTTTCCTTAATGCGCGCTCCATGAAAACAATAAATGCAATTACAGCTACGACCATAACCATCACAGCTATAATAACTGCAGGAGATAATGTGCCTTGTCGACCTTGAACGAAAAACTGTGCAAGAGCCGCTGGTAATTCAGCAACTATGCCAACAAAAATAATTAAAGAAATTCCATTGCCTATTCCACGTGCAGTAATCTGCTCACCAATCCACATTAGGAACATCGTTCCACCTACTAAAGTGATAATACACGGTAGTTGGAAGGTTAGAAAACCAGGGTTTGTTGCCATGTCACCTGCTTGTAATCCAGCAGACAGGCCATAAGCTTGAAATATTGCTAAAGCAACAGTGCCATAGCGTGTATATTGATTAATCTTTTTACGACCTTGATCACCCTCTTTTTTGAGCTGTTCTAAAGATGGCACCATTGCAGTTAGCAACTGCACAATAATAGATGCAGAGATATATGGCATGATTCCAAGTGCAAAGATTGCCATACGACTTACTGCACCACCGGTAAACATATTGAGAATTCCACCAATTCCTTGCTGTGCAGAATCTACAAAAGTTTTGAGTGCAATGGCATCAATGCCTGGAACAGGAATGAATGTTCCTAAACGATATACAATAAGCATACCTAAGGCAAAAATTATACGGCTCTGAAGTTCTTTGGCTTTGCCAAAGGCGCCCCAAGAAATATTTGATGCCATTTGTTCAGCGGCTGATGCCATGCTTAAGACCCTTTCGAATAAAAACGCCGCAAAATCCGTTCCCAGACCGCGGCGCTAAAAACTATAATATTTTGTAAGCCGAGTTTTCCTGACTCACAACCCTTATTCAGCTACTTTTGCGGCCTTTGTGACATTAAGTGAGCCACCTGACTTAGCAACAGCTTCAATTGCTGATGCTGAGGCACCTGTAACTGTAATATCTAACTTTGAAGTTAATTCACCTTTTGCCAGAATACGCACACCATCTTTAATACGACGAACTAGTCCACTCTCTACAAGAGATTGTTCTGTAATTGGCTTTTTTGCATCTATCTTTTTTGCATCAACAAATTTTTGTATTAAACCAAGATTTACAACTGCGTAAGTTTTTGAATTTATATTGTTAAACCCACGCTTTGGCAAACGCATGTACAATGGCATTTGACCACCTTCATAACCGTTTATTGCCACACCTGAGCGTGATTTTTGGCCTTTTATACCACGTCCACCCATTTTACCTGTACCAGAACCTGGTCCGCGGCCAACGCGTTTACGCCGTTTAGTTGCACCTGGATTATCTGAAAGTTGATTCAGTTTCATATCGCTATCTCCTTTGGCCGGAATTGCCCCCGATTAGCGATAAAGGACAAACACGGCATTAATTGATTCTGTGAACATTTATATCACCGTGAGCGTATAACTCTTTGGTATAATTTATGCAAGAAGATGTAAGGTGTTATTAATTAAAATTAATAGCATGCCGCGAATGTAATCTATCCCAGAAAATCAGCTGCAATCCTCATACTTCTTAATGGGCGAACAATTGATATAGACTTTTGATATAGTGGGTGAGCTTTATATGCATCCAAAGCTTTTTGATCAGCAAACTCCGCATAGACAATAAAGTCAGGATCATCTTTATTTATCTTATCAACTTTCAGATTACGCCTTACCTCAAACAATAACGCATGCGGATTATTTGAAAGAATCGATAAGCCATCAAAAATAGCATTCTCATCTTCTGGATTATTTGCATTAAAAAAAACTACATGCCGTATCATAATTCAACTTATTAGTTATTTGATGATTTCATAACAATTTCTATGAATATGCTCAACTAAGTATAGATATAATATTAAATAAAAAAAGCGCTCCATAAATTCATATGGAGCGCATAATATTAAAAAACTAAACTAGGTTTAGCCTTTTTCTTCAATTATCTCTACCATGTGAGAAACTTTTCGAACCATACCACGCACAGATGGAGTATCTTCTAATTCACGTGTTTTGTGCATTTTATTTAAGCCTAGACCAATTAATGTTTCACGCTGATCTTTGGGGCGACGAATTGGTGAACCAATTTGTTTTACAACAATAGTTTTAGCCATAGTTTAAGCCTCCTCTTTTGGTAAAATTTCAGAAACTTTCTTACCACGTCTTTGAGCTACAGATCTTGGTGAAGCTTCTTTTCCTAAACCGTCCATAGTTGCACGTATCATATTATAAGGATTTTGAGATCCTATTGATTTGGCAACCACATCCAGAACACCTAACATTTCAAAAACAGCGCGCATTGGACCACCAGCAATAATGCCAGTACCCTGCGGTGCAGTTCTCATCACAACTTTACCAGCGCCATGACGGCCATTTACATCATGATGTAATGTTCGTCCCTCGCGTAATGGAACACGAATCATTTGGCGCTTTGCTTGCTCAGTAGCCTTACGTATTGCTTCAGGTACTTCTTTGGCTTTACCTTTACCATATCCAACTCTACCTTTTTGATCTCCTACCACTACAAGTGCAGCGAATCCAAAACGCTTACCACCTTTAACAGTTTTAGATACGCGGTTGATCGCTACTAAACGATCCTGAAATTCTGGCGTTTCGTCGCGTTCGCGACCTCTACGATTGTCTTCTCTAGCCATTTTGGCCTCCTGAATAAGGGTAAAACCCTAAATAATATCAATCCCAGTGAGCAAAGCTCCCGGATCATCGAGGTGGGCCAAAGCCCACCTACAATTTTAAAATTGCAAACCACCTTCGCGAGCTGCGTCAGCTAATGCTTTTACTTTACCGTGAAAAATAAAACCACCACGGTCAAAATAACATATTTCTACTCCAGCTTTCTTGGCTCGTTCTGCAATTGCAGTGCCAACTTTTACTGATGCTTCTATATTGTTTTTCCCAACTACTCCTAACACCTTCTCTAGAGAAGACGCAGATGCAATTGTTGTACCATTCACATCATCGATTAATTGCACGCTGATGTTCTTTGACGAACGATGTACACAAAGACGTGGACGACCATTTGCCATTTTCTTAATTTTGTTCCGGTTGCGCATACGACGCTTGAGGAACAATGTTCTTCTAGTTTGTGCCATTTTACACGCTCCTACTTAGACTTACCTTCTTTACGGAAGATATACTCGTCTTTATATTTGATGCCTTTGCCTTTATACGGCTCAGGCTTACGCCATTCACGAATTTTCGCAGCTACTTCACCAACTTGTTGTTGATCAATACCTTCAACAATAATTTCTGTTGGCTTCGGTGCAGTTACTGTAATGCCAGCGGGCACTTCAAACAACACGTCATGCGAATAGCCAAGTGCCAATTTCAGGACAGCGCCCTGCATTGATGCACGGTAACCAACACCGTTGATTTCCAGCTCTTTTTTGAAGCCATCTGTCACTCCAGTAACGCAATTAGCGATTTGAGTTCGAGACATACCCCATTGTTGACGAGCTCGCTTTGAAGAACCGCGCGGTGTCACCGACACAGCACTGTCTTCAACAGCAAGGCTCACATCATCAGTAGCTTTAAAAGTGCGAACACCTTTTGGGCCCTTGATTTCTACAGTTTGGCCAGAGACAGTGGCTGTTACGCCACTGGGAAGGCCGACTGGTTTTTTACCAATTCGAGACATATCCGCTCCCTAGAATACTGTGCACAACACTTCGCCGCCAACATTGGCTGCCCGTGCTTGTGCATCTGACATCACACCCTGAGGTGTTGATACGATTGAAATTCCCAGACCTTGGCGAACTGTAGGAATGTCAGAGGAAGCCGAGTAAACTCGACGACCTGGTTTTGACACACGTTTAAGTTCTTTTATAACTGGTTCACCGTCAAAATATTTCAAAGAAATTTCCAACTCTGGATGACCAGCGTCTGAAGTTGCACCTTCATAACCACGGATATAGCCCTCGTTCGCTAGAACATCGAGAACCCAACCACGTAATTTTGAAGCAGGTGTTTTTACTGTAGACTTGCCACGCAAATGTGCGTTGCGAATTCTAGTGAGCATATCACCGATAGGATCGTTCATACTACTACTCCTTACCAGCTCGATTTGACCATGCCAGGTATCTGGCCGTCAGACGCCAATTGGCGTAACGCGATACGAGACATTTTCAGTTTACGGTAATAACCCCTCGGACGACCAGTCACTTGGCAACGACTGTGCAAGCGAGTAGCTGAAGAATTACGTGGAAGTTCTGCTAACTTTAGACGCGCTTTAAAACGCTCTTCCATCGGTAGATCTTGATTATTTGCGATTTCTTTCAACGCAGCACGCTTAGCAGCATACTTAACAACAAGCTTTTCACGCTTAAGTTGACGTTGAACCATTGCAGATTTAGCCATAAGTTCTCTCCTTCGCGATTAACTGGTGAAAGGCATGTTGAAGTTTTTCAACAAGCTCAATGCTTCAGCGTCTGTTTTCGCGTTTGTGCTGATAGCGATGTCCATGCCCCACATTTCATCAATTTTATCATAATCGATTTCTGGGAATACGATATGTTCTTTAAGACCCATGGCATAATTGCCATTTCCATCAAAGCTTTTTGCCGATATTCCACGGAAATCGCGAATTCTAGGCATTGCAACTGTGATTAGTCGATCAAGAAAATCGTACATTTGATCGCCACGCAATGTGACTTTACAACCCAAAGGCATTTCTTCACGAACACGGAAACCAGCAATAGATTTTTTAGCCTTTGTTATAACTGGCTGTTGACCAGATATGGAGGCCATATCAGCTACTGCAGAACGTATTTTTTTAGAATCGTTTACTGTTTCACCAATACCCATATTTAATGTAATTTTTGTGATCTTTGGGATCATCATATCGTTCTTATATGCGAATTCTTCTTTCATCGCAGGTCGAACAACTTCTTTGTAGCTCGCCTTGAGGCGTGGAGTATAATCAGCCATCGATCAACGCTCCTGATTTTTTTGCAAAGCGAACTTTTTTGTCACCATCCATTTTAAAGCCAACGCGTGTAGCGCCACCTTCTTTTGGATCAACTAGTGCCAAGTTAGATAATTGAATTGGCATTTCTACCGAAACACGTCCACCTTGTGATGATTGTGATTGCTTAGTGTGACGCACAGCTATGTTTACGCCTGATACTATAGCTTTTCCAGCAGATGGGTTTACAGAAGTTATTTCACCTTCTTTACCCTTATCTTTACCTGAAAGAACAATAATCTTATCACCTTTTTTTAGTTTAGCAGCCATTATAGAACCTCCGGTGCCAAAGACACAATTTTCATGAAGTTCTTTGCGCGCAATTCACGCACAACTGGACCGAATATACGAGTTCCAAGAGGTTCATTATTATTATTTAGAATAACAGCAGCATTTCCGTCAAAACGAATTGCTGTTCCATCATCTCTACGAACTTCTTTGGCTGTACGTACAACCACCGCTTTGCGAACATCACCTTTTTTCACGCGACCGCGTGGAATGGCTTCTTTCACAGAAACGACAATAATGTCTCCAACAGAAGCGTACTTCCGTTTAGAGCCACCTAAAACCTTGATGCACTGAACACGGCGAGCGCCGCTATTGTCAGCTACATCCAGATTAGTTTGCATCTGGATCATTGGGTTTCCTCCGACCTTTGGGGACCATGCAAATTCGGCCCCAGGGTTTCGTTAAACTGATCAGTCTGTTAAAACTGTCCAGCGTTTAGTCTTCGAGATTGGTGCACATTCTTCAATGCGAACTTTATCACCAATTTTGAATTCGTTTTGAGCGTCGTGCGCTCGGTAAGTTTTTGACTTACGAATTGTTTTTTTCAATACTGGGTGCTGGAAGCTACGCTGTACAGACACAGTTATTGTTTGTTCATTTTGGTCACCTGTTACAGTGCCGGCTAGTATACGCTTTGGCATGTTAAGGCTCCTATTCAACAGCCGCAGATGCGGCCTTTTCATTCAAAATTGTTAAAACTCTAGCAGCTTCTCTACGAGCAGCTTTCATTCTAACAGTAGATTCAGCTTGACCTGTTGCTTTTTGAAAACGCAAATTAAATTGCTCTTTCTTTAATGTTACAAGCTCAGCTCTTAGCTCATCAGGTGTTTTATCACGTAATTCGTTGGCGTTCATTGCCATTTCCTTTCAACATCACTGGAAGGCCCAACTTTGTGTGAAATTTATTCACAATCAGGTTACCCCGAATCCAGTGGAGTACATTAGAATGCTCCCTTTAGAGGGGATTCTACCATGAGGCAAGAGGTAATGCTTTTTTATAATATATTTGGGTCTGTTTTAATAAATTTTAATTTATACATTTTTTTAGTGATAGTTTAGCTCCATGCATAATTAAAGCTTACACTAATCCGTTCTTCTTCTGCTAAATTCATAGGGACTTCATGGCGAAGCCAGCTTTCCCATAGTAAAACATCACCAACATTTGGCTTTATATAATTAAATGTACGAGACCCAATATTTGCATTATTTTTTTTTGGAGGTGCCGCCATCATCATTGGCAATCTGGGGTCCTCAAATTTGATCGCACTTGCTCCTTTTGGCATAGAAACATAAGTTGTTCCACTAATTGCAGAATTTGGATGAATATGGCCAGTATGTATCCCACCTTCAGGCAAAATGTTAACCCATAACCCGTTCAATGTTAAAGGATTACTACCAAGATCAAATTGAAGTTCTTCTGCAAAAGCAGCAACATGTTGATCCAATGATTTTACTAAATCATTAAATATTGGGAACCGCCATGGCAAATCATCAAGTGATGCATAGCTTGTATAGCCAGCATAATCATTTTCTTCACACCACTTTTGACCAGCTTCATCATCGTGAGCAATCGAAAAACATGTTGCTTCAAGTTCACTTGGATTAATTTCATTATCAAACTTATTTAAAGTTGCACAATAAATTCGAGTTACAAAAAGATCTAATATATCTGACATAACTTCTTAATATATTAAGATTCCATTAAATCAACGATGCATTTGCTATTTTAGAAAACAAATAATGAAATCTGGAATATGACAATATCAATAAAAAAAACCCAATCATATTATGATTGGGTTTTGATTCGTAGTAATATTTTACTAGCTTTTACCAGTCTTCACGTTGAACAACACGAGTTTTTACAGGTAATTTCATAGCTGCAAGACGTAATGCCTCAACTGCTACTGCCTCTGATACACCATCAATTTCAAACATAACTCGGCCAGGCTTAACTTTACATGCCCAATATTCAACTGAGCCTTTACCTTTACCCATCCGAACCTCAGTAGGCTTATTTGTTACCGGAACATCTGGGAATATACGGATCCAAACGCGACCTTGGCGTTTCATGTGTCTCGTCATTGCACGACGAGCAGCTTCTATTTGGCGAGCGGTAACACGTTCAGGTTGCGTTGCCTTTAAGCCAAATGAACCGAAATTCAAATCAGAACCACCTTTTGCAAGACCCTTGATGCGGCCTTTAAACATTTTGCGGAATTTAGTGCGCTTTGGTGAAAGCATAATATAACTCCCCTATATTAACGGCGCGGCGGACGATTGCCGCCTTGTGGACGAGGCCCACCGCTGTTTTGCATTTCTTCGATACGACGATCACGGGCAGCTGGATCATGTTCCATAATTTCACCCTTGAAAATCCATACCTTTATACCAATGATACCATATGCGGTCATGCCTTCAGCACGAGCATAATCAATATCTGCACGTAAAGTGTGCAATGGTACTCGACCCTCACGATACCATTCAGTACGGGCAATTTCAGCACCGCCTAAACGACCTGCAACATTTATCCGGATACCAAGGGCACCCATTCGCATTGCATTTTGAACCGCACGCTTCATTGCACGGCGGAATGAAACACGACGCTCTAATTGCTGGGCTACTGATTCAGCAACTAACTGTGCATCCATTTCTGGCTTTCGCACTTCTACAATATTTAAATGTAATTCACTATCTGTAAATGCTGCTAGTTTCTTGCGCAATGTTTCAATATCAGCACCTTTTTTGCCAATAATAACACCAGGCCTTGCTGAATGGATAGTTACACGGCACTTTTTATGTGGACGCTCAACAATTACCCTAGCTACGCCTGCTTGAACACATTCTTTCTTCACAAATTCGCGAATTTTAAGATCTTCAAGAAGTAGATTGCCATACTTATCGCCTTCAGCGTACCAGCGGCTATCCCATGTGCGATTGACTTGCAAACGAAAGCCAATTGGATTTATTTTTTGACCCATTATGCTTGCTCCTCTTTTGCGGCAGGTACCCGGAGAAGAATTGTTAACTGAGCAAATGGCTTCAGTATCTTTCCATAACGACCACGTGCCCTTGGGCGACCGCGTTTCAGTGTTAGATTTTTACCAACATAGGCTTCTACAACGATTAAATCATCAACATCTAAACCATGGTTGTTCTCTGCATTAGCAATTGCAGATTGCAAAGTTTTCTTAACATCAGCAGAGATACGTTTTTTTGAGAAAGTTAAATCAGCTAAAGCTTTTTCAACAGGTTTATTGCGGATCATTTGCGCCACTAGATTAAGCTTTTGAGGACTTGTACGTAACATTTTATTAACGGCCATAGCTTCGTTATCTGCAACGCGTCGAGTGTTTTTTGATTTACTCATGGCTTAATTCCGTTTCGCTTTTTTATCAGCCGCATGCCCATGATATGTGCGCGTAGGACTGTATTCGCCAAACTTTTGGCCGATCATTTCTTCTGAAACATTTACTGGTATATGCTTGCGGCCATTATAAACGCCAAAAGTTAAACCAACAAATTGAGGCAGTATCGTCGACCGACGAGACCAAATTTTAATTACATCATTATTACGGCCAGATTCGCGTGCTGCTTCGGCTTTTTTAAGCACATAAGCATCAACAAAAGGGCCTTTCCATACTGAACGAGACATCGATTAACGACCCTTCTTCTTAGCGTGACGCGAGCGGATGATTAGCTTGCTAGACGCTTTGTTTTTGTTTCGAGTGCGTGCACCCTTTGTTGGCTTACCCCAAGGAGTAACTGGGTGTCTACCACCTGATGTTCGCCCTTCGCCACCACCGTGAGGGTGATCTACTGGGTTCATAACCACACCACGTACACTTGGGCGAATACCCTTATGTCTATTGCGGCCAGCCTTACCAAAGTTTTGATTTGAATTATCAGGGTTTGATACAGCACCTACTGTTGCCATACATTCCTGACGAACCAAACGAAGCTCTCCAGAAGAAAGTCTAATTTGCGCATAACCACCATCACGTCCGACGAATTGAGCGTAAGTACCAGCAGCGCGTGCAATTTGCCCACCTTTACCTTGTTTTAACTCAATGTTGTGAATTATTGTACCAATAGGCAAACCTGTAAACGGCATCGCGTTTCCTGGTTTAACATCAGCCTTAGCACTTGCAATTACACTATCACCAATAGCTAATCGCTGAGGTGCTAAGATGTACGATAATTGACCATCTTCATATTTAACAAGTGCAATAAATGCAGTTCTGTTTGGATCATATTCAATACGCTCAACAATAGCTGGCATATCCAACTTGTTTCGCTTGAAATCCACTATACGGTAAAGGCGTCTAGCCCCACCGCCTTTGCGACGCATAGTAATCCGTCCGGTATTGTTCCGACCGCCGTTTTTACGCACACCTTCTGTGAGCGCTTTAACTGGGCGACCTTTCCAAAGCTCGGAACGGTCAATCAGAACCAACCCACGTTGGCCTGGCGTCGTTGGTTTGTACGACTTTAATGCCATTCTTTCTGTCTTCCGTTTTAGCTCAGACCAATTAGGGTCTGAAAGGTTATGCGGCCCCGTAGGTCCGCGAATATATTATTCAATAAAAATGCTTCTCTGATCGAATCTTGAGAAGCACTATCTGTGCCAAGTATCAGATAAATAACTAGGCGTCTATAGGATGTAATAGCCTTTAATGGATTTGCTTACATTCTTTTAAATATTGAAGGCCTCTATAATTAAGAGGCCCTCAAATAAATTAATTTTTACCTTAGAGACCAGTAGAAACGTCGATTGTATTACCTTCTTCTAAAGTAACATATGCTTTTTTAATATCTTTACGCTTACCTAGCATCCCACGAAAACGCTTTACTTTGCCTTTTGTAATACTTGTATTTACTGCTTTAACTTTAACATTAAATAATGCTTCCACTGCTTCTTTGATTTGTGGTTTATTTGCATCAATAGACACTTCAAAAACAACAGCATTATGCTCAGACGCCATTGTAGCTTTTTCAGTTACGATTGGCGCTCTAATAATATCATATAGTTTGGCTGTATCGCTCATTTTAAACGTGCCTCCAATGCTTCCGCTCCTGCTTTTGTCAGAACAAGCGTATTTGATTTTAAAATATCATAAACGTTAGCACCCGCAGATGGTAAAATATCTAATCCATCAATGTTACGTGAAGCTAATAAGAAATTTTCATTAACATCTGATCCATCAATAATTAATACTTTTTTCCAGCCTAAGTTTGAAACTACTTTTGCTAAGTCAGAAGTCTTTGCTGTTTTTGCTTCAACACTATCAACTACAATAAGCTCACCTGCTGTTGCTTTAGCAGAAAGCGCATGCTTGAGACCCAGTTTGCGGAACTTTTTTGTTAAATCATGTGCATGTGACCGTACTTTTGGCCCCTTATATACCCCACCACCTCGGAAGATAGGAGCATTTCTAGAACCGTGACGCGCACCGCCAGTGCCTTTTTGGTTATATATCTTCTTGGTTGAATAAGAAGTCTCTGAACGCGTCTTAACCTTATGTGTTCCAGCTTGTCGTTTAGCTAATTGGTAACGAACAACACGATGTAAAATATCTGCACGTGGCTCTAAACCAAAGATTGCATCATCAAGGTCAATAGAACCTGCAGACTTTGCATCTAATTTTATTACATTGGCTTTCATTATTCTGCGCCTCCTTCAGTTGCTACTTCAACAGCAGCTTCTTCTACTTGTGGTACAGCAGTTACAATGGCTGAACGCAAAGCAGCTGGAAAAGGAAGGCCATCAGGAGCTTTCTTTTTAACAGAATCTTTTACTGTAACCCAACCACCTTTAGAACCAGGCACTGCGCCTTTTATCATGATCAAACCACGATCAACATCAGTACTAACAACTTCCAAGTTTTGCGTAGTAACACGAGCCGAACCCATGTGACCGGCCATCTTTTTGCCTTTAAACACTTTACCAGGCTCTTGACACTGTCCCGTGGAACCATGCGAACGGTGTGAAACCGAAACACCGTGGCTGGCACGTAAGCCTTTAAAGTTATGGCGCTTCATCGCACCCGCAAATCCTTTACCAATTGATGTACCAGATACATCTACTTTTTGGCCACCTAAGAAGTGTGTGGCGATAATTTCCTCACCAACCTCAATAAGATTATCAGCGGAAACGCGAAATTCAGCAATCTTACGCTTTGGTTCAACCTTTGCTTTAGCAAAGTGTCCCCGCATCGCAGCAGATTGACGCTTTACTTTTGCTACGCCTGCTCCCAACTGAACAGCTGTATAACCATCAGTTTCGTTTGTACGTTGTGATACAACTTGTAGATTTTCCATTTGAAGGACAGTAACAGGTATCTGTTTACCGTCTTCTAAGAATACACGAGTCATACCGATTTTTTTTGCAATTACTCCAGAGCGCATATCACTTACCCCCTTAAAGCTTGATCTCAACATCCACACCAGCAGCAAGATCGAGCTTCATTAGCGCGTCTACTGTTTGTGGAGTTGGGTCAATAATGTCTAGCAAACGTTTATGTGTGCGGATTTCAAATTGCTCACGAGATTTTTTATTCACGTGTGGTGAACGTAAAACCGTAAACTTTTCAATTTTATTTGGTAACGGGATAGGGCCACGTACTTGTGCACCTGTCCGTTTAGCTGTGTTTACAATTTCCTCAGTGCTGGCATCCAGCACACGGTAATCAAAAGCTTTCAGCCGAATACGAATATTTTGACTTTGCATTTTTTAGCCTTTCAAGGCGTTAGAGTTGATAGGTGGGCCATTGGCTCATTCCAATGGACCACATCGAACCCGAAGGGGTCGTATTTAATTAAGCTATAACTTTAGAAACCACACCAGAACCTACAGTACGGCCACCTTCACGGATAGCAAAACGTAAACCTTGTTCCATAGCGATAGGATTGATTAGCTCTACGTCGAACTTCAAGT
>CAJJAY010000054.1 GCA_905182285.1 uncultured Amylibacter sp. | reverse complement strand
CTGTTGGCTCGTTTATAATTCTTAAAACATTTAGCCCAGCAATTTTACCAGCATCTTTTGTGGCTTGGCGTTGAGCATCATTAAAGTAAGCTGGTACAGTAATTACTGCCTCAGTTACTGTTTCACCTAAATAACCTTCAGCAGTTTCTTTCATTTTTTGTAAAATAAAAGCAGAAATTTGAGAAGGTGAGTATTTTTCACCTTCAACTTGAACCCACGCGGCACCATTGCCGCCATCAACCACATTAAATGGTAAGTGCTTCATTTCTTTTTTAATTAGAGGGTCGTTAATAGAACGACCAATTAAACGCTTTACTGCAAATAGAGTGTTTTCTGGGTTTGTTACAGCTTGGCGCTTTGCCGCTTGCCCAACCAACCGTTCATCATTTTTAAAAGCAACAAGAGAAGGCGTTGTTCTTGCACCCTCTGCATTTTCTACGATCTTTGGTTGAGAACCATCCATGATGGCAACGCAGGAGTTCGTTGTTCCTAAATCAATACCAATGACTTTAGCCATAATTTTCTTCCTTCTGTGGCGATGTTAGAGCCAAGCCCAATAGGCGCCTGACTACGATCCCATATCCGCCCATGCGAATACTAGTTCGGCTATATATATCCGAAATTAAAAGCCTGCAAGAGCGAGTTATAACTATTTACATACTCTTTTGCTTTGTTAATTTGTATTTATGTCATCATTTCAAAAACCTAATCTTGTTATTCGTGGATTTAAGATTTTTAAAGAAACCTTAAATATTGATGAACAGAACGAATTAATTGCAGATTTACGTGAAATTATAAAAAAAGCTCCACTATTTTCACCGGTTGTACATAGTGGTAACAAGATGTCGGTTAGGATGACTTCAGCAGGAAAGTATGGTTGGCATTCAGATAGAAACGGATATCGATATATAGAATGTCAAAAAAATGGTAATAATTGGCCAGAAATACCAAACTCTATAGTATCTATATGGAAAAAACTTATTTCAACTGATAGAAACCCTGACTGTTGTTTAATAAACTATTATTCAGAAGGTGCTAAAATGGGATTGCATCAAGATAAAGATGAGGCAGATTTCAAATGGCCAGTGTTATCTATTTCTTTAGGTGATGACGCATTATTTAGGATTGGGAATAATGATAAAGGGGGTAAAACAGAATCTATTTGGTTGAATTCTGGTGATATCGTCGTGATGGGTGATAATGCCAGGCTGAAATATCATGGAGTTGATCGTATAAGGTTTGGGACATCTAAATTATTAAAAAATTCTGGCCGCATTAATCTTACTCTCAGAGTTGTTGATTAAAATCTCTTAAAATTATCTATTAAATGTATATTTCAAGTTTAATTTGGTTTATTTAGCAAAGAATTATTTGCACCCAAGGTAACAGTTATGGATAATGAAAAAATTTGTTTTACTTTCAGGAAGCTTGCTATTGAAGCTGGCAGGTCGATTATGGAAGTTTATAATCAAAATAATTTTGAAATAAAAATTAAGAGTGACGATAGTCCTGTAACTATTGCAGATGAAGCGGCTGATAAGATTATTTATTCTGGATTAAAGGAAGCATTTCCAGGTGTGCCAATAGTTACTGAAGAACAAGCAAATACTCATAGTGAAAAAGCAGATACATTTTTCATCGTTGATCCACTTGATGGAACCAAAGAGTTCATTCATAGAAGAGGCGATTTCACTGTAAATATAGCTTTTGTTTCAAAAGGTATTCCTATTATTGGGGTTGTTTATGCTCCGGCTAAAAAGCGTTTATTCTATACTGATAAAGATCTTAAATCAGTCGAAGAGTTTGGGCATCATGAATTAAAAGAAATAGGTAAAATAAAATATATTTCTGTATCAGAGCCAAATCCAAGCCAATTAATAGTGGTGGCTTCAAAATCTCATAGAGATGAGGCTTTAGAAAAATATATTGAAAAATATAATGTTGCTGATAGCCGAGCTGCAGGATCATCATTGAAATTTTGTTTAATAGCTGCTGGTGAAGCAGACCTTTATCCCCGAGTAGGTAGAACAATGGAGTGGGACACTGCTGCGGGTCATGCAATCTTAAGTGGTGCAGGTGGATTTGTTGTTCGTTATGATAATCACCAACCATTAGTTTATGGTAAACCTCTTTTTGAAAACCCATTTTTTATTGCCTACTCTCCAGGTGTAAATTTACAAAAGGCCTAATTATGAAAGTATTAATAGTTGTACCTGCTCGGTTTGAATCATCTAGATTTCCAGGAAAGCCATTGGTTGAATTAACTGGTGCAGACGGGAAAACTAAATCTTTAATACAAAGAAGTTGGGAAGCAGCAAAATCTGTAAAAAATGTTGATGTTGTAGTAGCAACAGATGATATCAGAATCAAACAAGCAGCTAAAGGATTTGGTGCAGAAGTTGTAATGACTTCATCTAATTGTGCAAATGGAACCGAACGTTGTGCTGAAGCTATATCTTTTATGGATTTCGAATATGATTTAATTGTAAATTTACAAGGAGATGCTCCATTAAGTCCTGCCTGGTTTGTTCAGGACTTAATAGACAGCTTTAAAACAAATGTAGATGCGGATATGGCTACACCTGTTTTAAAGTGTGACAAAGAAACTATATCTGCCCTCAAAGAGGATCGCTCAATGGGTCGTGTCGGAGGTACAACCGCTATATTTGATAAAAATAATAAAGCATTATATTTTTCAAAAGAAGTACTTCCATATTCTAATACAAAAGATACACCAATTTACCACCATGTAGGCATTTATGCCTATAAGCCCAAAGCATTGAAAGAATATATTAGTTGGTCAGTTGGACCACTAGAAGATGGAGAAGGATTAGAACAGTTACGATTTTTAGAAAATGGTGGTTACATTAACTGTGTTGAGGTTGATGGCATGGGACGTGCTTTTTGGGAAGTAAACAATCCCTCTGACGTCCCAAAAGTAAACTCAATGCTTAAGAGGCTTGGAATTTCATAGATAGAATTACTAAGCTGCTTGTATGGTGTCTAATTGAGTAAGCAATGCATACAAAGTTGAAGAATCTGCATTTGAGCGTAATTTTGCACATGTACTCTCTGAACGGAAAGTTCTTGAAACTAAGGCTAAAGCTTTAAGATGCTCAGCACCTTCTTTTTCAGGTGCAAGAATGGTAAAGATTAAGTCTACAGGCTCTCGATCAACTGCGTCAAAGTCTACAGGTTTTTCTAAACGAGTAAAAAAACCATAAACACGATCTAATCCATTAAAACGAGCGTGTGGAATGGCTACGCCCTTTCCTACACCAGTTGATCCAAGTCTCTCACGCTCTGTAAGTGCAGATAAAACCTCTTGTGCATTTAATCCATAAACAGACGCTGCCTGTTCAGAAATGTCCTGCAATAGTCGTTTTTTACAGCTTGTGTGAGATGAAAACCGAACTGCATCGGCATTCATTATATCTCTAAGATCCATTCCAATATCCTTAGTATTTGTGCCCCCTATTTCATATTTAGAGGATCAATCCAACCAATATTTCCGTCTTTGCGTTTATAGACAACATTTAGCCTATTATGGCTTTCATTCTTGAAAATAAGAACAGCCTCATCAGCTAATTCCATTTGCATAACCGCTTCCCCAACGGAAAATTCTTTAATTCCTGTTTCCATTTCTGCAATAATAATTGGTGTTAATGTTTCAGCTTCTAAATTAACATCATTATTTTGATCTGCGGCGATGATATACGACGAAGCTTCAAAGGATTCAATGGGTGTTGTGCGAAGATTTGCATGATCTTTTAATCGACGATTATAGCGCCTTAACTGTGTTTCAATTCTTTTAGCAGATTTGTCAAAGCATGTATAAATATCATTTGTTTTTGCTTTTGAATTCACTGTTATTCCAGTAGAAAGATGTACGGCAGTTTCACAAACAAATTCATGAGATTCTTTTGAAAATGTTATAAGTGCATCAGTGGGCCTTTCAGCATATTTTTTAAGGATATCAGAAACTTCCATTTCAACATGTGTTTTTAAACTTTCGCCAATATTGATTTGTTTTCCGCTGATTTTATAACGCATATTAACTCCTTTTTTGTTTTTATAAAAATAAATAGTTTTACTTAAGAGGATTTTCTTAAGTATTATAAAATTTAATAATTATATGCATACGGTAAGAATAATATGATAATTTAATTCAAACAATCTTGTTTATAAAAATAATTTAAGCATAATAGCGCGGCAGAACACCGTTTTGGATTTTAATGATTCGAAAACACTCAAACCTTAAAATCATCTCCTAAATACACTCTACGAACATCATTATTTTCAATAACTTGTTCTGGAGTCCCACTCATTAGAACTTTTCCATCATGAAGAATATAAGCCCGGTCAATAATTTCTAATGTTTCACGTACATTATGATCAGTAATTAAAACGCCAATCTCTTTTTCTTTGAGTTGAGCAACTAATGAGCGAATATCTCCAACAGCTATTGGGTCAACGCCTGCGAATGGTTCATCCAATAAAATATATTTAGGATTAGCTGCTAAACACCGGGCTATTTCAACACGCCTGCGTTCACCGCCAGACAAAGAAATCGCGGGAGACTTACGAATATGAGTAATAGAAAATTCACTTAATAATTCTTCAACACGATGTTTAGAGGCGATTTTATCTTTTGCCCATAATTCTGATACGGCAGATATATTTTGCTCTACATTCAGACCACGAAAAATACTTGCTTCTTGTGGTAAATACCCCAAACCCAATTGTGCCCTACGGTACATTGGGAGGTTGGTTGCATCAAACCCATCAACTGTGACGCTTCCTTTGTCAGGACTAATTAATCCTGCGATAGAGTAAAAGCAGGTAGTTTTACCAGCACCGTTGGGGCCTAATAATGCAACGACTTCACCTTTGTGGAGCTCTAGGTTTACTTCATGTAGGACTTTTTTATTTTTATATGCTTTACCAATGCCCTGAACAATTAAACCATGTGTATTAATTTCTATATTATTCATAGTATCAATTAGGAGTTAAAGTGGTTTTTACATTTCCAGTCAGGTTTGCTATGTTTTTTAATATATCCATATCTAAATAATTTCCAGAAATTGTGCTTTTGCCTTGAACTAAAAGAACGTTTCCAGACATTTTTAACAACCCACTATCGATGCTGTAAATTGCACTTTGTGCTTCAGCAATATCATCCCCATTTGTAAATACTACATTTCCTGCAGCTTCTACTGAGGTAACTTTTCCAGTATCTTGATTATAACTAACTATGATTTTGTCAGCACTTAAGCGTAATGAGCCTTGCCCAACATAAGCAGTTCCCTCGAATATAGCAGAGTTTGAAGATTGATTAATTGACAAACTATTTGCTGTTATCTCAACAGGTAAATTAGTATCGTGAGATTCTCCACCTAAAGATAGAGTAGCGCTCTGAGCTAAAGCGCTGGAACCTAGTAAGGTAAGCCCAATAGTGAATAATTTTAAATATATTTTCATACTGTTACTTTGCTTATTTAAGTGTGGAAGGCAAGTATACCAGTCTAACACCATTAGAAAACTTTAAATTTCCATTTATTTGAGATGTACTAATATCAATATCTTTTAATAATTCCATAGAGCCGGCAATAATTTTTCCAGATGGTCCAACCGCCTCAACTGATCCTGGTGCAGTTAAGCTACCAAGTTTGAGGTTAAGTTTTATTTTTTCACTAAATGCCTCATAGCCATTTGTCATATTAATATAAACGTTACCTGTAAGTTGTGCTGATTGTTTTATGAAATTAACTGAGCCATTATCAGAACTTACTTTAAACCCAATACCATTTAATGCATCAAACTCTAAACTAGGTTCAACCAAATCGATTTTTTCAGGAGTTGGTGAGTCTGGCATAGCTTCGAAGGCTTTCAAGATAAAAGCGTCACCAAAATTGGTTAAACCAGAAAACTGAGGATTGGTAATTTTTTGATCGGTGGTTAAATTAACCATTTCATTATCTATTTTTATATTCCCAGACCTTAAGGCATCCTTTTTGCCAAAAACAAAAATACTAGAAAATAGCATTAATGCCATTACGGGCATTATATACTTAGACCATTTTACAATCTTTGAATATGTATTTATGTATTTACGCATTAAGTATGAGAAAAAATATCATGCTCTGACCAACCTGCAAGATCAAGTTCAGCACGCATTGGAAGAAAATCAAAACAAGCGTTTGCCATCTCCATCCTGTTTTCCCGCCTTAAGTTTATATTTAATTTATCCATTAATTTATGTAAATATAAAACATCACTAGCAGCATATTCTACTTGAGATTTTGATAGCTCAGGTGCGCCCCAATCTGATGATTGTTGTTGTTTTGATATATCAATTAATAGCATTTCGCGGAGTAAGTTTTTTAACCCATGCCTATCAGTGTAAGTTCTAACTAATTTAGATGCTATCTTTGTACAATAAACTGGTGATGTGCTAATTTTAAAATGATTTTGTAACGCAGCAATATCGAAGCGAGCAAAGTGAAAGAGTTTAATTTTGTTTTGATCACTTAGAATCTTACATATATTTGGAGATTTTACAGACTTATTTTCAATTTGAACAATATGAGCATGGCCATCTCCAGATGAAAGTTGAACTAAACACAGTCTATCACGTAAAGGGTTTAAGCCCATTGTCTCCGTATCTATTGCGACTACAGGTCCAAGGTCTAATTCACTAGGCAGATCATTTTTATAAATATAATTTGTCATAAATGCATCTATAGTCTTTCCCCGTATATTGGGAAAGTAGTTTTAAGAATTTGATTTGTTTATTATAGCAATGAAATATTAATTTATACTACTATAGTTATTATAACTTAAGTTGATTTTCTATCAAAACTGTACTTTTTACATTATTTATCTAAAAATTTAGTTAAATTTTTCTAAAAATAAAATAACAAACAGTATTTTATAAACGCTTCTTATTTATACGATATATTCATATTTCTATATGTATTTTGTAGTTAAAATGATATAGTAATAAACACTATAAGTAGTGATAAAATGTCGAAAAATACTACTTTTAGTGTTAAAATTACAATATAAAAAATAAATTTTAATCTTTATGTTTTGTTAAACCATTGAAATATATGTATATTTTTAATTATTATTTATTTTTTATCATTTTTTTCTTGAAACATATACTAATTTCTTGAAATAGTCTGAATTACGAGTAACTAAATTGAGTATAAATATATAAAAGTTTGGTCGGTTGAAAGAAATTTTGTTTTTACAATGAGACTAAATAGTGGAGGATTATATGACGATTTTATCAAAAACAGGCTTTAAAACGGCCTTAGCAGCAGTGGCAGCAGGCATATTGCCAGCTTCTGCAAATGCCGCAACACTTGCACCTAATGATTACGTTGGAATTTCATTCTGGCTTATATCAATGGCGCTTATAGCAGCTACTGCATTCTTCTTTATTGAGACAACTAGAGTTGAAGGCAAATGGAAAACATCACTAACAGTATCAGGTTTGGTAACTTTAGTGGCTGCAGTACACTATTTCTACATGCGTGATGTATGGGTATCAACTGGTGAGTCACCAACAGTATACAGATACATTGATTGGTTAATTACTGTACCATTATTAATGGTTGAGTTTTACCTAATCTTACGCGCAATAACTAAGGTATCAATTGGTATCTTCTGGCGTTTAATGATCGGTACAGTAGTAATGCTTGTAGGTGGTTATGCTGGTGAAATTGGTTACATTAGTGCAACTCTTGGATTCATTATTGGTATGCTTGGTTGGGCTTACATCTTGTATGAAATCTTTGCAGGTGAAGCTAGTAAAGTTGCTGCAAATGAAGCTCCGGCTTCAGTACAATCTGCGTTCTCTACAATGCGTTGGGTCGTATCAATCGGTTGGGCAATTTATCCTTTAGGATATTTTATGGGTTATATGAACGGCGCTGTAAGCGACGAAGCATTGAACATAATTTATAACTTTGCTGATGTATGGAACAAAATTGCGTTTGGTGTAATTATCTGGAACGTTGCTGTAACAGAGTCAGAAACTAAATAAATCTATTGTGAGGGGGTAACAAATTAATTGTTACCCCCTTACGTTACTTTTTTTATAAATTTTTAATATCTTAGGAGGCACCCAATGGACAAGCTATCAGCATTATCCACGGATGCCTTTAATTTTAATGGTTTGATTACAGATAGATCACCAAATGTTAATCATGTTCATGAATTAATCCTAAACAGATTAGAAAATGTAGACGCTTCTCTTTCTGACGCTGCATTTTACCATTTTAAGACACCAGGAAAAATGCTGCGAGCTAAAATGGCTATGCAAAGCGCATCATTGGCAAAAATAGATATTTCTATTTCGCTACTCTGGGCTGCTTCTGTAGAGGTTTTGCATAACGCTTCTTTAATACATGATGATATCTGTGATGGAGATAAACAACGACGTGGGCGAGCTTCAATATGGATAAAATTTGGTAGAGATACGGCCCTAACTCTTGGTGATTGGCTTATTGCGCTATCGTTTGAATTGGCATCAGAAGCAGCTGAGATGTCAAATACACCTAGATTGGTTGGAATTTTAGCTAGACATATGGCAACTACTACAGCTGGACAAGCAATGGAGTTTAAGTGGGATAGTACTCAAAGTTGGGATGTTTACCTAAAAATTGCAGCGGATAAGACTGCTCCATTGTTAACCGCTCCGATACACGGTGTTACCCTTATGAGTGGAACTAGTGGCTTAGGTTTTGCAATTTCAGGATATTTTTGTGATTTAGGCAAAGCTTATCAAATTGCTAATGACATTTTAAATTTTAAAGGTACAGATGGCGCTAAGCTAATAGCAGGTGACTTGGCTCGAAGGGCTCCAAACGCAGTAACTGTTTCTTTTGTTGAGTCATTAAATGACCATGAGCATAATGAATTTAAAGACTGGTATAATAATTCTAACAATGAGGATCTAAAATTTTGGAGAGATAAAATACTTGCTTCAAGAGCGATAGAAACAGCCTCAGTTAGAATGCTAAAAATACTAAATGCTGCAGAACGCAACATCAATACTCTGCCAAGTTCAGCATTGGAAGCGGTTGTTCCGGTTCATACAATTATCAAACGTGTCTGCGCTCTATCTATATAATATAAACTCGTTAAAAACTATATGAATGTAACCATATGTTTTTGATATACTTGGAAATTATGAATTGGTAAAAAATAATAAAAATATTCTCGTTATTGGGGCAGGATTTGGAGGTATTGCATCTGCTTTGCGTATGCGTGCTCGGGGATATAATGTAACTCTTGTAGATAGGTTAAGTGCAATAGGTGGCCGTGCTCAGGTTTTTAACCGTGGGGGATTTAAGCATGATGCTGGGCCTACTGTAATAACTGCACCATTTTTATTTGATGAACTTTTTGAATTATTTGACGAGAAGCGTGAAAACTATGTTGAATTTAGAGGGCTAGATCCTTGGTATAGGTTTTATTTTCATACAGGCGAGCAATTTGATTATAGACCCTCAATTGAAGATACAAATAAAGAAATAAGTAAATTCTCACAAAGTGATATCAAAGGCTATGGTCGACTTCTAAAGGCTTCACAGGATATTTATGAAATAGGGTTTGAAAAATTATCAGACAAACCTTTTACAAAATTTTGGGATATGATGGCTCAGATACCAAGTTTAATAAGATTAAAAAGTTATTTTTCTGTCTCTGGTATAGTTAATAAATACATTAAACATCCACTCTTAAGACAAGCCTTTTCAATTCACCCGCTCCTAGTTGGTGGCAACCCTTTTAGCACTACTTCGATATATGCCCTTATACATTATTTAGAACGAAGATGGGGTGTATTTTTTGCTATGGGGGGTACTGGAAAATTAGTTCAAGCGTTATATGATCTTATGGAAAGGGCTGGTATTGATATTGTTTTAGATACTGATATCGCTCAAATCGAAGTAAAAAATAATAAAGCTTTGGGTGCGACAAGTGTTGACGGCAGGTTTTTCCCCGCAGAGCGTATTATATGCAATGGTGATCCACCAACTGTTTATGCACAAATGTTGCCAGGTGATAAAAATCGAAATAAGCGCTTGTTTCCCGAAAAATTAACACAATATTCTATGGGCCTTTATGTATTATTTTTTGGTACAAAAAAGACGTATGATGATATTGCACACCACACAATCTGGATGGGTCCAAGATATAAAGAATTACTGGCAGATATTTTTGATAGAAAAATATTAGCAGATGATTTTTCTTTATATGTTCATAGGCCGACAGCTACAGATAAAAGCTTTGCCCCTGAGGGCTGTGATAGTTTTTATGTTCTATGCCCTGTGCCAAATTTAAGAGCAAATATTGATTGGGATGAAACTGGCCCCATTTTGCAAGAAAGAATAGTTGATGCTTTATCCAATACTATAATGCCCGATTTGAAATCGGTTATTACAGATGATTTCTATATGACCCCTGTTGATTTTAAGGATGATTACCGTTCGATGCATGGAGCTGGTTTTTCAATTGCACCAATCTTTTTACAATCAGCATGGTTTAGGTTTCACAACAGAGACCCACATATAGATAATTTATATTTTGCTGCAGCGGGGGCTCATCCAGGAGCGGGTATACCTGGAGTATTATCATCCGCTAAAGTCGTAGAGAGCTTAGTTATGGAAGATGAAGCTAAAGAGCCAAACTAATTTAAATTAAGTAGTTATGTAATTTTGGTGATATATTTTGAATAAAATAGATAGTGAAAACCTAACACCTACAAAAGCGCTGGCTATTTATGGTAAAAGTTTTAATTGGGCAAAAAGATTTCTTGGTAAAGAAATGGGTACCAATGCAGCAATCTTATATAGGTTTTGTAGAGTTCTAGATGATATGGCTGATGGTGATATTATCAATGGGCCAGAAAGATTACATAAAATACGTGATGGATTATTGAATGACTATCTAACAAATGACCCTTTATTATCGGATTTCGAATTTTTTATTACATCAAAAAAATTACCAAAATTGGTAATAATTTCATTAATAGATGGCTTACTTGGTGACCAAAATAATGTTTTAATAGAAAATGAAAAAGAGTTACTTCGCTACTGTTATCGAGTTGCAAGTACAGTTGGAATACTTATGTGTAAGGTACTAAATTGCGAAAAAAGTAGCGCAATAAATCATGCAATAGATTTAGGTATTGCAATGCAATTAACAAATATTGCCCGGGATATACTTGAAGATGCAGAAATGGGTAGACGTTATTTACCTAAAAGTTGGGTTGGAGATGTTTCGCCAAAAAAGATAGTTGAAATCAGCAAGTCCCCTAATTCTCAAGAAGCGAAAAATATATCGATGGGATCGCAAAAGTTACTTAAGCTTGCAGAAAAGTATTACTCTAGTGGTTTGGCTGGATGCTCCTATTTGCCCTTAAGGGCTCATGCCTCAATTGCAATAGCTGCAGTTGTTTACCGGCAAATAGGTATTAAAATCAAATTTAAAAAATATTCTTGGTTTAATGGTAGAGAATTTACTTCAATAAATGAGAAACTTTATTGTAGTTTAGTAGCTATTTTATTGTTACGCAGACGGTTTTTTAGATTGGCACCTCATAAAAAAAATCTTCATTATGCATTAAAGGGTTTGCCATATGTCAAATAAATTATTTGGTAAAACAAAAATTACTTTACTGGGTGCTGGATGTGCAAGCCTTTCTCTTGCAGCTCGAGCAAATGAACTTGATGCTTTTGATTTCACAATTGTTGACTCAGGCGCTTATTCATCAAAAGACCATGTTTGGGGTTTTTGGTGCATGCCATGGCTTTTAAATACTAACTCGATGTCGCGTAAAAAATGGTTTAAATGGAAAATAGTTAGCCATGATAAAGAAGTAATACATTCAACTGATCTGTTTCCATACTCTGCAATCAATAGAAATGAATGGATAAGTAATTGTAATAAAAAGGCGTTAAATAATAAGGTACATTTTAAAGAAAAAACATTACTTAACGATATATCACAAATATTAGATAGTAGGCCTCCCAAAGTTCCAGAAGGAAATATGCTTCAGCATTTTGTTGGATATGAAGTAGAATCTAAGAATGATATTTTTGATGACACTACAGCAATTTTAATGGATTTTAGATGTGATCAAAGCTTAGGTATGCATTTTATTTATTGTTTGCCCTTCTCAAAACGACAAGCGCTTATTGAGTCAACTTTATTCACTTCTGAAATAGCCCCGTCAAAGTTTTATGACAATGCAATTAAAAAATACCTCAATAAAATAATTGGTGCCGACGACTATAAAATCTTACGAGAGGAGAAAGGTGCGATTCCTTTGGGTGTATTTGAAAAAAGAAATCCACTATATGATGGCATTGGTGGTAACGGAGGTGCGATAAGGCCATCAAGTGGTTATGCTTTTAGTTTTATTCAAAAACAAATTGATAAGATCATTAGCTCATCTCAATCCGGCAATAAACTAAAAGTTTATGTTCCACACAGTAGGTTTGAATTATTGATGGATCGAATTTTTTTAAAAGTTTTGAGAAGGAGATATGAACTTGCTCCACGTATATTTACCAATATGGCAAACAGTTTATCGGGTGATGAATTTGCAAAGTTCTTAAATGGCGAAGCAAATATAAAATTGTGGACTAAAGTTATATTTGCCATGCCAAAGATTCCCTTCATAGCAGGATTTTTTGAAACTTTAAAAAATAAAGATCCACGATGGTAGAATTGGCAACTTTGGATTATCTAAGTATATTTGCTTTATTAATGGTAGTAGTTATTGGATTGCCACACGGAGCATTAGATGGCGCAGTTGCTATGCATCTTGGTGTGGGTAGAAGTATAAATGCCATTCTAAAATTTTTGGCATCTTATTTATTATGTGCTATTTTCGTCATAATAATTTGGTATAATTTCCCAGATTTATCACTTGTCGTATTTTTGATTATTTCTATGATACATTTTGGGTGGGGTGATGCAAATTCAAATTTACGGTCTCAATTTTTTCTACAAATAGTTAGTCATGGTGGTATTGTAACATTTGGTATTGTTTATTTCCATGTTGATGAAGTGCTTCCAATATTTGATATGTTAACTCAGAGTAATTCATATTTTGTAATACAATTTTCTAAATTCATATTTTATATTATTTCATTTTTTACATTTATATACTTTACTTTAATATTTCGAAATCAAGCACTACGATTAAGATTTCTTGAATTAATCTTTGTGTGGCTAATTGTGATTTCCGTGCCACCATTATTAAGTTTTGCAGTTTACTTTTGCTTTGTTCATACAGCGAGGCATATTCGAAATATTTGGAATGAATTAAAAATTAAAATAAACCCTAAAATAATAATTTCCCAAGCAATAATTTTAACAATAGCAAGCTGGATATTTGGGATTTTTGCATTGTATTACATTGATAGTGGAGATCTTGATTCTGATATCATCCGTGTGATTTTTATAGGGTTGGCTGCATTAACAGTTCCCCATATGATTTTAGTTGATGGATTTTTTCGAAAGAAACTATTATCCAAATACAGGTAAAAACATTTCTGGATTTTTAAACCATTTAAAAATTAGCATTGATAAAAATAAAAATACAAAAAATATAGAAATTATTAAGATTATTTTTCCTAGCTTGTTTTGTTTAAATGTTTTTGGTTTCATGCTTTGTCCAGTTTATTTATTTATTTAAATTAATGATAGATAACATTGAAAGTAAAGTAACCTCTTATAAAAATAATAATATTATTAAAAATTCAGTCTTGAAGAGATGCTTTGTGCTCTGTAGTTCTAGGGAAATTTTAATGGAGAATAAAAATGTCTAACGGCCCTAAATTAGTTACTATTTTTGGTGGATCTGGCTTTATTGGTCGTTACATTGCGCAGCGAATGGCAAAAGAAGGCTGGCGCGTAAGGGTTGCTGTACGGCGTCCCAATGAAGCACTTTTTGTTAAAACTTATGGTGATGTAGGGCAAGTAGAGCCCATGTTTGCAAATATACGAGATGAAAATTCAATCCTTGCTGCTATAAGGGGTGCAGATGCAGTGGTAAATTGTGTTGGAATTTTAAATGAAACAAGCCGTCAAAAATTTACTGAGTTGCAAACAAACGGAGCAGCCCAAATAGCAAGAATTGCAAATGAATGTGGTGTAAAGACATTAGTACATTTTTCGGCAATTGGAGCTGATATTAATAGTGATAGTAAATATCAGAAATCAAAAGCAATGGGTGAAGAATTAGTAAAAGCATCTTTTAAAAATGCAGTTATTTTGAGACCATCAATTGTGTTTGGCTCAGAAGATCAATTTTTTAATCGATTTGCTGGTATGGCAAAAATATCCCCAGTAATACCTTTAGTTGGTGCTGAAACAAAATTTCAACCTGTCTATGTTGATGACCTAGCTTCTGCAGCTGTAAAGGGAGTATTGGGTGAAGCAAAGCGTGGTATCTATGAGCTAGGTGGACCAGAAGAGGCAAGCTTCAAAGATTTAATCACTATGCTTTTGAAAATTATTCGTCGCAAAAGAATAATTATAAATATTCCATTTTTAGCAGCGTCAATACAAGGCAGCATATTAGATAGCCTACAAAAACTTTCTTTTGGAATTTTTACAAATAATATCTTAACAAAAGATCAAGTAATCTCTTTGAAAAAAGATAATGTAATATCTAAAAGTAAAATGGGATTTAAAAATTTAGATATAGAACCAACTGCAATGGAAGTCATACTGGATGAATACCTCTACAGACATAGACCGTATGGTCAATATACAGAATTAACAGAGGCAGCTCGAGAACTTGATAATTAAGTATAAGAAATCCATAAAAGAGAAACACCAAGAATTATCCTGTATATAACATACGGTGTAAAACTTATAGTTTTAAGCATTTTCATCATTATGATTAAAGCAATAAGGCCTGAAAAAAATGAAAATATGGCTGCAATAATACCAATTTTGGCTGCTTCCCAATCAGCATTATAAAATACTTCAGAACCTAATAATGTACCTGATGCTATTATAGTTGGAATAGACATGAGCATTGATATATTTGCGCTGTCTACACGATTGAAACCTAAATTTCGTGCACCAATTATTGTCATTCCCGATCTTGAAGAACCAGGTATGAGTGCAATTACTTGCCACAAACCTATCTTTAAAGCGTCAGAAAAACGCCAATCACTTTGTGTTCGGTTTTGTAATGATTTTTGATCTATAAAGTATAATAAAATTCCAAATAAAAGCATCGCCCAGCCTATGACTTTTACAGAACGAATAATTTCACTGTATCCTGATAATTTAAGCATTAACCCAAAGAAAATAACTGGTAGAGTAGCTATAGTTAGTAAAAATGCTAGTTTAGGCCCTTTGCTTACAAAATCACCTTTAAATAATTCAAAAAATCCAAAAAATGCTAATTTTACATCTTTCCAAAAATAAACCACAACAGCACCTAAAGTGCCAATGTGTACAGAGACATCAATAAACTGCCCCTGATCGTTATGGCCTGTTATTTGTGGAATTAGAGCAAGATGTCCAGAAGATGATATTGGTAAAAATTCAGTGAGCCCCTGAATAATTGCAAGAAGTAAAATATAATATAATGACATAACGTCTCTTTGATTCGTTTATCTAACTTTAAAAGTGTTTAATAAAAATTGGAATTATCAAAATAGGGATCATCTAGTGACCTATTTTTTGTAAATAAATCTTAAAATTATTGAAAAAGTAAAAGAATTTTAAATATAGGTCAGCAACAGTTACTTTTCTTTGTGGGTTTGTTACTTTATATGTTCATTTCTTAGTAAATACCGGAGTCTTGTAGATGGCTATTAATAAAATGCTAAAGTTTGTAGATATAAGTCGTGATATGCCTACAAAGCGTGTGCCAAATCTTCGGAAAAAAGATTATAATGAAGTTTACCAAGAATTTGCGGCTGAAAAAGCAGCAGAGCAATCTAGTAGATGTAGCCAATGTGGAGTTCCATTTTGCCAAACACATTGCCCTCTTCATAATAATATACCTGACTGGTTAAGATTGACTGCTGAAGGTAGGCTGAAAGAGGCTTATGAATTAAGCCAAGATACAAATACTTTTCCAGAAATATGTGGACGAATATGTCCGCAAGATCGATTGTGTGAGGGAAATTGTGTAATCGAGCAGTCTGGGCATGAAACAGTAACAATTGGGTCTGTAGAGAAATATATTACAGATACTGCATGGGAAAAAGGTTGGGTAAAGGTAATTTCGCCAAAAATAGAGCGAAAAGAGAGTGTTGGGATAATAGGTGCTGGTCCAGCGGGTCTTGCCGCTGCTGATCGTTTACGAAAAGTGGGAATTCAAGTTACTATATACGACCGCTATGACCGTGCTGGAGGATTACTTACGTATGGTATTCCGGGATTTAAGCTAGAAAAAGATGTTGTTATGCGCCGTAATAAACTTTTAGCTGAAGGTGGTGTAAAGTTTAAATTAAATACAAATATTGGGGTTGATTTACCGTTTTCTGAAATTCGATCAAAGCACGATGCAATATTAATAGGAACTGGTGTTTATAAATCTCGAGAATTATCAGGCATAGGTTCAGCAAACAAAGGTATTGTAAAAGCTTTAGATTATTTAACTGCTTCAAATAGGTCGAATATGGGAGATCATGTTCCTGAGATTGAAACTGGTGAATTAAATGCCAAAGGAAAACGCATTGTTGTTATAGGTGGTGGTGATACAGCTATGGATTGTGTAAGAACAGCAATTCGCCAAGGCGCAAAGTCTGTTAAATGTTTGTACCGGCGTGATAAGAAAAATATGCCAGGCTCTCAACGGGAAACTAAAAATGCTGAAGAAGAAGGTGTAGAGTTTGTTTGGCTATCAGCTCCAAAAGGTTTTGTTGGAGAAGGTGAGGTAAGTGGTGTTGTTGTATCGAAAATGCGATTAGGCGCGCCGGACTCTTCTGGAAGACAAAGTCCAGAAGAAATAATAGGTGCGGATTACACTGAAGATGCTGATCTTGTTATAAAGGCTTTAGGATTTAACCCAGAAGATTTACCAAAACTATGGGATACACCTGAACTTGAAATAACTCGTTGGGGAACAATTAAAACAGATTTCAAAACACATTCTACATCAATGCCCGGTGTATACGCAGCTGGGGATATTGTGCGAGGTGCGTCTTTAGTTGTTTGGGCAATTCGAGATGGTCGAGAAGCTGCAGATAACATTCTAACCTTCTTGGATTCACAAACAGTGATTGCAGCTGAATAATATAAAAATTCCTTTATCTATTTAATTGTAGATAAAACTTTAATTGAAAGTAATTAAAATGACAAAATTTGATACTAAATGGAAAGCTCAAGAAGAAGCAAAGCGAGCATTTTTAGATAATCATGGGATGTATTCTCAGGAAGAAGAGCACAGCTCTTGTGGTGTTGGGTTAGTTGTTTCCATTGAAGGAAAAAAGTCACGAAAAGTCGTTGATAATGGTATTTCAGCATTGAAAGCTATTTGGCACAGGGGTGCGGTTGATGCTGATGGTAAGACTGGTGACGGTGCTGGTATTCATTTGCAGATTCCAATTGATTTTTTCTATGATCAAGTTGAGAGGACAGGTCACAATCCACGTAAGGATCAATTGCTGGCTGTAGGGCAAATATTTTTACCAAGAACTGATTTTGGCGCTCAAGAAACTTGTAGAACAATAGTTGAGTCTGAAGTGCTAAAAATGGGATATTATATTTATGGGTGGCGTCATGTCCCTGTTGATATTTCATGTTTGGGTGAAAAAGCAAATTCTACTAGACCAGAAATTGAACAAATACTTATTTCTAATTCGCAAGGATTTGATGAAGAAAAATTTGAAAGAGACTTATATGTAATTAGGCGAAGAATTGAAAAAGCTGTAACGGCCGCACAAATAAAAGATTTTTATGTTTGTTCGTTGTCTTGTAGATCAATTATTTACAAAGGAATGATGCTAGCTGAACAAGTAGCAGTATTTTATCCTGACCTTATGGACGAGCGCTTTATTTCAGCATTTGCAATTTATCATCAAAGATACTCAACAAATACATTCCCTCAATGGTGGCTTGCGCAACCATTTAGAATGTTAGCGCATAACGGTGAGATCAATACTTTAAAAGGTAATATAAATTGGATGAAATCTCACGAAATACGTATGATTTCTCAAAATTTTGGTGAATGTGGAGAGGATATTAAGCCAATAGTACCTTCGGGATCTTCTGATTCAGCTGCTTTGGATGCCGTTTTTGAGACCATCGTTCGAGCGGGAAGGTCAGCGCCAATGGCAAAAACTATGCTTGTTCCAGAAGCGGTAAATTCCATTAATGTTAAAGATGAATGGAAAGCAATGTATGAGTATTGTAACTCAGTAATGGAGCCTTGGGATGGCCCAGCAGCTTTGGCAATGACTGATGGTAATTGGGTGTGTGCGGGACTAGACCGAAGTGGTTTACGACCAATGAGATATGTAATTACTGGTGACAATATATTAATTGCGGGATCTGAAGCGGGAATGGTTCCTATTAATGAATTAAACGTTAAAGAAAAAGGTGCTTTAGGTCCAGGTCAATTGATTGCAGTTAATATGTCCGAAGGACGTTTATTGCATGATGAAGAAATGAAAGATGAGTTATCTAAAAGTCGTGATTTTAAAACATTTGTAAAATCAGTTATAGATTTAGATGATATTACTTCTAGTAAAAAAGAAGTGGTGAACTTTACAGGTGATGATCTGCGATCACGTCAAGTTGCTGCGGGATACTCTATTGAAGAGTTGGAAATGATACTTCATCCTATGGCTGAAGATGGAAAAGAAACTTTAGCTTCAATGGGAGATGATACACCCTCTGCTGTATTGTCAGAAATATATCGACCATTGAGCCATTTTTTTCGTCAAAACTTTAGCCAGGTAACAAACCCACCAATTGATAGCCTCCGTGAATTTGGTGTTATGAGTTTAAAAACTAGGTTTGGAAACCTTGGCAATGTATTAGATGATAATAATTTATTAACTGAAGTGCTTTCACTTAAATCACCTTTCGTTACCAATAGCCAGTTTACTGCTTTGGTAAATCGATTTGGGACAAGTGTTACAACAATTGACTGTACGTTTAATTGTGGTGACGAGAATGGTTTACAAAATGGATTACAACGCATTAGAGAAGAAGCTGAAGATGCAGTGAGGTCTGGTGCTGGCCAAATTGTTTTGACTGATAAAGAGCAGTCAGAAAAACGTATCCCTATGCCAATGATTTTGGCTACAAGTGCTGTCCATTCTGGATTAACTAAAGTAGGATTGAGAACTTTTTGTTCATTAAATATTCAATCGGCTGAGTGTATTGATCCCCATTATTTTGCAGTATTGATTGGCTCTGGTGCAACAACTGTAAATGCTTATCTAGCACAAGATAGTCTGGCTGATAGAGTTGATAAAGGTCTTTTAACTTGTACACTTGAAGTTGCTATGGCTAGATATAAAGAAGCTATAAACCAAGGCCTATTAAAAATAATGGCGAAAATGGGAATATCTGTAATTTCTTCTTACAGAGGTGGTTTAAACTTTGAGGCAGTAGGCCTTTCTCGTGCACTAGTGGCTGAATTTTTTCCTGGTATGACCAGTCGTATTTCTGGAATTGGTTTAATAGGAATTCAACGAAAAATTGTTGATGTTCACGCAAAGGGATGGTTAGTAAGAAATGATATTCTTCCAATAGGAGGATTTTATAAATCGCGAAGAACTGGTGAAAAGCACGCTTGGGAAGCGCAGACAATGCATATGTTGCAAACAGCATGTGATCGAGCGTCATATGATATATGGAAACAATATAGTGCAAAGTTGCAATCAGCTCCTCCAATTGCCTTGCGTGACCTAATGGACTTTAAACCTGTTGCACAACCAATCCCTGTTGAGGAAGTTGAGAGCATTACTTCAATTCGAAAGCGTTTTGTAACACCTGGCATGTCTTTAGGTGCTTTGAGCCCTGAAGCTCATAAAACATTAAATGTTGCAATGAATAGGATTGGTGCAAAGTCCGATAGTGGTGAGGGTGGTGAAGACCCAGCTCATTTCCACCCAGAGGCAAATGGTGATAATCCATCTGCTAAAATCAAACAAGTTGCTTCAGGACGTTTTGGGGTTACTGCTGAATATTTAAATCAATGTGAAGAGTTAGAAATAAAAGTTGCACAAGGGGCTAAACCCGGAGAAGGCGGACAATTGCCTGGAATAAAAGTTACTGAATTAATTGCACGATTAAGGCATTCTACAAAAGGTGTAACATTAATTTCACCACCACCGCATCATGACATTTATTCAATTGAGGATTTAGCACAACTTATTTATGATTTAAAACAAATCAATCCAAGAGCTAAAGTTACTGTAAAATTAGTTGCGTCTTCTGGGGTTGGTACAATTGCAGCGGGCGTAGCAAAAGCTATGGCAGATGTTATTTTGATATCTGGTCACAATGGTGGCACTGGTGCTTCTCCTGCAACATCTATTAAATATGCTGGATTGCCATGGGAAATGGGCTTATCCGAAGCTCATCAAGTACTAGCAATGAATAACTTACGTGACCGTGTTATCTTAAGAACTGATGGAGGATTGCGTACAGGTCGTGATATTGTAATGGCAGCTATGCTTGGTGCAGAAGAATATGGAATAGGTACAGCAGCATTAATAGCAATGGGTTGTATTATGGTTCGTCAATGCCAATCTAATACATGTCCAGTAGGTGTTTGTGTCCAAGATGAGGAATTGCGTAAGAAGTTTACTGGTACTGCGGATAAAGTAGTAAATCTAATTACTTTCTATGCCCAAGAAGTAAGAGAAGTTCTTGCAAGTCTTGGTCTAAGGTCTATGGACGAAGCTATAGGGCGAGCTGATATGCTTGCTCAAGTAAGTCGAGGTAATGATTATTTGGATGATTTAGATTTGAATCCAATGCTTGTTACAGTTGATGGGGCTGAAGAGATCAATTATGATCGTGACAGACCAAGACAATCAGTACCTGATACACTGGATGCAGCGATTCTAAAGGATGCAGAACCATTCTTTAAACATGGTGAAAAGATGCAATTATCTTATGCTGTTCAAAATACAACACGAACTATAGGTACTCGCGTTTCATCAAAAATAGTAAATAAATTTGGTATGAAAAATGATTTACTAGAAGATCATCTAACCATTAGGTTAACAGGATCTGCTGGACAATCATTAGGAGCCTTTGCAGCTCCTGGATTAAAATTAGAAGTATCTGGTGATGCAAATGATTATGTTGGAAAAGGACTTTCAGGCGGTAAGATAGTTATACGACCTCCACTAGCAAGCCCACTTATTCCATCAGATAATACTATTATTGGAAATACTGTTTTATATGGTGCTACTGCTGGAAAGCTATTTGCAAATGGCCGTGCGGGTGAGAGATTTTGTGTTCGAAATTCTGGTGCATCAGTTGTAGTTGAAGGGTGTGGGTCAAACGGGTGTGAGTACATGACAGGTGGCATCACGGTAGTTCTTGGAGAAACAGGAGCAAATTTTGGTGCAGGTATGACTGGAGGAATGGCATATATTTATGATCCAATGGACCAATTTAAAATTCGGGCCAATATGGAAAGTATTATCACTGTTCCAGTTACAGTATCGCATTGGGAAAACCAGTTGAAATCTCTAATAGAAGAACATTTAAGAGAAACTAAAAGTCCAAAAGCGGCACAAATACTAAATAGATGGGATGAAGAATTAGATAACTTTGTACAGGTTTGTCCAAAAGAAATGTTAATTCACATACCATTTCCTTTAACGCAGGAAGATGACAAAAAATTAGCTTAATAATTAATAAAAAACTTAGTAATTAGCTTTCATTCATTAAATGATGTAATCAATTAATGAATGAAAGAATTTAAAGATTTTGATTAAAATAAATGTACATCAGATATATAAAGTTCCTTTAAAGTATACGGCTGTGTTTATTGCTCTTATATTTTTTATACCATTATATTTTGTAATCATATTTGGTATCTATAACCCTAATGCAGGATTTTATATGGGTAGTGAGGCAAGACGCCTTGGTGAAATTAAACAAAATTGGGTTGAGATTGAAAAGCTTCCACCTGTAGTAATTCGCTCTCTTATTGCAGCAGAAGATGCAAATTTTTGTAAACATTTTGGTTTTGATATTGATGCCATTTTTAAAGCAATTGAGTCAGGCTCAAGTAGGGGTGCATCTACGATTACTCAGCAAGTAGCAAAGAATGTATTCTTGTGGCATGGAAGAACGTATTTAAGAAAAGGCTTGGAAGCAGGCTTTACTATTTTAATTGAATTGGTTTGGACTAAAAAACGTATATTAGAAGTTTATCTCAATGTTGCTGAGTTTGATGAAGGTGTTTTTGGTATAGGTGCAGCTTCAAAACATTATTTTAATATTAACCCAAATAGTATTACTCCATTACAAGCAGCAAGACTTATGGCTATTTTACCTGACCCAAAGAACAGATCTCCTAATAAACCCAGTAAATTTTTACACACCAAAACTAAAAGAATAATTTCAGGAGCAGAAACAATTTTAATTGATGGACGGGCATCTTGCTTTTAAGGTGGTTGCAGTTATCACTCATTCTTGGCACTAAGTAATTAATTCTTTAAAAGTGAATACATTTATGCATCGATTATATCATTATCCTTTATCTCCATTTTCACGAAAAGTCCGATTAGTACTTGCGGAAAAAAAAATTGAAGTTGAATTAATTGAAGAACGATATTGGGATCCAAGTCCTGAGTTTTTAAGGTTAAATCCAGCTGGTCGTGTACCAGTTTTGCGGATTAATAATCATACGTTTTGTGAAAGTAATTCAATATGTGAATATTTAGAGGAAAAATATCCTGATTATCCACTTATGCCAAATAACATTGAAGAACGAGCTGAAGTTAGAAGAATAGTAAACTGGTTTGATGATTCATTTTATAAAGAGGTTACGCTTAACTTATTAGGCGAACGCATCATGAAAAAGGTTAAAGGTATAGGATATCCTGATAGTCAAAATGTAAAAAAAGGTTCGAAAAGAATTAAATTTCATCTAGATTATATGGCTGCTTTGTTAGATAACCGTAGATGGCTTGCTGGAAATAGTATGAGTATGGCTGATTTTTCAGCAGCAGCGCAAATATCATGTATAGATTATATTTCTGATGTAGATTGGAATAGATCTACAACAGTTAAAGACTGGTATGCAAAAATAAAATGTAGACCTGCGTTTAGAAGTTTATTAGTTGATCAAATTTCTGGTTTTCCTCAACCACAGCATTACTCGGACCTTGATTTTTGAATGACATTTTAAAAAAATCATTATTGGAGCAATCACAAGAGATTGGATTCTCTATGATGCGTATATGTAGTCCTTCAGACATTCCAAATGCAGCATCTAAATTAAATAGTTTTATAGAAAAAAATCATCATGGTAGTATGAGTTGGATGGCTGAACGAATTGAATGGAGGGGTAACCCTGCGGCTCTTTGGCCAGAAGCAAAATCTATTATAATGTTAGCTGATAACTACTCTCCTGAACATGATCCAATGGAAATATTGAATTATTCTGATCATGGGGCCATATCCGTATATGCTCAAAACCAAGATTACCATGAGCTAGTGAAAAAAAAACTTAAACGATTAGGCAGATGGTTAATTAAACAAGAAAATGATGCTCAAATTAAAGTTTTTGTTGATACAGCTCCAGTTATGGAAAAACCCTTAGGAGCTGCGGCTGGTTTGGGGTGGCAAGGAAAGCATACCAATTTAGTATCGCGTGATCTTGGAAGTTGGTTCTTTTTAGGGGCAATCTTTACCACTTTAGACTTACCAAAAGATACAGCTGAGAATGATCATTGTGGAACTTGTACAGCGTGTTTGGATATATGCCCTACTTCTGCATTTCCATCACCATATGAATTAGATGCTAGAAAATGTATATCTTACTTAACAATTGAGCATTCTGGTCCAGTTGATTTAAACCTTAGAGAAAAGTTAGGAAATCGTATTTATGGCTGTGATGATTGCCTTGCAGTTTGTCCGTGGAATAAGTTTGCACAAGAAGCAAATGAAATTGGATACCACGCCCGAACAGAGCTGAAAGCGCCAAAGTTAGAAAAGTTAGTTGATTTAGACGATAAAAATTTTCGCTTATTATTTTCGAAAAGTCCAATTAAAAGAATAGGTAGGGATCGTTTTGTTCGAAATGTATTATACGCAATTGGCAATTCTGGTAACAAGGAATTAATAAACAATGCTAAAAAATTACAGTCTGATTTAAACCCTGTAGTCCAAGATGCAGCTAATTGGGCGGTTTCAAAACTAAAAGGGCATTTGAATGACTAAAGTTTTGTTAAGTATAGGCCACGGCTTCTCAGCATCAGCTTTAAGCATAAAGCTGATCCAAGCAGGGTGGATAGTATACGGGACGACTCGCACAAAAGAAAATGCCGTGGTATTAGAAAAATTAGGTGTAAATGCAATTATATGGCCGGGTAATGATTTAACACCATATTTCAAAAAAGCCACACACGTACTTACGTCTGTGGCACCTAATTCCACAGGCGACCCTGTACTCAATCAATATAGTAATATTTTCTTGAACAGTACATTTGAGTGGATTGGCTATCTTTCAACTACTGGAGTTTATGGAAATCATAATGGTGGTTGGGTAGATGAAGAAACAACACTCGCTCCAAGCACACAAAGGGGAAAGTTTCGTGAAATGGCTGAGAATTCTTGGACCAAATTAGATATGAATCTACATATATTTCGGTTAGCTGGTATATATGGTCCAGGACGAGGCCCCTTTTCCAAAGTTCGCAATGGCACTGCTCGGCGTATTATTAAAAAAGGACAACTATTTAGTAGAATACATGTAGACGATATTGCGCAAACATTACTAGCTTCAATAAAATCACCAAGAAAAGGAGCTATCTATAATGTGTGTGATGATAACCCAGCACCACCAGAAGATGTAATAGCTTATGCTGCAGAACTATTAGGTATGCCAGTTCCAGAGGCTATTGATTTTGATAAAGCAGATATGTCGCCAATGGCGAAAAGTTTTTACGCCGAAAATAAAAAAGTAAGTAACGAACTTATAAAAAAGGAATTAGGTATTAAATTAAAATTCCCTGATTATAAAACAGGTCTTAGGTCTCTTTTATTATAGACTTAAATAATTAATACTTGAGTTCCAGTTTTTGTTAGATCAAAAAGTTCTGCAATCTGAGCATTATATAATCCAATGCAACCATTTGAAGATCGTCGGCCTATTTTACGGTTATCGTGTGTCCCGTGTATCCTGTAATATGTCCATGATAAATACAAAGCATGTGATCCTAATGGATTGCCTGGACCAGGGCCAATATAGGATGGCCAATCTGGATTGCTTTTTAACATAGACGGTGTGGGCCGCCAATCAGGACCAATTCTTTTCCTTGTAATTGATGTTCTGCCGAGGCGAGTAAGATCGTCTGATGATGGAACAGCCACTGGATAAAGTTTATATACATCTTGTTTCTCAGACCAAAAGTGTAAAGCTCGACTTTGTGTATCAACTAAAATTACACCATTTTTTGTATTAGAAAAATAATCTTTCCAATTACTTCGCCCACGAAAAGCTGACGCGTTACGTCTAACAGAGTTTGCTTCACCAGAAATACGTGTCTCTTCAGCTTGACGTGTGTCAAAACCCAATTCTGGGTTATTTAAATCTGGGTTCCAGCCCTCTTGAGCAAATGACTTTGAACCAACAGCTAATGTACTTGCAGCTGCTGTAGTAAAAAAGCGGCGCGTAAAGGATTTCGACATTATATTATTTCCTGTGTATCGAGGCATTTTCTATTTATTTTATAAGTAGATGATTATTTTGACCAAATCAAATTTAAATTACTAGTATATAATATAGATTATAGATAATGGTGTAAGAAAAATTAATTGCTAATAATTAGTTTAAATAAAGCGGGAGAGATCATATGTGGAAAGTATTGACGACCACTATACTATTAATTGTATTAACTGCATGTGAAACTCCTTCTGTTAAAAATCGACCTGGTGATGGAACGGTTATAATTCAAATGAGTCGAATTGGTATTGATAAAGTTCAATTTAGACATTTAGACTCAGTAAATGCTGTGCGGCAAGCTCGTGGATTATCTACATTGTCTTTGAATGCATCTTTAATTCGTGCAGCAAAATCCCACGCTTCTGATATGTCGGCGCAGAATAGGCCATGGCACTTTGGATCAGATGGTTCATCTCCCTTAGATCGATTGCTTAGCTCTGGTTATTCTGGAAAATTTATTGGTGAAAATGTATCTGAAACATTTGAAGATGATTTCAACACATTAGATGTATGGATGACTATTCCATTGTCTGCATCAATCATCTTAGATCCAAATGCTACTCAAATGGGTATAGCATGGCACCAAGATGCAAATGGTAAAATTTGGTGGGTCCAACTAATTGCAAGTTAATTCTTATGGTTTAATTAAAATAGGAGTACCAGTCTTAACCATTGAATAAATTGTTCGGATATTTTTATCAGATACTGAAATACATCCAGCTGTCCAATCTTTTTTTCCGTATTCACCTTTATATCGTGGCCCACCATGGATGAAAATATCTCCGCCTGGATCAACACCTAGTTTTTTTGCATTCCTAGTATCATTTGCATTTGGATAGCTTATTCCCATACTTAAAAAATATTTACTATTATAATTTTTTCGATCAATGAAATATAAACCTTCAGGTGTACGTCCATCGCCTTGTTTTATTTTATGGTTTTGTGGGGCAAATCCCAAACCAATTTTAAATTTTCGTATAATCTTTTTATTATTCAATAAAAATATTTTCCTTTGTGATTTATCTACCACCACTTTTGTTATTTCTGGCCCTGTATAATTTTCTATATTTTTAGAAACAGGTGAAGCACTCCCACATCCCAATAGAATAGTAGCTAATAATAGAAAAATACCTAGTAATTTCACGTTATTGCCCTTTGACATCTTCAGCCATTTGTCTTGCGGACTTTTTTGACCTTTGAGTTTCACTTTTTAATTGCCCACAAGCTGCCATAATGTCTTCACCTCGAGGTCTGCGAATAGGACTTGCATAACCAGCTTTATTAACTATGTCGCCAAATGCCTCAATACGTTTCCAGTCAGAACGTTCATACCCAGAACCAGGCCATGGATTAAATGGAATCAAGTTTATTTTTGCAGGTATCCCTGAAATTAGATCCACAAGCCGTCTTGCATCGGCATCTGAGTCATTCACATTCTTTAACATAACATATTCAAAAGTAATTCTTTCTGAATTGGATAGTTTTGGATAATTTCTGCATGCCTCTAATAATTCAGTTATTTTATGCTTCCTATTAATGGGAACAAGTATATCTCTAACTTCATCGGTTGTGGCGTGAAAAGAAATTGCTAACATACATCCAATTTCTTCACCTGCCCTAAAAATTTCAGGAACAACACCAGATGTAGATAGTGTAATTCTGCGTCGTGATAATGCGATGCCTTCGTTATCCATTGCTATTAACATAGCATCACGGACATTGTCTGTATTATATAGTGGTTCACCCATCCCCATTAAGACTATATTTGAAACATTACGTTTTTCACCGGCAGCTTTGTCCCATTCCTCTAAATCATCTCGGGCGATTAAAATTTGTCCAACAATTTCTGCAGGTGTTAAATTCCTAACTAATTTTTGTGTGCCGGTATGACAAAATGTGCACGTGAGTGTACAGCCAATTTGACTTGATATACACAATGTCCCCCGATCTTTTTCTGGAATATAAACAGCTTCAACTTCATGACCACCAGTAACACGCAGTAAATACTTCCGTGTTCCATCCTTAGAAATTTGACGTGTAACAATTTCAGGTCTGGTAATTGAAAAATTTTGAATTAATAGATTCTGAAACTCTTTAGAAAGGTTAGTCATATCACTAAAGGATTTAATACCTTTTACGTAGATCCATTGCCAAATTTGAGCTGTTCGCATTTTTATTTGCTTTGTTGGTATTCCAATTTCAGCTAATGCATTAGCTAATGTGCTCCTTTGAAGCCCAATAATATTTGGCAAAATATTAGCATCTACTTTTCTAGGCATAGTAATCACATCAGGTGTAATTGGTGCTTTATTCGTCATGAATAGGTTCCTTACTTCTTGTGTGGCTTCTAGAATGTTTTTTAGAAGATAAGAAGGGATTAAATATTATACACCGCAACGCTTTTTTGCGTCTTTCAATGCTGCAGTAAAGCCACGTAATGAGAAAGTATCTTTTGTTTTGGTTCCCCGCGTACTTTCTGCTTTGATAATTGCAGTTGATCCACGTGTCATTGATACTCTTATTTTTGTATCAATATCTGAATTTGCAGGCCAAGCAAAGCCGCCTTCTGGTATTAAATCATACTTTGCTGATCCAATTTGTAATTCTACCATTTGATTTGGTTTAAACGGATAACCACCACCAAACGAGACTTCCCCTAATATATTTTTTTCAGGTAAGTATGTAATAAATAATACTATATCACCTCTGGTCACATTCATTGCAGGTTTGCCACCTCGTGTGTTCTCAACCTTCATAGCTGTAGATGCTAACCAACATAGTTTCGGGTCATTTGATGAATAAACACCCCAATCCTGATACATTGCAATCGGCTTTTGTTGGGCAAATGCTATTGATCCAAAAATTATTGATATTGATACCGATAATACAAATATGAATTTTTTCATGGATCTTTTTGACCTTTCAAACACTACTTTGCAAAAACTTAAATAAATTTTTGCATATTATTTCTGATGTTATAACAAAAATAACCCTCGATTCCAGCCCTCAATCTAGACTAAGCTGATTTTAGTATAAATAATTTATCAAGGGTTAAAATGTCAGAAGTTTTAGTTGAAGTTTGGCGTGGTGCCTTCCTAGAATGCCAACATCGTGGCCATGCAGTTGTAGTCAATTCAAATGGAGATATTTTAGAATCTTGGGGGAATCCTTCAAGAGAAATTTTACCGCGATCTGCTTGTAAAATTTTACAAGCTTTGCCCTTGGTCGAAAGTGGTGCTGCAGATTCTTTTGGTTTAACACCGGCGCATTTAGCTCTATCTTGTGCATCCCATCAGGGTGATCCACTTCACACAAAAGCAGTTTCCAAATGGTTATCAGTGCTTGATTTAACTGAAAAAGATTTGCGATGTGGTACGCATTGGCCCTTAGGGAAAAATACAACAAACGAACTAATACGTTTGAATGAAGGACCATGCCAAATTCACAATAATTGTTCTGGAAAACATTCTGGCTTTTTAACATTAAATAAATTTCTAAAGAGTGATGCTGAATATATTGATATAAATCACCCAGTACAAAAAAATATTTTATCTGTATTTGAGGAAATGACAGGTGAGAGTTCATCAGGTTATGGCATTGATGGATGTTCTGCGCCAAATCATGCCACCAGCTTAAAAGGATTGGCAACAGCCATGGCGCGTATGGGTGTGGGTGTTCGGGGTCCCGCATCATTAAGACTTGTTGAAGCAATGGCAAAATATCCACTCTTAGTAGCTGGTGAGGGACGAGCTTGTTCTGAACTTATGAGTGCGGTTGGTGGTCGTATTGTATTAAAAACTGGTGCTGAAGGTGTATACACTGCGATTTTACCAGAGCAAGGGTTAGGAATAGCATTAAAAATTGATGATGGTGCAACGCGAGGTTCTGAATGTGCCATCGCTGCGCTTTTGGTTCGTCTAGGTTTAGCTGATGAAAAGCACCCAATGATACGAAAGCGAATGTTTTCAATTTTAAAAAATGCAACTGGTTTAGAAGTTGGCAATATTCGTCCAGCTGAATGTTTAATGTAAGCATTCATTTAAAATTAAGCTTTTTATCCTTCAGCAGGTGCTTGAAGAACACTCTACAAAGGGTTAATGAGGCTATATGAATCAAATTATTAACATAGATGACAAAAAAAGATTGCCATGGCGTTTTCACGGCAGCTTTTTGTCTTTGTTAGGCAATATTTAATCGCTGTTCTATTAATAACTTATGTAAAAATATTCTAGCGGAGGAGACATTTTATGTCCGTACCTAAAACACTATATGATAAAATCTGGGATGCCCATGTGGCACATGAAGCTGATGATGGCACATGTCTCTTATATATTGATCGCCATTTAGTTCACGAAGTAACATCCCCACAAGCATTTGAGGGATTGCGAATAGCTGGAAGAAACGTTCGAGCTCCAAATAAAACGATAGCTGTGCCTGATCATAATGTTCCTACAACTGAAGATCGAGTTAAGGGCATAGACAATGAAGAAAGTCGGATTCAGGTAGATGCACTAGATGCAAATGCAAAAGAGTTTGGTATACATTATTATCCTGTTTCTGATGTCCGCCAGGGAATAGTTCACATAGTTGGCCCTGAACAGGGATGGACTTTACCTGGCATGACTGTTGTTTGTGGAGATAGCCATACAGCAACACATGGTGCATTTGGATCACTTGCTCATGGTATTGGAACTTCAGAAGTAGAGCATGTTCTGGCAACACAAACTTTGATTCAAAAGAAATCAAAAAATATGAAAGTAGAAATAACTGGAACTTTACGCCCAGGTGTAACTGCTAAAGATATAACAATGAATGTCATTGGAAGAACTGGGACAGCCGGTGGAACCGGGTATGTAATAGAATATTGTGGCCAAGCTATAGAAGATCTTTCAATGGAAGGCCGTATGACTGTTTGCAATATGGCTATTGAGGGTGGTGCAAGAGCAGGATTAATCGCACCCGATCAAAAAACGTTTGATTATTGTTATGGTCGACCCAATGCACCAAAAGGTTCTGATTGGGACTTAGCGTTGTCAAATTGGAAAGAGTTATACACTGATGAGAATGCACATTTTGATTTAAAAATTACCATAAAAGGTGAAGACATAGCTCCTTCAGTAACCTGGGGCACTTCACCAGAAGATGTTTTGCCAATTGATGCAGTTGTTCCTTCACCTGATGACTTTAAAGGTGGTAAAGTTGAAGCCGTAAAACGTGCATTGGATTACATGGGCTTAAAGCCAGGGCAAAAATTGTCAGATGTAGAAATAGATACAGTTTTCATAGGTTCATGCACTAATGGTCGTATTGAAGACTTGCGAGCTGCAGCTGAGGTTTTAAAAGGGCATAAAATTAAAGATGGAATGAGAGCAATGGTTGTACCTGGTTCAGGTTTAGTTAGAGCTCAAGCAGAAGAAGAAGGCTTAGCGCAAATTTTTATTGATGCTGGCTTTGAGTGGCGCATGGCTGGATGTTCTATGTGTCTGGCAATGAATCCAGACCAATTAGCTCCAGAAGAACGATGTGCAGCAACATCAAATCGAAACTTTGAGGGTCGCCAAGGGCGAGGTGGGCGAACACACCTACTCTCCCCAGCAATGGCAGCTGCTGCAGCGGTAACAGGAAAGTTAACAGACATAAGAACTTTTGTAGGAGCTGTGTAATGGAAAAATTTTTAAATGTTTCAGGTGTAGCGGCACCAATGCCATTAGTTAATATCGATACAGATATGATTATTCCAAAACAATTCTTAAAAACAATCAAAAGGTCTGGTCTTGGTGTAAACTTATTTGATGAAATGCGGTACAATCAAGATGGTAGCGAAATTTCAGATTTTGTTTTAAATCAGGCTGCATATCGCAAAGCAGAAATAATTATTGCTGGTGAAAATTTTGGGTGTGGATCTTCTCGAGAACATGCTCCGTGGGCATTAAAAGACTTTGGAATATCAGTAGTTATTTCAGAGAGCTTTGCTGATATTTTTTACAGCAATTGTTTCAAAAATGGCATATTGCCAATTAAACTTTCTAAAGAATGTATTGATATATTAATGGATGATGCATCAAAAGGTGAGAATGCTAGAATTTCAGTAGACTTAGAAGGGCAAACTGTATCAGCAACAGATGGAACAATATTCAAATTTGAAGTTGATGCATTTAAAAAGCATTGTTTGTTAAATGGCCTAGATGATATTGGATTGACATACCAAAAAATTGAATCAATTGATAAATTTGAAGAAGCTCAAGCTAAAATTACCCCATGGCTTTAAGGGGGTAGCTAACAAAATATTATGAAGTTTAATTAATGCTTTTTGATATTTATTGCAGTTAATATTTTAAGGAATAAAATTATGAAAAACCCATCGTTATTAATCTTACCCGGTGATGGTATTGGACAAGAAGTTATGGCTGAGGTTCGCAAGGTTATTGAATGGTTTGGTGAAAATCGCGATTTAAGATTCGATGTGTCTGAAGATTTGGTTGGTGGTGCAGCATATGATGTTCATGGTACTCCTTTGCATGATGATACAATGGCTAAAGCTCAGGATGCTGATGCTGTTTTATTAGGTGCGGTTGGTGGGCCAAAATACGATAACTTAGATTTTTCTGTAAAACCAGAACGAGGGCTTTTGCGTTTACGTAAAGAGATGGATCTATTTTCAAATCTTCGTCCAGCACAATGTTTTGATGCTTTAGCGGATTTTTCATCATTAAAGAAAGAATTAGTATCTGGTTTAGATATAATGATTGTGCGTGAATTAACTTCAGGATCATATTTTGGTGAACCACGTGGAATTTTTATAGAAGATAATCAACGCGTTGGGATTAATACCCAAAGATATACAGAAAGTGAAATTGATCGAGTTGCGCGTAGTGCATTCGAGTTAGCTAGGCGCCGCAATAATAAAGTGTGTTCTATGGAAAAAGCTAATGTAATGGAAAGTGGAATTCTATGGCGTGATGTTGTGACAGAAGTGCATGCTGCTGATTATTCAGACGTAGAGCTTACGCATATGTATGCTGATGCAGGTGCTATGCAGTTAGTACGTGCTCCAAAACAATTTGATGTAATTCTAACAGATAATTTATTTGGCGATCTTTTATCAGATACAGCAGCTATGCTAACAGGCTCATTAGGTATGTTACCATCTGCATCACTTGGGTCGCTTATGGAAAACGGGCGTCCAAAAGCTTTATATGAACCAGTCCATGGTTCAGCACCTGATATAGCTGGTCAAAATAAAGCAAATCCAAGTGCTTGCGTATTAAGTTTTGCAATGGCATTACGATATTCTTTTGATGAAGGATCGGAGGCAGATCGACTTGAAAAGGCTGTAGAGACGATCTTAGCTAAAGGTATTAGAACAGGTGATTTAATGCAGGCTGATGGTGACATAGCTGTTAGCTGTAGTGAAATGGGTGATGCTATAATATCTGAGCTTAATGCTTCAATTTAAACTTATAAATTAAATAGGCTATATATTTTATATCCTATTTAATTTTTACAAATATAGCGGAATGGCCGCTCTGTCTAACTTTAAGACAGTCCAAATTTAATTTTTAGGAGACCTAAAATGGGTTACCGTATAGTTATTGTGGGTGCTACAGGAAATGTAGGACGCGAAATGTTAAATATCCTTGATGAACGACAGTTTCCAATTGATGCTATCGAAGTCCTCGCAAGTAGAAGATCTTTAGGCACGGAATGTATGATTGGCGATAAAACAATGAAAACAAAAGATTTGGATACTTTTGATTTCAATGGCTGGGACATTGCATTATTTGCTATTGGATCTGATGCTACCAAAAAATATGCGCCAATAGCTGCTGCTGCTGGTTGTGTAGTAATTGATAATAGTTCACTCTACAGACATGATCCTAAAGTTCCATTAATTGTTCCAGAATGTAACCCTGATGCAATTGAAGGCTATTCTCAAAAAAATATAATTGCGAATCCTAACTGTTCAACTGCTCAAATGGTTGTGGCGCTGAAGCCTCTACATGACCGTGCTACAATTAAGCGTGTTGTTGTATCAACTTATCAATCTGTTTCAGGTACAGGTAAAGAAGCAATAGATGAACTATGGAATCAAACAAAAGGCAAATATGTACCAGGTCAAGAAGTTGAAGCAAAAGTTTATACCAAAGATATTGCTTTTAATGTTATACCACATATCGATGTTTTTATGGATGATGGATCCACAAAAGAAGAATGGAAAATGGTTGCTGAAACAAAAAAAATTATCGATCCAAAAATAAAAGTAACTGCTACATGTGTAAGAGTTCCAGTATTTGTTGGTCACTCTGAAGCAATCAATATTGAATTTGAAGATTTTATTGATGAAGATGAAGTACGAGATATTCTACGTGAATCACCAGGAATTCTTGTTGTAGATAAACGTGAAGATGGTGGATATATTACTCCAGTTGAATGTGTGGGTGACTATGCAACCTATATCAGTAGAATTCGACAAGACAGTACTGTTGAAAATGGTATAAATTTATGGTGCGTATCTGATAATCTTAGAAAAGGCGCTGCGTTGAATGCAATTCAAATAGCTGAGCTTTTAGGGCGTCGTATATTGAAAAAAGGCTAAATTTTATTAATAATTCAAAAAGGCATTAAAGTATTTTAGTGCCTTTTTATTTAAAAAAATTTATATAAATTATATTGGAATAAAACCATTTGTTGACTGATCAAATTGTTCAAGTGTTCCGTCACTTATATCTAAAATAACTGCATGTAAGGCTAGCTCTTCAGCGTTTACACGTTCTGAAACGAATGGGAATGTCATTAAATTTTCTATCGAAGTTAAAATTCCTTCATGCTCAAGTCGTTTAACCTGCTCTTCGTCTGTTCCACCTTCATTTGCAACTTTTTCATATGTTGGGCGTAAAATATCCATCCAGCGTCCAACGAAACTGGTTGCCTTTTCCAATTCAGGGGCTTTCCCAGAGCACATATCATGGCATCCTTGAATGCCTCCACAAAGTGAATGCCCCATAACAATTAAGTTAGTAACGCCTAGAGCAGTTACGGCGTATTCTACGGCTGCGGATGTTCCATGATAGTCTTCATTCGGCGCGTATGGGGGAACTAAGTTTGCAATATTTCTATGAATAAAAAAATCCCCGGTATCTGCTCCAAAAATTGTAGTAGCGTGTACGCGACTATCACAACATGAAATAATCATGGTTCTTGGATGCTGGCCACCTTCTGCTAGGCGCGCATACCAAGCTTTGTTCTCTTGGAAACTTGTTGCTCGCCAACCATGATATCGACTAATAAGACTACTTGGCAGGGATGTGGCAGGGTTGGTCATTTTAGATCCTTTTACAAAACACAAATAATATAGGCAGAACTATGATTGATTTATAGCTTTTGTGGTGAATGTGTCTATTCTAAACTTATAATTTTTTTCATAAAACTATTCAAAATCAAATATCAGATAGCATTGCTTTGGGAAAAAAATCGGTTATTTTCTATCTAAATAGGAGTTTTATAATGATACCTGAATTTGCAAAAAAATCTGATACAGCTATTCCAATCCATATCGTGGAAACTGATAAACTTATGTCAATTAGCGCTAAATTAAATATTGAAGATTGGGTGAAAGCAAATCAATTTGACGCGTCTTTAGGGCAAGTTTTAATCATACCAGATAATAATGGATCAATCGCATCTGTTTTAGTTGGGTGGGGAACAAAATCAAAACGTTCAAGGGGAAGGTTTCATATGGGAGCTATTGCCTTAAAATTACCAAAAGGCACATATGAAATTTTGTCAGGCTTATCTGGAAAAGATTTAGAGAATGCCCATCTTGCTTGGATATTATCAACATATTGTTTTGATAGATATAAGAAAAAATCCGTACTATCTGCGAAATTAAAAGCATCAAAAGAAATTAACACTACGCGAATTTTAATTGAAGCTGAGGGTGATTTTATTACTCGTGATTTGGTAAATACACCCACCAATGATATGGGCCCTGATGCATTAGAAAAAGCTTTCTGTAATCTTGCATTAAAACATAATGCATATACTCAAGTGATCAAAGGTGACGATTTATTGAAGCAAAACTTTCCAATGATTCATGCTGTTGGTCGGGCGTCTGATCAAGAGCCTCGCTTATTAGACATGAAATGGGGAGATAAAAATAATCCTAAAGTTACGTTGGTTGGAAAAGGGGTTTGTTTTGATACAGGTGGATTGAATATAAAACCAACAAGCTCGATGGGATTGATGAAAAAAGATATGGGCGGTGCTGCAACTGTTTTAGGCTTAGCTCATATGATAATGTCTTTAAATTTAAATGTTAATTTAAGGGTTATTATTCCTGCTGTTGAAAATTCTATTTCTTCAAATTCCTTTCGGCCACAAGATATATTAATTAGTCGCAAAGGAATGAGCGTAGAAATTAACCATACAGATGCTGAGGGGAGATTGGTTTTAGCAGATGCCCTTTGTTTAGCTGATGAAGATTATCCAGATCTCTTGATTTGTAATGCTACTTTAACAGGTGCTGCTCGGGTTGCACTGGGTCCAGATATGCCTCCTTTTTTTACAGATGACGAAGAGTTAGCTATTCAAATTCAAAAAGCCTCTTTAGAAAAAAATGATCCACTCTGGAGATTGCCATTTTGGAATCCATACGAAGACTTAATTGAACCTGATGTGGCAGATTTAGACAATGCGCCTAAGGGTGGTTTCGCGGGCGCAATAACTGCAGCACTATTCTTGCGCCGGTTCGTAGACAAATCAAAATACTTCGTACATTTTGATTTATTTGCTTGGTCCCAGATCTCTAAGCCTAGCCAATCAAAAGGTGGTGCATGTCAATCTGCTAGAGCAATGCTTTCAGTTATTGAGAAAAGATATGAATAATATTTTACAAGTTTGCAAACCGGTTTGTAATATATTGGACAAACCAAATGGAAATTTAGAAAGACAAATGCTTTTTGGTGATGGCTTTGAATGTGGTTCAAATACTGGTGAGTGGGTTAAGGGTAAAAGATTAAGTGATGGATATAAGGGTTATGTAAAAAAGGACAACTTAAAAAATTGGGAAAAATCAACAAACAAAATATGTAGTTTTGGTGCCCAAATTTATAAAGAACCGAACATAAAAACTGTTCCATTAATGAACATACCATTTCAATCTGAAATAACTGTAGTAAATGACTATGACGATTTTTTTATATTAAATAATGATAGTTATATTCATAAAATGCATACTCAGCCAATTAGTATTATTAAAAAAGATTATATTGAAACTGCTAAAAAATATTTAGGAGTGCCCTATCTCTGGGGAGGTAATTCACAATATGGGGTCGATTGCTCTGGTTTGGTTTCTCTAGCGTTAAGGAATGCTGGGTATACTACACCTGGTGATAGTTTTGATCAGGAAAAAGAACTAGGTAATAAGATTCCAAAAAATGATCACCTAAAACGGGGTGATTTAATCTTTTGGGAAGGTCATGTTGGACTAATGGTGGATGAAGAAAACCTTCTCCACGCAAATGGACATCATATGAAAGTAGTATTGGAGCCACTATTCCAAGTTAAAAAAAGAATAAAAGATAATAATGGTGGGTTAGTATCATCTGTAAATAGATTGATAATTTAAAAGTTAAATTATTTAACTAACTTTATTAACTTACGTTCCAAAACTTGGAGTACTGCTTTTAAATCAGACCCTCTTTTTAAAATATGCCCATCCATTCCTACTACACTATATATACCTTGCTTTCCCTTTAATTTAGGCCGCTTTTCAATTGTATAAATTGGATGTTCTGCCGCTCTTCTAAAAATTGAGAATATAGCAACTTCTTTTAGTGAAGATATTCCATAATCGCGCCATTCTCCTGCAGCAACCATTCTGCCATATAGAGAAATTATTGGTCCTAACTCTGTTCTATGAAAATGGATGCCACTGTTATAACTATCATTGACATCTTTATTTAATGATACAAACTTATTCATGTAATTATTTTGCGATAATAATGAATTTTATGCAAGTGCTGGAGATATAAATGCGCGATTTTCACTTACCTGGACGATCCCCTGTTTATGGATCCAATGGCATGGCTTCTACCTCAAACCCATTGTCTTCTAAAGTTGCTATCCAAATATTAGAGGCTGGAGGTAATGCTGTAGATGCAGCTATAGGGGCTGCATTGCTTCAGGGATTATTAGAGCCTCAAATGGCTGGTATTGGTGGTGATTGTTTTATTCTACTTAGTCCTGCAGGGTCTGAAGAAATAATTGCATTAAATGGATCGGGCCGGGCCCCAGAAAAACTCTGTGCAAAACAAATTAGGGATGCAGGACATTCAGTTATGCCTATTAGAGGTGTTGAGTCCATTACAATGCCTGGCGCAATTGATGCATTTTGTACATTGAGTTCTGATTATGGAAAGCTAGGTCTAAAGGCATCTTTAGCTCCAGCAATTCATTATATGAAAACTGGTGTTCCAATAGCTCCAAGAACATCTTTTGATTGGATTTTAGCAGAATCTGAACTTAAGGGAGCTGCACGAGATTTTTATTTGATTAAAGGTAAAGCTCCACAAGCTGGGCAAATATTTCAAGCACCTATGCAAGCTAAAGTTTTAGAAAAAATTGCTGATAAAGGAAGAGATGGTTTTTACAAAGGTGAAGTAGCAGAAGACATGGTGTCGTCTTTAAATGCAATTGGCGGCAGCCATTCATTAGAAGATTTTGCAAATGTGAGATGCAATTATACAACTCCAATATCTGGTAAATATGGAAGTATAGAAATGTTTGAACATCCACCAAATGGACAGGGTGCGACGGCAATATGCATTAATAATATTCTTTCACATTTTGACATATCATCAATGGATGCCTTTGGAGTTCAGCGCACACATATAGAGGCTGAGGCAACAAAATTAGCATATGATGCAAGAAATAGATTTATAGCAGATAAAAGTAGTCGCATTGACCACATG
>CAJJAY010000053.1 GCA_905182285.1 uncultured Amylibacter sp. | reverse complement strand
CTTCAATCTCAGTTTGCTTTGCGGCATCTTCTTCAGTTAACCCAACAGTTCCAATTTCAGGCTGAGTAAAGACAGCAGTAGCAATAAGCTCATGATCTGGAATTGTAGGGTTAGATTTATAGACTGTCTCAACAAAGGCTGTAGCTTCTACAATAGCAACTGGAGTTAATTGTACCCTATTGGTTACATCACCAATTGCATAAATATTATCAATGTTGGTTTTAGAATATTTATCAACAACGATTTCACCCTTGAGACCAGTTTCTATACCTAATTTATTTAATCCTATGTCTTTGGTATTAGGAATTCGTCCAGTTGCATATAATATTTGATCAACAGTTATTTCTTCGTTAAAAATATCTTTTACTAAATATCCACTTGGAGTCTTTTCAATACTTTTGATATCGTTGTTTAAGCATAAATTTATACCTTTATTTTTCATTTCATCTGCGACTAAATTCTGAACGTCTTCATCAAATCCACGTAGAATTTGCTTACCTCTGTAAAATTGTGTGGTGACAACCCCCAAGCCATTTAATATGCAAGCAAATTCGCAAGCAATATACCCACCACCAACAATTAATATAGTATTTGGTTTTTCTGGTAGGTCAAAAACTTCATTTGATGTAATGACATGCTCACTTCCAGATACATTTGGAATAAAGGGGCGCCCACCTGTTGCAATTAATATATTTTTTGCAGAAATAGTTTTCCCATTTGAAAGCAAAACAGTATTTTTATCTTTTAAAACAGCACGTGCATTAAAATGTATAACTTTATTATTTGTTAAAATATTAGAGTATATATTTTCAAGTCGATCAATTTCTTTGTTTTTAGCTATTATAAATTTTTTCCAGTCAAACAATTTTTCAGAAAATGACCACCCATATCCAATAGCATCATCAAACATTTCTGAAAATTCAGATGCATAAACCATTAATTTTTTTGGAACACAACCACGTATGACACAGGTTCCACCATAACGGAATTCTTCGGCAAGGCCCACTTTTTGCCCATTTTGCGCCGACAGTCTCGCTGCTCTTACTCCGCCAGACCCCGCCCCAATAACAAAAAGATCAAAATCATATTTCATTTATATTATCCTTAAAGAATATTAATTTTCTTTATAAATTCAGAAAGTTCCTGAATATTATTTAAGCTATGCACCCAATCAGAATTGATTCCTGATTTTACGCTAGCTTTACCAGTTGAATCACCCATGATAATCGAATTTGTCATTCCTAAAAAAAGGCCTGTTTCAACCACACCTGCTATATTTAATAAAGCATTAGATAAAGAATGTGGATTTCCAATTCGGATTAATTTTAAATCTAAAATATAATGTCCTTCATCAGTAATGATTGGCGATGAATTGCCTCTTCGATTGACAACACGGCAATCAACATCTTCATCTTCCAAAATATTTTCTATCAAACGTTTTGTAGTTTTCCAGCCAAATTTAACCACTTCAACAGGTAAATCAAATGATCCAAGATCTTCAACTTGTTTTGACGCATCAGTTATTATTATTAATTTATCAGCTGCCGTTTCAACAATTTTTTCTTGAAGCAAGGCAGCGCCGCCACCTTTGATTAAATTCAAATTTCTATCAAACTCATCTGCACCATCAATGGCTAAATCTAATTGGCCTAATTCATCTAACTTTGAAATTTTAATTCCTAATCTTTCTGCTAATTTTGTTGTTTCAGAAGATGTTGCACAAGCCGTAATTTGCAAACCATTTTCATTTACCTCATGTGCCAACAGCTTTACCAACCAAGCAGCCGTAGAGCCCGTGCCTAGACCTAGTTTCATATCAGACTCAATAAAATCTAATGCTCGATAAGCAGAAACAAATTTGCCAATTTCAGATGGGCTTAAATTAAGTGTCATAGAAAAGGTCCTTTAGTGAAGATTCTTTATCTTTGTATATTTTTTAATTAATTTCTGCACGTTGAAATAAGATAATATGTCCAAAATCTCTCAAATGTGACGTGTTTTTTATTCCATACAAATTTTTTTTCGATATGTTTATAAAAAATAGGAATTTTTTATGTTTCTTTCAATCTTTGATATTTTTAAAATTGGTATAGGCCCATCCAGTTCCCATACGATGGGGCCAATGGTTGCGGCTGGAAAATTTTTAAATCAACTATTAAAGTATAATATTAAAGCTGAAAGCTTAAGCGCATCACTTCATGGCTCATTAGCTTTTACTGGTAAAGGACATCATACTGATTACGCCACAATAATGGGTTTAATTGGATTTAAACCTGAGACCTTTGATTCAAACAAAGCACAACTAGCATTAGATGAATTAGCTAAAACTGGTAAAATTCAACCAGAAGGACATCCTGAATATTTGTTCAATCCTAAGACAGCAATTAGGTTTGATTTTGAAAAAAATTTAGATGGTCATGCGAATGGAATGATTTTTTATGCATTTGATTCCATAGGAACAGTTTTATTTGAAGAAACATATTATTCAATAGGTGGTGGATTTGTTCAAACTGCTTCAGAATTAGCTTCAGGAATTTCAATATCTAAAATCCAAAACCCAACTCCTTACCCATTTAAAAATTCTGATGAGATGCTTGAAATGTGTGTTTTAAGTGGCAAATCAATTGCTCAATTAAAGTCAGAAAATGAACAAGCCAACATTACTAAATCGGAGCTTTCAAAAGGAATTAATAAGATTTGGGACGTAATGAATAACTGCATTGAAGAGGGCTTGAAGAAAGATGGCATTTTACCTGGCGGTTTATTTGTTAAACGCAGAGCAAAAGGAATACATGAATCTTTACGACGAGAGCAAAGTAGAAATATAGCTCCTCCGCATATTATAAATGATTGGATGTCTTGTTATGCTATGGCAGTAAACGAGCAAAATGCTGCAGGTGCTCAAATAGTAACTGCTCCAACAAATGGAGCAGCTGGCGTAATACCTGCAACACTAAGATATTATCTTGATCATGTTCCCTCTGCTTCAATATCAAAAATACCAGAGTTTTTGCTAACTGCAGCAGCAATCGGTGGTTTGATTAAGAGCAACGCTTCAATATCTGGTGCAGAAGTTGGTTGCCAAGGAGAAGTTGGATCTGCAGCGGCAATGGCAGCAGCAGGACTGTGTGCAGTTTTAGGTGGCACTCCACAACAAGTTGAAAACGCAGCAGAAATAGCATTAGAGCACCACTTAGGGATGACATGTGATCCAATTAAAGGCTTGGTTCAAGCACCCTGCATAGAACGTAATGGATTAGGCGCAATAAAAGCCGTTTCTGCAGCTTCCTTGTCTTTAAGGGGTGATGGAATACATCTCGTGTCTCTAGATGCTTGTATAGAAACTATGAGACAAACTGGGATAGATATGAATTCGAAATATAAAGAAACATCACTTGGTGGATTGGCTGTCAATTTACCTGAGTGCTAAAAGGCCATTGTTCTAAAATAATTTGCAGTACACTATGTGGAAAAATTGCTAATGCTAAACCATTATCAATCCACACCTCAATATGACTTTTAACATTCTCATTAGATGTTGATATTTTTCCATTAGGATTCATTGAGATACCATCAACATTCCACATTAAGCCTTTAGATCTTGCATTTGTATGATCCATTGGAAATAACGAAAATCTTGTATTTAATGGTAATTCTAATTTTAAATATTTAGGACACACTACACAAACGTCTTCTTCACCAATTAAAAAAGCAATCTGATTTGATTTAGATATTGCATTAAATGACGCCAATGTATGATCCATTCGACCACCCAAAAAACCATAACAAATTATATATTTAGCATTGATAGTATGTAGTGATTTTTCAAGATCATTAGTATTTTGATCTAAATCTTGATAAACAGGGTAATAGACATTCTTTTGTATATCTACACTATCCAAATCACCAATCAATCCAGATATCAATAAGTTGTATTTTATAGCATAATTCAATCCAGAATCTGCACAAAATAATTGTTTTTTACTAATTCGGATATCATCGATCTGTGACTTATTTACTTTGCCACCACCAATCAAATTGACGCCTTTGTTAGAAGTAAAAGAGCTATTATTCGTCATAATAATTTATTTAATTAATCATCTTTTGTAGTTTCATTTGGGTCAATTTGACCAACACCAAGAAATATTTTCTTGAAAGGAAAAATCCATATTATACCTAAAACGACATAAATTATGAATTCCAAAATTATATTTGGCCTAGGTAAAAGATTAGTTAGTATTACACATACCATAATATAGACTGGTAGTCCTACTAAGAGAATAATTAAAGACCAACGCCTTCTTGCTTTGTAAGATAATGCCATCAGTCTGCAAACGGATCTGTAACTAAAATCGTATCTTCGCGTTCAGGGCTTGTAGAAACTAAAGCAACTGGACAATCAATCAATTCTTCAACTCTTCGAACGTATTTTATAGCAGCAGCAGGCAAATCATTCCATGATCGTGCCCCTTCTGTACTTTCAGCCCAACCAGGCATACTTTCATAAATAGGTATACACCTTGCTTGCTCTTCAGCAGCTGTAGGTAAATACTCTAACCTTTCACCATCTAGGTCATACGCAACACATATTTTTAATGCTTCAAATCCATCTAGAACGTCTAATTTGGTCAGGCAAATTCCAGTAATTCCAGAAGTTGCACAAGTTTGACGAAGCAAAGCAGCATCAAACCAACCACAACGGCGTTTGCGCCCAGTTGTAGTTCCAAATTCGTGACCTCTTTCACCTAATCTTTGTCCATCATCATCATTTAATTCTGACGGAAAAGGTCCCTCTCCAACACGTGTAGTATAAGCTTTAACAATGCCAAGAACATAATCTATTGCTGTAGGCCCCAATCCTACTCCTGTCGCAGCTTGACCAGCAATTACATTAGATGAAGTAACAAATGGATATGTGCCAAAATCAATATCTAAAAGTGCACCTTGCGCACCCTCGAATAATATACGTTTTCCTGATTTTCTTTTTTCATTCAAAACTTTCCATACTGGTGCTGCATATGGAAGTATTTTTGGAGCTATTTCTTTTAGTCTTGATAATATCAAATCACGATCTATCTCGTCATAGCCCAAACCTTTTCTCAATGGATTATGATGCTGTAAAGCTCGGTCAATACGTGCTTCAAGGGTTGCCATATCAGCTAAATCAGCAACTCTTACAGCTCGTCTTCCAACTTTATCCTCATATGCTGGACCAATTCCACGCCCAGTTGTGCCAATTTTAGTACCTTTACTTGCAGCTTCTTCTCGCAATCTGTCTAGTTCACCATGGAATGGCAGTATTAAAGGTGTATTTTCAGCAATCATTAAGTTTTCAGGATTTATAGAAATTCCTTGAGCTTCGATTGTTTTAATTTCTTCAAGCAAATGCCAAGGGTCAAGGACAACACCATTGCCTATCACAGAAAGCTTACCACCTCTAACGACTCCCGAAGGTAATGCATGTAATTTATAAACTTTAGAATCTATAACCAAAGTATGGCCGGCATTGTGCCCACCTTGAAACCGCGCGATAACATCTGCTCTTTCAGATAACCAGTCAACGATTTTACCTTTACCTTCGTCACCCCACTGGGCACCAACGACAACGACATTAGCCATAAGGTTCTCTTTCTTCTGTTAGAATCTTATCTTCTCTATATAGAGCCATATCAATGCATGAAATACCCAATTTGTCGCTACAATAATAATCTTGTTGGTTAACTTGAAGCTTCTCATTAAAATAACCCATCGACAGCCACTATCCTTTACCCTAAAAAGCCACAAGTTATTTTGAACATATAGGCTTTAGTTATGCAGAACGTCGTACTTATTATTCACTTAATCCTTTCAGTATCATTGATTGGTATAGTTTTACTTCAACGCTCCGAGGGCGGAGGTTTAGGTATTGGTGGCGGCGGAGGTGGTAACAATGGAGGCGGTCGTCCCAAGGCAGCTCCATTAGCTAAAGTAACTTGGATTATAGCTGTAGCTTTTTTAATCACATCGATCACGTTGACAATTATAGCTGCGCAAAACTCAGTTGGAAGCTCTGTAACAGATGACTTCACTGCCCCAGAATCAGACTCACTAGAGTTGCCAAAATCTTTAGAAGGTAATTTATTGCCGCCTTCAGCTGCTGATGAGCCCGCATTGCCACCAAAAGCAGAATAAATTTAAAAATATAGTAAGATCAAACGCTTAAATATCATTTGAATTAAGCGTTTGATGTATAACTATTTTTGTAAATAATCAGATTTTAATAATATAATCAAAATCATCATGATTATCCTTGCCAGAATCATACAAATCTCGTATTTATCAAATCCCGTGAGTACAGTGTTTTTTTGGCTGTAATTCATTAATAAATTTTAATAATCACGGGAGAATTAACACCATGGCTCGGTATGTATTTATAACAGGTGGTGTAGTTTCTTCATTAGGTAAAGGATTAGCATCAGCAGCCTTGGGAGCATTACTCCAAGCACGAGGATATTCAGTTCGTTTACGTAAACTTGATCCATATTTAAATGTTGATCCTGGAACAATGTCACCTTTTGAACATGGAGAAGTTTTTGTTACCGATGATGGAGCAGAAACTGACCTCGACTTGGGACATTATGAACGTTTTACAGGTGTAGCAGCCCGACAAACAGACTCAATATCTTCAGGACGTGTCTATACTACAGTTCTAGAAAAAGAGCGTCGTGGTGATTATTTAGGTAAAACTATTCAAGTTATCCCCCACGTTACAAATGAAATTAAAGATTTCATAGAAATTGGAGACGATGAAGTTGATTTTATGTTATGTGAGATCGGTGGAACAGTCGGGGATATTGAGGGATTACCATTTTTCGAGTCCATTAGGCAATTTTCTCAGGACAAGCCGAGGGGTCAATGCATATTTATGCATTTAACTCTTTTGCCTTATCTTGGCGCGTCAGGGGAATTAAAAACAAAGCCTACACAACATTCCGTAAAAGAATTACGCTCAATCGGTATAGCACCAGATATTTTAGTTTGTCGCTCTGAAAAAGAGATTCCAGAAAAAGAGAAAGCTAAATTAGCATTATTTTGCAATGTTCGTCCGGATGCAGTCATACCCGCTTATGATTTGAAAACAATTTATGATGCACCTCTAGCTTATCACAATGCTGGAATGGATAGAGCTGTATTAGAAGCATTTGGAATATTAGATACATCACCAGAGCCAAAATTATCAGTTTGGGAAGATGTTTCTGATCGAATGCATAAGCCTGATGGTGAGGTAAAAGTTGCCGTTGTAGGCAAATATACTCAATTAGAGGATGCGTATAAATCAATATCAGAAGCGTTAACACATGGCGGAATGTTTAATAGGGTCAAAGTGAAACTTGAATGGATCGATGCTGAGATATTTGAGAAGTCTGATAATGTTGCCGGCACTCTTTCTGGCTTCCATGCTGTGCTAGTTCCAGGCGGCTTTGGTGAAAGAGGAACTGAAGGCAAAATAAAAGCTGCACGATATGCTCGAGAAAATAAAATACCATATCTGGGTATTTGTCTTGGCATGCAAATGGCAGTTATTGAAGCTGCACGAAATTTAGCAAGAATTGAAACTGCTGGATCTGAAGAGTTTGATCATGAAGCTGGCCAAAAACGTTTTGAACCTGTTGTTTATCACCTCAAAGAATGGGTTGAGGGAAATCGAACCATAGAACGTGCAGTTAATGATGATAAAGGCGGCACAATGCGCTTGGGTGCTTATAATGCTACTCTATTGGAAGGATCCAAGGTTGCAAAGATATATGGAGAAACTGCCATATCAGAGCGACACAGACATAGATATGAAGTTGATATAAAATATAAAAAGAAATTAGAAGAATGTGGTTTAATATTTTCTGGCATGTCTCCAGATGGCAAACTTCCTGAAATTGTCGAATTTGTTGATCATCCATGGTATATTGGAGTTCAATACCACCCAGAGCTAAAATCAAAGCCATTTGCCCCACACCCATTATTTCGTGATTTTGTAAGAGCAGCTTTAGAACAAAGTCGTTTAGTTTAAGATTAGCCATTAGTCTTTTTATAAGACATCTATTTTGAGGAGATTTTTATGTTAAAAGATATCTTAAATGCGTTTAAAGCACCTGAGACATCAACCCTAAGAACAGAAGATGCAAGAATAGCAATGGCGGCCCTACTTGTTCGCATAGCTCGTTCAGATGAAGATTATGATGATGATGAAAAACTATTGATAAACAAAATGCTTCAATCACGTTATAATTTAGTTAAGGATGAGACCGAAAGCATACGCAAACAAGCTGAAGATTTAGAAGCGCAAGCTCCTGATACAGTTAGGTTTACGCGATTAATTAAAAGTTCAATACCTTTTGAGGATCGCAAATCGATTGTAAGAGATCTATGGGCAGTAGCGCTGTCAGATGGAAAAAGAGATTCGGAAGAGAACAATTTAATGCGACTTATTGCTAATTTGTTGGGAGTAAACGATAGAGATAGCGCATTAGAACGTCAGAGTATTCAAAACTAAAATAATGAGTAATTAAATGAAAATTGGTATATTACAAACTGGCATAGCAGCCGAAGCTTTGATTTCCAAGCATGGTGATTATCCAGATAATTTTAAAGCATTTCTGCAAGATCGTGGCTTTGAATTTGAAGTATATCAAGTAATTAACAATATATTTCCAAAAGATATTAATGAGTGTGAAGGTTGGCTAATTACTGGCTCAAGGCATGGAGCATATGAAGCCCACGACTGGATACCACCACTTGAAAAGTTTATCCGAGATTTATATTCTGCTGATATACCATTAATTGGTGTATGTTTTGGCCACCAAATTATTGCAAAAGCTTTAGGTGGAATTGTGGAAAAATTCAAAGGTGGATGGACCGTAGGCCCGCAAGTATATAAAAATGAAGATGGTAAAGAAGTTAGATTAAACGCATACCATCAAGATCAAGTTATATCTGCACCAGAATGTGCAACACATATCTCAGGAAATGAAACCTGTAAAAATGCTATTATAATTTATGATAATAAAGTTTTTACAATGCAACCACACCCAGAATTTTCAAATACATATATTCGTGAATTAATTGATGCCAGAGCCATTGGTTTAATAGATAATGATATACTTGAAAATGCTCGCAATAATCTCAAGGACGACCTTGATGCAAAAGAAATTGCTAACCAATTTGAAGCATTTTTTAAAAGAGCCTAATTTATTTTTAACTTAATAAATTCTATTCCAATGAGCGAAAATTATCTTTCAGCCATGGCATTCTATTGGTTAATGGACTTACAACCTGTTCTTGAATAATTGGTCTTAGGATCTTTGCTACTTCTTGTGGCATTCTCACCATGGCATCTTTTCTTGCAGTTAAAGAAATAGTCCGTGACATTTTACCAAATGGTAAAGGTATTAATTCAACATTTTCTTGAAACCTTTGCGCTCTTAGAAAACCAAGTGGAGTAGTAATGGTCCAGCCTGTCTTGTCAGCTACCATCGATAGAATGGCATGATAGTTATTAAATTCAAATTGATTTGGAAGTTTTATCCTCTGACGAGTTAAATGGCTCTCTATTTGACGCCCCATTACAGTCCGAGCAGAATAATGAATGAACGGAAGGTCAAATAATTGTTTTTGAATATTTTGTTTATGATCAATTGTGCCTTTTGCTACAGCAACAACAAAAGGTTCTGTAAGAACAGGATGAACTTCCATCCAATCTGGTGCACGTTCTAAATCTGCACAAATCACCATATCTAAAGTTCTTGCATGAAGCTCCTCAGACAATGCATAGCTCTGACCACTTTGCAAAAGGAATTGGCAATTTTTCATTCTCTTGGCCAAGTTTTTCATTAAACTTGGTGTAACGTCTGCGTCAAAATCATCTATTACGCCTAAACGCAATCGAACCATTTGACTGTGATCAAATTGAGCTAATTCGGATTTTGCTTGCATTACTTCAGACAAAATAGCACGTGCTCTGTGCAAAAATAATTGTCCAGTTGGTTTTAGTTTCATTGGACGGGTCGATCTATCTAGTAGTTCACTACCGAGCGCTGCTTCAAGGTTTGTTAACTGCTGTGAAATGGTAGAATTACTAGAGTTTAATCTTTTTGCAGCAGCCGAAATAGATCCTTCTTCAACTGAGGCAACAAAAATTTCTATACCCCAAAGTGAAAACTTGTTAGCAGTATCGACCAAAACAATCTCCTAGTTTAACTTTTTAATATTATTATTTACTCAGCGCAGTAAAGTACATCGACCGTCTAAAATAATAATGTTTAAATATTATAAATACACTAAAGGTATAGAACATGAAACAATCAGTTATAGTCATTGGCTCAGGTATAACGGGAGTGAGTTGCGCAGAGGAACTTCGCAGATCAGGAGCCAAAGTTACGTTAATTGATCGTGTTGCTGCGGGAGATCCATCACAGACATCGTATGGTAATGCTGGTATATTGGCTCGTGAGGGTATTATGCCAATAGCAAACCCATCAATGTTAAAAATGATACCACAGATTTTGTTATCTCCAAACAGTCCTATTTATTTGAAGTGGTCATATTTAACTAAATTTTCTCCTTGGGCTGTAAAATTCATAATGAATGGAACAAGACCTAAAGCATTGCCAATAATATTAGCTTTGAACGAATTACTTTATGATACTGTTGAAAATCATATTCAATTATCAAAAAATACAGATGCAGCTCGCTTTATTCAAAAAGGTGATATGACGTTTCTTTATAGAAACCGAAAGCAATTTACTACTGACACATTTGCAAATCAAGCAAGAAGAGATTTGGGTATTTCTTGGGATGAATTATCGCGCGATAAACTATTAGACCGAGACCCCCATATATCTAAACTTTATCAATTCGGCTTAGCCTATAAAAATCATGGTTGGATAACTAATCCAGCCGCGTACGTCTCAAACTTAGCTAAACATTTTCAAAAAAATGGTGGGAAAATTTTAATTGGTGAGGTTTCAAAAATTAATGGAAATAATGTTGAACTAAAAGATAGCACTATACTTAAAGCTGAAAGTATTGTTCTAGCAACTGGAGCATGGTCAAAGAGTTTAGCGATGCAATTAGGCCATAATATTCCACTTCAAGCGGAAAGAGGCTACCACTTATCTTTAAAAAATGCTTCTCAAATGCCACCTAATACTTACTTAATTACTGATAAAAAATTTGCATTAACTCCAATGGACGGTTTTTTACGATGTGCTGGACAATCAGAGTTTGCACCACTTGAAATGCCCCCAAACCCAAAAGCAATAAAAAATTTGCGCAAATTTTTATTTAGGCTTTATCCAAAGCTTGAATACGAAACTGAAACAATATGGCAAGGTACTAGACCCACGCTGCCTGATAGCCTTCCAATGATTGGGAGAAGTAGTAAAAATACATCTGTTATATTTGCATTTGGATCACAACATTTAGGTCTGACTATGGGACCAAAAATTGGGAAAATGGTACGTGATATTATTTTTGAAAGACAAAGTAATATTAACATGAAACCATATTCATCTGATAGGTTTGATTAATTTAAATATCACACAATTTAACTCTAATTAAATTCAAGGGTTTTCTCAGCCGAAAACCCCTTATATAAGCAACATATCAACACAAGAGGAAAAGTGTGATGCGTACAGCAAATATTAGCCGCAATACGGCTGAAACAAAGATTTTGGTTGAAATAAACCTTGATGGAACAGGCCAATATGATAACAAAACTGGCATTGGTTTTTTTGACCACATGCTAGACCAATTATCACGTCATTCTTTGATTGATATTAAAGTACATGCAAATGGTGATTTGCATATTGATGATCACCACACAGTTGAAGATGTAGGAATTGCTTTAGGTAAAGCATTATCTGAAGCAGTGGGTGAAAAACGAGGTATAAATCGTTATGGTTCAAGCTTACTAGCTATGGATGATGCATTAGTTAGATGTGCTCTAGACTTATCTGGGCGTCCATTTTTAGTATGGAATGTTAATATACCTGCAAGTAAAATTGGAACTTTTGACACAGAGCTTGTGAGAGAGTTCTTTACTGCATTTTCATCTCAAGGGGGATTAACTTTAAATCTAAATGCACTTGATGGATTTAACAGTCATCATATAGTAGAGGCTGTTTTTAAATCTGTTGCCCAAGCTCTAAGAACCGCTGTTGAAACAGACCCTAAAAAAGAAAACGAGATACCTTCTACAAAAGGCACTCTTTCTGAATGACAACGGTTATCATTGATTACAATTCGGGAAACCTAAGATCAGCTGAAAAAAGTTTTCAGCTGATGTCTGATGAATTAGGGATGGGACAAATTAAAGTCTCCAGCGATCCTGAAATTGTGTCTAAAGCAGACAGGGTAGTCCTGCCAGGAGTTGGTGCATTTGCAGACTGTAAACAAGGACTAAATTCGATAAGTGGGCTTTATGATGCAATTGAAGGACATGTTAAAACCGGCAAGCCATTTATGGGTATTTGCGTTGGCATGCAAATGATGGGAACTTGTGGTCATGAACATGGTTACCACAAAGGCTTTGACTGGATAAAAGGTGATGTTAAAATAATGTTGCCCAATGATAAAAATCTAAAAATTCCTCACATGGGTTGGAATAATTTAAATATATCAGGGAACCACCCAATATTTAATAATATCAATGAAAACGATCATGTATATTTTGTCCATTCGTACCATCTTGAAGTTAAAGATAATAAAAATTTAATTGCGAGTGTAGATTATGGTGGGAAGATAACAGCTGCAGTTGCCCATGAAAATATTATAGGCACTCAATTTCATCCAGAAAAAAGCCAAACAGTAGGATTAAAGGTAATAAGCAATTTTTTAAAATGGAATCCTTAATATTAAAAATATATTTATTTTTATTTTAGCATAACTTTTGCAATTTCTGTCACATAAGAGTAATCCCTAAAAAAATCTTAATTTGGAAATTTACTATGATTCTTTATCCCGCAATTGATTTAAAAGATGGAAAATGCGTTCGATTATATAAAGGACGAATGGAGCAAGAAACTGTTTTCAATGATAGTCCAGCAGATCAAGCAATTAAATTTGCAAATGATGGCTGTGAATGGCTTCATTTAGTTGATTTAAACGGAGCTTTTGCAGGCACACCAATAAACTCTTCACCTGTTGAAGAAATACTTCAGTCTGTAAATGTGCCTGTTCAATTAGGTGGTGGTATAAGAAATTTAAACACAATCGAAAACTGGCTAAGCAAAGGTTTGTCTCGTGTAATACTTGGGACAGTTGCAGTAGAGAACCCAGAGTTAGTTGAGCAAGCTTCAAAAGAGTTTCCAGGAAAGATTGCAGTTGGGTTGGATGCCCGTAATGGCATGGTTGCTACACGAGGATGGGCAGAAGAAACAAGTATAGAGATAACCGAATTAGCCAAAAAATTTGAAGGCATTGGTATATCAGCAATTATATATACTGACATAAATAGAGATGGTGCGATGGAAGGACCAAACGTTAAAGCAACTGCAGAATTAGCAAATGCGGTTACTATTCCAGTAATTGCTTCGGGCGGAGTTTCTTCGATGAATGATTTAAAAGCATTGAAGACATGCGGTGCGCCATTAAATGGTGCTATATCTGGGCGTGCATTATACGATGGAATAATTAATGTACCTGAAGCAACTGCATTTTTAAAATCTTAATTTAATTTAAATAATATATATTTTTAATTTATCACTTTGTCTTTGGTATTAAGAAAGGTATTAAAGCATTATGTTGAAAACCAGAATAATACCATGTCTAGATGTTAAAGATGGTCGCGTCGTAAAAGGCGTTAATTTCATTGACCTAATTGATGCTGGTGATCCTGTGGAAAGTGCAAAAGCATATGATTTAGCTGGTGCGGATGAATTATGTTTTTTGGATATTGCAGCAACAATTGAAAACCGTGGAACAATGTTTGATGTAGCAAAACGCACAGCAGAACAATGCTTCATGCCATTAACAATAGGTGGTGGAGTTAGAAACCCCGAAGATGTAAGAAACTTACTATTAGCTGGTGCTGATAAAGTGAGCTTTAATTCAGCCGCTGTTGCAAACCCAGATATTATTACAGAGAGCGCAAATAAGTTTGGGTCTCAATGTATTGTTGTTGCAATAGATGCAAAAACTGTAAGCCCTGGAAAATGGGAAATATTTACGCACGGTGGACGTAAAGGTACAGGAATTGATGCTGTGGGGTTTGCAAAGCTCGTTGAAAGCAAAGGTGCCGGTGAGATATTATTAACATCCATGGACCGCGATGGAACTCGTGATGGCTATAACCTAGCGTTGACCTATGCTATAAGTAATGCAGTAAATATACCTGTTATAGCATCTGGTGGAGTTGGTAATTTAGATCATTTGGTTGATGGCGTTAAAAAAGGCGGCGCGTCAGCAGTTCTAGCTGCTTCTATATTCCATTTTGGTGATTACACTATTAAACAAGCAAAAACGCACATGCAAAATGCTGGCGTAGCAGTGAGACTTTAAAATGCCAAATATATTAACACGCTTAGCCCAAACTATTGAAAGCCGAAAAGACGAAGGTGATAAAAAATCTTATGCAGCAAAATTATTCAAACGAGGCCCTGAAAAATGTGCTGAAAAGTTTGGAGAAGAGGCTGTTGAAGCAATTATAGCTGCAGCCAAAGGCGATAAAAAGAATTTAACTGAAGAAGCTGCAGATGTCATATTTCACCTGTTAGTGATGCTTTCATCATGTGATGTTAAATTTAAGGCAGTACTTCAAGAACTGGAGCGCCGCGAAGGTAAATCAGGTTTAGTTGAAAAGTCTGAGCGTAAAAATAAATAATTATCAAGTACTTATACAATAAAGCTAATGTATTTATTTTATATAATTACTTATTTTCCTCATATATTATAGGAAACCAATCAGTTCTTATTTCATCGCCTGCTCTCATTCCATGATTTGGAAACGGTGGAGATGTTGGACCCGGGCGATCAATATATCTGGCATCGTCACCTAAAAATCGTAAAGAAAAAGCTCGTCGTCGCAAATTAGTTTTATTACCTCGCGCACCATGTAATATTCCATAGTTAAATGCGACCACATCACCTGGCTCCATATTCCATTCCTTAATATCCATACCCTCCAAATCAGGATCAGGTACTTTCATATATTTATCATCATCAGGGTAGAAATTTGTT
>CAJJAY010000052.1 GCA_905182285.1 uncultured Amylibacter sp. | reverse complement strand
CAACCGATAGGTGCAATGCTTTGTTCAAAAAATATTTATAATGTAATAGGTAATGGTTCAGGCTTTTTCCAACATGGCCACACTTATATGGGACACCCGGTTGCATGTGCAGCAGGATTAGCCGTTCTAAAAGCAATTCTTAACCGAAATCTTTTGAAATCAATTAATAAAAAATCAGACCAATTATTTAATAACCTAAAAACTCAATTAGCGCATAACCCATACGTTGGAGATATTCGTGGGAGAGGTTTATTTATTGGAATTGAAATTGTTAAGGACCTTGAAACAAAAAAACCTTTTACCCCAGACTTAAAAATTGCTGCATCTATCAAAGACGCAGCATTTAAAGCAGGTCTTATATGTTATCCGATGAGTGGTACAAGAGATGGAAAATGGGGAGATCACATACTTTTAGCTCCACCATTTATAATGAATGAAAGCCAAATTATTGAACTTGTAGACAAAGTGTCTATTGCACTTAAAATTATAAAATAAGAGATAAAAATGACAACAGATAAACTTTTTGCCCCACTAATGGAAGATAAATGGCCAGGCGAACTTGACGATATGAAGTCTACATTTGCCGATAAATTAAATATTTATCGTACAATGGCTCATCACCCAAGTTTACTTCGAGCATGGGCAAATTTACGAGAACATATTGTTATCAATTCTACGCTCAAACAACAACAAAGTGAGGTTGTTATTCTTCGAACAGGGAATAATCTTCAAGTAGACTACGAATGGTATCATCATGTATCACGTGCACGAGCATGTGGAATGAGTGATGATCGGATAAACTCAATAAGACTTGCAACAAAAAATATGGATATTGAAGATGCTATATTTGCAAATGCTGTTGATGAAATGATGACGCAGAAAAAAATATCAACACACACTTTAGATGAATTATTGGCATTGGTCGGAAAAGAAGGTGTATTGGATACCATAGCTACTGTTGGGTTTTACTCAACCTTGGGCTTCATATTAAATACTTTTAATACACCTTTAGATAATGATATATTTAATGAAATGACCAATCAGCCACTCAATTGTTAAGTTGCAATAATTTAATCTTAAATTTAGAATGATTAGATAAATTTTTTATGAAACAAATGTTTGTAGTTTTTTATTCCTAAGACGAACATATAGTATTACGCCAACACCACTAAGTGCAGAAAACCACATTAACAACAACAGTGGCATTTCATTACTACCTGGAACTAAAAATGCACCAGCTAATGTTGATAGGGCTGCACCAATAGCAATCATCATAGCTCCTCCAAGTCCAGAAGCCGTACCTGCCAAATGAGGGCGAACTGACAGCATGCCTGCAGTTGAATTAGGAATACTTAAACCATTTCCCAAACCGACTAAAATCATAAACCCAAAAAAAGTTTCGACACTGCCATATCCTAGATAGCTAAAAACCATCGACAAAGACAGACCAGAAAAAATAATCCAAAGCCCCCAAAGTATCATTGCATCAATGCCAAAACGAGTAGTGTACCTGCCCGATAAAAAATTTCCCAAAAAATAACCAATTGCTGGTGCCCCGAAATAAAGCCCAAGCTTTTCAGGACTTAGATTATAGACAATAGATCCAACAAACGGCCCGCCACCTAAATAAGCAAAAAAGGCTCCTGCTCCAAAAGCTGATGCTAAACAATACCCCCAGAAACGACGAGATTTGAGTAATTCTGGGTATTCAGAAAACTGTTCTCTAAACCCTGATGTATTTTCTGGTACAGTTTCCCCTAGGTCGAAATATGCTACGATCAAAATCAGTATTCCTAAGCCACCAATAAACCAAAAATTAGCTTCCCAACCAAACCAACCACCCATGAGACCACCTAATGCAGGACCAAACATTGGACAAATAGCCGTCCCCATAGAAATATATGCAATTTTTGATCCAGATGCTTGCGTTTCAGTCGTATCTCGAACAATTGCTCTTGCTAATACGAAAGTACAAGCGGCAATAGCCTGTAGGCCTCTAAGGGCCATAAAGCTCTCAGTATTTGGAGCATACACACATGCAAAACTTACTAAAATAAAGATTACAAGAGCCCACAATGAAACTGTTCTGCGCCCTATCCTGTCTGAAAGTGGTCCAACCAAAATTTGAAAAACAGCACTTGCACCCAAATAAATTCCAACAGATAATCCCATAATAGATGTCGAAGAACCAAAATGTTCAGCCATATTTGGAAGACTTGGCAAAAAACTATTCATCGCTAAAGCTGAAATACTAGCCAATAAGACGAGTGTGAACATGCTGGGTTGGGTTTTTCGATTAAGAAAACGCGAATTAGGAAATTCTACCATAAATTTGGCTACGACATTTATAAAGGCTTGTCCATCAAGACTAATCAAATCAAGAAAAATATGTAAAAAATTAGTCAATCTCATATAAATTTTAAATACAAAACATCCCAAAAATATCTATAAGTATTTATACTTTATATTGTTTAAAATTTTTCTTATTACGATTTGATATATGTTCACCAGCAGTAATCTTTTCATATTTTATTTTGCTTAAAGAAAAATCATTTGGATCAATAATTGTTTGGCTGGCTGGATCACAGAAAATAGGAATAGAATATCGTGCAGATTTATTTAAGTTTATAACTCTATGTTTTGTTGACTTTAAATCACCATTCGTCCATCGCTCAAGCAAATCTCCAATATTGCATACAAAACTATTCTCTATTGGAGGAGCCTCAATCCACTCATCATTTTGGTTTAATACTTGAAGACCACCCTGCATATCTTGCAATAGGATTGTCAAAACACCAAAATCAGTATGAGAAGCTGCACCAAAACGATGCTCTTTTAAGTCTTTAGAACTCATAGGTGGGTAATAAACTAACTGACCTCTGCCTAATGGTTTTTTATAAGCAGCATCAAAGAAATCCTTAGGTTTACCTAACCCATATGACAATGCACTCAGCACAATTCGACCAAGCTCTATAATTGCATTATAATAAGGTAATATATCTGTGCGAAGGAATGGCGCAACTTGATCTGGCCACTGATTTGGAAAAACCATTGGCACTCCATCAACTACATCTTGATCAGAAGAATCAACATCCCAACCCCAAAAGAAAACTTCTTTTGAATCATGTGTTTTAGCTCCCTCTAATTTTGTCATACCTTTGCCCATCCATCCTCTTTGGTTAACATCTACTTTAATGGATGCTTTTTTTTCTAAAGGAAGTTCAAAGAACATTTTAGATGCTTTAAATGCTTGGGTGATTAAATCTAATGAAACACCATGCCCTTTAATATAAAAGAATCCAATTGATCTAGCCGTTTGAACCAATTCATTTGCAACTTTTTCAAAACCATTTTTAGTATATATTTCTGAGATATCGATAATTGGTATTTTATCAAAGCTAATAGATTTAGCGGATGCAAAGTCATTTTTGGTCATAGAAATCCTTCACAAAAAGTTTGTTTGAACAGAATTAGGAAGTTCATTTTCAATGGCAGTCAGGATATCATATATTGGCACATTGGATATTCTTCGAATTTCTGATTTGTATGGTGGCAAATTTGTACATTCCAATAAAATGCTTTTAACTAATTTATTATTATTTTGCTCAACAACAGCACAAACATCAGTTGCAGCTTTTACAGGATCTAATTGCTTTATATTATTTTCGATTACATTCCTGAGATGCGCATTAGAATTTAACCCATAAATAGATCCTGCAAAATCTTCACACTTCTCAGGTAAATGTGCAACGCCAAGCTTCACAGCGTCAAAGGTTATTATCTGCAACTCAGGTGGTGTGTAAATATTTTTCAAATGCTCTAATTGTACAAGCGATGACGCAATAAATGGTACATTACATATCGCATCTAATTCACTTTGAAATGGCGAAAGAAACCCACAAGAAGTTGTAATTAAATCTCCAGTTGCTTTATTTATGGCATTAAAAAATGGATCTAAATCAATTTGATTAGGATTGGAGTTAACGACCTCTTTCACAGTAGCATTTGGCACACGTATTATTTCTAGATCACACTTAAACGTATCAACTGACCCCACATCGCCCGGTATACGTGGAAATTGGGTATCAAGCTGTAGGAGAGTAATTCGGTGCAAATAATTACTTCCTTGTTAATTTCGTGATTGAATATTTTCAGGTAGCCATGTTGCAAGCTCTGGGAATATTACTAAGATGACAACCATCAACAACATCAAACCAACCATTGGAATAGCTGTTTTGGCAATATAACCAATCTCATGTTTTGTCATTCCTTGCAGCACAAACAGATTAAACCCAATTGGTGGTGTAACTTGTGCTGTTTCAATAACCACAACAAGGAATATACCAAACCAAATCACATCAATGCCAGCAGCACGGATCATTGGTTCTACAATAGCCATGGTGAGAACAACAGATGATAAACCATCCATAAACATGCCCAAAATCAAATAGAACACAGTTAATACAGCGATCAATGCAATAGGTGATAAATTATATCCTTCGATCAGTTCTGCCATTGCGCGTGGCAATCCAGTAAACCCCATTGAAAGTGATAAAAATGCAGCCCCCATCAGGATCAGTGCAATCATTGCAGATGTGCGTGTCGCACCCATCAAACTTGTTGAGAATGTTTTCCAATTTAACGATCCTTGGCATGTTGATAACGTAAGCGCACCTACAACACCAACTGCAGCAGCCTCTGTTGCCGTAGCATAACCAGTGTACATTGAACCAATAACAACGAACACTAAGCCCATTACAGGCAACAAAAACATGCTTTCTTTCATCATCTGCCCAAAAGACATCGCAGGTTCAGGCTTTGGACGTGGACCTTTTGTCGTAAAGTGCCAAAAGATGATATAGGACATAAACAAACCAGATAAAACAAGACCAGGAAATATACCCGCCATAAAGAGCTTTGTAATACTTTCGTTGATAGATACCCCATAAACAATCAAGGTCAGAGACGGTGGTATCATTAAGCCCAATGTTGCAGCGCCAGCTAATGTACCAATGATCATATGCTCAGGGTAACCCCGTGAACGCAGCTCTGGGATCGACATTTTACCGACCATATTCAAAGTGGCTGCAGATGATCCTGAAACAGCCGCAAAAATTGTACAGCCTGCAATGTTTGTGTGTAATAACCCACCTGGCAAAAACCTCAACCATGGTGCAAGTCCACGAAACAGATCTTGTGATAATCGGGTTCTAAATAATATTTCACCCATCCAAATGAACAAAGGAAGTGCAGTTAACGTCCAACTACTCGCACCTGTCCAAATTGTTGTAATCATTGCATCACCTGCTGGTCGAGAAGTGAATAACTCCATACCAACCCAAGCAACACCCATTAGAGCCAAACCTACCCAGACAGAACTGCCAAGCAGTAAGAATAATACAAAAAGGAAAATGAATATTGCATAGAGTTCGGTCATTCGACTGTCTCACTTTTAATGCTAGTAACTTTATTAATTAACAATCGATAAAGATTGTCCCAAACAGCAACCGCTAAAAGTATGGTTCCAATAGACATTGCAATTTGAGGTAACCAAATAGGTGTATAAACCATTTCTGAACTAGAACTTGCCCATAGCTCTGACCAATTCCAAGGCCATGTACCAAACGTTGCAAACACTGTGAGAACCCATTCAGGTACCTGATCTAAACCTTGAGTTCTATCATTTAGCATCTCAGAAAAGAAATTTGTTTTAACCGCGTAGCGTGCAAAATATGTAGCAGTTATTGCGGAGATCAGCATCGCAAAAGCGTCTAACCAATAGCGCAAAAAATCATTCATATTTAGAAAAATAGAAACCCGTATATGGGCACCATGATTTAACGTGTAAGCCAATGCAAAGAATGAGGTACATGCCATTGCATAACCAGCAAATTCTGTTCCGCCCGGAAAAACCAATCCTGACCACCTTGAAACCATTTGACCAACAATTAAAAAAAGAATTAAAGCCATAAAACTTGCTGCTATTGCACCAGAGATTTTATAGATTGGATCTAATATACGCCAGACTGGTGTAATAATCTGCCGCGCAATATCTCTGTTATAGAGGCAAAATAAAGCAAACAAGCTTGGTGCAATAAACAACCAAAACCAAAGAGGAAGACCCAAAATGGGTTGCCAATCACGCATATGTTAATGTCCCAAATAAATAGGCCCTATCAATTGATAGGGCCTTAACTTAGTTTTTAATTACCCATTTTGTAATTATCAATGATCGCTTGACCGTCAGCACCTGCTGCTACCAACCAATCAGCTGTCATTTTAGTGCCAATTGCTTCTAGCTCAGCTAAGAAGTCTGAGCTGGCGTCTTCAACAGACATCCCATTTGCAGATAATTGTTCAAAGTACCAGCTTGCCAATTCAGCAGATTTTGCAGAACATGCAGCACCTGTTTCATCAGCAGCTTTTTGTACATTTGCTTTAGTATCTGCGCCTAAACCATCCCAAATACCTTTGTTTACAATAACATAATTACGCGGCAACCATGCATTTACTTTATAGTAATGCGTTAAAGATTCCCAAACTTTACGATCATATCCAGTTGAACCAGAAGAGATGAAGCTTTCTGCAACGCCTGTTGCTAGTGCTTGTGATAATTCTGCAGCTTCAACTTGAACAGGCACCATACCTAACTCTTCTGCAAATGTAGCAGTCGCAGAGTTATATGAACGGAATTTAATACCTTGTGTATCAGCAGAGGAGTTTACAGCCTTTTTAAAGTAAAAGCCCTGTCCTGGCCAAGGGCAAGTGTATAACGCAACAAGGTTTAAATCAGATAATTGAGAGTTAACTTTATCTTTAGCGGCCGCCCATAGCTTATCATTAGCTTCATATGTAGTCGCTAAAAAAGGAAGATTATCCCACCCTAACAGTGGAGCTTCATTTGCATGTGCAGACATGAAGCGTTCACCAATTGGCGCCTGGCCCGTTTGGACTGCTCGCTTGATTTCTCCACCTTTGAATAATGATCCACCTGGGTGAACTGTTATGTTTATATCACCACCTGTGTAATCACGTACTTTATCAGCAAAAACTACGCCCATTTCTGAGTGAAAATTACTTGCAGAGTATGCCATTGGCATATCCCAATTTTCTGCAATAGCCGTTCCTGCGGCCAAAACCCCCGCGACGGATGCAGCAACCATTTTTGTATATTTTTTCATTAATTCATTCCTCCCTTTTATAATATTATAAGTCGCTATCGACTATAACGATTTGGATCAAATTCACTTAAATCAATATTTATTTTCTGTTTATCGATAAGACTCGCAAGTATACGGCCAGTTTTTGCCCCCCCTGTCAAGCCAACGTGCTGGTGTCCAAAGCCAGTTAATACATTGTCATATTTATTGACCCTACCAATAAGAGGTAAACTATTTGCTGTTGTTGGACGATGCCCTAGCCATTCATCAATACGATCATATCTGATATCTGGGAAAAGTTTTTTGGCATTTGCCTTTAATAACTCAATAGGAGCTTTGCTTGCTAAAGCGTCTAACCCACCAAATTCAACTACTCCAGCCATGCGGATGCGACCATCCATTGGTGTTACAACAAATTTACCAGATGCTACCATGATTGGAGCTTTTGGCATTGATGATGGATTAACTAATTCAATGTGATATCCACGCTCACTTTCAAATGGAATAACTAATCCTAATTTTTTAGAAATATCCCCAGACCAAGGCCCAAGTGTAAATACAACATGATCGGAAAAAATATCACCATCATCAGTTTTAAGACCTAGAAGACTACGTTCATTTTCTATTAAGCCAGTTATATTTGATTGCAAAATTACACCACCTTTTGCCTCAAAGTAACTTGCTAATTTTTTAATATATGCACCAGGATCACTAATTTTACCATGATTTTTGTTAGCAACAACCACATCAAATTTATCTTTATAAATAGGGTCTAGCTGCCCAAATTCCTTTTGATTTAGAACTTTAAAATCTTGTCCATTTTGCTTTCTAATATTCCAGGCAAATTCATCTGATTTAAACGCAGCCATTGTATCATAACCAAAATAATAATCATCATTAGTTATATACTTTTCTGCTCCTGTACCTTCTGCAAGTGCACGGTGTTGATCAACTGAGTCATATAACAATTGCGTCATAGTCTTTGCATATAGTTTTACGTGATCAAGATTTGCATGTGATAAATACCTACTTAAAAAAGGTATAGCTTTAGGCAAATACCCCCAACGGACAAAAAGTGGTGCGTTAGAATTAAATAACATTTTTGGAATTTTAGCTAGCAATCCAGGTGTTGTAATTGGAATAATAGATCCTGCCGCCAAAACACCTGCATTACCATATGAAGTCCCCGAAGCTGGGCCTGCTCTATCAACTAAAATAACATCATGTCCAGCACGTTGCAGCCAAACTGCACTTGAAACACCGTTAATTCCTGCACCTGCGACAATTACCTTCGCCATTAATTTACTTTCAAAATTATTATGGCTTTATTTGTCACCTAATTTTTTATTTAACACAACATCCTATAATTAATTTCTTTGTTTATAGTAAGTATCTTTATGAGTAATCATGCCATTTTTAAATGTTAATATATCCACACTTAGATATTGTTCACTAGTGCCATCTTTATGTTTAGCAGTCCTACGGTATTCGCAATAAGCTTTATCACCAACGATACCACAGCTTAAGGTATCCCAATGAACGTTTTCTACTTTGTCAAATAAACCCGCAAAAATACCTCTAATGGTATCAGCTCCTGTAAAGCGCACACCATGCTCATCAGGACCTATAGCATGGTCAAATACTGCATCATCAGCAAAAAATTTCATTACTGCATCAATATCGTTATCATTGAATGCATCACCTACTGCATCAACTAATTCACGGGTAACATTCATATCATTCATCCTTTTAAACCTAACATGGTACAAGTTTTTTGGTAAAATAGACTTTCCGTATCAACAAGCACATTTAGTTCATCAAAATGATCAACACCTGGCACGACATACATATCGATCTGTCTTTTGGAACTAGTATATTTGTTAACATACATTTGTGATTGGCGGTGAAACTCAAATGTTTCAGCTCCACCTACAACGACCAATTGCGGTGCATTAGTAAACGGAGGGTGATTGGTCATTGGGCTTTCAAGATCTGCTTCTTCAGCATCCATTTGAAGGTTTGCGTTAAGTGCCAAGGTTAACCGAACCGGTTCCAAATAACTAAGTGGCGACACAGGAATACCAGCTTTTATAATATCTACTGGAAATTCAGGATTGCGAGCTGGCCAATCAGTCGCCATCATCATTTGCGTTAAATGCCCACCAGCAGAATGCCCCATGACACATATCTTATCACGATTAATATCTAGTGACTTATTATTGCTCCAGATGAAACCGATTGCTTCCCGAAGCTCTTCTGATATTCGTGACATACTAACAGTTGGGCAAAGATCATAACCTACTACAATAACATTCACACCATTATTAACAAACGGTGTTGCCAAAAAGCTATAAATTGATTTATCACCACGTTGCCAGTAGCCACCATGTATCCATATTAATGTGGGTGCTTTATTATCACCACACCGAAAAACATCTAGTTTTTGCTTATCCCCATCTGCGTATCGTACGTCTAAAGTGCAATCCAAATTATCACGAGCACTTTGACTATCAGCTATCCAGTTTGGAATTACAGTTTCTTCATAGTCAGGTCGACCTGCTCGCAAATTATATTCTGAATCAAACCATTCAGGTGAATTTCCTTCATGAAATTTTAAGGGGTTAGTCATAATCAGGCCTTTGGTAAAGATTCATTAAAAAAGTATATGAAGCAAATCGACAGTTTATTTGGTTAGTCATATTATTCCCTCTGATGCACAGGCTTTTTCAAGTGCAGTCCATTCATTAGGGTTCTCCCCGAAATGCCGCATAACATGTTTGCGATACGCTGGTCTTTCTGACAATCTATGATACCAAGCCTCAACATTAGGAAGCTTTGGCCGGTTAACGTTGATATTGAAATATCGGTAAGCAACACAACCCAGTGGGATGTCCCCCATTGTAAACTCATTACCACAAATATAAGATTGATTTGACAAATGTTGATCAAGAATAGTTAGGGCTTCATGTGCTTCATCCCGCAAAGCTGCAATTTTGACTAAATCACGCTCTTCTGGCTGAGTGCGGACAGTAGCAAAAAACAAATAAATCACAGGACCAAAAGCCTTACTTGCCGACCATTCCATCCATTGATCTGCAATTGCTTGAGCCTTGGAACCTGATGGTAATAGCGTCCCTTTTCCATACTCTCCACATAAATAACGAATAATGGATAGGCTTTCCCATAATGCAAATTCTCCATCTTGAATGGCTGGTATCATACGATTGGGATTAATTTTTGCATATTGGTCTGTATCTAGCTTTCCAAAACTACCACCCGCCAGCATTAAATCATATTTCAGCCCTAGTTCATTTACAGTCCAAATAACTGGTATTACGTTAGAAGAATAAGGTCGCCCCCATACTTTAAGCATTAATAGCCTCCCTTTTCTGAGCTATAGATTGAGTTCCAAAGCGTGGCACTACATTTTCAAATAAACGTTTCCAACTCGCAAGAATTTTTTCATACGATACTCCAGTATATTGCTGCATAAGCATTAGATGGTCTAAACCTATAGATTCTTGTTTTTCAGAAAATCTATCAGCGACGTACTTTGCGTCTCCAACCACAATAATTCCCCGCTTATTTA
>CAJJAY010000051.1 GCA_905182285.1 uncultured Amylibacter sp. | reverse complement strand
GGAACACATCAGGATTTCTGACTATCGCTCTTCCAATTGCAACCCTTTGTCTCTGCCCACCAGATAAAGCAGCAGGCCTCCTATCAAGTAAATCTTCCATTTGTAGTATTTTTGCTGCTGCCTCGACTCTTTCTTTAATTTCTTTTTTTGCTACACCCTGCAAATCAAGTGAAAATGCCATATTATGGAAAACTGTCATATGAGGATATAATGCATATGATTGAAAAACCATCGCAATACCTCTTTTTGATGGAGGCAAGTCACTAACAACATTATCAGCAATGACAATATCACCAGTTGTTAAGCTTTCCAATCCTGAAATTAATCTTAGAAGTGTAGATTTTCCACATCCCGATGGACCAACAAAAACAACAAATTCACCTTTATTAATTTCCAAATCAACGTTGCGAATTACTTCAATTTTACCAAAGGACTTACTAACGCCTTTTAATTCTACTTGCGCCATTTAATTCTCCGTAAAAGATGCTGTTAAAGTTTCAAAATCAAAAAAGCACCTTAATGATTGTGTATCTGAAATCCGGTCAAAAATAATCTGTTTTGAACCACAATTTATTTGCTTCATAGTATTTGCATCCATCATAGCTGGTTGCTTTTTCCGCCATTTTAAGAATGATGAAATCTGGTTATATATTGATTTAGGTCTTGCAGCTTCGTCCAATCCAGCTCGCAATAAATGGTCCTCTGATATAGGTAACCATGTGGTTTTTGCATCCGAAAACCCCGCCCATTGGTTATTTGAGCGCTCCCATACCATTGGTGTACGACATGTATCCCTTCCAAGGAAATTTGGCGCAAATTCTTTACCCCATGGGTCTTGCATAAGATCAATTGGAATATCTTTAACATCACTAAGTGCAAGTTCCTCACCTTGATATATGCAAGTAGACCCAATTAAACTAATTTCTAATTTTAGTAACAATAATTGAAGCGCTTCTTGATGTGTTTCATTTAAACCAAGAGGATTTAATTGTCGTGATGCAGATCTTGGTACATCATGATTTGAAAAAGCAAATGTAAGTCGACCACTTCCATTAAAAGCATAAATAGCAGACGAAATTGCAGCCTTCATTCCTTCAACGTCCAACCCACCCCATTCGAGTAAATTAAAATTGTATGTTGCATGTAAACGCCCCGGCGCTGTAAAATTCTCACTTGCTAATACGGCATCATCGCCATCTAACTCTCCCATTAAAAATCTATCACCAGTATATTTGTCAGCAACGGATCGAAAGCTTTCAATAAAGTTCTGAATTGATGACTGATTTAATTGTGCTGTATCGTGCAATTGTCGAAAAAAGGGTTGCTGGTCTTGAGGTAAATTTCCTATTTTGAAGTTAGGATCGGCAAGATTGTTTTTATATGGAGCACTATCGGCATTTATTGTATGAACAGCATCCATACGAAATCCATCTACTCCTCGATCAAACCAAAACTCAGCTATATTCGAAAATGCATTTATTACTTCTGTGTTTGCATGATTAAGGTTCGGTTGGCTGGATAAAAAATTATGTAAATAATATTGTTGGCGACGCGGCTCCCAAGACCATGCCTGCCCACCAAAAAAAGATAACCAATTTGTTGGTGCTGACCCATCAGGCATTGGGTCCACCCAATGAAACCATTCTGATTTCGGGTTATCTCGAGATTGCCTACTTTCTTCAAACCATGGATGCATATCTGAACAATGAGCGGGTACTATATCGATCATCAAACGTAAGCCCAACTTATGGGTTTTTTTAATGAGTATATCAAAATCATTAAGGGTGCCATATTCCGGATTTATGTCACAATAATTAGACACATCATAACCAAAATCTTTCTGTGGTGACGGAAAAAAAGGACTTATCCAAATTGCATCCACCCCAAGATCTGAAATGTAATCTAGGCGTGATGTTATTCCTGGTAAATCACCTATACCATCAGAATTAGAATCTTGAAAAGAACGTGGGTAAATTTGATAGATAACTGCTGTTTCCCACCATTTCAAATCACTCATTATTCAGCCCCCTTTCACTGACCCAGCTAGTAGACCTCGAATGAAGTATCTCTGCATTGATAAAAATACCAAAACAGGGACAATCATAGAAATTACAGCAGATGCATTTAAAAGATGAAGTTGATCTTTGAAGGTGCCCAGTTGTTTTTGTAATCTGATTGGAAAAACTAAATCTGAAGCATTGTTTGGCCCGATATATAAAGCAACAATTAAATCATTCCATACCCACAAAAACTGAAAGATACTAAATGATGCTAATGCTGGAACAGATAAAGGTATAATTAATTTAGTAAAAATTTGTAAATGACTTGCTCCATCAATACGAGCACTTTGCAATAACTCTTTTGGCAATCCTACAATATAATTTCTAAGTAAATATATTGCTAATGGAAGGCCAAATGCAGTATGCGTAATCCAAAGGCTTGCAAAAGATTTAGATGCAACCTGGCAACTATCGGTTATTTCACAATCAGTCAGCCATTGATTTAAAGCTGTTGCCCAAGAAGCTATACCACTAAAACCCTGTAAAATTGGCAAAAATGCTAACTGTGTTGGTACGACCATTAACGATACAACAATTACAAACAACCAATCTCGACCAGGGAACTGCATCCATGCAAATGCGTATGCAGCAAAAGCTGCTATAGTTATCGGTATAATTGTTGCAGGGATTGTAACAATAAATGATGATATTAAAGCATTAGGAACATTCTTATTATCAAAAAGCACTTCAATGTATGCATCAGCACCAAATATTGGATTTTGATTAATAAAAACATCTAAATTTTTTGGTTTTGGTGAAGTTTCTTTAGAAAATGTCCAAGTAAAATCACCGTTACCTTTAAACACAAAATCCCCATTACGAACTTTCATAACTTCACCTGCAGGAACTAACTTTTTAACTAATTTAGTTTTTTCAGAGTTATCTGGATCTGTTATTCTTTGTTTTATTAAAATAGATTTAACCTCACCCGATACTAAAAAACTATTTTTATCTTTATTCAATCTTTCAAAAATATTTCCTTTGATTGAGAAAACTTTATTCCCATCTGATTTATCATTTGTGCTAAATCTGTGCCCTAATTCAGTTGGCGTAAATGCTGTCCAAAAGCCAGCAGTTTTTGCTTCAGTTTCTGATCGAAGAGATGTTGATACAAGAGCAACAAATGGTACAACCCAAATAAACACAATTAAAGCCAAAACAAAATTACTAAGTGTCTTAGTTATCATTACTTAATTTCCTCAATTACCAAGTTCTTTTTGTTCTCGCCTAATACGCCATCCATTAAATATCATGTTAGGAACTACAGTTAACATCAACATAACTGCAATTGCGGCATAAAGATTATCAACATTATCACCACCAATCGACCAATTATTCCGAGCATTTTCCATCATTGTTGCAAGTAGTAATTTGTCGTCATCATTTGCAGATAAAGCGTATGGAATATCAAAAACTTTTAAAACGAGGATGACTAACGTAGTCCAAACTACTAACACAGTGGAATAAATTTGTGGGAGCTTTACCCGAAAAAACATTTGAAATGGATTGGCCCCATCAATGGTTGCTGCTTCAATTGTATCCTCAGGAACTCCACGTAAAGCAGCAGAAAAAATCACCATTGCAAATCCAGTTTGGACCCAAACTAATATCCACATTAAGAAAAAATTACCCCAAAACTTAAGGCTATATAAAGGTTCATTATATTCTGCAGTATGCCCAAGAAGTGCTTTTAATAATCCAATTTGATATGATGGCGTTTGACCATTTATTGTGGTTAATGCTTCTATCCCACCTCCAGCAAATATATTACGCCATATAACTGCGGCACCTACAAACGAAATCGCTAAAGGCACAAATATGAAAGTTTTAGCGATCACACCCCATCTAACAGAGTCTGCCAAAACTGCTATTAAAAGACCTAAAATAATACAAACTGAGGGGACTAAAATTAGCCACATTAAACTATTTCTCATTGCTAATCGAAACTGTAGGTACCCCAAAGCACTAGAGTCCCATAAAAAAGCATAATTTTTTGATGATATTGTGCCATCAGATTCTTGAAATGATAAGTTCAGCGTTGAAAGAGCTGGAATTAACAAAAATAACAATAATAAAATTAAAGTTGGACCAACGAATATCCAAGGTTGAATAGTTTCAATTATTTTTGATTGTCGCCCTATAGAATCTCGTTCTTTATAACGGGCAAGACTCATGTTTAGCCAGTTTGAAATCCAAAAATAAAGAAAGGATATACCTACCGCAATTACTACTGACCTTATTGCAAAGCCTATTTTTGCAAATCTTTCTTTTGTATCAAATTCGGGAAAAGGCCACTCATTTACAGCATGTAACCATAAGCCAATATTAGAAGCTAAAGTGTCAATCGGGGAAGTAAAAATATATAAAAAAATAGCTGTTGTTGGTAATAAGAACACTACTGTTAGTAAAATTGCAAAACCATTACTTGCCACAACAGGTTTTATAGATCGCATTATTATATCCATTAATTTTTGTAAAAATTAAAAAATAGGAGCGCAAAAGAAATTTGCGCTCCTATATGAGATTATTTATTGAATTATTTTATAGCATCCCAAGCTGCTTGGATATTATCACCAGTAGTTTGAGCATCTTGTCCATTTGCAAATGCTGTCATTTCAGACCAAAACGCACCCGCCCCTATTGCACCAGGCATTAAGTCTGAAGCGTCAAAACGGAAAGTTGTTGCATTAGACAATATCTCACCTTGCTTACGAAGAGCAGGAGTTGCGTATGCTGACAAATCAGCACCTTTATGTGCAGTCAAGAATGTACCTTGAGACATCCAGGCCTCATGAGCAGAAGCTTCTGTCATGAATTCAAAAAATGCTCTTGTTGCTGGTGAGTCTTTTGTCATAGTCCACAATGTTCCGGCACCTAGAACTGGATTGCCTAAATTAGCTGACTCATATGGTGGAAAATAAAAGAAATCAGCTTCACCATTTGCTACTTCTTCACCTTTTTTAGGGAAAAATGCAGGGATGAATGACGCTTGACGATGCATTAAGCAACTAGCTGGCGATGAGAATAATCCTTTAGGAGCATCACCAAAAAATGTGGTTGCCACTGAAGAAGCACCACCTGCTACATAATCATCATTTCGAGAAAATTGACCATATACTTCCATAGCATTTAATACTTCAGGACTGTTAAATGGCAATTCATTGGAAACCCACATATCATACTTTTCAGGTGAAGTAGTACGTAGCATTAAATCTTCCATCCAATCAGTTGCAGTCCAGCCTGTAGCATTACCAGATTCAACCCCTATACACCAAGGAGTATTACCATCAGCCACCATTTGGTCTGATAATGCAATCAAACCTTCCATTGTTGTTGGAATTTCATAACCATTATCTTCGAATTGCTCTGGAGAATACCAAACTAAAGATTTAAGATCCATTTTATAGGCAAATCCGTAAAAGTCTTTTTTCCCAGCAGCATTAGAATAAGTTCCTAAATCAACCCAAGACGATCCCGCCCCGTAATTATTAGTCATCCATGATGCTAATTCATCACCTAATGGAACCAAATGACCTTCTTTAGCCATATCACCCGCAAGTCCAGGTTGTGGAAAAATTGATATATTTGGTGCGTTATTAGATCTTAAATCAGCAACAATAAGAGCTGCAAAATCTCGTGATCCAGAATATTTTATAACAGCACCTGTTGCTTTTTCAAAACAATTTACAGTGTTAAGTAGCATTTCTTCATCTTTGCCCTCCATTGATCCAGCAATGGTAATGACGTCACCGGCAAAACTACCCATATCGCCAAGCTTTGATGGCGTGTCACAAACATCAGCTTGAGCAAACCCTGCAAAAGCAAATGATGCAGCAAATGCTGACACACCTAAATATTTTTTAGTTAAAGACATATAGTACCTCCCAAAAGTTTTATTTAAAATCCCAGAAAACAATCCTAAACTGTGTTTTCTTTCGATAATTCATATTACGAAGGCGCATTAAGCAATACTTTATATATATATTCAAGTGTATATTTATTCTTAATAAAACATTCAAAGCGCTTTGAATTATTCACTGAAATAAACACTTATTAAAAAATGAGTCAATAGATTCATTTAAAAAAAGTTAAATAACCTATTATATTTACAAGTATATTGGTCTATGATTAAATAAATGATATTTATTATCTTATAAAAAAATTGGTAGCGCTTTGAAAAATACAACTGATCTTAAAAAATTATCAATAATATTAGGCCTTTCACAAACGACTGTGAGTAGAGCCTTGAATGGATTTCCAGAGGTGAGCGAAAAAACTCGCATACGCGCTCAACTCGCTGCAAAAAAATACAATTATTTGCCCAACTCACGAGCAAAACGATTAGCATCAGGTCGAACAATGACTATAGCTCATATTATGACAACATCAAAAGAACATGAATTAGTTAATCCAATTTTTTCTGATTTTATTTCTGGTGCTAGTAGAAGATATAATGAAAGTAATTATGATTTACTTCTTTCAACAGTAAATGATGAAGACGAACATGAAACTTACAGAGATTTAGCTGCAAGATCAGCAGTTGACGGTGTAGTGCTCCATGCACCCAAAATTAATGACAACCGGATTACTATGCTTAATGAGCTTCAACTTCCCTATGTTGTCCATGGCCGATCAAGTGGAGTAAAGGAGAGTTACAATTGGGTAGATGTAAATAATGAAAGTGCGTTCTTTAGAGCTACTGAGTTTTTAATTGACTTAGGTCACAAATCAATTGGCTTAATAAATGGCGTCGCTGATATGGATTTTGCTATACGAAGAGCATCTGGGTATAGGCGCGCATTATCTGAAAACATTATAAACATAGATGAAGCTAAAATCTTTAATGGTGAAATGACAGAACCATATGGCTATAAAAGTACATTTAAATTATTTGAAATGGAAAATCCTCCATCAGCAATCTTATCCTCATCAAGAATTATTGCAATGGGAATAAGGCGCGCATTGGAAGAAAAAAATCTAAAAATAGGTCAAGATATTTCCATTCTTACATTTGATGATGATTTATCTTATTTTCGTGAAGATGGGGAAATTCCATTATTCACATCGACAAAATCATCTGTTCGAGAAGCAGGCTACAAAACTGCGAACCTTTTAATTGAAAGCATTAAAAACCCTACTCAAGAGACGCAAGGTATATTATTAGAGGCCGAACTAACTATTGGATTATCTACAAAGCGCTTCAGACCTATTTCTTAAAAAATAAGGAATATATTTCCAAATCTAAAAATTGACATATATATATTATACTATTCAATTAATGAGATATATAAATGAAACATAAATCACTTATAACAAGACGCAAATGGATGGCATTATTTTCTAGCCTTTTATTAGTCAGTGCAGTTAATCCAGTTAGCGCTCAAACTAAGTACCGAAGAATTAGGACGCAATATATTGCAGCATTAGCACCAAGTGATGCTAAATCAGGAAGTGGTGCGGAAACTTGGGGCTTATGGCGTGTTGATCCTGGCCCAATAGGGGTTTGGTTGCGATTTTATAAACTTTTACAAAAAGCTGGAAATATGGCTCCAGCAGGTTGGAGATTTAATATTGATGATTGGTGGCTAGACGAGAATGGACTAATTATGAAAGCCCCAGAGTTTCCAATGCCAGCAGGTAAGTATTATGTTACCAATGGCGAAGAACATATATCCTTATTAACTATAGACCCACCAAATATAAATGGTGAACAAACATGGTCACTTTCAGATAATAAAACTATAGCAAATGTAACACATGGGCCTTGCAGATCTACTCGCTATACACCTGAAAATGCCTCTGGAACATGCTCTCCAATAGATGCTGACATAGCGGCCTTTCCATTAAAGCCTGGTGAAGACCCCCCTCCAGTTGAAGGCTGTAAGAGGAAAAAATATGCAGTTCTTATTGTATTTGGAAAGCCTGTTTAAATCAAAGCTGTTTAAATGATATCAGACAAAAGTTCTCTTGTATTTTCAGGTGTCATCTTTATCGGGTTACCCCCAGTACTTGGATCCTTCAATGCGCCAGAAACAATACGTTCAATATCTGGATTATCTATCCCAAGGCCAGAAAGCTTTTTAGGGATATTTAATGATTGGTTAAGGTCATCAACAAAAGAACAGAACCCATCAAATCCACCATTTATGGATAAATAATTACTAGCATCTTCAATTAAATCTTTTATGGCGGGTTTATTAAATTGCAGAACAGCTGGCATGCAAACAGCATTAGTCGTACCATGATGTGTATGGTAGATGGCCCCAATTGGATGAGACAAGGCATGAATTGCTCCAAGGCCTTTTTGAAACGCAGTCGCACCCATTATGGCCGAAGACATCATATTTGAACGAGCTTCAATATTAGCTCCATCAGAATAAGCAATTGGTAAATATTTTTTTACAAGTCGCATTCCCTCCAAAGCCATTCCTTGTGACATTGGATGATAATGTGGCGAACAATACGCTTCCACACAATGAGCAAACGCATCTAGACCAGTACCTGCAGTTATAAATGATGGCATTCCAACAGTAAGTTCAGGATCACAAATAACTACACTTGGTAAGAACTTTGGGTGAAAAATAATTTTTTTCTCTTGAGTATCTGAGTTTGTTATCACTGAAGCTCTCCCAACTTCAGAACCTGTTCCAGCAGTAGTTGGAACTGCCACAATTGGGGCAATGGCGTCTGCATCAGCCCTAGTCCACCAATCTCCAATATCTTCAAAATCCCATAATGGCCTTGTTTGACCAGCTAAGAATGCAACTAACTTACCCAAATCTAGGCCAGATCCACCACCAAAAGCAATAACACCATCATGGCCACCATCTAGATACGCTTTCACACCATTTTCAGCGTTTCTTTGATTGGGGTTTGGATCTACATCTGAAAAAATATTACGGCCAAGACCTGCAGACTCTAACAAATCTAATGTTTTTTTTGTTATATCCATGTCAGCCAAACCACGATCAGTTATCAAAAGTGGATTTTTTATTCCAGCCACCTCACAAGCATCCGCTATTTCAGATATACGCCCAGCACCAAATCGAATTGATGTGGGATAAGACCAGTTCGCTATTATAGTCATGTCTAATTAACTTTCTTTAAATGGTATGATTTAGGCCGTGTAAGATTATGATAACCAATAATTGAAAGCCCACCACCTCGCCCCGTGTCTTTACATCCAGTCCAACAAAGTCCTGGATCAAGGTAGTCTGCTCTATTCATGAATACAGTACCAGTTTCAATTTGATCAGCAATCACTTCAGCTCGATTAAGATCCTTTGTCCAAAGCGAAGCAGTTAATCCAAAATTACTATCATTCATCAACTTAATTGCTTCAGTATCATCTTTAACTGACATTATACCTACGACTGGTCCAAAGCTTTCTTCACGCATTATTCGCATTTGATGTGAAACATTTGATAAAATTTGTGGCATCAAGTAAGCACCACCATCTTTTGGAAAATTTGATCTTTCAATATGCCTTATAGCACCATCTGCAACTGCTTCTGAAATTTGCAATCGCACCTCATCTGCAAAACGAACATGCGCCATTGGTCCAAGAGTTGTTTGATTATCTAATGGGTTGCCTAATATATATCCATTTACAATCTTAACTGCCTTATCAATAAATTTATCAAAAAGACTTTCATGTACATATATACGTTCAATACCACAGCAACATTGACCTGAATTAAACATTGCACCATCAATTAATGTATCAACAGCAGAATCTAAATCCGCATCCTCCATAACATATCCCGGATCTTTACCACCAAGTTCAAGCCCTATTCCTGTAAAAGACCCCGCCGCTGCGTTTTCTATTGCCTTTCCCCCATTAACAGAACCAGTGAAATTTACAAAACCGAATGCCTTTTTTTTAATCAAATTTAATGTTGTCTTATGGTCAAAAAATACATTTTGAAACACATCTTTTGGAATACCTACTGAATGAAAAGCCTCAGCTAATCGCTCACCAACTAGTATGGTTTGCGAGGAATGCTTTAACAACACTGAATTACCTGCAATTAATGCTGGTGCGACAGTATTAATTGCAGTCATATAAGGGTAATTCCAAGGCGCTATTACCAATATTGTTCCATGCGGAACGCGCTTTATAACTCGCCGGAAATTGTCACTATTTTCAACTACAATTGGAGCAAGTGCTTCTTTTGCTATTTTAGCCATATAATCTGCGCGCTCTTTAAAGCCACCAAATTCACCACCATACCTAACTGGTCGACCCATTTGCCAAGCAATTTCTGGAACAATTTCTTCGTTCATTGCACCAACAGCTTCAACACCAGATTCAACGAGCTTTATTCTTTCAGACAATGAAAGAAGTGCCCATTTTTTTTGTGCTAATTTCGCACGTTCAACTGCAACATTAGCTTCCATATCTGTCAAAACTTTGCGTTCAGCATAGACAGAACCATCAATTGGCGAAATACACTTGATCATCATTAACCTTATGCCCTTTCAAAGCCTCGTGCGATTTCCCAATCAGTAATCACACGATCAAATTCTTCTTGCTCCCATTCAGCAGCACGTGTGTAGTGGTCAACTACATCGTCACCTAATGCCTCTCGTAAAAAATCAGAATTTCTTAGATTTTCAGTTGCTAGCCTCAAGGATTGAGGAATGTCTGCAGCTTTTGAATCTTCATAAATGTCACCAGTTGTAGCAGAAGAAAGTACTAAGTTTTCTTCAATTCCCTTTATACCAGCTGCTAACATAACTGATTGAGCCAAATATGGATTTAAATCTGAGCCACCGATCCTACATTCCACTCTAACACCAACAGTGTTTTCACCACATAACCGGAATCCAGCTGTTCTGTTATCAATTGACCATACAGTCTTTGTTGGAGCAAATGTACCTTTTGAGAAACGTTTATAACTGTTTACATAAGGAGCTAAAAAATAAGTGTATTCAGGCGCATATTTTATTAAGCCTGCCATATAATGTTTCATTAAATCAGACATGCCATGAGGCTTCAATTTATCATAAAATATAGATTCATCATCTTTCCATAGAGATTGATGAACATGACTAGAAGATCCAACTCTATCTTTATGCCATTTAGGAAGAAAAGATACTGCATGACCCTGCTGCCATGAAATTTCTTTAATGGCATGCTTAGCTATCGTATGATAATCTGCACAATCAAGTGCTGGTGAATAACGAATATTTAATTCCTCTTGACCAGCTTCAGCCTCTCCTTTTGAATTTTCTATAGGTAAACCAGCATCAAAAAGATGATTCCGAATTGGGCGCATTATGCTTTCCTCTTTAGTGGTTTGGAAAATATGATAATCTTCATTGTACCCACTAATAGGTTGTAAGTTTTGGAAACCGTCTTTTCTAATTTGTTCGAAGCTTTTTTCAAACAAAAAGAATTCTAATTCTGTAGCCATTTTAGCTTCAATACCCATTGCCTTTAAACGTTTTATTTGATTTTTTAAAATCGCTCGCGGTGAATGTGATATTGGTTCATGAGTATTGTGATCTAAAATATCGCATAAAACCATTACCGTCCCTTCCAACCAAGGCAATGGACGAATTGTGCTTAAATCAGGCTTCATAACATAATCGCCATAACCTGTTTCCCAACTTGTAGATGCGTACCCATCAGGTGTTGCCATTTCAAGATCAGTGGCTAATAAATAATTACAACAGTGGGTTTCATTATATGAGAAATCTATAAAATTAACGCCATGAAATCGTTTACCCATTAAACGACCCTGCATATCAACAAAACATACAAGTACAGTATCTACAGAACCTTTTTTTACTAATGTTTTTAATTCATCGAATGTTAACGAATTTGGCATTTTTATTTATCTTTCAAATGAGTAAAAAATTAAAAAAATTTTGGATTTTATACTCTAAGGGTCTTTTAATATAAAATCTGGTACAATACCTGAAGAAGCAATTGGCCCGTCTACATTTTGGCCAGAGAAAAATCCATGCCCAGAAATTAATGCTGTTTTCAATCCAGCTGTTTGACCTCCAAGAATATCTGTATGCAAACTATCACCGACCATTACTGTTCTTTCAGGATTATAATCTCCAAGTCGTTTAAATGCCAAGTCAAAGATATTTTTAAATGGTTTACCAAAAAACTCAGGGGAAATACCCGTGGAGTCAGCAATTCTATGAGCAAAACTTCCTGGCTCTACAGAGAAGCCTTCTTCACGAGGCGCAATGATGTCAGGATTGCCAACATAAATAGGACGGGAATTACGTCTTAAAGAATCTAATAACATTTCTTGACGTACTTCAGTCCAAACAGCACTCCCCAATAAGAGAAAAGCTTCTGAATTATCATATTCAGTCATATTTTCAGACAGATAAGTTACATCAATATTTTCTAAATCTGCACGCCCAAGACTTTTTGTAGCCATTAAGCCATATTTTTTTGAAGGCAAATTTGTCAAACCCTTTAATAAAGCTTTTCTACTTGTAATTACGTCTTCAGATGCAAAATTATAGCCTAAATTTTTATATTTCTTCATTAATAATTCATGAGGAAAACCACCTGCGTTGGAAACAATTAATATTTTTTTTCCAATACTTTGTAATTTAGAAATTCGTTCTGGAACGCCATTAATAGCTGAATCCCCAATATTGAGAACACCAAATGCATCAAGAAAAAAAACATCAATTTCATCTACTAGATCTTCTAAATTTAACAAATAACGACATTCACCAATTTTAGAAGTTGCAGGTAACCTATGGCGTACTGATTCATATGCTAAAAAAGCTTCATTTGACTGCAAATTTTGGCCTCACTCTAATTAGCTTTCTTTAAATAATAGCACCACGAACTTTCGCGGATACCCACTCAGAAATAACAACTGCAATCAAAATAACAATTAAAATCAGAGATACTTGTGGCCAGGCCAATACATTTAGAGATGATGAGAGTTGCAATCCAATACCACCAGCACCAACAAGTCCTAGGACTGTGCTTTCTCGAATATTAATATCCCAACGGAAAACCGCAATACCAGCGAATGCCGGCAAAATTTGTGGAACGATTCCATATACCATTACTTGCCATCGCGAAGCACCAGTTGCCGTAATTGCTTCTACTTGTGTTTCATCGATTTCCTCTATTGCCTCATAAAGCAATTTAGCACAAAACCCAATTGAGCGAATAGCTATTGCAATTACTCCTGCAAATACTCCAGGGCCAATTATCGCAATCAATAGAAGAGCCCAAATAAGTGAATTTATGGACCGTGTAGAAACAATAATTAGCAGTGCAAACGGCCGTATCAGAAAGCGTGACGGTGTAGTATTTCTAGCAGCCAAGAATGCTACAGGTACAGCAATAATAAGTGCAAAGATTGTTCCTAATGTAGCAATATTTAGAGTATCCCAAATTGGTTTACCCAATTGTGAGATATATTCCCATTTTGGTGGTGTAGCACGCGTCCAAAGATCAGTGGCTATACGTGGTGCATCCCAAACAAAAAACCAAGTTGTTGATTTTGAAATTTGCTGCCAACAGTAGGTAAAAATCATTATACCAATTAGCCATAGAACCCAATGGAATATACTTTCGCGAGCTGTGCGCTTTTGCCAAACCTTTAAGCCATTTTTATTTTGTGATGGCATTATTGAACCCTCGCTCTTACAATACCCGATAAATATTCTAGAGCCATAACAATTACGATAATAATCAATAGAATTGCAGCAGCAGTATCATATTCATAACGATCAAATGCTGTATTAAGTGTTGCACCAATACCCCCTGCACCTACCAAGCCTAGAATTGCACTTTCTCGAAAGTTGATATCAACTCTATATATGCTTAATCCAATCAATCGGGGCATTACTTGTGGTTGAACGCCATAATTAATCCACTGTGTCCATTTAGCTCCAGATGCTTTTATTGCTTCCGCCTGAACTTTATCCATGCTTTCAATATCTTCAGCTAATAACTTTGATAAAAATCCTATTGTAGCAAAACTTAGAGTAAGAAAACCAGCAAGTGGTCCAAACCCAAATATAGCAACTAACAGAATTGCAACGATAATTTCCTGTAACGCTCGGCTAATTGCTATTATCCCTCTACAAATTAAATATACTGGTAAAGGTGAAACATTCCTAGCTGCCCCAAGGGCTATGGGAATAGATATAAGAATACCAACAACAGAAGATGCAACCGTCATCAATATACTTTCTATCATGCCCTCCCAGATATCTGAGGAACGTGATGTGAAATCTGGATTGGTAAAAGCTAAAACAAACTTTTTACCACGTTCCAAACCTTCATAAACACGAGACCAATTTACATCGATCGTCATATAAGCCGCTATTAGGTAAATAACGAAACCTGTTATTAATACCCATCTTAATAAATTGCTTTGAACAAACGGTGGTTTTTTCCAAGGTTTGCCTATTTTTACTTGAACATTAAAAATATCTGTATTCATAGCGTCACCAAATCATCTTCATCATCAACGCTTTCAATTGTGGCTTCCCAATCTTCTTCACCATATATCATGGTTAAAACATCGGGAGTTAAGCCTTCTGGTGGTCCATCAAATTGTACAGCTCCAAATCGTAACCCAACAACTCTCTGAACAAACATTTGTGCTAAGGCAACATCATGAATATTAATAATAGCTGCAAGTTCACGCTCTCTACATAATTCACAAATCAATCGCATAATTTGACGAGATGTTTTTGGATCCAGAGAAGCTGTTGGTTCATCAACCAATAGTAAGGCAGGATTTTGAATTAAAGCTCTACAAATACCAACTCTTTGCCTCTGGCCTCCAGATAATTCATCCGCGCGCTTGTCTGCCATATGAGCTAATCCAACTCGATCCAAAAGTCTGTAAGCTTCATCAATATCTGATTGTGGAAACTTACGCAAAAAACTACGCCAAAAACCAACATAACCTAATCGACCCGACAAAACATTTTCCATCACCGTGAGGCGTTCTATAAGTGCATATTCTTGAAAGATCATTCCCATTCGCCGACGCTCTCGACGTAATGAACCAGAAGAAAGGCTCGTTAATTCAATATCGTCTAAATATACTTTACCAGATGTAGGCTCTACTAATCTGTTGATACATCTTATTAAAGTTGATTTTCCCGCTCCAGATGGGCCAATTAGAGCTAAAACTTGACCCTGTGGAACATCAATATCCACTTCTTTTAAAGCTTGGTCTCCAGTCTTATAAGTTTTTACTAGTTTATCAAGCTTAAGCATTTAATTCTCCATTTTTATGAAAGGGCGAGCAATTAAGCTCGCCCTTTATGTATATGTTTATTCACACGCGTAGCTTACGCCATTTGCTGTGTCTATTTTACGGATAACTTCCCAAAATACTTGGTATGTCATCTCTAAAAATTGTCCCTCATTAGATTTCTCAAATTCTTCTTCTAGTGATGTACCTTCCCACTCAAAGTTTAAAAATGCATTTCTAATTTGTTCTTTTAATTGTGGTGTGAGGTTATGTGCTGTTCCAAACCCAGTAGTTGGAAAAGTCTGTGACTTATAAATCACTTTTACATCTTCAGCTTTAATAACATCACGACTAATCATTCGAGATTTAACTGAATTAGCAATTGATGCTGCCATGTAGTCTTTATTTGCTACACCAAGAATTGAGTTATCATGTTTACCTGAATAAACAGGTTCAAAATCACGATCAGGCAACATGTCGAAATCACCTTTTAATATAGCTGATGGAGCTTTGAAGCCAGAGTTAGATGTAGGCGACGTAAATGCCAATTGCTTACCCCTAATGTCCTCAACCTTTTCAATACCTGAACCAGGATAAGTAATAATTTCCATCTCATAACCGAAATTACCATCTTTTGATGCCATTATTGTAAAAGGATTAAATCCCGCACAATTGACAGCTAATGGATTTGATCCAGTGTTAAAACCAGCTATGTGTAATCGTCCTGAGCGCATAGCTTCAATTTGAGCAGCATTATTTTGTACTGGGAAAAATACAACTGATTTACCAGTTTCTTTTTCTAAATGTGTCAAGAAGTCAGACCATGCAGTTTTATATACAGCAGGATCTTCAACCGGCGTATATGCAAAGATTAAAGTGTCTGGATCAACAAGTTCAGACGCATCTGTTGGCGTATCTGCTATTAGATCTCCATTAACGTCACAGTATCGCTTATCTAAATCGCCTCTTGGACAATCATTCGCTAAAACAGGGGCTGCTAAAGCCATAGTTAAAGTTAATGCTGCACCAGACAAAAGTGAGCTAATTAATTTCATAGTACTCTCCCTAAATTTCGTAAAATATTTTCTAGTATTGTTATCGAACACTATATCCAATTGAACATCAACAAGGAATGTTCGCTTCTTTTCGTTTAGTGGCGTATAATTAAGTAGAAAGAATCTAAAAAATTAAAAAAAACATTTTAAATCTGAGACATACTAAGCATAAGTAATGTTATGATTGTTCCAATCACTAAATTGATTTAATTTACTAAAATCAGGGTAAGGTTCATTTAGATAACCGCCAGAATACAATTTAAAATCAATTGATGTTGCGACAGCAGTATTAAAATCAATAGTACTATCACCAACAAATAAAGCATTATCAATCGTAGTTTCTAATGTTTTTATACACTTTTTTAATAAAAATGGATCTGGTTTTTTTGGTTTATCAACAACTGCACCTGTTATAGTGTCAAAATAGTTTGCAATTCCCAACTTATCACATATGTCGATGGCAGCTTTATTTGGCTTATTTGTACAAATACCTAACTTTATACCATTTGCCTTAAATTCAGCTAGAGCATTTACTACACCTGGATAAGGCACTGTAAATGTTGTAATATTTTTTTCATATATTTCCATAAACGTTTCAAATGTCGTACGCTTTAGTACTTCATTTCCACCTCCAGTAACATCAATAATTCGATCAACTAATACCTCAGACCCATTCCCAATAAATGAGATAATTGTATTTATATCTAATGGATTACGTCCAATAGACTTTAATGCTTCATTCGACGCATATTGTATATCAGGAGCGCTGTGAATAAGTGTTCCATCAAGGTCAAAGATTATTGCTTCTAAAGTTTTCATATTAAAGCCCTGGCTTTTTCTATGAACTAATATCTAAATATCTAAAAGTTCAAATTTGGTTTCATATTATAACATTTGTAATTAATTAGTTTAATAATTATTATACTATATGGCTGGCAATCGCCAATCAGGATATAAATTTGATTTTTTGCAAAAATCTAATGTTTCAAAACCAGAAAACAGCCCATCACGAGTAACAAGAACAGTTTGCCAACCTCGAGATGCAGCGCCTATAATATCTGTATGAAGAGAATCTCCACACATTATAATCTTACGTGAATCAACTTTAGCTAATGTTTTTTCAAGGATTTCATAAACTTTCGGAAAAGGTTTGCCAAAAAATTGTACATTTTCTACACCATTATCAACTAATAAATGTCCAAAATGTCCTGGCTCTAAAGAAAAACCATAATCTCTGGGCGCTACAAGGTCGGCATTTCCAATTAATACAGGACGTTGATGCTTCAATAGTGATTTTATTAATAAATTCTGACGTACATTTGTCCAACTAGATGAAGAAAGAAAAACAAACCCATCGACATGATCGTATTCATTTGGATTATCAAGAATACGTAAAAAATCTTGTGGAATATCGTTTAATTCATCCTCATCAGCTGCAATTATTCCCCAAAGACCCGATTTTAGCCCAAGCAATGTAGCGTCCCTACTCGTTATAATTTCATCTCCACTGACTGATAAGCCAAGTCGATTAAATTTATTAACTGCCCCATTATGGTCATAACTTGCTGCATTTGTAAGAATTCTTATATTGCATCCAAGCACTCTCAACTGAGCTAATCTTTTGTCAGCACCTGCTATTAAAGTCTCACCAACATTAAGAACTCCAAATGCATCGAATACGAATGTAGTCCCTTTTTCAGCTATATCTAATAGTGAATCAATATCCTGATATTCCTTTGGTGTTGTAACTTTAGGCATTCTAGGTCGAATTTCTTCATACCTGTCAAATATTGATTGAGTAGTTAACATAATAGACATGATCCAAGTTTTAATGAGTTTATTAAAAATAATATTATAAATTATTTATAATAAGAAATAAGATAAAACAAACACAAAACAACAAAACAACAAAAATAATACCAAAATTCTATCAAAATTTATATTTTTGTAATATAAATTTTGATAAACATTAACTATTTTAATATATTTTCTTTTTTTTGTTGTTTTGTTGTTTTTAGTAAAATACACTTACAAAACGAATCTGGGGATTAAAGTGTCAAAGAAGAAAAATAAAAGACGAGATGATATAACAACTATTGTTTTAGAGCATGGAGCAGTCTCTGTTGGCGATCTTGCAGAAAACCTTGGTGTTTCAATGCAAACTATAAGGCGTGATATAGATAAGTTATGCGAAAGCGATAAATTAGTTAGACGCCACGGCCGCATAGAGCTTGGTGCTGAATACTTGAATACACCCTTTGATCAACGAACCGGAACCAACAAATTAGAAAAGAGTGATATTGGAGAAGCAGCTGTTGAGCTCATACCTGATGGGGCCACAATTTTTATATCTATTGGTTCCACCCCGTTGAGTGTTGCAAAAGCATTAAGGCGCCGCAAAAACTTAACAGTTATTACAAATAATCTTAGTGCAGCAATGGTATTAAGCGATGAATTATCTAATAGGATAATACTTCCTGGAGGAGAAATAAGACTTCCAGATCGTGATATCTTAGGCGATGAAGTATTAGATTTTTTTGGGAGATATCGAGCTGAGTTTGGAATCTTTGGTGTTGCAGGTGTTGCTTTGGACGGAAGTTTATTAGAATTCCATGCTTCGGAAGTACGCGTTAGAAAACGCATCAGAGAAAACTCCCAAGTATCACTTCTAGTTATGGATTGTACAAAATTTGGCCGAATAGCCCCTGCTTACGGCGAAAATATAAAAGACGTTGATCATGTAATTCTAGATCAACGCCCCGATAAAGAATTTAACCACTTACTTGATGACATAGGCGATAGCTTATTGTTAGCAGAAAGAGAATAATGATGAGTACTAAACCATTTGTTGTACTGGAAAATGTTGGAAAGCAATGGAATGGGCAACTGGGTGTTGAAGGTATTTCTTTAGAAATCGAAGAGGGATCTTTTGTAGCACTTTTGGGCCCTTCAGGATGCGGTAAATCAACTTCCTTACGACTATTGGCCGGTCTTGAAATTCCTGATCAAGGTAAAATATTTATTGATGGGGCAGACGTTACCACAAGTGCGGCTTCGGATCGCAATTTATCAATGGTATTTCAATCTTATGCATTATTCCCTCATTTATCTGTAGCGGAAAATGTGATTTTTGGCCTTAAAGTCCGCCGAGTTCCCAAGGCAGAACGCCAAGAGAAAATGGAACGAGCATTAAAAATTACAGGTTTAGAAGGACTTGAGAAGCGCAAACCAGGAGAATTGTCTGGTGGCCAACGTCAACGTGTTGCATTAGCTCGAGCTATTGTTGCAGGACAACGATTGTGTTTAATGGATGAGCCTCTTTCAAATCTTGATGCCAAATTGCGTTCATCAGTTCGCAAAGACATAAAAAAATTACAGCGTGATTTGGGTATAACAGTAGTTTACGTAACACACGACCAAACTGAAGCAATGAGTATGGCAGACAAAGTTGTATTAATGAAAGATGGACACATCCAACAAATAGGATCTCCAAACGATCTATACAATCATCCTCAAAATACGTTTGTTGCAGAATTTATTGGAGCACCCGCAATGGCTTTAATTGATTCAAATATTATCAACGGTATTGAAAATGGAAATAGAATTGGTCTTCGCGCTGAGAATATTACCATTGTACCTCTAGGTGAGGGTCGCCTTTCCTGCAGAGTTTCAGAGGCAGAATTCCTAGGATCCGAAACACTTATCGGATTGGAACATGAAGGGACAACTGGGTTGAATGTATTGCAACCGGGCTTGTCAATGCTCCCTTCAGGTCAAAAAATAGATATTACATTTGATGACCAAGATTTGCACATCTTCAACAGTGCAGGTGAGAGCATAACCGGGCAATAGTTGCCAAAACATTTAACATCCATGGGAGGATAAAAATGAAGTACTTAAAATCACTCAGCATAGCTGCTACCTTAGCTGCCAGCATAGCCATTCCGGCAACTGCTGATACAGAACTTACAATGTACTATCCAATCGCAGTTGGCGGTTCGTTAACGCAAGTCGTTGATGGTATAGTTGCAGATTTTGAAGCAGAAAACCCTGATATCAAAGTAAATGCAGTTTACTCTGGAAACTATGATGACACACGTGTTCGTGCATTGTCAGCATTAAATTCAGGTGAAGGCGCTCAATTAGCAGTAATGTTTTCAATCGATGCATATGACCTTATTGAACAAGATTTAATATTACCATTTGACGATTTAGTAAGCGATCCAGCATGGTTAAACAGCTTTTACCCAGCGCTAATGGCAAATGGAATAATTGAAGGTAAAACTTGGGGAATTCCATTCCAACGCTCAACAATTGTTGCATATTACAATAAAGACCAATTCCGAGCAGCAGGATTAGATCCAGAATCTCCTCCAACTACTTGGGATGAGCTAATATCTGCAGGTAAAGCATTAACAAATGACGATACATATGGCCTTATGATACCATCAACTGGATATCCATATTGGATGTTCCAAGCTCTTGCTATTCAAAATGGTAAAGAAGTTATGTCTGGTGATGGCTTAAATACTTATTTTGATGATCAAGCTGTAGTAGATACATTGGATTTCTGGAAATCTCTATCAACTGAACATGGAATTATGCCTACTGGCACTGTTGAATGGGGTACATTACGCCAAGCATTCTTAGAAGGCCAAACTTCTATGATGTGGCATTCAACAGGAAACTTAACTGCCGTTAAGAAAGGTGCAAGCTTTGACTTTGGTGTTGCTGAACTTCCAGCAAACGTTCGAAAAGGCTCACCAACAGGTGGTGGTAATTTCTATATATTTAAAGATACTTCTGCAGAAGAGCAGGCAGCATCTTTAAAGCTTATTGAATTCATGACATCTCCAGAGCAAGCTGCAGCATGGTCGATTGCTACAGGTTACATGGGTGTATCTCCAGCTGCTTACGAAACTGATGCATTAAAAGCATACACAAAAGAGTTTCCACCAGCATTGGTTGCGCGCAACCAGCTAGAGAACGCTGTAGCTGAATTTTCTACATTTGAAACAGCACGTGTTCGCGATGGATTAAATAATGCAATCCAGTCTGCATTAACAGGTGCTAAATCTTCTGAAGAAGCATTAAGTGAAGCTCAAAATTCAGCAGAACGATTACTTAAAGCATATCGTTGATTAAATTGAAATACCGGCCTCATTCTTAGGGGCCGGTAATTATTATAAAGGCAAAATTATGAGCAATCACATCAATTTAGAGAAACGCAGACAAGCTATTTATGGATGGCTTATGCTGTCACCTGCCGCTCTAATGCTCTCAATATTTGCTTTTTACCCGTCAGGGGCAACTTTCTTTTCAAGTTTATTTTCAAAACATACACGTCGAAGGCCTTCAGAATTCATTGGGATAGAAAATTATAATGACCTATTTGCTGACCCAACTTTTTGGTTAGTTGTTAAAAATAACCTTTTTTATGCAGCTATAACAATTCCCGTATCTGTTATAATTGCGCTTTCAATGGCACTCTGGGCAAACTCTAAAATTCCAGCACGTGGTTTCGTTAGAACGGCTTACTTTACTCCAACAGTTTTACCTATGATTGCCGCTGCGAATTTATGGTTATTTTTCTATACACCTGGACTTGGGGTGCTTGATCAAATTGGTTCATTATTTGGTTTACCTTCAGTTAATTGGTTAGGTCAGCCTGAAACTGCATTATGGGCAATTATCTTTGTAACCATATGGAAAGAAGCTGGTTTCTTTATGATTTTTTACCTCGCGGCTCTTCAAACAATACCCGAAGACTATAAAGAAGCTGCAGATATAGAAGGCACTAGTCGTTGGACTTACACACGAAGAATAGTCTTGCCTTTACTCATGCCTACCACACTTTTTATACTAGTTAATGCTATGATAAATTCAGTAAAGCTTATTGATCACCTATTCATATTAACAAAAGGTGGCCCATCAGATGCTTCGAAACTTATTCTTTATTATATATGGGAAATGGCATTTGCATTCTTTGATGCTCCTCATGCAGCAGCAATGACAATATTGATATTATTAGTTCTTTGTATTGTTGCAGCGATCCAATTCATTTATCTTGATCGAAGGACGCATTACCAATGAGTAAGTTATCTCACTATGTTGAAACTGCAGGTGCAATCCTTTTGGCGATTATTTGGATTTCTCCACTGTTATTTGCTTTTTGGGCGGCCTTCCACTCAACTTCGGATGCCGTAAATTTTAACGTCACCTCAGCTTGGACATTGGATAATTTTCGAATAGCTTGGGATGGAGCTCCTTGGTTAAAATATTTTTTAAATACTTTTTTATTGGTTACAATAGTTCTAATCGGTCAGTTCTTTTTCACGACTCTAGCAGGCTTTGCATTTGCTAAACTTGAGTTTCCAGGAAAAAACTTTGTTTTTATTCTTGTATTAATGCAGTTATTTATTTTACCAGAAGTTCTAATCGTTGAAAATTATGCTATGGTTTCCAGATTAGGCTTATTTGACTCATTATTTGGTGTCGGAATGCCTTACATGGCAAGCGCATTTGGAATTTTCCTAATGCGCCAGTCATTCAAATCTGTGCCTATAGAATTGCACGAGGCTGCTCGAATAGAGGGATGCGGACTACTGGGCATACTCTGGCGTGTATATGTTCCATTGGCAAAACCTACTTACCTTGCCTATGCATTGGTTTCTGTTTCAACACATTGGAATAACTTTTTGTGGCCATTAATAGTAACAAACTCACCTGATACCCGGCCATTAACTGTTGGTCTTTCGATTTTTGGAGCTCCAGAAAATGGTGTGGATATTAGCATTATTTCTGCTGCAACAATGATGTCAGTTGCACCTTTATTAATTGCTTTCCTTGTATTTCAACGCCAGTTCGTTCAGGCATTTCTTCGTTCAGGTATAAAATGACCACCATACTACAAATTTCTGACACGCATATTATACCAAAAGGATCACTTGTCTCTAATGTTTTAGATACCAGTGCCTCACTTAAAAAATTAGTAATAAGAATTAATAAAATACGTCCACAAATTGAAAATATTGACTGTGTTTTAGTTAGTGGCGATATAAGTGATGATGGGAGCAGTGAAAGTTACGAGCGCTTCAAATTAATTCTAGCCCCTCTTCTATTGCCAATATATGTGATTCCAGGAAACCATGACTCTCGTGAGAATATGAGGAAAGCTTTTTTAGGAAGCGGAATATTTCAAAAGAATGGTCCTCTTAATTGGCATAAAAAAATTGGAAGCGTTAACCTTATTGGTCTTGATACTCTGATAGAAGGTCAAGGTGGTGGGATATTGCTGCCAGAAAGTTTAGATTTTTTAAAAGAAATAATTAATAAGCTCAAGTCTGAACCAATAATTATAGCTTTACACCACCCCCCTTTCAAAACTGATATAAAATTTATGGATGCAATAGGGCTAAAAAATATTAATGCACTGAAAAATATTCTATCAGAGTATAAAGGTGAAATACGGATTGTATGTGGTCATATTCATTGTATGATGGTTACGAATTTAAATAACCACATTGCATTATCTGCACCTTCACCTTGCAGTACTTTTTCATATGACACGCGCTCAAACGCACCTGTTGGATTTATGAATATTGAGGATGGTTGTTTATTACATCATTGGAATAATGGATTTAATTCAATCCGAATTGGACTCTCTTGTGGCTCTGGGCCATTCCCATTTTAACTAAATATATTTAAGTGATCAATAACAATGAATGAACCAAACTTGATACAATTTTTACTCAATATTGCTGGTGCTGCTGCCTTATTAATTTGGGCAGTCAGGTTAGTACGTACTGGTGTAGAGCGTGGATTTTCAAATCTTCTTAAAAGTTGGTTAAAACAATCTACAAATAACAGATTATTAGCTGCATTTTCTGGAATGGGTGCTGCAATATTCCTCCAAAGCTCTACAGCTGTGGCAGTTCTTGTCTCAAACTTTTTTGCAAAAAATAACTTAGCGGCCGCGACTGGAATTGCAATATTGTTAGGTGCAGACTTAGGCTCAGCAATTGTCACACAGATTTTAATGGTACGCATGTCTTTTCTTACACCACTTTTATTACTAGTGGGAGTATGGATGTTCTTGAGATCTAAAGGCTCAAGCACTAGACAAATAGGTCGAATAATAATCGGTCTATCCTTAATTTTTGTATCATTAGATATGCTTCGTATGGCTACGGGGCCTGTCGTTGCAAATCCGGGCACACAATTAGTAATAGAATATCTTAGCCGGGATTTACTTGTAGCATTTATTATAGGTGCAGGTTTTGCATGGATTATTCATTCCAGTGTAGCAGCAGTTTTGCTGTTTGTAACCTTGGCTGCACAGTCAATTCTTCCAGTTTCAGCTGCATCAATTATGATTTTAGGCGCTAATTTTGGAGGCGCATTAATCGCTTATATTTTAACTTTAGAAGCACCTATTAACTCACGGAGAATAATTTTTGCCAATCTCGCTCTAAGGGGCGGTGGAGCAGTTCTAGCATCAATTTTCATAATTAATACTCCTGAAGTTATAGGCCTTGTTGGTTCAGGCCCAGCACAACAAACTCTAAATATTCACCTTATATTCAACCTTTCACTGCTTATTTTAGCATTACCATTTGTTGGATTGGTAAATAAATTACTATCACAATTTATGTTAGAAAGGTTAAATGGATCTGACAGCATAAAAAATATAAGCACATTGGATCCTGCTGCTTTAAATAGACCCCAAAGGGGCTTAGATTGTGCTGCTCGAGAATTATTAGGTATAGGTCAAAAAATTGAACAAATGCTTATAAGTGTAAAACCACTTTATAATTCATGGGATTCAGGAACTGCAAAAATTATAAAATCACAAGATAAAACAATCAAACTCATGCATTTAGATGTAAAGCTATACTTAGCTAAACTTGGCAAAATTGGCCTTGATGAAGACCAAAGTACTAGATCCATGGAACTAGCGGCTATTTCATCTAGCTTTGATGCAGCATCTTCCGCAATTGCAAGTAATATGCTCAGCTTAGCAAGGAGATTAGAAAACAAAGGTCTTCATTTTTCAAAAAAAGGTAGTAAAGAAATTAATGACTTTTCAGATAGAATACTTAGCAATGTTCAATTAGCTTTAAATGTAATGATGAACCAAAATCCAGGAGAAGCTGAAGAACTTGTTGCAGCAAAAGATAAAATTAGAACAGTAGAGCAAAAACTACAACGCCAACACATTGGAAGGTTGCGTGAAGGCCTTGCCGAAAGTATTGAAACTAGCAATATTCATCAAGAAACACTTCGCGCTCTTAAGCAAATCAATACATCATTTTGTATTGTTGGGTATTCTATATTATCTAAATCAGACGATATTTAAATATATATATTTTTACTTAGCATGAAAAAAGAATTTAACATTCTTTTATTAATACACCATTTTATTTGAAGATATCAAATTAACGGATTATGAGACCATTGCAATAAAGCTTGTCTTTGACGTGGCCGGCAGAAAACATCCCCAGGATCACAATTAGCTTTGATCTGACCAGCATGACGAGTAAATGCTCTCCATCTTTTTATCTGTATTGCATCAATTTCTGATAATCTCCTACCTAAGTAATATCGACAATACCATTGAAACCACCCTCTTGGATCTGGACCATAAATCCACCCTTTGTCTTTCCAAACACCCAAAGGCTGTCTACTCTTAATATTAAAGTAATTAATATTTATATTTGGCAAATCACTCAATTTAGCATTTTCAAACCAAGATATTGGAAACTCACTTTTACAATCGTTACAATACTTTCCTTCAAATATACCCATACTTAGCATTTCAGATGGTGAATAATATGGATTAAAATCTTTTGAAAAGTCTTCACCAACCCCTGCAGATAAGACATACTTATATCCCGTCTGCATCTTATCATTTACTGTAATAGTTTGATTGGATTTCATGTTTAGATAATAGCAGTATTATTATAAATGCCAACACAGACATTTCTTTAAATTAAAATGCTAAAATTCTAGAATATAACTAATTTAATCTAAATGGCTCAAGACTTTCAGTGAAAAATTCAAGGAACTCAAGCGCAATCATCGATAAAGCACTATGGTTAGGCCTTACAAGCATTAAAATGTGGGGAATCTCTGGCTTGAATGGTCTGATGATTAACCCTCTATCTTCATATTCTCGTGCATCCATTTCACTTACAATTGAAACGCCACTACCCTCTGCCACTAGCATACATGCAGAGTTAAATTGACGTGTTTCAATCCAGCTATTTATTTTTACATTATGAGAAGTAAAGACTTCTTCAAGTTTTCTATAAAAATCACTTTCACGACGAGAGTGAATTATAGGCTCATTAGTTAAATCTTCTGGCGTAATAAAATTTTTTTTACCTAATGGGTTTCCTTCAGCCATAATGCATACTGTTCGCATTGGTATACGTTCACATTCAACTGCTGGATGATTAGAAAAAGCATCCGTTATTCCACAATCATATTGCTCACTTATTATCCAATCAAAAATGCGGTTTGCTCCATCTGGCTCTAGGTTTACTGTAACATTTGGTCGATTTTTTAGAAATTGTGATAAAACACGTGGCATGTGGCTCGTTGCAAACCCTGGAAGACACGCTATTTTTAAATGGCCTACTTTTCTTGATTTTAAACTGTGAGTAATTTCATCAATATGCTCCAAACTATCTAACAATCGACCAACTTCACGCAAAAGAAATTTCGCATCTTGAGTTGGAACAAGTTTACCATTTTGTCGTTGAAAAAGTTTAAATTCAATACTTTCAGAATAACTCGCCAACAACCTACTCACAGCTGGTTGAGAAATTTTCAATTTTTTTGCAGCTAGCGTCATGCTACCAAGCTGGCCAACTGCATAAAAAGCTTCAAGCTGCCTTAACTTTATACTCATGCATCAGACCCCCAAATATTAAATTTAACTTTTAAATTCATATATTTTATAACAAAATACAATGATATTAGCATATTATAACTTAATGTTATAAATTTTACCAATAAATTCACTTGAATTATATGTCGTACCATGTTTCTTTTAGGGTTCAGAAACATTATTTTGTAAATAAAACTACGTTTTATAAATTCTGTGTGTAATATTTTTAGGGAGAAAAGTTGATTTATTAAAACTTTTATAAAAGCGTTACGAAAATGAAGTCATAGCGTCATAATTTTGTTATGTTTGAAGCCTATTTGGAAAGCTCTAGATCGGTTCAATTAATAAATTTGTGGCGATATCTTAAAATAGAGGAAATATAATGAAAAAAACGATTATTAAAACTATCCTTGCGGCAGGCATAGCAGCTATTGCTATACCGGCATCAGCCAAGACTGAACTTCAGTGGTGGCATGCAATGGGCGGTCGCCTTGGAGAAGTAGTCGACGAAATCGCTACAAATTATAATGCTAGCCAAAGTGAATACGAAATCATACCAACATACAAAGGTGGTTATGAGGATACAATGACTGCAGGGATTGCAGCGTTTCGTGCAAAACAGCAACCTCATATTATTCAAATATTTGATGCAGGCGCTGCGACAATTATCAATGCTCCAGGTGCAACAATCCCAGTTGCTGACCTAATGCAAGAATATGGAAAAGGCTTTGATATTGAAGATTATATTGAAGGTGTTCGCTATTTCTATGCTGACTCAGCAGGAAAAATGATTGGTATGCCGTTTAATGCTTCAACTCCATTGTTGTACTTTAACAAAGAAGCTTTTGCCAAAGCTGGTATAACAAACCCTCCAGCAACTTGGGAAGAGTTTGAAGAAATGGCTCCAAAACTTAAGGCTGCAGGTTATACAGCTTTAGCCCAAAGTCATAGTCCTTGGATTTTATCTGAAAACTTTCACAGTCGCCATAACTTACAGTTAGCCACTGGAAATAATGGATATGATTCAACTGATGTTGAAATTTTATACAATAATGACAGCATGAAAATGCACTGGGGAAAAATGAAAGAATGGCTAGATAATGGTCATTACGGATTTTATGGCCGTGCTTGGGGTGATAACCAGGATGCATTTGTGCAAAAGAAAGTAGCAATGTGGATGGGTTCATCAGGTTCTTTTGGTGGTTTGAAAAAATCAACTGATTTTGAATTTGGGACAACTTTCTTGCCATATTGGAAAAGCGTTATTGACGAGCCAAAAGGAACATTTATTGGCGGTGCAGCATTATTTGCGATGAGCGGTAAGCCTGACGCAGAATATAAAGGCGTTGCTGATTTTTTCTCGTATATGACCAATCCTGCAAATCAAGTTTTTTGGCATAAAGAAACTGGCTATGTACCTATTACTACTGCTGCTTATGATGTGGCCAAAGCTGAAGGATACTACAATGAATCTCCTGATGCTGAAGTCGGGATTCTGCAGTTAAGCCAACCTGGTGGCGAGTGGACAAAAGGTTACCGCTTAGGATATTATGTACAAATTCGTGACGTAATGTATTCAAAATTTGATGACATATTTTCAGGAAAATCATCTGTAGATGATGCATTTGCTGAAATGGAAGCTGAATCAAATAAATTGTTAGCTCGTTTTGCAGCTACATATAAATAAATAGTTTTAACTGATGGCGATTAATCGCCATCAGTGTTAGCTTAAAATTAATTCATTGGAGACCAATAGATGAAACGCGTTCAGTTTGAACATAGTTCAATACCATATCTATTTATTGCGCCACAAATTGTAATTATAGCGGTATTTTTCTTATGGCCAGCAGGACAAGCAGTTCATCAATCTTTTTTATTAGAAGATGCGTTTGGGCTTTCGTCACAATTTGTTTGGTTTAAAAATTACACCGATACGATTGGTGACGCCTCTTGGTTACAAGCTGCATGGTTTACAGCAGTATTTTCTGCTTTAGTCACATTCTTATCACTAGGCATCGCACTTTTACTTGCTGTGAAGGCTAATGAAGTCATCAGGGGCGCTCGTGCGTACAGAACTACATTGATGTGGGCTTATGCGATAGCACCACCTGTTGCTGGGTTAATGGGCAACCTAATGTTTCACCCACTCATTGGTGACCTTTATAAATTCCTTAATGCTATAGGATGGGATTTTAATCATAAGCTTGATTCTTTTGATGCTGGCTTTGTGGTTGTTCTAATCGCAGTATGGAAACAAGTGAGTGTTAACTTTATTTTCTTTTTATCAGGACTTCAGGGAATATCTAAAGCCGTAAATGAAGCAGCTTTAATGGATTGTAAAAGCCCTACTCGCCGTTTCTGGACAATTACATTTCCATTGCTAGCTCCAACTACTTTTTTTCTCATGGTAATTAACATTACTTATGCATTTTTTGAAACTTTTGGGATTATTGATACCACTACTGGTGGCGCACCAGGTGGCTCGACAAATACTCTAGTATATAAAGTTTTTCAGGATGGGTTTAGGGGTGCTGACCTAGGTGGTTCATCGGCACAATCAGTTGTATTAATGGTAATTGTATTGGTCCTAACAGTAATACAGTTCCGATTTATTGAACGCAAAGTACATTATTAAGGATGTGGATATGAACAATATAAATTGGCGTATTATTTCAAATCATATAATTCTTTTGATTGGCGTTGTTTTTATGAGTTTGCCAGTATGGGTTGCATTTTCTACATCAACCCATTCTGCTGAGACCATATTAAGAGAAGGCCTGCAGTTTTGGCCAGGTACCGATTTCTTAAAAACATATAAAGAAGTTATGTTTGAAGAGGCTGGCGTAATGAAATCTGTACTTGGGATAACTATGCTCAAAAATAGTATGATTCTAGGAATAGGGTTTGCTGTTGGTAAAGTAATTATCTCAATGCTTGCTGCATATGCCATTGTTTATTTTCGATTTAGACTTGCAACACCACTTTTCTGGATAATTTTTCTAACATTATTATTACCACTCGAAGTACGTATCATTCCATCATATGAGATTGTTGCAGGTCTTGGATTATTAGATACAAACTTTGGGCTTATTGTTCCACTTATTGCTTCAGCTACTGGAACATTTTATTTTCGTCAGTTTTTTAAGTCTGTTCCTGAAGAGTTACTAGAAGCAGCGCGTTTAGACGGCGCTACACCATGGCGCTTTTTTATAGATATCCTTATTCCATTGTCAAAAACTATGATCGCAGCGATATTAATTATTATGTTTGTTGTTGGTTGGAACCAATATTTATGGCCACTGATAATGACAACAAAAGAAGAAAATTACACGTTGGTAATTGGAATTAAACAAATTTACCAAATTCTTTCAGAAGGCGGTGAGCTACCGCAATATCAAAAAGCTTTTGCGTTGACCATAATGGCTACATTGCCACCTGTGCTCGTCGTATTGTTCTTCCAAAATTGGTTCGTTAAGGGCCTTGTAGAAAGTGAAAAATAATGTCCACAGTTAAATTAAATAGCATTAAAAAAACCTACCCTAATGGTGCAATTGCAGTTCGTGGCGTAGACATGGTTATTGAAAACAGTGAATTTATAGTTTTTGTAGGACCTTCTGGCTGTGGGAAATCTACAATGTTGCGAATGATAGCAGGATTGGAAACAATAACTGATGGAGAAATAGAAATTGATAGCAAAGTCATAAACAATATATCTCCAGCTGACCGTGATGTAGCAATGGTATTTCAAAACTATGCACTGTATCCGCATATGACTGTTAGAGGGAATATGGCATACGGATTAAAAAATCGTGGCATACCAAAGGCAGAAATTGATAAAAAAGTAATAGATGCAGCTAAAATGTTAAGAATTGAAGACTACCTTGACCGCCAACCCAATCAACTTTCAGGTGGACAACGTCAACGTGTAGCCATGGGGCGGGCAATAGTTCGTGAACCAAAGGTATTTCTTTTTGATGAACCACTTTCTAATTTAGATGCAAAATTACGTGTACAAATGCGGATTGAAATTAAAAGACTACAACGAAGAATGGGAGTAACATCTATTTATGTAACTCACGATCAAACCGAGGCGATGACTTTAGCTGACAGGCTTGCTGTCATCAATGACGGCCGTATCGAACAAATGGGTGCCCCTATTGAACTTTACAATAATCCTGCAACATTATTCGTTGCATCCTTTATAGGTGCTCCACAAATAAATTTAATACCAGTCCAATTTAAAAATAATAAACTTATAAGTGGCGATATTGAATTATCTGGATTTAAAGATCTGCCAGAAAATACAGAATTAGTTTTAGGTATTCGCCCAGATGTTATTACTCCTAATAAAAACGGACAACTTGAAATAAAAGTTGATTTAGTTGAACAGCATGGCGCTGATAATCTTATATATGGGGCTTTAAGTGGAGCTGCTAAAGCAGATATAGACGATACAGAAATTTGCTTTAAAACAGCGCAAGGAACCCTTCCAGATATAGATAGTGTCTTAAAACTACATTTTGATCAGAAAACTGCAATGATATTTAATAAAGAAAGTGGTGAAAGGTTAATATAGCACTTTGACCGCGTCACAATTGATTATAAAAATGTTTTTTTAACTATTATGTTATCTTAATATTTAAAGATATTATGAAATAAATCTTTTTTTAATTATGATAATTTATTTTCTACGCTTAATGAGCTGAAAAACCATCTTTGAAAAATCAGAACTAATATAAACGGTGGAATAATAGTTAATATCGCAAATGCCATCCCAGGTCCTGAACCTTGTCCAATCAAACGAATACCACGTACCAATGTATAGAGAGTATCATCTGTACTTATCATTAATGGCCATAAATACTGGTTCCAGCCTATCATGAATGCAACTACAAAAATTGCACCTGCTCGTTGAAAAGATAAAGGTATCAGTATATCCCATAAAAACTTTAATGGACCAGCACCATCAAGCAAAGCAGCTTCTAATAACTCTTCAGGTAAAATCAAAAAGAATTGTCTAAAAAAGAATGTTCCTAAAGCTGCTGCTAATACAGGTAATATAATTCCAATATGCGTATTTATTAAACCAAGTTCAGAAGTAACCAAAAATGTTGGTATAAATCTTGATTCTAATGGGAACAGTAATGTTATTAATACTAGCCAGAATACTCCAGTTGCTAGTTTAAATTTAAAATATACAACAGAATAAGCAGTTAAAAACGAAAGTATAGTTGTAAGTAGTGCTACTCCAACAGCAACAATCAATGAATTTATTAGCATTGCTAATGGAGTTACCTCATCAATAAAACCACTCTTATAACTTAGAATAGTGTTATAATTTTCAATTATATGTTGACCAAATTTCATTTGCATTCCATCAGCACGTAAATTCGCAGAACTTTCAGTTGATGCAAAAAACATTAGTAAAATTGGAGCAATCATAACCAATACGCCAACAAGCAAAATAAAATGATTAGTAAATGTACGCATTATGATGGGATATAGGTTTCATTTGCTATTTTAAGCAATTCATCAAATATACCGGGCCCAGAAGCTATAACCCTTCCACCATTAAGAAGCATATCTTCAGCACTTTGTGTTTCTATGACACCGCCAGCTTCTTTTATCAGCAACTGACCAGCCAAACAATCCCAGGCATTCATATGAGGTTCAGCGTATCCAATTAGCCTACCTGATGCTACATAAGATAACATTAAAGCACCTGATGCATTTCGGTAAAAAATTCCACCACGCTCAATGAGCTCTTTAATAAATGATACTGTCATATCACTAGCTGTCCGGCTGTTCATACCAACACCAGTAGATCCAATACTTAAAGAATCTGATTTTGAGACATTTATTGGTGTATCATTTAAAAATGCTCCATTATTTAATGATCCCCAAAATAATTCGTCATGGCAAGGTTCGTATATAACTCCTAATTTTGTTTCATCCTCATGGACACAAGCAAGAACAACACACCATGAAGGAATTTCTGTTAAGAAATTTGTAGTACCATCAATTGGATCTATAACCCATGTATAACCACTGGATCCATCCAAATTATCATGCTCTTCTCCTACTATTGCGTCATTTGGAAATTTTTTAGAGATGCAACTCCTTATATATTTTTCTACTTCTAAATCTGCATTTGAGACAAAATCTTGAATATTTTTTTGATGAATTATTAAATCATTTATTGACTTAAAATAAGACAAAGCTTTGTGACCAGCATCTTTTGTAAGGTCTTTAGCAAAATTAAGCCTTATGGAAATTTGTTTGCTTTGCATTTAACTACATCCATAGAGTATATTCTATATGATTACATATAGAATTAGGATTTAATAGATATTTTTACGAAAGTGCCTTTACTGATCATTTAAAATAAGAATAAATAATGAAAATTAGCATTAATTATACTCATACCTAAATCATCGGCTAAATTATTGAGTTTAAAAAAAGGCATGTATCATCATGACAGTAAAGCAAAAAGCTATTGTGTACGCTTCAAAATATTTTGATGATGGTCTTTTTCAAGAAGATCTTGCAGATATAGTTGCATTAAAAACAGAAAGCCAAAAAAAAGTTCCTTTAGATGAATTGCAAAAATACTATGATGATAACATTATTCCCATTTTATTAAAGTTGGGGTTTACCTGCAAAATAATGAAAGATTCAATTACAAATAATAATGTGTTTCTTTTTGCTGAACGATTTGAAAATGATGAATTTAAAACAATCTTAACATATGGTCATGGAGATGTTGTATTAGGTCAAAAAAATTCTTGGGAAAGCGGTTTATCTCCATATAAATTAACAGTTAAAAACAATAGGTTTTATGGGCGTGGTACTGCAGATAATAAAGGTCAACATTTAATTAATATTAAAGCTCTTGAATCATTGCTATCTACTAATAAAAAACTTGGTTTTAATTGCAAAATTTTATTTGAAATGGGTGAGGAAATTGGATCTCCAGGCTTAAAAGAATTTTGTAAAAATAATAAAAAGATATTAAAAGCTGATGTGTTTATTGCATCAGATGGGCCACGTATTTCACAAAGTACACCAACGATTTTTACTGGTTCTCGTGGTGGAATAAATTTTGATCTATCCATAAATTTAAGAAATAGCGCTCATCATTCAGGTAATTTTGGAGGTATATTAAAAGACCCCTCAATAATACTGGCACATGCTCTTGCCTCAATTACTGATGCAAGAGGTCAAATCAATATACCTGAATGGCGTCCGAATAGTTTAACACATGACATAAAAGAAATATTGTCAAAGCTACCACTCGTTGATGCAGGATTTCAATTAGATCAAGACTGGGGTGAGAAAGATTTAACTATGTCTGAACGAGTATTTGGGTGGAATAGCTTCGCTGTTTTAGCAATGACCTCAGGAGAGCCTGAGGCACCCTTAAATGCCATTGCAGGCAATGCTAGAGCAACATGTCAGTTAAGATTTGTAGTTGGAACTAATGTTAAGAATATTCTACCCGCACTTAGAAAACATTTAGATAAACTTGAATTTAATGATGTTAAGATTACACAATCAAAAATGAATCCATTTCCTGCTACAAGATTAGATATGAATAATTCTTGGTTATCTTTTATAAAGAAATCATTAGAAATTTCATCTGGGAAAAAAATAGATTTACTACCAAATCTTGGTGGATCTTTACCAAATGACAGTTTTTCTGAAGTTTTAAATTTACCAACAATTTGGATACCACATTCATATGCTGGATGTTGCCAACATTCAGCAAATGAACATATGCCTATTGATATAGCCCGACAAGGATTGCTCTGTATGACAGCACTTTTTGCGGATATATCAACATCAAAATATATTTAAGATTTAAATATCATAATCTAATTGTTGATATTGCCTCGTCTAAATCACTAATCAAATCATTAACCGCTTCTAAGCCAATATTTAATCGAACCAACCTACCACCAAAATCCTTATTGGGTCTATCAAGATCTGGATAAACCACCGCAAGACTCGTCACCCCCCCCCAACTCAAACCAATCTTAAAAATATTTAACGAGTTTATAAATTCTTGAACTTCTTTGCTTGATATAGTTTCAATAAATGTAAAAGAAAAAACACTCGCAGATCCCGTAAAGTCTCGCTTCCAAATATCATGACCTGGGCATGTATCTAAAGCTGGATGGTAAACTTCATCAATCATATCATTTTTTGATAGCCATAATGCGACTTCTAATGTTGATTTTTCAAGTTGATCTAACCTTAATGCTAAAGTTTGTAAGCCTCTTAAAGCCAAACTACAATCATCAGGTGATACAGCCAAGCCTAACTGCATATAAATAGGGCCTACTGTCTTATACGCATTTTCATCTCGCACAGATACTGATCCAAGTAACAAATCACTATGACCACCAACGTATTTAGTTAATGCTTGGATGCTAATATCTACATTAAATTTAAATGCATCAAAAAGGACACCAGCAGCATAAGTGTTATCAAGCGCAACTGGAACATTTTTCTGGTGAGCCACTTTTACAATTTCAGGAATATCTTGTATTTCCATAGTTACAGATCCAGGGCTTTCGCACCAAATTAAAGTAGTATTTTTTCGGATAAGTTTTTTAATGTCTTTCCCGACCATTGGGTCATAAGGCTCTACTTCAACTCCCAGACCTTTCATCAAACCTTCAGCCATCGCTTTATTGGGTCCATATGCTGAATAAGGGACAAGTGCATGCGATCCTGACTTACAATAAGCAAAATATACAAGTGCAATGGCAGATTGCCCCCCTGGAACTATAAAAGTGTGTCTTGCATCTTCAATTTGGCTGATTCTTGCTGCAAGCTCCAAAGTAGTAGGCGTTCCATACAAACCATACGAATAACCTTTTTCAGATTGCTGCCAATCATCTTTAATCGAAGATTGATCATCAAATACTACTGTTGAACCCCTATATACCGGTGTCACAAGAGAATTATAATCTTGTCTAGCTATTTGGGTTGGATTTAAAAGTTTGGTACGCCAATCCATGAATGTTTCCTTTTATGGGATTCAATTATTTTGCAAATTTATAATAGCAGAATAATAAATATTTACTGCACTTTTCACCTCTTTGATATCAACATATTCGTTAAGTGAATGACATTGTTTCAAAGATCCAGGCCCACATATTACTGCTTGGCATTTAAAATTAGGCGCATCAGTTGAACCAGGAAATACATTTATTGTATTATAACCAAGCTCTTCATCAGACGCTTTTTTGATTGATTTCATTAAAGGTGAATCTAACGGGGTAGTTAGAGGCTCAATATTTAGAAATGGTTTTGAAATAACATATTCAAAATCAGGAGTCCTTTTCTGAATTTTTTTGCAAATATCATTTAGTTCACACACAAAACTTTGGAGGTCCTCGCCGTCTATAGTTCTTCTGTCAATATCAATTTTACAAATATCGGGAACAGAGCATGCATTATCTCCTCCAGTTATAACACCCACATTAAAGCTTGGTTTTCCAAACATTTGGTCACCATTATGTACATTCAAAGAAGAAGAATATTTTTGCAACTTATGTAGAAGAATACCCATATTACTAATGGCATTTACGCCATTTTCAGGCATACTAGAATGGGCCGCTTTTCCAAATATTTCAATTGATAGCAATATTTGACCTTTATGACTTGGACAAATTTTTAGATTGGTTGGCTCAGCTATAATGGCGTAATCAATAATTGGTCCATTAATTCCAAAATCAATGGATCCAATCATTGCATGCTCTTCGTCAATAACACCTGCAATTATTAAATCACCAGATAATTGAATATTTCTTTCTTTAATTTTCCTGAGAACTTCTAAATATGCAGCTAATCCAGCTTTCATATCACAAGAACCACGACCAAATATTTTTCCATTTTCAATTTTTGGATCAAATGGACTTTCATAACCGTCCACACCCACAGTGTCTAAATGACCAGCCAGCATAATTGTTGGTCCATTCCCATTTCCTTTTAATCGTCCCCAAATATTTCTTCTTTCACCCAATACTTCACGGCTATGCACCTCTAATCCAAGTTCAATTAACCGAGTCTCAAAATAATCAGACATGCCCTTTTCAGGATTTTGGTTGATTTCATCTAAATCAAAATTATTTACACTTGGAATACTTATCATATTCATCAAATCTAAAATAAGTGGATCTGTTTTCATATCATATTTTTATCTTTATAAATTAGATTAATAATAAAATTATTATAATTTTGATTATATAAATTCATTTATTAAACAGTTGCCCACATTCATCCAAAACGTCATCAATTCCAGCCAACCTAAGAAGATGCCATATTAATGCATGATTACTTGAAGTAACAGGTTTGCCAATGATTTTTTCTGCGTCATTTATAATACTTATAGCTCTCAAGCTAGTACACGAAATAAAAACACCATCACAATTTTTATCTGAGCCTAATTCAACCACAGAATTTAAAATTGAATTTGAATCTATTTTCCCAACTATTTTATCATCTTCTTGAAAATACGAACCTATTATAGCAACATTTATTCCAATTTCTTCAAACTTCTTCTGTATGGCATTTGTTACATCTGGTGAATAAGGTGTTAAAAGTGCAATTCTATTTATTTTAAGAATTTTAAACGCTGCCTTTGCAGCTGTTAGTGGGTTAGTTGAAGGAATATCTGGGTGATAATTATTTAAAATTTCCTTTACCCGACCTTCACCAATAATTGTAGAAGCAGACGTACAACCATAACCAATTGAACTTAAATTCAAATATTTAGGTAGGAGTTTAGCTGCAATTGGAAGCTGATCTTCCATCATTGCTAAATTTTCACCATTAACTATTGGATCATTAGCAAGTCTAGAATGATAAACAGACACACCTGGCATATTTATAACTTGCCCCAATTCCCATTCTAGAGATTGGTCAGATTCAAGTACCAAAACGCCTATTCGTGCTCTTTCACCTGCGCCTTTATCTGTCTTAAAAGATAATTTTTTTATTTGAGTCTCATTTGGATTCATATTCAAAATATCTACTCCTCAATAAAATTGTAAGTTATTTTAATCAGAGCATGTTAATCAAGGAGCGACATTTAGTTTTCTAGTTACGCCAATAATATTTTATTGATTTCCAGATATAGCTTTTTGAAATGCCTTAAAAGATGCTTTAGGCGTTCGTTTTTGTGTTTTATAATCAACGTGAACAAGGCCAAAACGTTTTTCATATCCATAAGCCCATTCATAATTATCTAACAATGACCACCCAAAGAATCCTTTGACGGGAACACCATAAGCAATGCTTCTAATTACAGATTGTAGGTGATCCTCAAAATACTTCACTCTAATAAAATCATTGCAAATGTTGTTATCAATGACGTCATCATTTGCCATACCATTTTCTGTGATCATTATTGGCAAGTTATTTGTATAGTCATTATAAATTCGCTTTAAAAGTAATTCCAATCCTTCAGGGTAGATCTCCCAACCCATTTGGGTTTTAGGTAAAGAACCGTCAACTCCCACAAAATGCGGCCATGGATCATCAGGAGCTGCTTTTATTAATCCTCTGGTATAATAATTTACCCCAAGCCAATCAATTGGTGCACTTATTAAGCTCATGTCATTCTCAAAATTATCAGGCATATATTTACCAACTTTTGAAATCATATCTGCAGGATAATATCCTTTAAATAAACTATCCATGAACCATCTAGTATGAATTGCATCAAATGTTTTTGTAGCAGAAATATCTGCAGCATTATTACTTGCAGGTTCTCCATGACCTAAATTTAATACAATACCTAAGTTTTCTTGATTATTAGATCTAAGGACTTCTAAAGCATTACCATGGGCAAGCATAATATGATGCATTGCACGTGTGGCTGCACGTATATCTTTTATTCCAGGAGCTTGGCCGCCAAGAAAATAGCTTAACCAAGCAACACACCAAGGTTCATTTATAGTTGAGACATGATCAATTCTATCACCAATTCGTTCAATAATTATACTTGTAAAATCAGTAAATCTTTCAGGCACTTCACGATTTGACCAACCACCAATATCTGCCAATGTAGATGGCAACTCCCAGTGATATAATGTTAGATTTGGCTTCAAACCACGCTCAACCATT
>CAJJAY010000050.1 GCA_905182285.1 uncultured Amylibacter sp. | reverse complement strand
CCGCCTATTACTATTTTGTCCATTGGCTTAATAAGGTTCTCTAACAAAAGTAATTTTGATGAAACTTTTGCACCGCCAACTATTGCCATTACAGGCTTCTCTGGAGAGCTTAGTGCGTTCTCTAATTTAGATATTTCCTCTTCCATCAATCTTCCAGCGCAGCTAGGCATTATATGAGCAATTGCTTCAACAGAAGCATGAGCTCTATGTGCTGTAGAAAAAGTATCTGATACAAAAATATCCCCTAATTTTGCTAATTCAGCTGCAAATTCAGGGTCATTTTTCTTTTCACCTTGATGGAAACGAGTATTTTCCAACAAAAGAACATCTCCAATCGGTAATGTACTGACTGCCAATTGTGCAGTTTCTCCAATGCAAGATGAAGCAAAATGCACACGCTTTTTTAATCTATTTGATAATGCGGTTACTGCTTGTTGAGTGGACATTGTCAAATCAAAACCACGAGTAGGGCGCCCAAAATGTGATAAAAGTATTGGCCTACCGCCTTTTTCTAAAACCTCTAATATTGTTGGTACTGCGCGAGAAAGTCTAGTAGAATCAGTTACTTGGCCATTGTGTATAGGAACATTCATGTCAACGCGTATCAGGACATTTTTATTTTTTAAGTTAAAATCATCTAATGTGCGCAATGCCATTTTCATCTCCAATAATTACCATTTTTCATTTCAATGTTTCCATCCAAAAAAATATATGCTTTTTGATATGAAGTTACTATTTATAATAATCTTCCCATGGCAATTGCTGTATCAGCCATTCTACAAGAAAAACCCCATTCATTATCATACCAACTTAAAACTCTCACTAGTCGTTTATTTAAAACTTTTGTTTGTGCAGGAGCGAAATTTGATGAATGTGTATCATGATTGAAATCTATCGATACTTTCGGTTCAGGATCATAATCTAAAACCCCCTTCATTGTAGTTTCTGCCACTTTTTTAATAGCATCATTAACCTCTTCTATGTTTGTGTCTCTTATTGCTTGAAATGTTAGATCTACACATGAAACATTAGGTGTTGGTACTCTAATTGCTGATCCATCTAATTTTCCTGCTAATTCAGGCAAGACAAGGCTAACAGCTTTTGCTGCACCAGTAGAGGTTGGTATCATGCTCATTGCAGCGGCTCTTGATCTATATAAATCACTATGTTTTTTATCTAATGTTGGTTGATCACCAGTATATGAATGAATGGTTGTCATTATACCATTTTCTATACCTATCGCATCATTTAAAACCTTCACAACAGGGGCTAAACAATTTGTTGTACATGAGGCATTCGAGACGATTAAATCATCACTTGTTAAATCATTATGATTTACTCCAAAAACTACAGTTTTATCAACATTTTTACCGGGTGCAGATAACAATACTTTTTTTGCACCATTTTCCAAATGAATTAATGATGCTTCTTTTGAATTGTGTACGCCAGTACATTCCAAAAGAACGTCTATACCTTCCCAATTTAATTCAGCAGGATTATAAGTTGCTTGCATATCGATAAGCCCTCGGCCTACATCAATATTATTACCGATAATTTTAATATCACCAGGAAAACGACCATGAACAGAGTCATACTTCATTAAGTGAACTAAGGTTTCAATTGGTGCTGGAGCATTTATAGAAACAACTTCAATATCAGATCGACCACTTTCAATAATAGCTGCTAATGTTGAGCGCCCAATACGACCCATGCCGTTAATTGCAACTTTTATTGTCATCTATTCTTCCAAACTTTAAGAGAGTTATTCAGAGTTCTTACATAAGTATTATGTGCGAGTTGATAATAGATTTTGGAATATTTTAAAAGGTAATTATCGACAAAAATTACATATTTTCAACATGTTACCGCTAACATTTCATTTGTTAGCGGTAACATGTAGTTATATTTGTTTTATAAAAGATTTTTTACAGCTTTTATTATTCCTTCAGAAGTGATTCCAAATTTTTCATAAAGCTCTTCGGCTGGCGCTGATGCACCAAAACTATTCATACCAACAAAAGCTGATTTGTTATGTTTACCTCTTTCACCAGATAACCATATATCCCATCCTTGCTGAACAGCTGCTTCAACCCCAACGCGAACAGGACCTGCTGGCAGTACTCTTCTTCGATAAGTTTCATTTTGTTCAGCAAATAATTCCATGCATGGCATAGATACAACTCTAGTTCCTATACCTTCAGATTCTAATTTTTCTTTTGCATCTAAAGCAATTTCAACTTCGGAACCTGTTGCAATAAGGATAACTTTTCTTTTAGCTTCAGCTTCAGCCAAAATATAAGCCCCCATGCTAACCATATTCTTGTTCGTATGTTCTGTTCTTACTGTTCTTAAATTTTGTCGTGTTAAAGAAAGTACTGATGGTGTTGATTTAGTTGTTACAGCGATTTCCCATGCCTCTGCTGTTTCTACAGTATCTGCAGGTCGAAAAACCCAAGTGTTTGGAGTAGCTCGAGATATTGCTAAATGCTCAACAGGTTGATGTGTTGGTCCATCTTCACCAAGGCCTATACTGTCATGAGTATAGACATAAACAACTGGTATTTGCATTAGTGCAGCCAATCGCATTGAAGGTCTTGCGTAATCAGTAAAACACATAAATGTTCCGCCATAAGGTCGGACACCTCCATGCAAAACCATTCCATTCATGGCTGCAGCCATGCCATGCTCTCTAATACCATAAGCTACATGACGACCATCACGGTTATCCGCATCGAACCATTTCATACCTTTTGTAATTGTGTTGTTAGAACCAGTTAAGTCTGCTGAGCCACCAATTGTTTCCTGCATTATTGGATTTATAACTTCAAGCGCAGCTTGGCTAGATTTTCTAGTAGCCATTTTAGGCTGACTTTCAGAGATTTCTCTCTTTAAACGTTTAATAGCAGCAGAAAGTTTTGTAGGAGTATCAAGGTTCATTACACGATGGAATTCTGCTTGTTTAGATTTTGACAAGTTTGATAAGCGAAGCTCCCATTGTTCACGCACTTCAGATCCTTTAGAGCCGATCTCTAGCCAAGATTCTTTAACATCTGATGGTATTTCATATTTTGCGTATGGCCAGTCGTAAAATTCGCGCATTTGTGTAAGCTGTTGATCTTTTATATTATAGCCATGCCCTCCTGCAGTGTTTTCAACACCTACAACTCCCAAAGCAATTTTGGTTTTGCATGCTATCAAAGATGGTTTTGAACTCTTCTTAGCTTGAGTTAGTGCTTTATCAATTTCATCAGGATCATGACCATTTATTGAAAACACTGTCCAACCAGCGGACTCAAATCGTTTTTGTTGATCAGTTATATCAGAAATACTAACTTCACCGTCAATTGAAATATTGTTATCGTCCCACATTACTATTAGTTTATTTAGCTCTTGTTTGCCCGCCAGTGTAATTGCCTCTTGGCTTACACCCTCCATTAAACAACCATCTCCAGCAATTACATAAGTAAAGTGGTCTACAATTTTTTTGCCGTAACGTGATTGAAGTGATTGCTCTGCCATTGCGAACCCAACAGCATTTGAAATACCTTGTCCAAGTGGTCCTGTTGTTGTTTCTATACCTTTGGCATGACCATATTCAGGGTGGCCTGCTGTTTTTGCACCCCATTGACGAAAGTTTTTAATCTCTTCCATTGTCATATCAACATAACCAGTTAGGTGTAAAAGGGAATAAATTAGCATTGAACCATGCCCAGCTGATAAAATAAATCTATCTCTGTCTGCCCAATCAGGATTTTTTGCATCAAATTTTAAATGTTTTTCAAATAAAACAGTTGCTACGTCGGCCATACCTATTGGCATTCCCTGGTGTCCGGATGCTGCAGCATGTACTGCATCAGCTGCTAAAATTCTTATTGCTGAAGAATTTCTCCAATGTTTAGGGTGTTTAGATTTTATTTCAGATATGTTCACAATGGGCTCCAAGCAGATAAAAGTATATGTTACTGGTAGGATAAGTGTGTATGGTCGGTCAAGATTGCAAACACTGATAAACTATTATTTTTATGCAATATTATGATTAAATCGTATAAAATACTTAGATATAAATATTATTAATGATTCGTGTACAAAAGAGGCCGAAATGACTCAATTACCTAATTTAAAAAAAGATTTTGAAATTGCCGTTATAGCTATACAGGATCAGATAGAGAGTTTGAGAAAAAATAAAACACTTAACGAGGATTTGATATCTAAATTAGAAAATGAAAATAGTATACTTAAATCACGAATTGAAGAGTTGGAGCAGACATCAATAAAGAACAATGAGCCAGAGCTTGGATTTGTTAATGATACAAAGAGCGCAAGTCTACCTTTTTCAAATGATGATAATGAAATCCTAAAAGATTTACATAAAAAAGATATAGAAGAAGTTCAAAATATATTAAATCAACTTAAAGATTTAGTTGAGGAGTAGATATGTCACAAGTTACAATAGAAATAGGTGGTAGATCATTTGATGTTGTCTGTCAGGAAGGCGAAGAAAGTTACTTAAAAACAGCAGCTGCTATGTTAGATCAAGAAGCTCAAAAACTGGAAAGCGCAGGTTCTCGTATAACAGAAAGTAGAATGTTGCTGATGGCCGGACTACTTTTAGCAGATAGAACTGCTGCAAGTGAAGAAAAACTAACAGCTAATGACAGTAATGCTTTTTCAGATTCTACAAATTCTGAAATTATGGAGCATGCTTCTAAACTAGAAGCAAAACTTAAAGAAGTTGAAGCAGAGTTGTCTATTCTTAAAGCACAAAACATTACACCAAATCATGACAATATTAATAATGAATTTGAAATTACAGCTCTTAAACAAGAAAAAGATGATGCAGAGGCAACAATTCAATTAATGATAGACCGGGTTAAGTCATTAATCTAATTTAAGTGTTTGTTTTACATCAAATCTTTATCATATTTATTTATAAATCAACTAGAATATATTTTCAGACAATTAAATAATGAAAGGATTAAAAATGGCTTATGCACGAATAAATACTATAACTTTTTCTTCAGAAGAGGCGGCTGACGAATTGGAAGCCAACTATGCATCAACCGCACCAACAGGATTCCCCGAAGCAGAAATGCTTGTTGCGGTAAGAACTGGTCCACTTACAGCTTCCTTAACATCAATTTATGAAGATAAAGCTGCCTTTGATAGATCAGCTGATGAGCGCTCACGTCGTATGAAAGTTAATGGACACCTAATGGATTTAGTTGATGTTCAAGAAGGTGAAGTATCATTATTTTATACAAAATAATGTATTGTTGCTAAAACTATTATACGAGGAATATTAAATTCTTATATATTTACCCTCTGTAAACTAAAATTTATTTTCCAAAAAATAATAGCTTACAGTTTTTTAAGTATTGCGTACAAATAATGCTTTATGAGTTTGCTTCTCTCACTTTATCAGCAGCAGCTTTGTCAAATTTAATATCATTTGTCTCAAAAAGAGTATCAAGTTCACCTGAAAGCATCATATCAGTTATAATATCGCAGCCACCGACGAACTCACCTTTTACGTACATCTGTGGAATAGTTGGCCAATCAGAAAAATCTTTTATTCCTTGCCTGATATTCTCATCGTCTAAAACATTAATATCTAACCAGGATATGTTTAAAAAATTTAATACACCTGCTATACGACTTGAAAAACCACATTGAGGCATTGATGAAGTGCCCTTCATAAAGAGAACGACATCATTATCGGTAATTGTTTCTTTTATAGTTGCTTGAGCTGTATCAGACATTATTTTTCCCTCATTGATTTATTCACATCTAGTTTAGATTGATTAGTATGCAAGACTTTTAAGTTATTCATAATTTAAATATCTTTGACTTTTGTTGTAAGAGCTAATGCATGTAGTTCGCCATTGGGGCCGTCCATTTTTCCTTTTAACGCCGCAAAAACCATACGATGTTGAGCTATCATTGATTTACCTGCAAACTGAGATGAGGCAACAATAGCAGACATGTGAACACCATCGGCACCATCAACCTTAACTTCTGCATCTGGAAAAGCTTCTTTAATTAAATTTTCAATAACTATTGCGTCAATTGCCATAAATTTACTCCAATCTAATGTTTTTTAGCTTACTAATGATTTTAATATTGTTTCATGTGCATTCTTAACATCAATGAAATCAATACTTGCTTCACCTAATTTTATTTTGTCCCCACCGAAACTACCAATAAGTTGTGCTGGAATACCAGCAAGATCAGCAGCTTTTATTAATGCGTCGCTATCTTTACAAGCTAAAATATATCTTCCTTGGTCTTCTCCAAAGAACCATCCAGTATCACCACCTAAAAGAGAAACACCAAATCCTGCTGAAATTGACATTTCAGTTGCAGCGATTGCTAAACCGCCATCAGATACATCATGTGCAGCTGTTATAATGTTTGATCTGTGGCTTGCGCGTACAAAATCACCAGCAATTTTTTCTGCATTAAGGTCAACAAAAGGTGCATCGCCTTCCTCACGGTCAAATAATTCTTTCATTATTGCTGACTGACCTAAGTGGCCATTTGTTTTACCTATTAATACTAAATTATCACCACTATTTGGAGTGAATTGTATTATCTCGCTTAAATCATTTAATAATCCAACGGCACCGATTGTTGGGGTTGGTAAAATAGCACTTCCATCAGTTTCATTATATAGTGAAACATTCCCAGATACTATTGGCATGTCTAGAATTAAAACAGCCTCTGCTATTCCCTTAATGCAACCAACAAATTGACCCATTATTTCAGGTTTTTCAGGATTGCCAAAATTCATATTGTCAGTTGTGGCCAATGGTTTGGCTCCAGTTGCTGACAAATTTCTATAGGCTTCTGCCACTGCTTGTTTACCACCTTCAAACGGATTAGCCTTACAATATCGGGGTGACACATCGGAAGTGAATGCTACTGCTTTTGTCGTTCCATGAATACGTACAACACCTGCGTCTGAACCTGGATGGACAAGTGTATCTGCCATGACCATTGTATCATATTGCTCGTAAACCCATGATTTTGAACCATAGTTAGCACTGCCTATAATTTTCAAAAGACCTTTAATCGGATCTACATTTGGAATATTAACTAGATCTGCGGCTTTAGGCGTCTCTACCCAAGGCCGATCATATTCCGGAGCTGTACCTGAAAGAGCTTTTAGGGGCAGATCTGCTTTTATTTTACCATTGTGTAAAACGAGAAAACGATCTTCTGCAATAGTCTCTCCAACTATTGCAAAATCTAAATCCCATTTTTCAAATACAGAGCGTGCTTCACTCTCAAGTTCTGGCTTCAATACCATCAACATTCGTTCTTGGCTTTCAGAAAGCATCATTTCATATGCAGTCATATTTTCTTCACGTTGGGGCACATCTTCAAGGTTCAATTTGACACCCAAATTTCCTTTATCACCCATTTCAACTGCGGAACAAGTTAAGCCGGCTGCACCCATGTCTTGTATTGAAATAACTGCACCTGTTTGCATTAATTCGAGCGTTGCTTCCATCAATCTTTTTTCAGTAAATGGATCACCCACCTGAACTGTTGGACGTTTATCTTCGATTGTGTCATCAAATTCTGCTGATGCCATTGTTGCACCACCAACGCCATCTCGGCCTGTTTTTGCTCCAAGATAGACAACAGGCATTCCTACGCCCGATGCTGCTGAATAAAAAATACTATCTGTTTTTGCAATTCCTGCAGCAAAGGCATTTACTAAACAATTACCATTATATGCTGAATGAAATCTAACTTCTCCTCCAACAGTTGGAACTCCAAAGCAATTTCCATACCCTCCAACACCTTCAACAACCCCATTTATTAAACTCTTTGTCTTTGGGTGATTGAAATCTCCAAAAGATAAAGAGTTCATTGCTGCAATTGGCCGAGCTCCCATGGTAAAGACATCTCTTAATATACCACCTACACCAGTTGCTGCACCTTGGTATGGTTCAATATAAGATGGATGATTGTGGCTCTCCATTTTAAAAACGATTGCATCTCCATCTCCAATATCAACTATACCTGCATTTTCTCCTGGTCCACAAATAACTTGTGGTCCTGTGGTTGGTAGTGTTCGCAACCATTTTTTTGATGACTTATAGGAGCAATGTTCATTCCACATTGCTGAAAAAATACCAAGCTCTGTATATGTTGGAATTCTACCAATTATGTCAATTAATCTCTTGTATTCTTCTGCATTTAAGCCATGAGATTCAATCAATTCTTGCGAAATTTCAGGTTCGATAGTCATAGTAAGCCTCAATAAGGATTCTTTGATTTCTTTTAAGCGTTCATTGCTATAAGTAAAAGGCCCTTGAACGATTGCTTTAATAAATTTTTGTTAAAAAAAATGGCCGAGCTAAAAGCTCGGCCAAAGTATAACAGGGAGGTTTAAGATTTAAGGAATATAAGCTCAACTCAAATCTTAATCGCTCTTTAAAATTAATTTTATATCTACACCAGTACTTATAAATGCATACCCGATATGCATTTTTATCATAGCTATTTAAAGACGTTTCATTTTAAACATTTTCAGATTTATGTAATCTATGAGTTTTTATTTCTTCTAGTACAAAATCTCTGAAGGCTTGAACTCTTTTTGAATGACGTAGCTCTTCAGGAAAGGCTAGAAATACAGGTATTTCTTTACTTTGATCGTCTGGAAGTACTCGAACAAGTTCTGGAACCTCGTCTGATACATAATCTGGTAATACACCAATGCCTGTATCATGAAGGACTGCTTGTAAAACCCCAAAATAGTTATTTAAAGTTAAATTAGAGCCGTGATTTTGTTCTAAAATTGGCTTAAACCATGCAATTGACTCATTTACTTGTTTGGCTTCAAGGCCCTGAGTTACTAACCTGTGAACATCTAATTCATCTAAATTAGTTGGTGTACCGTGCTTATCAAGATATTTTTGTGTTGCATATAAACGCATTTTTACATTCATGAGGCGACGTCTGACTAAGTCTGCCTGACTTGGCTCTTTCATTCTTATTGCTACATCTGCCTCGCGCATTGGTAGATCTAAAACACGTTCTTCTAATATTAAATCAATATTAAGGTCAGGATATTGGTCATATAATCGATTTATCCTTGGCGCTAACCATAATGTACCAAAGCCTGTAGTTGTTGTAACTCTTAATTCGCCAAAAACTTCATCTTCACTATCACGAATTCTTGCTTCAGCAGTTTCAAGTCTTTTAGACATTTGTGAAGTGGCTTCATATAATAATTCGCCTTGTTCAGTAAGGATTAAACCCCTGGCATGTCTGTGGAATAATGTAACATTTAATTTCTCTTCTAATGCTCTTATTTGCCTACTAACTGCAGATTGTGATAAATGTAATACATCTCCAGCATGAGTTAAACTTCCTACATCCGCAACCGAATGGAATATTCTTAGTTTATCCCAATCCATCTTACTGTCCTTATATTGTCTGTACTTTAAAAGCTATGCGTTACATGCATACCTTACAGCTAAAATATTAGTAAACAAGCAAATATTCTATATTTTTTTGATAAAAAAACTTTTACAATTATTTTCATCGATAACCTTTAATAATCTATGCCCTTGTTCAGAGCAGAAATGTGGAAAATCAATTGTGGCTGCTGGGTCGTCCGCCAAAACATTTAGGATCTCTCCACTTTGTAAATTTTTTAGTCTTTTTTGTGCCTTAAGTACTGGAATAGGGCATAGCGCTCCAATAGCATCGAGTTGATCATTAAAATTCATATATAAATTCCTTGAAATTAATTAAAAAAATCTAAATCAAGCCTTATAAACGGGTGGTTAAAAACTTTTAATAGAGTATTGTTAGGTATGTTTGGTATAGATATTATAGACGCTGGTTTGATACCTTCAATGTTAATTGCATTAATTGCTGGTATTTTTAGCTTTTTGAGTCCATGTGTTTTGCCCATTGTTCCACCATATTTAGCTTATATGGGTGGTATTTCCATGCAAGAAATGGAAAATGATAAAAGTACGCGTCGACACACCGTAACTTGTGCATTATTTTTTACATTAGGTTTATCTACAGTATTTATTTTATTGGGTATTGCAGTTTCTGCACTTGGACAATTTATGTTACAAAATCAAGATTGGTTTGGGCGTTTATCAGGCCTTGTTATTATTTTATTTGGATTACATTTCATTGGTTTAATAAAAATCCCGTTTTTGTATAATGATCTAAGAGTTGATGCGGGAGACCGAGGTGGTAATGCTTTTGGTGCATATATACTTGGGCTTGCGTTTGCATTTGGTTGGACGCCATGTATTGGTCCTATATTGGGCACAATATTATCTTTAGCAGCACAAGAAGCGTCATTCACTCGGAGCTCTATATTGATGGCACTTTATGCAATAGGCTTGGGTGTTCCTTTTATACTTGCCGCAGTATTTATAAACAATGCTATGCGAGTTATGAAGCATTTCAAACGGCATATGAGAAAAGTAGAAATCTCCATGGGAATACTGTTAGTTCTTATAGGAATAACACTAATATCTGGCAGCTTTTCTGCTATTTCATTCTGGCTTTTGGAAAATTTACCATTTTTAGCTGCCATTGGTTAATTTTTAGATGAACACTTTAAGATTATATATTCTAGTATATACAATCTTATTGCAGATGCTAATCCTATATCTGTACCTCTGAAGCTATCAATATCACTTGCTAATTCATTTAATGCTATATTTTTTTCTTCTGCAATCAGTTTGAATTGATACCAAAACGGATCCTCAAGGCTCACACTTGTACGGTGCCCTTTAAGGGTTAGAGAATGTTTTTTTGGTCTATCAAATTTCTTCATTAATTATTACTTAACAATAAATTTTTTAAAGTTCTTAACTACATGTTATTAATAACTATTTTGGCCCAAGCATTTCGTTTGGTTTCACTACACGGTCAAAAGTTATTTCATCAACAAAACCTAGTTTTATTGCTTCCTCTTTGAGAGTTGTTTTGTTTTTATGAGCAGTTTTTGCAACTTTTGTGGCATTATCATACCCAATTTCTGGAGCTAATGCGGTCACAAGCATTAAGCTATCCCACATTAAGGATGATATCCGGTCTTCATCAGCTAAAATTCCTACAATACAATTATCATTAAATGAAACTGAGGCATCACCAAGTAATTGAATTGATTGAAGAACATTATATGCCATCATTGGTTTATATACATTTAGTTCGAAATGGCCCTGTGATCCTGCAAAGCCAACAGCTGCATCATTTCCAAATACATGAGCGCAAACTTGTGTTAATGCTTCACATTGTGTTGGATTTACTTTGCCAGGCATTATGGAAGAGCCTGGTTCATTTTCAGGGAGTATTAATTCTCCTAAGCCACACCTTGGGCCTGAGCCCAATAATCTTATATCGTTGGCAATTTTAAATAGGCTTGCTGCCAGTGTTTTAAGAGCACCAGACATTTCAACCATTGCATCATGAGCAGCTAAAGCTTCAAATTTATTTGGCGCTGTTATAAATGGCAGACCAGTGATTTGAGCCATATTTTTTGCTACAATTTTATCCCACCCTTTTGATGTGTTTAAACCAGTACCAACAGCTGTACCACCTTGAGCTAGGGGATAAATGTTAATTAATGCGTGCTTAATTCGAGCAATTCCTTGCTCCAATTGGAATGCATATCCTCCAAACTCTTGGCCTAATGTTAACGGTGTTGCATCTTGAGTGTGAGTTCTTCCAATTTTAATTATATTTTCAAATTCTTTTGCTTTTTTCTTCAATGATTTATGAAGTTTTTCAATTCCAGGAATTAAAATTTCGTTTGCTGATACTGCAGTTGCAATGTGCATTGCAGTTGGAAATGTATCGTTTGAAGATTGTCCCATATTACAATGGTCGTTTGGATGAATGGGGGATTTAGATCCAACTTCACCTCCTAATATTTCAATGGCACGGTTTGAAATTACTTCATTGGAATTCATATTTGATTGAGTGCCTGAACCTGTTTGCCATACAACAAGTGGAAAATGGTCATCCAATTTACCTTGAATTACTTCATCGGCAGCAGATATAATAGCATTAGCTAAATCTGTTGGTATTTTACCAGCTTCATTATTGGCTTGTGCACATGCTTTTTTTATAACTCCTAATGCTCTAATGATTGCTATTGGTTGCTTTTCCCAGCCAATTGGGAAGTTCATTATAGAACGCTGTGTTTGTGCACCCCAATATTTATCACTAGGCACTTCTAATGGGCCAAAACTATCTGTTTCTATGCGATTTTTAACCATAATCTTTCTCCAATAGATTTTATGAATTTCTATACGTAGATAGTTAAAGGTTTACAATGAATTGAAATTTATTTTTTCCTAAAGCTATCAAGACTCACAATTTCTGCATCTTTTTTTTCATCATCATCTTCATCTATTATGACCATTTTACTTTCTGGTATTTGATCTTGGTTATCATCTTTAAAGCTTAAACCAAATTCTACAGATGGATCGACAAAAGTAGAAACTGATGCCCATGGGATAGTTAAATTTTCTGGGTTATCTCCAAAATTTAATGTTATTGAAAACTTATTATCGTTTACTTCAAGGTTATCAAACCAATGCTGAATAACTATTGTCATTTCTTCTGGGTACCTTTCTTTAATCCAGTCAGCTATTATTACGCCATCTGATTGTGTATTAAACGTAATGAAATAGTGGTGGTTTCCCGGAAGACCGTCTTTTGAAATGTTTTTAAGTACATCAATCATTAGGCCCTGCATGGCTTTTTGCATCATATGGGCATAGTTAATACTATCAGTCATGTTATTTTTGGTCCTAAATAAACTAAATTTTGATATTAAGGTGTTATCAGATATTTAAAAGAGTTAATCCATATCATGATTTAAAATAAAATATAACTTTTTAGAATAAAAGTTTATTATATCACTAAAATACATAAATTTAGCTCTTTATCTCTTTGATTTTAAAATATTTTTATAAGTGGAGGTTTCTGTTGCCAGGTACCTCCGAACCCCGCTTAGACCGCAGGCCTAAGACTTAAGGTTCCAATTTTTCGGACCGCTTACGCAGCCAAAGCCATCGGTGCTTTGTTGTCATTTGCAACTAGCTTAAATGGGTCGATAACAGCGACACCGCACCGGGCAAAAGCTAACATCTTTAGACGTCCGTCGATCCTATTTCGACCCCAAAGTCCACAAATGATGGATAATGGTGGAGTCGCCGGGTACCGCCCCCGGGTCCGATCCGCTTATTACATGCGCGTTTATTACCATAGTCTCAAATGAGACAGTTTCTTTATAGCTTTTTATTTTCTTTTATTAAAGTCCATAAAGTTATTTCTATTGTGAAGTTTTAAATTTTTTTTTGAGAAATTATAATATGATATCAATATATAATGGTTCAAATTTGATTATATACCCTATATGTTGTGCCAGATAATTCATAAATTTATTTATATAAAAAATTAATTTATACTAATATGAGAAGATTATGAGGCAATTAAAGTATGATTAAAGCAATACTAGCATGTGATGAGGAATGGGGAATTGGTAAGGATGGTGACTTGCCTTGGCCTCATAATCCCGCAGATCTTAAGTGGTTTAAAGATAATACAGTAAATGGTATTGTTGTGATGGGTAAATCCACGTGGGATAGTTTGCCCCGTAAGCCTCTTCCAAAAAGAAAAAATATAGTAGTAACTCGTACTAAATTAGATTCTGCAATAAATGACTGTGAGTTTATTGATTTTTCTAACATAAAATTTAAGCTTTTGGATATGAATAGCTCTCAAAATATTTGGGTTATTGGTGGTGCTAAATTAATAGAAGGTTTGTTTGGAATAATTGATGAGTTTCATCTAAGTCGAATTAAAGGTATTTATAATTGTGATACATTTTTGCCAGGAAAATTAATCAAAGAACAATATTTTTTAAGCAAAAGTAATATGGTAGATGGTGTTAATTTTGATATATGGTGTAAAAAATGAAGCAATATTTAGACGCACTAAAATATATTTTTGAAAGTGGCGAAGAAGTAAGCGATCGAACTGGTGTAGGGACACGAAGCGTATTTGGTTATCAAATGCATTTTAACCTTAACGATGGGTTTCCTGCAGTAACAACCAAAAAACTTGCGTGGCGTAGTGTTATTGGTGAGCTTCTCTGGTTTTTGGAGGGAAGCACTGATGAAAGAAGGTTGGCTGAGCTTACATTTAACAAAGATCGCAAAGAGCTAATTGATAAAAAAACAATTTGGACTGCTAATGCAGACGCGCAGGGAGTTGAATTAGGCTATATTAATGATGATTTAATAAAACAACTGGGCCCAGTATATGGCCATCAATGGAGGTATTTTGATGGTCAGGGTGATAATATAAAAGATAAAGCTGACCAGATTGAATGGTTGATTAAAGAAATAAAATCTAACCCTGATAGTCGAAGGTTGATACTTTCTGCTTGGAACCCAAATCAAATAAATCAGATGGCACTTCCACCTTGTCATACATTGGCACAATTTAGGGTAATGAATGGTAAATTAAGCTGCCAACTTTATCAAAGAAGTGCTGATATGTTTTTGGGGGTACCATTTAATATAGCTAGTTATAGCCTTTTAACTCACATGTTGGCGCAATTGTGTGAATTAGAAGTTGGTACATTTGTTTGGGTTGGTGGGGACTGCCATATTTATAGAAATCATGAAAAACAAGTTGCTGAGCAATTAAAGCGAAAATCACAAAAACTACCAAATTTATTCATGCCAGAGTTTAAAAATCTATCTGAATTATTAAAAACAAGACCAGAAAATTATATTTTGGAAAATTATAATCCTTTAAATAGTATAAAAGCACCGATGGCTGTATAAATTTAATTTTAATAGAAAATAACTAAGTAATTAAAAACGGCGCCATATAGGCGCCGTTTTTAATTGATTTCTTTATTATTAAATAACTACGTTATTAAGCTAGTGCAATATTTGTTGCGTTTTGCTTACCGTTGTTACCTTCTTCTAGTTCATAAGAAACTTTTTGATCATCTTCTAGACCTTGAAGGCCAGCAGCTTGAACAGCTGTGATATGTACAAATACATCAGCTCCTCCATCTGCAGGTGCGATAAAGCCGTAGCCTTTTGTTCCATTAAACCATTTTACTGTACCGTTAGGCATATTAATCTTCCTTTATTACCACACGCGACATGCTGTGGCTTGGTGTGCTTGTGTCAGAAATCAGCAGACAACACTAAGGAAGAAAGCAGATTGGTGATTGAATTGGCATCACAATCCCCCATTTAATGGTTTTTGCCCAAATAAGCAAGTGTTAGGTTTTTCGTCTATAATTTGAGTTAAAATAATGAAATAAAAATTGTATTTTGATAATAAAATTCCATTTATTAATGTATGAAATAAAAACACATGCTTTTTCGCATTAAACTTTAATCTAAATAATATTCTGATTATAATTTCCTTTATATTCACATAATATATATTTTGTGAGATATACGTAAAGTGATAAATAATGAATATATATGGATTAAAGAACTGTGATAAGTGTAGGTCTGCTTTAAAGGCCTTTAAAAATGCAGGTCATATGGTAACTTTTATTGATGTAAGGGTAGATGGAATTCCTTTAGACATTTTATCTAAATTTTATAAAGAATTTGGAAACGAATTGATTAACAATCGTTCGACAACTTGGAGGGAACTACCTGAAGATGATCGAAAATTAAACCCTCTTGATTTATTACTTAAATATCCAACTGTCATGAAAAGACCAGTAATTGATAATAACGGAAATCTTCAGCTTGGTTGGAATAAACTAACTGAAAAAATGTTATTGAGTTGATTTAATTTGGTATTTTAGAATTATCCTACAAATGCTTTTTCTACTACAAAATGTGATGGTGAAGAATTTGATCCTTCATTCATTCCCGCCGCATCGCAAATTTTCTTAATGTCATTATTTAAATCAATTGATCCACAAACCATTAGCCTATCTGTCTCTGGGTTTAATGGTGGGAGATTTAAATCTTTTGAAAGTGTTCCATCAACTAATAATTTGGTAATACGACCCATATTAATTGAATTTTCACGAGTTGTAGTGGGGTAATAGGTTAATTTATCTCCAATGAATTCACCAATTAATGGATCCGTAGGCAGGGAATTTACTAATTCTTTACTGTAATCCAGTTCGGCTAAATCCCTACACGTATGACAAAGTATAACTTCATCATATCTTTCATATAAATCAGGATCTCTAATTAAAGAAGCAAAAGGCGCAAAGCCAGTTCCTGTAGCAATAAGGTAAATGCGTTTAGCTGGTAATAATGCATCTAACACTAAGGTACCAACTGGCTTTGGGCGAACTATTAATTCATCACCAATTTTAATATTCTTAAGCTTAGATGTTAGGGGGCCATCTTTTACTTTGATTGAGTAAAATTCTAATTCATCATCCCAACTTGGAGAAGCTATTGAGTACGCTCTTAATAGGGGTTTATTGTTATCCTCCATTAGCCCTATCATCACAAACTCACCACTTCTAAATCTCAGGCTTTGTGGCCTTGTAACTCGAAATGAAAATAGTCGGTCAGTGTAATGCCTTACGGATGTAACTGTTTGAGTGTGAGGTGCTATTGGTCTAGTGGTTGTCAATTTTTTTAATCTCTATAATTTAATAATTGAGTTAGCCTAAATAAAATTATTTTTCTATCTTATTTTTATTTAAAGTTTATAAAATTTTTATATAATATCTTATATTGCAATATGGAATATTATTCTATATTTAATTACATTAACGCTTTATATTAAGAATATTTTTCTGTATATATTATATATAAAGTATTTATTTGCTGAAAAAGGGGATATTTAAGAGTGGCTTTCCAATTGGATAATATAGATAAAAAAATACTTAAAGAATTACAGATGGATGCGTCTCAATCTTTAGAAGATATAGCAAAAAAGGTTGGTGCCTCTAAAACACCTGTTTGGAACAGGATCAAAAAATTAAGAAAAATTGGAGTTATCAAAAGTCATACAGTAATTCTTGATCCAATTGAACTTGGATTAGAAGCGTGTTTTTTCGTTCTTGTCAGAACTTCTGAACATGAAAAAGAATGGCAAGATAAGTTTTTAAATGCTCTTGTAAACCGGGAAGAAGTATTGGAAGCGCATCGCTTAGCTGGAGATATTGATTACATTTTAAAAGTCAGGGTAACAAATGCAAAAGCTTATGATAAATTTTATCAAGCATTAATATCTGAAGTGAAGATTTTTAACGTAACGGCATTGTTATCAATGGAAGAAATAAAATCCACACATAAATTACCTGTATAATACATTAAAATTTTAACTGAGTGTTTCGCAAAACCTTTTGATCCGCTTACATGCTTCAGTAAGTTCTTTTTCTGAAGTCGCATAGCTCACACGGAATGCTGGAGATAAACCGAATGCTGATCCAAAAACAACGGCAACTCCTTCTGAATTAAGTAATTCGGTAGCAAAGTCTTTATCTGATTTTATTTTTATTTTATTATTTGTTGTTTTTCCTATGAGCTCTTCAATTGATGCATAGATATAAAATGCCCCTTGCGGCTTTGGGCACTTGATACCTTTAATCGAATTTAAAATATTCAGAACTATATTCCGCCGATCTTGAAATATACTATTATTTTTAGATAAATAATCTTGATTACCATTTAATGCCTCTACAGCTGCCCACTGAGCAATTGTATTCGGGTTTGAGGTGCTTTGTGATTGTATAACTGCCATTGCTTTAACTAACTCAATAGGGCCAGCTGCATATCCAATCCTCCAACCAGTCATTGCGTGCCCCTTAGAGACGCCGTTTGTGGTTAGGGTTCTGTTAATTAAACTGGGCTCAACTTCAGCTGGTGTGCAAAACTCAAAGTCATCATATGCAAGATGTTCATACATATCATCTGTCATAATCCAAATATTTGGATAACGCTTTAATACATTTGTTAGTGCTTTTAATTCACTCCAGTTATATCCTGCACCCGTTGGATTCGATGGAGAGTTAAAAATAAACCACTTGGTGTTTGGTGTAATTGCGGCTTCTAAATCTTTAGCTGTTAATTTGTAATTATTATCAAAGTTTGCTTCAGCAATCACAGGTGTTCCACCAGCTAATTTTACCATATCAGGATATGAAACCCAAAAAGGGGCAGGAATAATGACTTCATCACCAGGATTTAATGTGGCTAATAGTGCATTAAATAGAACTTGTTTGCCACCAGTTGAAACTATAATTTGGTCTTTTGAGTAGGTTAAATTATTATCTCTTAGGAATTTATTACATATAGCCTGTTTAAGTTCTGGCATACCATCAACAGCTGTATATTTTGTTTTCCCCTTATTTATTGCATCAATTCCTGCATCTTTAATATTGCGTGGTGTATCGAAATCAGGTTCGCCAACACTTAATGATATTATATCTAAACCATTAGCTTTAAGCTCTTGAGCTCTGGCAGTTATTTCCATCGTTGGAGATTGCTTTATACGCAATAGATTTTTTGAAAGAAAAGGCATCATTTATACTTTGTTTCATATGATAATTAACTAAAATTTTCCTATGATCAAGTTGTCCTTTTTACTTGACCTTAACTTTTTTCAAAGCATCTTAGGGTAAATAGGAAAATTTCATGGAAGATCATCCAACTAGGCTTAAAAGATTGCGCATGAGATCATGGCACCGAGGTATTAAAGAAATGGATTTAATATTAGGAGGATTTGCCGATAATGAAATGTCTAAATTATCAATAGAAGAGCTAAATGAACATGAAATAATGATGTCAGAGAATGATCATGACCTATATAATTGGGTAAGTGGAAAGTCCGAAATTCCACCTGAGTTAAAAAATGCAATAAATAGAATAACAAAATATTTTATAAAAAATAAATAATCAAAAACCTATCAAATACGTATTCCATTTTTTGAATTCTTGTTGTAAATTAAAAATTAATTTGGTATGCATATTTAAGTAAATAAAAAAATGTTATAACTGCGGCGTTTTGGAACTTAATTTTTACGAGTAATTAGTTTAAGTAAAAATTAATAATATATTGGACTAAAGAATGAACTATGATCATCAAATAGATAACGCCTTAAATGTTTTACACTCAGAAGGTAGGTATCGTGTTTTTCAAGATATCAGTCGAATTAATGGTCAATATCCAAAAGCTAATTGGGTTAAAACAGACGGTACACAAACTGAAATAACAGTATGGTGTGGAAATGATTATCTTGGAATGGGCCAAAGTCCTGAAGTAATTTTGGCACTAAAACAGAGTATTGATAGTGCTGGAGTTGGATCTGGTGGAACAAGAAATATATCTGGTAACACCATATATCACAAAGAATTAGAAAAAGAATTAGCAGACTTACACAACAAAGAGGCTGCTTTATTATTTACCTCTGCATATAATGCAAATGAAGCTACCTTGTCAGCATTACCTAAATTATTTCCCAATTTAGTTATATTATCTGATGAGCTTAATCATGCTTCAATGATCGAGGGTATAAGACACGGAAACTGTGAAAAACAAATATTCCGACACAACGATGTAGAACACCTAAGAAATCTACTCGAAAATATAGATCCAAGTAGGCCAAAAGTTATAGCTTTTGAGTCGTTGTATTCAATGGATGGGGACTTTGCTCCTGTCAAAGAAATATGTGATTTAGCGGATGAATTTAATGCTTTGACCTATATAGATGAAGTTCACGCAGTTGGCATGTATGGCCCTAAAGGGGGTGGTGTGTGCGAAATGTTGGATTTAACAGACCGTATTGACATATTTAATGGTACTTTAGCAAAAGCTTACGGTGTAATAGGTGGATACATTGCTGCAAGCCCTAGATTTGTAGATGCTATTCGTTCCTATGCACCTGGATTTATATTTACTTCATCTTTACCACCGGCGCTTGCAGCTGCTGCATCGCAATCTGTTCGACTATTAAAAGAAAACAAAGAAATTAGAAAAAAACATCAAGATATAGCAAAACAATTAAAGTTAAGATTTCGTGGACTAGGTCTTCCTTTAGATGACCATGGCAGTCATATTGTTCCGATACATGTTGGTGATCCAGTAAAGTGTAAAATGATTTCTGATAGATTGCTTAATGATTACGGTATTTACGTTCAGCCAATTAATTTCCCTACTGTGCCTCGAGGCACGGAAAGACTAAGATTTACTCCATCACCGGTTCATACCCAAGAAATGGTTGATACTTTAGTTAACGCCATGGACGAATTATGGTCGCATTGTGAATTGAGTAGGCTAAAAACCACCGCTTAAATTGAATTTTAATACAGCAGTGCATAATATATATAAAATATGTATATTTAGCTGAAATTTCATTTACCCATATAGCGAATCAATTTGGCAAAAACTCGAAAAAAATTTGGAAAGATAATTCCTGGCTATCATACTGAGAAGTTGGAGCTAAAAGGATACGATTCTTATACAGTAACATTGGGTGATAAATTGCGCGGTGAGCGCGCTACTTTAGGTAAAACACTTGAAGATGTTGAAAGAGAAACAAGACTTCGTATTGAGTTTTTACTTGGTATAGAAAATGCAGATATTTCTGCTTTCCCCGCACCAAGCTTTATTGCTGGGTATGTTAGATCCTATGCTTCACATTTAAATATGGATCCTGAAGAATGTTTTATTCAATTCTGTAAAGAGAGTGGTTTCATCGGCTTACAGTCACAAATTAATGGTACAAAAAAAAATAAAGTAGTAAAAGCAACAAAACATTTAGATGACCCAATTTTAAACCCGCAAATCCCAAAAAATAAAATACAGAATGGAAAATTTAACAATTTTTCAATTTCAGGATTATTTTCCTTAACAGCATTATTAATATTAATATTTGGTTTGGGATATGGTGGAGTTACTGTTTTGAATGAAGTGCAGAAGGTTAATCTTTCTCCATTAAATCAATTACCATCAATAAAAACAAATACATCAACATTATCAAATGAAAATAGTTTTTTTGAAAAAATAAATACAAATAATTTAAATATTGCAAGTAATGCCGATTTAGAAAATTTATATCGACCAACTGAATTAATATTACCACTTTTAACGCCAAGGGATGGACCGATTTCTGCAATAGATCCGTCAAGTTCTGGTGTATACGCTCAAGAAGACAAATCGCTAATTGATTT
>CAJJAY010000049.1 GCA_905182285.1 uncultured Amylibacter sp. | reverse complement strand
CTGTGCCACCTGTTCCGATTGTGAAAAAGTTTATATCTTGCGCAGATGCGTTTCCACTAAAGCCAAGTGCTAGTACAGCACTTAAGGCAGCTGTTTTAAATAATTTTATCATTTTTTCCCCTTTTTTGGTTTATGGCCTCTAAAAAAATTCATTGGATTTAAAGAGTATCAAGTTAATTATAGTTCAAACATAACCAACTCTATAAACTAAATTACTTACATTAAGTATATAATACAACTGTATAAAATTTAATTTTTTATACAGTTGTATTATACTATTATTGAAGGGTCAGGTAATGTAACATCTATACCTGCTTTTGTTCGATCCATTACAACTGAAGTTTTAAAGCGTTTGATATTTTCATCATCAAAAAATATTAGTGTTAATAAATAAACAAAGAATATGTCGCCAGTGGACTTTTTGATGGCGAATTTACAAATTATTCAGTGACTTATTGAGATACTTTATCATTAAATGGATGCTAGATAATTATTTAAGCACACATGCATATAGGGTATTTTATATTTGAAAAAACTAAAACCAATTGAAGTGCTCATGGCCTTGACCGTTCCTCTAGTTTGGGGGATGGGGTTGGTTATTGCTAAAGGTGCTATTGATCATTTCCCCCCAATCTTATTGATGGCTTTAAGGTTTAGTTTGACTGCATTTGTTTTGGTTTGGTTTGTACCTATTCCAAAGAAACACTTAATTAATTTATTTGGAATTGCTATTATAGCCGCTGCTATTCAATACAGCTTAACTTTCACTGGACTAAAGGGCTTAGATGCTGGAGTAGCTGCATTGATTGTTCAGTTAGAAGTGCCATTCCTAGTTATATTAGGGATTATCTTTTTAAAAGAAAAAGCAGAGTGGAAAATATTTGTTGGAATTGCTTTGGCATTTATAGGCGTAGCAATAATGACGCAACAAAATGAAATACGGGTAAACATAGGATATGTTGCACTTGTTGTTTTGGGTGGTTTGGCATGGGCAATAGGTCAAATTCTTATCCGAAAATTGGTAGACATCAAAGTAATGCAAGTAACCGCTTGGGTTGCGGTATTTGCTGTTCCACAACTATTTGCAATGTCAGCAATATTCGAAAATGGTCAAATAGAAGCAATACAAGGGGCTTCTCAATTGGTTTGGTGGGCGGTCATATATTTGGGATTAGTAATGACTGCACTAGGATACTTTCTTTGGAATAGTTTAATTCGCAATCATGATGTAGGCAAAGTTGCTCCCTTTTTATTATTGCTGCCAGTGTTTTCTTTAACTGGTGGCATTATTTTTCTTGGAGAGAGCCCAACGCTTCCAATGATTTTTGGTGGGTTAATTATTTTATTTGGTGTAGGATTAATTACTATTCCTAATTCATTTTTTAATTTGATAATAAAATATTTCTACAAATAATTTATTGTATCATTGCTAGTTCTTGAAAAATTAAATCTACATCAGATATCGGAATCTGTTCTAAATGAATTTTTCGTAGCCCATCTAAAAATGTGTTTATTAGATCTTTATCCCCACTAAGGTAATTTTCTATCGGCTTAATAAATAATTCGCTTGGTTGATCATATTCATCTGCCCAATGTGCCATATTAAATATGATTGGCATAAAGGTAATAGCTGCTTCTGTAAGGCAATATATTTTTTTTTGGGAGTGCGATTTGTCTTTCCTGACATTTAGAAGCTTAATATCTAGAAGACGATTCAATTTTTTAGCTAGTGTTGAAGATGAAATTCCTTCAAGGTTTTTTCTCAATAATACATTATATGTTTGTCGGTTAAATAAAGCTATGTCTCGAAGTATGATGATAGACCATTTATCACCTATTAAATCAGCGGCCAGGCCAATAGGACACATTCTATCATTTGGTGATAATAACATTCTAAAAATCCACTCTGATTGTTAAACTGGTTCAAAAATAAGACTATACATTTGAAATAGAATATCAAACAATTAATCGTGATATCACTAAAATAAAATATTACAAACAATGGTTTCAATAAAATTAATAATGGAGAGTTAATATGATAGTTAAGCTAACGCAAGATTTAGCCAGAGGATTTGCACCTTGGAAAGAAATGTATTTTGAAAATAAAGCTGAGCTTGAAGCTATTGGCGGTAAGTTGATTTATGCGGGTTCTGAGAAAGATAATGATAACACAATGTTAGTTTTAATTGACTTTGAATCACCTGAAGCAATGAAGGCTTTTGCTGGACATGAAGAGATGAAAGCAAAAAGGGCAGCAGCTGGTGCTTTACTAGAAACAACTCAAGTCACTGTAATGAGTGACGAGTCTTTTACATAAAACCAAGAAAGGAAATATGATGTCAATTCACGATAAATTAAACGCTTCAATGGATAGCCGCGATGTGAGTTCTTATTTGGATTTAATTCATGATGATTTTGTG
>CAJJAY010000048.1 GCA_905182285.1 uncultured Amylibacter sp. | reverse complement strand
ACAGTCTATAAATCTAACCCTACAATTCCAGATCATGAGCTTATTGCTACTGCTGTCTTTACTCAGCCTGAAATTGGAACTGTTGGGTTAACTGAAGAAGATGCCGCAAAGCAAACTGAGATTGAAGTTTATTCTACTAAATTTAGGCCTATGAAAGTAATCTTAGCCGGGCGAAATGAGCATATGCTCATGAAATTGATAGTATCAAAAGAAAACCGTAAAGTTCTGGGCTGCCATATAGTGGGTCATGCTGCTGCAGAAATGATACAATTGGCTGCTGTTGCTATTAAAATGGGTGCCTCAAAGGAAGATTTTGATAGAACTATGGCTATACATCCCACTGCGGCAGAAGAATTAGTTACTATGAATAGTCCAATACGTTAAGAATTATTAACTGTAATCTTTTCAGAAACAAGATAAAGATAATATCATACTTGAAATTCTGGCGAAAAATGTCAGATAGTATTTAATAAAATACAAGTTCTTAGGAGGAATTTGAACATATGGCTGGTAATGGCACAGGTGGCCCTTGGGGTAATGGCGGCGGTAATCGCGGCTCTGGTAATAATGGTGGTGGCGATCGTCCGCCCTCTGGTGGTGGACAAGGTCCCGATTTAGATGATTTAGTTCGCAAAGGACAAGAGCAATTGCGTGTCCTCATGGGAGGTAAAGGTGGAGCAAACAATAAAAATAATTCACCTAAAGGCGGTGGAGGTGGATCTAGCCTTGGATTTGGCGGATACAGTTTAATAATTATAGCGTTGTTTGGTTTATGGGTTTTTAATAGTTTTTACAGAGTTGATACATCAGAACAATCTGTTGAATTGTTTTTTGGAGAATATTATAAAACAGGAAATGAAGGTCTAAACTTTGCTCCTTGGCCTGTCGTAACAAAGCAAATTTTACCAGTAACAAGAGAAAATTCAGAAGATATTGGTGTAGGACGTGGTGCAAGAGCTGACGAAGGCTTGATGCTTACAGGTGACGAAAATATCGTAGATATAGATTTCCAAGTAGTATGGAATATAACTGATGCTCAGCAATTTCTTTTCAATTTGCAAGATCCAAAAGAAACTATACGAGCAGTTTCAGAGTCAGCTATGAGAGAAATTATAGCAAGAAGTAACTTATCTCCTATTTTGAATAAAGACCGTGGTGCAATTACCACTGAATTAAAGAAACTTATTCAAGATACATTAGACACATACGGGACTGATGATGAAGGTAATGTTGCTGGATCAGGAATAAATATTATTCGTGTTAACTTATTAGGAGCAAACCCACCTCGTGAAGTTATTGATGCTTTCCGTGAAGTCCAGGCTGCAGAACAAACTCGTGATACTCTTGAGAAGCAAGCTGATGCATACTCTAATCGAGTGGTTGCAGAAGCAAGGGGTAAGGCTGCCCAATTAATGGAGCAAGCTGAAGGATATCGAACACAAACAATCAATGAAGCAGAGGGTGAAGCATCACGCTTTGTAGCTGTTTATGATGAGTATGCAAAAGCACCTGGTGTTACACGCAAACGTTTATATCTTGAAACGATAGAAAAAGTTTATGGAAACATAAATAAAGTTATTATTGATGAAAATAGTAGTGGCCAGGGTGTTGTCCCATATTTGCCTTTGAATGAATTGATGAAACAAAAGACTGGAGGCAATTAATGACACGTTTTTCTAATTTCTTTTTGCTAATTTTAGCAGGTATCAGTTTTCTGTTCATGTCTTCAGTATATGTAGTTGATGAACGCGAAAAAGCTCTTAGATTATGGTTTGGTGAGGTTACTGCTGTAATTGTTGACCCAGGTCTTAATTTCAAAGTCCCGTTTCTTCATGAAATAGTTAAATATGAAGACCGTATTTTGCCATTAGATGTTCAACCAGATGAGTTTACTCCATTAGATGATCGTCGATTAGTTGTTGATGGGTTTGCGCTTTGGCGCATTCAAGATCCGGTGCAGTTTAGAAGAGCCGTTGGCTCAGGTGGGCAAAGATCGGCTACTCAAAAATTAGATGGTATCATGAATGATGGTATGCGATCTGTATTAGGGCGAGTTACATCTAATGAAATTCTTTCAACTGATAGAACTGCATTAATGGCTGAAATTCGAGACGCTGTTCGTGAACAATCTACTGTACTTGGGGTTGAGGTTGTTGATGTGCGTATTAAACGTGCTGATCTACCAGAGCAAAATCTTGAAGCAACATTTGGTAGGATGAGAGCAGAGCGTGAACGAGAAGCTGCAGATGAAATAGCTCGTGGTAATGAAGCAGCACAAAGAGTTCGAGCGTCTGCAGATAGAACTGTTGTTGAAACAACTTCTGAGGCTCAAAAAACTGCTGATATTATTCGTGGTGAGGCAGATGGTAAACGAAATGCTATCTTTGCTGAGGCGTTTGGTCGTGATCCAGAGTTTTTTGCATTTTACCGTTCATTAAATGCATATGTGAAATCACTGAGAGGTGATAACTCAACAATGATTATTTCACCAGATAGTGAATTCTTTGATTACTTGAAATCCGATACAATTAAATGAATGAATTTTTAACAGCACTTGGTCTTGTTGCTGTTATAGAGGGGCTGGTATTAGTACTGGCCCCATCGCGTTTTGAGAACCTAATTCGCGCAATTGAAAGTATGAACCATGATACTAGAAGAGTAATTGGATTACTTTTTGTATGTATTGGATTATTTACAATATGGATTGTTAAATCATTCTAAGATTGTTGATTTTTAATTAAATTAAAAGTTAGATTTTCAAGAAATTTGACATTATTTGTTTATAAATTACTTGTATCAATATATTTTTATTATATTTTATCAAAAGCCAAAATATCAATTATAATCTCCAGGAGGGAAATGTCGTGATAACTTTCACAACTTCAGAAATAGCAATATTTAGAAAAACTAAGTCTGTTATAATAAATGTAGCTTTAGTTTTCTCTGTGCTAATGTTTACTAACATTTCTATCCAAGCTCGTGGGGCTCCTGAGAGCTTTGCTGACTTAGCAGAAAAACTTTCGCCATCGGTTGTAAATATTACTACATCCACAACTATTGCTGGCGTAAATGACCAGGCGAGACCTCAAATTCCAGAAGGAAGTCCATTTGAAGATTTATTCAAGGATTTCTTTAATAATGGAGAAGGTGGGCAAGGAAGGCCAAGAAGAAGTAGTGCTTTAGGATCTGGCTTTGTAGTTTCTGCTGACGGATTTATTGTAACAAATAATCACGTAATCGATAAGGCAGATGAAATTGTAATAGAGTTTTTTGATGGCAAAGAATTGGTTGCACAACTTATTGGTCGCGATCCAAAAACTGATATTGCGCTACTGAAGGTTGAAGCGTCTGAACCTCTACCGTTTGTAGGCTTTGGCGATAGTGATATCGCAAGAGTTGGAGATTGGGTTATGGCAATTGGCAATCCGTTAGGGCAAGGGTTCTCAGTTTCTGCGGGTATTATATCCGCACGTAATAGGACACTTCGATCAGGCCCATATGATGACTTTATTCAAACAGATGCAGCGATAAACCGTGGGAATTCTGGCGGACCTCTTTTCAATATGAATGGTGAAGTTATAGGCGTAAATACAGCGATAATCTCTCCTAATGGAGGATCAATAGGGCTGGGATTTTCAATGTCTTCGAGAGTAGTTGGGCGTGTGGTAAATCAATTAAAAGAATTTGGTGAAACCAGACGTGGATGGCTTGGAGTCCAAATACAGGATATCGATTCTGATATGGCTGAAGCGCTGGGCTTAAATAAAGCATCTGGGGCATTGGTAAGCGGTGTGCCGGATGGTCCAGGAGCTGATGCTGGGATTTTGTCAGGGGATGTAATACTTTCTTTTGATGGAGTTGAGGTGAAAGATACACGTGGATTAGTTTCGGCTGTAGGAAATGCTGATGTTGGAAAAGTAGTTCGCGTAATTATTTTCCGTGATGGAAAAACTAGAACTATAAAAGTTACTCTAGGTAGACGCGAATCTGCTGAAAAAGTAGAAATAGTTCCAACAGCTAAGGTGCCTGAGAAAATTAAAGAAACTGAAGAATTAGGAATGAAATTAATGTCCATAACTTCTGAGACTCGTGAGCAGTTAAACTTACCAGATGACGCTACTGGAGTTGCTGTTTTAGATGTTAATGAAACTTCAGATGCTTTTGAAAAAGGTATTAGGGCTGGAGATATTATAGTTGAGGCAGGCCGTGCGAAAGTTACAACAGTCAATGATATTTCAAGAATTTTTGAAAAAGCTATAAATTCAGGGCGAAAGTCTATTCTAATGTTAGTCGTAAGAGGTGATAATTCACGATTTGTTGGATTATCTCTCTCTCAAAAGTAAATCTAGATCCACCTAAAATCATATTGATATAGATTTTAGGTGGATTTATTAAAATAAAAATTAATAACTAACAAAGATTTGAAAAAAGTGCTGGTTATCTTTTTTGTCTATGATAACAGTCAAAAAAATAATATGGAGAGTTTCATGCCTAAGATAACTTTTATTGAACATAACGGTACACATCATGAAGTTGAGGTTGCAGTTGGCCTTTCTGTCATGGAAGCTGCAAGAGATAATAACATTTCTGGTATTGAGGCTGATTGTGGAGGCGCATGCGCTTGTTCAACATGTCATGTTTATGTTGATGCATCATGGGTGGAAAAATTACCCGCTAAAGATGCCATGGAAGAAGATATGTTAGATTTTGCATGGGAACCTAACGAATTATCAAGGTTAACATGCCAGGTGCGGGTAACTGAAGATCTTGATGGCTTGGTTGTAAGAATGCCAGAAAAGCAGATTTAAAGTGCTCTCCATCCTATATCTGTTCTATAAAAACCATCTTCCCAGTTAATTTTTTCAATCGTTTCGTATGCAATTTTATGTGCTTCCTTTAGGCTTGCTCCCCTTGCTGTAATATTAAGAACGCGGCCACCTGATGCAATAATGTTGTTTTTTTCTAATTTTGTGCCTGCATGAAAAATTTGAACGTTGGTAGATTCTGATATTTGGTCAAGATCTAAAATTTTCGTTCCCTTTTTATATTTACCAGGGTAGCCATTAGCTGCATAGACGATAGTTAATGCATGATCATTAGCCCAGTTTAATTGAATTTTATCCAGCTCGCCTTTAGCACATGCTATCATTGCGTCTAATGCTTGAGCGCCTAATCGCATCATTAAAACTTGGCATTCAGGATCGCCAAACCTTACGTTGTATTCAACCAACCTTGGCTCCCCATCTTTAATCATAAAGCCTGCATAAAGTACTCCTTGATAAGGCATCCCACGATTTGACATTTCATCTATAGTGGGCTGAATAATTTTTGAAATTGCTTTTGAAGTTACTTCTTTTGTCATTATAGGGGCTGGGGAATATGCTCCCATTCCACCAGTATTTGGCCCTTTATCACCATTATAGACGCGTTTGTGATCTTGTGCTGTTCCAATTGGAAGAATGTTTTTGCCATCTGATAAAATAAAAAAACTTGCTTCTTCTCCCTCCATAAACTCTTCGATAACAACTTCTGTTCCTGCTTTCCCAAAAATACCAGAAAAAATATCTTTTATGCCGTTTATTGCTTCTTCTAATGTCATTGCAACAATCACACCTTTGCCACCCGCCAAACCATCAGCTTTTACAACTATCGGGGCACCTTCTTTATTAATATATTGGATTGCAGGCTCTAGTTCAGTAAAGCGGGCGTATTTGGCAGTTGGTGCATGACATGAATCACATACACCTTTTGTAAATGCTTTTGAGGATTCTAACATTGCTGCTGCAGCCGAAGGACCAAATGTTAAAATATTTTTAGCGCGCAGATCATCTGCAATACCAATTGCAAGTGGCGCTTCTGGACCTATGATTACAAATTGAATATCGTGATTTTCACAAAATGTTAAAATTTCAGAACTATTTTCAATATTTATTTCAACACATTTTGCAATTTTTGTCATTCCAGCATTGCCAGGTGCACAATACAATATATCGCATTTTGGATTCTGATTAACAGCCCATGCCAATGAATGTTCACGGCCACCGGAGCCTAAAATAAGTATATTCATGATTTTGTAATTTCCTTGGCCTTTTATAACAATAGTTCTATTGTTTACTAAAGAAAAAGCCAAGAGAGGATGCGTAAATGTCGGATCTAATTGACAGCCCAGGGCAGGGCGAAAATGCGCCAGAATATTCTGTGTCTGAACTGTCTAGTGTTTTAAAACGTATGATAGAAGGAGAATTTTCGAATGTGCGCATAAGGGGAGAAGTTGGACGTGTGTCCAAGCCAGCTTCTGGTCATTTATATTTTGATTTGAAAGATGATAAATCTGTAATAGCTTCAGTCACTTGGAGAGGCCAAGCATCAAAATTAGCAACTCAACCTGAAGAAGGTTTAGAGGTAGTAGCTACTGGAAAGATAACTACTTTTGCTGGGCAATCACGATATCAAATGATTGTATCTGAAATGTCTGTTGCGGGTGTTGGTGCCTTAATGGCGCAATTGGAAAAAAGAAAAAAGAAATTAGAATCTGAAGGCCTTTTTGATAAAGCTCTAAAAAAAGAAATTCCATATTTGCCTGAAGTTATTGGTGTAATTACATCATCTTCAGGGGCTGTAATTCGTGATATCCTTCATCGCTTAAGTGATAGATTCCCACGAAAAGTACTGATTTGGCCTGTATCGGTTCAAGGGGAAAAATGTGCACCTGAAGTGACTGCTGCGATTAATGGTTTTAATAAACTTACGCCTGGTGGTGCAATGCCCCGTCCTGATTTGTTAATAGTTGCAAGGGGAGGTGGATCAATAGAAGATTTGTGGGGTTTTAATGAAGAATCTGTTGTTCGAGCTGTATCTGAAAGTGAAATTCCATTAATATCTGCCGTTGGCCATGAAACTGATACCACACTAATTGATTATGCTTCTGATTTACGTGCCCCAACGCCAACTGCAGCTGCCGAATATGCAGTACCAGTCAGGGCAGATTTGATGGGGTGGTTATCTTCTATGGATGAGCGCCGTGTTCGCTCTTTATCATCTAACCTAGAAACTAAGCGGCAAAGGTTAAAAGATCTAAGTAGGGGATTACCACTTCCAACTGAATTGGTTGCAATGCAAGCCCAACGTTTAGATTCTATTTCAGATAGATTACCAAGAGCTTTAAGTATTGTTAGCAATAATAAGCGTTCATTATTATTGCAAACTAGCGCTGGATTAAGGCCGCAAGTGTTAAAACTTAAATTGGTTGAACGCACTGAATTAATTAATAGGTTTGTTAAAAATATTAAATCTAATATGAAAATAAAAATCCAACACCACCAGAGTGCATTAGAAGGATTGGAAAGAATACGCCAAACACTTGGATATGAAGCAACATTACGAAGAGGATATACTGTTGTGCGTGATCAAGATGGAAAATTAGTAACTAGTGTTAAAAAGGCTGAAATTAAGAAAGTACTTGAAATTGAGTTTCAAGATGGAAAAACTTCGCTTTATAAATAGTATTATTGCGAATTTTTCGACTTAGAAGTCGTTTTTTTAGGTCACAGATAAATTTTTTATGGTTAAATAAAACTAAATTAACAAGGCGTAGACAATGGCTTTAGATCAAAAAACCGACGGCGTATGGAAATCAGGCAAAGGTAAAGGACGTAAAACGCCTAAAGGGCGCCAGGTCAATGAAGATGCAATTTCTGATGTTAAGTTGCTCTTGGGCAATCGTGAACGTCGAGCAGATCTTTTAATTGAATATCTCCATTTAATTCAGGATAAATATAAACATCTTTCCGCCCAACATCTAGCGGCACTTGCAGAAGAACTCCGCCTTTCACAAACTGAAGTATATGAAGTCGCCAGTTTTTATGCACATTTTGATATTGTAAAAGAGGGTGAAGAAGTGCCCCCTAGTTTAACAATACGTGTTTGTGATAGTTTGTCATGTGAATTAGCCGGAGCGCAAGATTTGCTGCTGAAACTGGGGACTAAATATAATGGTGGTGGTGAAGTTAGGGTATTACGTGCACCGTGTATGGGGCGATGTGATACTGCTCCAACATTAGAAATAGGTCATAACCATATTGATAATGCAAATGAAGAAAAAGTTGCTTTAGCTATAAAAGCTAATGATATTCATCCAAAAATTCCTGATTATCAAACGTTTGAAGTATACTCAGCCAATGGCGGTTATAAAGAACTCAAAAGTTTACGAGGTGGGTCAAGGACGCCTGATGAAATCCAAAATGAAGTACTTGAGAGTGGCCTTCGGGGAATGGGTGGTGCTGGTTTCCCTTCTGGTAAGAAATGGTCATTTGTCAGAATGAATGAAGGTATCAGATATTTAGCTGTAAATGGAGATGAAGGAGAGCCTGGAACATTTAAAGATCGATTTTTTCTAGAGCGTGAGCCTCATTTCTTTCTAGAGGGAATGTTGATTGCTGCTTGGGCAGTAGAAGCTGAAAAATGTTATATATACATGCGAGATGAATACCCTGCAGTATTGGAAATCTTGAGCAAAGAAATCAGTTCACTTGAAAATGCTGGGATAGTTGAAAGTGGATTTATCGATTTACGCCGTGGAGCAGGTGCATATATTTGTGGTGAAGAAAGTGCCATGATTGAAAGTATTGAAGGTAAAAAAGGGCTACCACGTCACCGCCCTCCATTCGTTGCAAGTGTTGGAATATTTAATAAACCAACATTAGTGCATAATGTGGAAACGCTTCATTGGATTGCTAAAATTGCTCGTGAAGGTTCTGCTGTTTTTGGGGCACATGGTGCTAATGGACGAAAGGGATTGAGAAGTTATTCTGTATCTGGTCGAGTGCGAAATCCTGGTATCAAATTAGCTCCAGCAGGAACAACTGTTCGTGAACTAATAGAAGAATATTCTGGAGGAATGCTTGAAGGGCATTCCTTCAAAGCGTACCAACCAGGAGGGCCATCTTCAGGTCTATTGCCTGCTTCAATGGGAGATATTCCTTTAGATTTTGATACGCTACAAGAATATGGTACATTTATTGGCTCTGCGGCAGTCGTAGTCTTATCAAACCATGACAGCGCTAAAGAAGCTGCTTTGAATATGCTGCGATTTTTTGAAGACGAAAGTTGTGGTCAGTGTACTCCATGTCGAGTTGGCTGTGAGAAAGCAGTTAAACTAATGAGCGAAGATAAATGGGATCAAAACTTACTGGAAGAACTTTCTGTAGCAATGGTTGATGCCTCTATCTGTGGGTTAGGGCAAGCAGCACCAAATCCTATAAGGATGGTAATCAAACATTTTAATGATGAAGTTTAAGATCATTATTTATAGTTTGTAATAATTAAAATTATTATTTGTTCTTATTTTGGGAGAATGGGCTTTATTGAAGTCTTTTACTTAATAAAAAATAAGGTTACACAGATTTAAATAATTTGGCTTAAAGATGTCTTTTTTTAAAAAACTTAAATCAAAACTTTTTAGATCTTCTTCAAAAATTGAAGAGGGTCTTGATGCTATTGTTGAGAATAAAGATAATGAAATTGAAAATAAATTATCAGATAACGAAGATAATACTGGACAAGATTTAGAAATTGAAATTTTTCCAGAGCCAGAGCCAGAGCCAGAGCCAGAGCCAGAGCCAGAGCCAGAGCCAGAGCCAGAGCCAGAGCCAGAGCCAGAGCCAGAGCCAG
>CAJJAY010000047.1 GCA_905182285.1 uncultured Amylibacter sp. | reverse complement strand
TCTAGAAAAAGCACTCCCAGTCTAAACTTCACATGTCTTTAATGTGTTTATAAACTGTAGTTCTAGATAGTCCCAAGCGCCGAGCTACTAAGCTCACATTTTTTCCAGATTCTAGCCAAGTTTTTTTCACTAAGACACAACTTTCTTTTCGTACTGAAGATTGTGAACACGTATTACAAGGCGTTAGTTCTGATCCTGATAAATTTTGATCAGTTTGGATAGTTGCATTACGAATAACAAGTCCTTCTGAGTTCGCAACTAAAACACGCATCACTTTCTTGAGCTGCCCTATATTGCCAGGCCATGCCCTAGATTTTAGCGCATCCATGGCTGCTTTAGATAGTCCGTGCTTAGGCGAAATTTGGCGAAGTATTTCTATAACAATTTTACCAAAGTCACTTCTATCCTCCAAAAGTGGCAATTGAACTTGAGCGCCAATTAAGCATTCTAAAAAGGCATCGGATAAATTAGGATTTGATTGTAAATCCTGCATGGAAACTTTACTCGAAAAAAGAAAACCATTTATTGGAATAAATACATTTTTTATGTCCATTTCCTGATGGAATTCTATCACTTCAATAATAGCATTCTGTACTATTTGGGGCAATAAATCTATGTTTTCAAAGCTTATAATGCGACCACTAGCTTGTGCTAATTTTCCAATTGGGTGACTTTGGACTTCATTTTCAAAGTATCCAATTTTTCCAGAAGCTCCAAAAAGAATACTTTCGTAATTCTCAGACGTAAGTTGTGAACAATCAATTTCTAGACAAGTTTTATGCTCAAGAAATCGTTTATTAAGTTCCAGGATTGTTGACCTTTTTCCAGTGCCTCGATTTCCTTCAATGAATACGGGAAGGCCATGATTTAATGCATTTTCAGCAGATAAAAGGTGTCTCTTTAGTATTGGATCGTCTGCTATATAATTTGGTTTAGAAAGTTTTTTATCTTTATTATTTGTATTCTTTACCTCTTGGGTATTTTCTATAGATTTAATAAGGGTCGATTTTGCTGAAAGATTTACAATTTTTTTAGCTGTATTGGCTTTCATAGACATGAAAACTACTGATCCCATGGCATCTTGAATACGTATTATCTCATCTGAGTTTAATCTATTTATAACTGCGGAAAATGGAACAGAAAAAATATCTCTAAAATGTTGTTTGTTATATAAATTTAAACCATTAAGCATAATTTTTGCGTTTACATTGGCACCATCAATAAAGCCATGGTCATCAACAGCTAAAAGTGCGGCACTTGTGGTAGATAAATATTCATGGCGCGCATGAAATACTAAAATTAATGACTCGCTGAACTGTTCTATGAAAAGTCTATTTTCAACATTTTTACTTGCTAGCTTTACCAAAGCTAATGTGTGCTGCTGGCGTGAAGCTGCATCTGACGTTGCATCAATCACACCTAATATCTCATCATTCTGGCCATAAATAGGAGCTGCAAAGCATGATAGATTTCCTAATTTTTTAAAATAGTGATCTCCACCAGCAACTATCTGGGGTTTTCCGCTATAAAGAGCTAAACCCAAGGCGTTTGTTCCGCGATTATCTTCAGTCCAAATTGAGCCTGGAATTACAGCTTTTCCTGCATCACTTCGCTTAAATTCTTCATCTAGGTATGCATCCAAGACAACGCCACTTGTATCGGCATAAGCAACCATAAAGTTGGTTCCAGCAATTTGATTATACAATAATTGTAATTCAGGTAACACAAATTGCCGTATTCTTTGGTTTTTTTCTTGAATAATTGATAAATCAATATCTGAAGTAACTGCATCAATAGGTTTTCCAGTTGGAATAAGACCTACATCTTTGCAGCGTGCCCAACTATTTTTTATTGCACGTTCTTCAGTTGCCACTTCATGAGATAAGGAATCTAGTTTCATATCATCATGATGAGATAATGCAGTATTTTTTATCATAATATAACACTCCAATTACCGAGAATACATAAACTAACGTTTACTAACAAATCAGGCAAGTGTTCAAAAACTGAACATATTTTTATTAAAATGATTAAAAAATGTACAGTTATACAAGTTGTTCGAAGTAAAGTTTACCAATTATGGTGAATATGTAGAATAAATATAGGTGTAATATGAAAGCTCAAGTGCTGAATAAATACGACGATGACTTAACGGCATCTTCGTGGGTCGAAATGCAAGATGTGCCTGATCCTAAGATTGAGAAATCAAACGATGTAATCGTTCGCATCGGTGGTGCTGGTGTTTGTCGTACTGACTTACACATCATTGAAGGTGTATGGCGGGTTGCAACAGACCCAACAGGTAATGAGTTACTTCCATTAATTATGGGTCACGAAAATGCTGGTTGGATTGAAGAAGTAGGATCAGAAGTTGAAGGCCTTAAAAAAGGTGATCCAGTAATTGTTCATCCACACATAACTGGTGGTACATGTCTAGCTTGTCGACGTGGTCATGATATGCATGGTGAAGGTTCAGCTTTTCCTGGTGTGGATTGTGATGGTGGTTATGCAGAAGCATTAAAGACATCTGTTCGTAATATTGTGAAATTGCCTCAAACACTAATACCAAAAGAAGTTGCTGCATATTCTGATGCTGGTTTGACTGCATACCGTGCAGCAAAGAAAGCTTCGCGTCATTTATTGCCTGGTGAAAAATGTGTGATAATTGGTTCTGGTGGATTGGGCCATATAGCAATTCAAGTTTTAAGAGCAATGTGTGCGGCAGATATTATTGTAGTTGACCCTTCAGAGATGTCTTTATCATTAGCTGAGTCATGTGGCGCTGATGAATTAGTCAAAGCTGATGGAAACGAAGTTGAGAGAGTATTAGAGCTTACTAAAGGTCTGGGTGCTGAGGCTGTTATGGATTTTGTTGCTGAACGTGGCACTACAGCGAAGGGATTAGCTATGACGCGTAATATGGGTACATATTATGTTGTTGGGTATGGTGAAGATATCAATGTAAGTGCATTTGAAATGATTACAACAGAGAAAAATATTGTTGGTAACTTAGTCGGAACTTGGGCTGAACTTACTGAATTAATGTCTTTGGCTGACAGGGGTAAAGTACACTTATCAACACAGGAATATAGTTTGGCAAATGCTAATAAAGCTTTGCAAGATTTAAATAATGGAAAAGTAAAGGGACGAGCTGTCCTAATACCTTAAATCAAAGAAATACTAAAATCTGGGAGGAATAAAGTATGAAGAAGATGATTAAAATCAGCACATTGACGGTGACTGCAAGTTTACTTGCTGTAGCTGCTCAAGCTGACAAGTGGAGCGATCAATTTCCACATATTAAGAATACTGGCGATATCGCTGGAGAATGTTCTTATGAGTCAATGTCAAAGAAAGATTATTCAGGACAGAAGCTAACAATTAACACACACGCTGTACCTGTTATAGGTGAGCCAACTGCATTACATGCTGAGCAATTCAGTAAATTAACAGGTGCTGAGGTGAATGTTATTCATACTCCAGCTGGTGATTTGTATTCAAAGGCCATGGTTCCATTTCAAGCAGGTCAAGCACCTTATGATATCGTGTTTGGTTTCTCTAACTTTATTAGAGATTGGAAGCAGTACTTACAGCCAGTACCAGCCAAATATGTAAATATGCGTCAAATGCAAGACGTTACACAAAGTCATATTGATGTTAACTCATGGAATGGCGAAATGATCCAATTCCCAATTGATGGGGATCGACATTACTTAAAGTATAGAAAAGACGTTATTGATAATCCAGAATATCAAGCAAAATATAAAGCTGAAACTGGTAACGAATTACGTATTCCGCGCACATGGAAAGAATATGGCGAGATGGCCACCTTCTTTAATGGCTGGGATTGGGATAATGATGGTGAACTAGAGTATGGTTCAGCAGAAGTTATGAAAAAAGATGACTTAATGTTTGCTGCATTTTTTAGTCGCTCAGTTGCATACGCAAAAAATCCAAGAGTTCCAGGTGGATATTTCTTTGACCTAGAGTCAATGGAGCCTTTAATTAATGGACCAGGTTTTGTTGAAGCTCTAACTGATTGGGTAGAAGCAACTAAATATGTTCCACCAGGTGGGATTAACTTTGGATTAGGCGATGAAATCAACTCTTTTGGTGGCGGACAAACATTGTTCAGCTTCTCTTGGGATGATGCTTTCGTAGCTGCAATGCAAGACGATAGTCCTATTAAAAATAAAGTTGGAGCTGCGCCATTGCCAGGTTCAGATCGCGTTTGGAACCGTACAAGTGGTTCTTGGGAAAATGAGTATAACCAAGCACCATATATCGTATGGGGTTGGACAGCAGCTGTTGCAAAAGCAAGTAAGAAACAAGACGTAGCTTTTGATTACTTATGCTTCTTTGCAAATGATGCTAACCACCAAGCTGACATAGCTATTGGACGATTTGGTGTAAATCCATTCAAGAAATCTGATTTTGATGCAGACATATATGTTGAACGTCAAGGTTGGGATCCAGAAATTGCACAGCAATATGCTGATACATTAATGGAAATGGAAGAGGGCAGCACAAACCGCGTATTCCCACTTCGTGTACCAGGTGTGTTCCAATTTAACAGTGCAATAGCGACTGGAACTTCAAAAGCTTTAGCTGGACAACTTTCTCCTCAAGAAGCGCTTGATGAAGTAGCTGCTGAATGGAAAAAAATTGTTAAGCGTATTGGCGCAGATACAGTAAGAGAAGCATACGCTGTAGGTGTAGCTTTAGAAGACAATCTGTAATAAACTAAATTTAAATAAATATAATTAAATTATTGAGCGTCCCTTAAAATTATTTTTGGGGCGTTCCTTTTAAAGCGGAAAAAAATCATGAATTTTAAACATAAATATTTGTTTTTACTTCCAGGCCTGCTTGTATTGCTTGGAATATTAATCTTTCCAATTGGCTTCACTGTTAGACTTAGCCTTTCTAGTTGGGACAGCTTTTTTCCTGGTCTAGATTTTATTGGATTGGAAAACTATACTCGATTATTTACTGATGATCCTAGATTTTGGGAGTCATTTCAAAGGTTAAGTTTTCTTTCTGTTACTACTGTCTTCTTGCAATATACAATCGGTTTTGCACTTGCGCATATAGTTTGGAAGGAAATTCTATTTCAAAGATTTTTCCGTGTTTTGTTTTTAATACCTATGATGACAACACCAGTTATTATGACTGTGATTTGGAAAACAGTTTTCCATGAATCATTAGGCCCAGTTAATGATTTCTTTAGCCTCTTTGGTGTAACTCCTCTTTGGTTAAGTAGTGAAGCCTTGTCTAAGGTTACTGTTATTATTGTTGAAGTATGGCAATGGACACCATTTATGTTCTTGTTGTTATTGGCTGGTCTTTTATCACTTCCTAAAGAACCATTTTTAGCTGCTTCAATTGATGGTGCAGGACCAATTAGAAAATTTGTATATGTAACATTTCCATTGATGGCGCCAATTTCGATAGGTGCTATAATTATCCGACTTATTGAAGCATCAAAAATAATGGATACTGTATATGTTTTAACGTCAGGTGGTCCTGGTACCTCTTCAGAAACTTCAAGTTTTTACATATTCATAAAAGGCTTGCGTGAGTTCCAATTCGGTTATTCTGCAGCTTTATCCTTAACTTATTTAATTATTATGATCATCAGCCTAACAATCATTGCTAAGATGTTAGTTAAACTAATGATAAGGAGCTAATAATATGAGAATTTTTTATGTTACTCTCAAATATACAGCCGTAACGCTATGGTCGATGTTTATTATTGCTCCATTTCTATGGGCATTATCTACATCATTTAAAGATTTCAATTCAGTAACAGGAGGGGCAACATATATCCCTTGGGTTGATTTTGAACCAACACTTGAAGGATGGAGAGTATTACTTCGCTCACCTGCTCAAGGTGGAGTTAATATTGTTGAACCCTATTTAAACAGTATATTTGTGACCTGTATGGCAAGCTTTGTAAGCATTGTATTGGGAACTTTGGCTGCCTATGCTTTATCGCGTTTCACTTTTAAAGCTGGTTTCATTAAAAATGATGATATAACTTTCTTTTTTATATCTCAAAGAATTATGCCCCCTGTAGTTTTGGCAATACCATTTTTTATAATGCTTGGTAAATTAGGACTTCTAGATACTCTATTAGGTTTGGTAATGGTTTATGTTGTCTTATTAATGCCAATTGCTGTTTGGATAATGGTTGATTTTTTCAATAAAGTTCCAATCGAAATTGATGAAACTGCACTTATTGATGGGTGTAATCCATACCAAGCTTTTTTTAAGGTGGTACTTCCTAACTCTATTCCTGGAATGGTAGTTGCAGGTTTATTTTGTATGATATTTGGGTGGACGGATTTTTTCTTTGCATTTATTTTAACATTTACAGAAGTTCAACTTCTTCCAGTTGCAATCGTTTCTTTAAATTCATCAATTACACCATGGTGGAGCCTTTCTGCGGCTGCATTAGTATCAGTAGCACCTTTGGTAGTCGTCGCCTTCATAGTTGAACGATACTTATCAAAAGGAAACTTATCAGGAGCCTTGAAGTAGTATGACGCTGGCAGCATCAAATTTAACAATTGAACGTAAAGATGAATTTTATCTCAATAATATTTCTTTTGAGATGTCCCCTGGGAAAATTTACACGATAATTGGTCGAACGCTTTCTGGCAAAACAACTCTGCTTAAAACTATTGCTGGGTTAATATCGCAAGACAGTGGTAAATTAACATTTAATGGGAATGACTTTGATATTATACCCGTTTGGAAACGCCAAGTTGCTATGGTTTATCAGCAATTTATTAACTATCCGCATCTTAATGTATTTGAAAATATTGCTTTTCCACTCAAGCAAAGGAAACTTGGCAAAGAAGAAATAAATGACCGTGTAAAACAAGCTATAGAACAAGTTGGGCTTGTGGGATTTGAAGGTCGTAAAATTCAAGCCCTATCAGGGGGACAGCAGCAGCGAGTTGCTCTAGCTAGATCGCTTGTTAAGAACGCAAATATTTTGTTACTAGATGAGCCTTTGGTTAATTTGGATTATAAATTAAGAGAGCAGCTTAGAGAAGAATTTAAAAAGATCTTTAGCTCTAAAGCATCTGAAGAGGCCATACTAATATATACTACTACTGATCCAGTTGAAGCTATGCAGCTTGGTGGTGAAGTTATAGTTATGGATGAAGGTAAAATACTTCAACAAGGTAGTGCCAAAGAAATTTATGAAAATCCTATAACTACTAAAGTAGCAGAAATTACAAATGATCCTGCAATGAATTTATTTAAAGGAGAAATTAAGGGTAAAAAAATTAAACTTAATTCAAAGATTGAGTTAAGCCTACCCAAACATTTCAAGGATCTAACAGATGGTCACTATACTTTTGGAATTAGGGCGTCTGGTATAACACTTGCAAAATCTGGTTTTCCTTTTCAAATTGAACTTGCTGAAATTAGTGGTTCAGAAACTTTTCTTCATCTTGGCCAAGGTCAAGTTCATGTAGTTGGACTATTAGATGCAGTTAAAAACTTTGATATTGGTGAAACTGTTTCAGTAATTTTTGATATAGAAAAACTTTATGCATTTGGATCTGACGGAATTCTAATGTCATCACCATATAGCGGGACAAAATAATGGCACAAATTAAGCTTCAAAATATTGCACATTCATATAATCCAGATGCTACAGATAGTAAGTATGCACTTAAGCCATTTGACATGACTTGGGTAGATGGTGGGCGTTATGCAATTCTTGGACCATCTGGCTGTGGTAAGTCAACTATGCTGAATATTATGTCTGGCATTGTAAAGCCCTCAGAAGGTCGCTTACTTTTTGATGGTGATGATGTTACAGATAAATCAACCTCTGAACGAAATATTGCACAAGTTTTTCAGTTTCCAGTTATCTATGGAACAATGACTGTTCATGATAATTTAGCATTTCCTCTGGTATGTAGGGGATATGATAAGTCTTTTATTGAATCTAAGGTAAATGAAGTTGCTGAAGCCTTAAGCTTAGAAGGGCTATTGTCGCAATCAGCAAAAAAATTAACAGCTGATCAAAAACAGCTGATATCACTGGGGCGAGGATTGGTTCGTGATAACGTCGCTGCAGTATTAATGGATGAACCTTTAACAGTTATTGACCCTGATTTAAAATTTAGGCTTCGACGTAAACTAAAAGAGATAAATCAAAAATATAAATCAACACTTATATATGTGACGCATGATCAAAATGAAGCAATGACTTTTGCGGAAAATATCATTGTTATGGATGATGGTGAAATTGTACAGATCGGCTCACCAGCTGAATTATTTGAGCGTCCTAAGACAACTTTTGTTGGATATTTCATTGGTGCGCCTGCAATGAATTTGTTTGATTGTGATGCAGTTGGTTCGAATGCAATTAAATTTGGTAATGTTGAAATATCAACAAAGACAGATTTAAGTGCAATAAAAAATAAACGTCTCAAATTGGGTATCCGCTCTGAATATCTTCAGTTAGTTAAATCTGCAGGTAAAAACACAATTCATGCGAATATTGAGAGTGTTGATGACTGGGGAAATCACAAGCTAATCACTGCTAATTTTGAGGGCAGTAATATCAAGATAAAAGTTAAGCGAGAAGTGGAAGTTCCAACTGAGAAAATATATTTGAAATTTCCAGCACAAAACTGCTGTGTTTATGAAAATGAAATGTTAATTTCTTAATTCTAAATAAATATTAAAAAAATTGCTATTAAACTTATTTAAACTACATATAAATCGAAACTAGCAACCTTACGGAAAATTTTAAGGTAACTTAATATATATTATGGAAAACCTTAAAGAACATTTTATTAAAACTTTAATTGTTGTTTGCGCATCTATATCTATGATGCTTTTTGTCACAAAAATTGTTGTACCTATCCAATCTAATTTTTTACCTGAAATAACGTTATACGCTGCATTAATATTTCCAGTGCACGGTATCAGAGTTTTATCAGCTTGGTTGTTTGGTTGGGCTTCAGTATTTTATTTATTTATCTCGAACATATTTATTTTTATTATATTCGACAGTACTACTGAAAATCCATACTCATCGTTGACTACAGAAAGTATAATGGCTTGGATTCTTGTAAGTGTGATATGTGTTTTTACTTTTGATTTATTAAGATTATGTGGAATTGATATTAAAAGAAATGCTATAAAGCTTAATAAAGATGCATGGAAATTAATAGTATTAGTTGGTTTTATATCCTCAGTATTTAATTCTTTAGGACATAATCTAATATTTAATTCTACAATTTTACCTGAAAATTCATTGAGATTAATCTTAGCATTTTTATTTGGGGATACTACTGGTACTATTGTTTGTTTAATAATGCTTATTTATTTCTTTAAATTATTTAGCCGTTATTTTAGTTCCAACCCACTATCTTAATAAATTTTTATATTTATATGATAAGCTTCCTATTAAATAACCAATAAAGATACCAACGGCATCTGCCTTAAAATCATTCAAGTCACTAAATCGATTTACATATGGTTGAATTATTTCGATTGCAGCGCCGAGGCTTAATCCAAATATAACAATAGCTATTCCAAACCGTTTATTTGATGCAGTTAAAGGATATGTTAAGGCAGCAAAAGCAATGAAATGATGCCATTTATCTGTTCCAGGGGCATCAATTTTTTGGGGCAGAGGTGTTAATGTTCCTATCAAAATTAAAATTACAAAAATAAATGTTATGATTAAAGCAAATCTTAAGCCTGGAAATATAAAATTTTTGACTGCAAATAACATAATGACTGTATGCATGAGTTGTCACAAAAATAAAATGTATTAATGTAATGCCATAAATTTAATTTTATAAATAAAATCAACGCTAATTAAAAAGTGTCAAAGAGTGCTATAAAATTGAGATTAGCTTGAAACTTTTAGTAATCCACCAATTTCTTTTTTGGCTACTTGATTTGCAATAATTAAAGAAAGTATCCATCCGCTTGATACTGCAGTTGCAATTCCCAGCCAGACACCTTGAACATCAAAATTAAATAGACTGATAAATACCCATACAAAAAATGCTACTCCAAATCCTTGTCTGTAAATACTTAT
>CAJJAY010000046.1 GCA_905182285.1 uncultured Amylibacter sp. | reverse complement strand
TGTTTCACTTAAAATACATTTCTTCTGGGAACAAGACGGATATTAAATGTAAGTTTATAAATCTATGCTGAATCCACATATTTTTATCATAATTGCCTAATTCTTTTAATAAGTTCCAAGTAAATCCCTCGTTATACGTTCAAAGATACCTGTTCCTATTGGAATGAGGTCATCATTAAAATCATAGTCAGGGTTGTGAAGCGCTGCATAATTCTCACCTGGACCCAGGCATAACATTGCTGCTTTTGATTGTTTGCCAAATATACCAAAATCTTCAGATGCACGCATAGGCACACCAATACTCCCATAATTTATATTTAAAGCCTTCATGGCATTAACCGCAATATCATGTGCTTCTTTATCATTAATTGACGCTGCAAAATGGTCAAAGATCTCAAAATCAAAGGCTAGTTTAAATTTTGTAGAAATATTTGATACTAATTCACGCACATCTTTATCAAGTTGGGATAAACTATCATCATTTGATGTTCGAAGAGTAACAAATATTGAAGCTTCTCCAGGAGATATCCCAAATGATTGCTCGCCGATTTGAACATGTGTAACAGTAGTCAATCTAAAATTATTATTTAGTTCGTCACCATGATTAAATTTGGATATTTTTTGTATAAATTCTGCAACTGCAAGGGATGGTGATATTCCGTCACTTGGATCAGCTGCATGGGCAGTTTTACCATTAAGGGTAATCTTTAATCCAAGAGATGCACAATTTATCAAGCCAGGGCGTGTAGAGACATAACCAAATGGTCGCCCTGGTTCTATATGAATTGCAAATGCTAAATCAGGTTTAATTTGTTTATACCGCGCGTCAGATACAACCGCCCTTGCTCCCTGACCATTTTCTTCTGATGGTTGAAACATTAACACGACTTTACCACATTTTATTGGTTTGCGAGAAATTACTCTACCCAAAGCTAAAAGCATTGTCATATGGCCATCATGACCACAAGTGTGGCTTACTCCGGGCAACTTGGAGGCCCAAGACAAATTATTTTTTTCTTGAATAGGTAAAGCATCTAGTTCAGCACGGAACAGTAGAGTAGGGCCTTTCTCTTGACTATCAAATATTGCAGCTAATCCATGCCCCCCCATTTTATCGATAATTTTTGAAGGCTTCATATCTTTTAAAGCGTGTAAAATCTTTTGAGCAGTTTTTATTTCTTTTCCAGAAAGCTCGGGATATTGATGAAGTTCTCTGCGAAATCTAGTTAATTGGATTAAATCATGATTGGTTAACATAGAAAACCCTTTTTATAATATAAGAGCATGCTGTAAGTTTCTAAAAAACATAAAATAATAGTTCTAAAATTGATTATTTGGAGATTGATCATATCCGTGTCTCAGACTTTTGATGGTTTAAATCTTTACGATTATTTGCAAATAATTATATTTATCGATTATATTCTAAATAAGTTAAAGACCTGATTATGGAGCTAAAGTTTTATGATAAACTATTTAATTAAGTGGATAAGAAAAATTTGTAAAAATATTTTCTTTATATCCTTACTTATTTGCGCTGGATTTCCAGCTATAGCAAATGACGTTCAAAAGGCTCAGAAATTACTAACTGAGTTAGGTTTTAATCCAGGACCTATTGATGGTGCATTTGGCAATAAAACAGAACGTGCTTTAATAAATTTTTACAATTCAAATGGCAGAGTCTATGATGGGAATTTAGACGATAATGAAATCATTGATTTAGTGAACTTTCAAAAGAATTCGTTCGCAGATTGCTCATTTGTAGACGATGCAACGGCCATTAGGCAAAATAAATACGTAGATGAAATATTAGATATTTATGATGATACATTTTCCAATAAAAAATATTTTCCAAATTATAGAGATACACGTTATGGGCCTTTTTTATATTGGATGTATAAAAATTCTAAAGAATTTACAAAAAATTTTAAACCAGCTGATTTAGATCAAAATCAAAAAAATAAATTAATTAAACTAGAAAAAATTCAATGTTCTTTAGAAGCTTCTGGAAGAGGACAAAGGGCTTACACATTAGCCATATTGGATTTGTTATACTCTTTAAAAGGTTTTAATAAGCGCTGGATACAAGAAGGTAATGCGATTTTATGGGATGAGTTTCCATATATTGAAACTGGAAATAATGTAATTGATGCACCTAAATTAAAAGGCCTAGAGTATTATAAAAAATATGTTTCGACATCAGGGGTAATGATTGTTGGTGGCCAAAACATAAGTGATAAAGCTATGCTTTCAGCTCGGGCAATGCTCAAATACCAACTTTCTGCTCGGCCTGATTTGCACTACTTATTTCAAGAAAATAAAATGCGTATTTCTTTGTTTAGAAAAAATACATGCACATTGCCAGAGTTTGACACTTTTTGTGAAGATGGAGGTTTCGCGATGAGTGAAACAGATGCTACTATGACTGTAAACTCTGATTGGCTTTGCTATCCAGGGAATAAAGAAATTGGTGGAAACCCATTGTTTCATGAATGGGCTCATTCAATGCAACACATAATATTTGAGAGCACTAACGATCTATACTTTTATGAAAGGCTACCAGATTTAATAGACCAAGCTTACAGAAGAAATATTGCTCCAAGACAAATGCCTGCAGGAGAAGTTTGGGCAATTGCAGTTGAAGGGTATATGATGGATGGTGGTAAGAGGTTCAAAGATTCTTATCATTCAAGAGAATATATCAAGAAAAATCATCCAGAAATGTATCAAATGATTACTAGATACTTTCCGACAACTCCATCAAATTATTGCCGGTTTTAAATTAGAAATGAAAAAAAGATATACGCTTATTGGTAATAATGATCACGAGTACGTGAAGAATTTGAGATGGTTTCGCCCAGAGGTTGATACTAAAGATATCCGTTTGCTGATGGAAAAGTCAGATAAATTAGCTTTGAGAGACACTTTTATTTGGCTTGGAGTAATGTTTATTTCTGCTTTTCTAGCTATTATATTTTCTCCATCTTTATTATCAGTTCCTTTTTGGTTGATCTATGGAGTGATGTATGGATCTGCTGCTGATGCCAGATGGCATGAATGTGGTCATAGAACAGCGTTTAAAACTTTATGGTTGAATGAATTTGTATATCAAATTTCATCTTTTATGATGATGAGAAACCCAATCACTTGGCGTTCAAGTCATGTAAGACATCACACTGATACAATAATTGTTGGCCGAGATCCTGAAATTGTTGCAATGCGCCCACCTGATCTAAGAAGAATTATTTTAAATTTATTTGGAATAATTGATGTCTTTGAAGCATTCAAAAGAATTTTGTTGCACGCCAGTGGTAGTATAAATGCTGAAGAGACTACATATGTGAGAACTAAAGATTATGCTAAAGTTTTTTTAATAGCTAGAATATGGTTGTTAATTTATTTG
>CAJJAY010000045.1 GCA_905182285.1 uncultured Amylibacter sp. | reverse complement strand
ATAAACATCAGAAGATGGGCGAGGCGAATTAGTTAATAAGTGAACTATTCCACCAGATTTTGTATAGCTTTCTAGTGCAAAAATTGCTTCTTCAAATGGTTCAATTCCATTGTGTAAGCAGCCCCATAGGTCACAAAATATGGCATCATAATTTTTTGAAATTTCTGAAAGTTTATTAATGATATTTTTCATATCGCCCACCTATCAGGTTATATAATAAATAGGAACATCAAACGTTAATGTTAGGTATTGACTAGGTTAAAAACTATGCTTAAATAACCTCCGTTAGCACTCGGCGGAGGTGAGTGCTAATGTCGTTAAACCTCCGCGTTATATTTTAAATGGAGCAATCTTCATGGCATTTACACCATTGCACGATCGCGTTTTAGTTCGTCGTATAGAAGGCGAAGAGAAAACAGCAGGCGGCCTGATCATACCAGAATCAGCCAAAGAAAAACCAGCAGAAGGCGAAATTATCTCAGCAGGCGAAGGCGCACGCAAAGATAACGGTGAATTGATACCTATGGCAGTCAAAGCTGGTGATAAAGTTTTGTTTGGCAAGTGGTCAGGCACAGAAGTAACGATTGATGGTGAAGAACTATTAATCATGAAAGAATCAGACATACTTGGTCTGCTTTAATTACAACAAGAATTTAGGAGCATAAATTATGCCAGCAAAAGACGTAAAATTCGGCACAGATGCACGTAATCTGATGCTAGAGGGTGTAAACATCCTCGCAGACGCAGTTAAAGTAACATTAGGACCAAAAGGTCGTAACGTTATTTTAGATAAATCATTTGGTTCGCCACGTATAACAAAAGATGGTGTATCTGTAGCTAAAGAGATTGAACTAGACGATAAGTTCATGAATATGGGCGCTCAGATGGTTAAGGAAGTTGCTTCCAAAACTAATGACACTGCAGGTGACGGCACAACAACTGCTACAGTTTTAGCTCAAGCGATAGTTCGTGAAGGTTTAAAATCAGTAGCCGCGGGTATGAACCCAATGGACCTGAAGCGTGGTATTGATACTGCAGTTTCAACAGTTGTTGCTTCAATAAGAGAAATGGCTCGAGAAGTAAAAGATAGTGCTGAAGTTGCACAAGTTGGAACTATTTCTGCAAACGGCGAAAGCGCAATTGGTAACCAAATTGCTGATGCAATGCAAAAAGTTGGCAATGAAGGTGTTATTACTGTTGAAGAAAATAAAGGCCTAGAAACTGAAACTGACGTTGTAGAAGGTATGCAGTTTGATCGTGGTTATTTATCGCCATATTTTGTAACAAATTCAGACAAAATGACAGTTGATCTTGAAGATTGTTTAATCTTGTTGCATGAGAAAAAACTATCATCGTTACAGCCTATGGTTCCTTTATTGGAAACTGTAATTCAATCTGGCAAACCATTGATGATTATTGCTGAAGATGTTGAAGGTGAAGCGCTTGCTACTTTAGTAGTAAACAAATTACGTGGTGGATTAAAGATTTCTGCAGTAAAAGCTCCAGGATTTGGTGATCGCCGTAAGGCAATGTTGCAAGATATTGCAGTTTTAACTGGTGGACAAGTTATCTCTGAAGATCTGGGTATGAAGCTAGAGTCTGTAACAATGGACATGCTAGGTACAGCTAAGAAAGTAGCTATTACTAAAGATGAAACTACAATCATTGATGGTGCTGGTGAAAAAGCTGAAATTAAAGCTCGTGTATCACAAATTAAACAGCAGATAGCTGAAACAACTTCAGACTATGACAAAGAAAAATTACAAGAACGTCTTGCTAAATTAGCTGGCGGTGTTGCAGTAATTCGTGTTGGTGGCGCTACGGAAACAGAAGTTAAAGAGCGTAAAGATCGTGTTGATGACGCGCTAAATGCTACACGTGCAGCTGTTCAAGAAGGTGTAGTTGTTGGTGGTGGAGTTGCATTTGTACAAGCTGCTAAAGCATTAGCAAATGTAAAAGGTGAAAACTCTGATCAAGAAGCTGGTGTTGGAATTGTTCGCCGCGCTCTAGAAGCTCCATTACGTCAAATCGCTGAAAATGCAGGTGTTGATGGTGCGGTAGTTGCAGGAAAAGTTCGTGAGAGCGATGACGTCACATTTGGATTTAATGCTCAAACTGAAGAATATGGTGACATGTTTGGATTTGGAGTAATTGATCCAGCTAAAGTAACACGTACTGCTTTAGAAGATGCTGCATCAATTGCTGGCCTATTGATAACAACAGAAGCAATGGTTGCAGAACGACCAGCTCCTTCTGGTTCTGCTGGTGGCGGAATGCCTGACATGGGCGGAATGGGTGGAATGGGCGGAATGATGTAATAAATTCGCTACGCGAATTTATTACAAAAGCCAATTCTGAATAAAAATTTAAAGGGTCACTAAAAAATGTGGCCCTTTTTTATCAATTTAGTTTAATACTAAACCAAATAATTGAAATGTTAATATTTTAATTTTTAATCTTATTAATATGGCCCATTTTTCGACCATCTTTGGCTTCAGATTTTCCGTATAAGTGAATGCCAATATTTGAATCTTTTGACAATTTATCAACATCTAAAACTTCTTTTCCTATGAGATTTGTCATAAGAATATCAGAATGTCGCTTGCCATCTCCGAGTGGCCAACCCGAAACAGCTCTAATATGTTGTTCAAACTGGTCAATAACACATCCATTTTGTGTCCAGTGACCAGAATTATGTACTCGAGGAGCAATTTCGTTAATTAATAAACCATTCTTTGTTACAAATAATTCAACACCCATTACACCAACATAATTAAGTGCATTTAAAATTTTTCCAGTAAGAAGAACTGCATCTATATTTTCTGATTGTGTAATATTAGCAGGCAGAGATGTGGTATGAAGTATTCCATCACGATGTAAATTTTCACCTGGATCGTAGCATACAACTTCTCCATTTTGGCTACGAGCTCCTATTACAGAAATTTCTTTTGTAAAATTTACTAAACCCTCCAAGACACATGGGGATTTTCCCAATTCAGACCATGCCACACTCAATTCAGCGGCATTATTTATTTTGTATTGTCCTTTACCATCATATCCAAAGCGTCGTGTCTTTAGAATAGAGGGAAAACCAACTGCTTTAATTGCTAAAATAAGGTCTTTTTCTGTCTCTACATTGGCATATGGTGCAACTTTCAAATTTAATTCTGAAAGAAATTCTTTTTCTTTTAGTCTATCTTGACTAGTTGCTAGAGCATTTCGTGCCGGTAGAACATCGCAGATAGCTTCAACAGCATTTAATGCATCCGCAGGAATGTTTTCAAATTCAAACGTGATAACGTCCACTGACTTTGCAAATTTTGATAAAGCATTATTATCTTCATACGATGCTGTGGTTAATTGATCTGATACATGACTTGCTGGAGGGTTTTTTTCGGGTTCAAATATGTGGGTTTTAAAACCCATTCTACTTGCTGCAATAGCAAGCATTCGTCCTAACTGTCCACCGCCTAAAATCCCAATAACTGCGCCTTGTTTTAGTGGATCAACCATTTGTAGGTTCATCCGCGATAGAATCAGAAAGCTTTAAGCGCCAATTATCAAGTTTTAATGCTAAATCTGGATCGTTTAGGGATAATATTGCTGCAGCCATAAGTGCAGCGTTGACTGCGCCAGCACTCCCTATAGCCATGGTTCCCACTGGGTATCCTTTTGGCATTTGAACAATAGAATATAAGCTATCTAAACCGTTTAGTGCTTTAGTCTGTATTGGGACACCGAGCACAGGTACTCGAGTTTTGGATGCCATCATCCCGGGTAAATGTGCAGCTCCACCGGCACCTGCAATTATAATTTGTAAGCCTCTATCTACAGCTGATTTTCCATAATTCCACAATCTATCAGGTGTTCGGTGAGCCGAAACGATTTTTTTTTCATATTTTATGCCCAAATCGTCTAATACATTTGCAGCTTCTTGCATGGTAGGCCAGTCAGATTGTGACCCCATAATGATTCCAATTTTAATTTGTGACATAAACTTATCGCTTTCAACTACTGAAGAAAGTTCTGATATAACCTAAATCTAATACTTTAGGCAATAATATCTGGCGTAAGTTTGTCTTCAATTCGTGCTATTTTATCTTTTAATGCTAATTTATTTCTTTTTAAGCGTGTTATTGAAAGCAAATCTGAGTTTATTATTTTTTGAAGAGCTTCAATTGCAGAATCCAAATCTCTGTGTTTCTGTTTCAAATGAATTAATTCTATTTTTAAAACTTCATTATAGGACATTTCAGAAGTAATTCTCATTTTATGCCCATCATTTTATATGTGTTTATTGTAACTTACTCAGATTTTATATTATTTTATCTCAATTCGCTTGAGATTTTCAATTAGAATCATCATATTAATGGTAGGTCGCCACCATGGGGCCAAAACAGTCGCTTAAAAAGGGCTTTATAATGACAAAAATATCATTTGCATCTCACCCATTTCTTCTGGGATTTGAACAACTGGACCGGTTGGTTGAAAGAACTGCCAAGTCGGGCAATGAAGGATATCCACCTTATAATATTGAGCAAAGTTCATCAACTGCATATAGGATCACACTTGCAGTAGCAGGTTTTTCTGATGATGATTTGTCTATTACGCTTGAAGATAGTCAATTAGTAATCCGAGGACGCCAAGTTGACAATAGTGAAGGTCAAGTATTCCTACATCATGGTATTGCTGCGCGCCAATTCCAAAGAAGTTTTGTACTAGCTGATGGGGTCGAAGTGGCTGGTGCTAATTTGGAAAATGGTTTATTACATGTGGATCTTCAAAGATCAGTTCCAAACGCAATAGTTCAAAATATTGAAATAAATAAAAAGTAGGACTTAGTTATGACACCGTTATATGAAAAAATGGGATTACCAAGTAACATTGTTTATATACGTTCTATTAAGCATGATGAACTTCCATCAGAAATATTAGAAAATATTGATGAATCAATACCATTATTTGCAGTATATGCTGAAGACGGACAACAAATAGCACTCGTTGAAGACCAACAGGTAGCTTTTGAACTCGCACAAGAACATAAATTTTCACTGCATTCAGTTCATTAATTTAAAAGTTCCTATGCTTTTATAAGCCCCATACTCTCCAGTTTAAGAAGTACTTGGTGCGCACAGTTGTCTACATCAACATTTTCTGTTTCAAGGCTAAGTTCTGGGCAGATTGGCACGTCATAAGGATCTGAAATACCAGTAAATTCTTTAATTTTGCCTTCTCGTGCAAGCTTATATAATCCTTTACGATCTCGTCTTTCACACTCTTCAATCGATGTAGCTACATGGATTTCAATAAATGCACCAAACTGTTCAATATCTTCCCTTATAGCAGATCGAGTGCTCGCATAAGGAGCAATAGGTGCGCAAATAGCGATTCCACCATTTTTTGTTATTTCAGAAGCAACGTACCCTATTCGTCTAATATTTAAATCACGATGCTCTTTTGAAAAACCTAATTCAGAAGATAAATTTTTACGCACAACGTCACCGTCTAATAAAGTTACTGGTCTTCCACCCAATTCCATTAGCTTTATCATAAGAGCGTTTGCTATTGTTGATTTTCCTGAGCCTGAAAGCCCCGTAAATAAAACTGTAAAGCCTTGTTTTGATCGTGGAGGCTTGGATTTACGTAATTCTTTTACAACTGATGGGAATGAAAACCACTCTGGTATATCTAGACCTTCAGATAAGCGGCGACGAAGCTCGGTTCCAGATATGTTTAATACTGTAATCTTATCTTGATCTTTAATTTCTTCTAAAGGCTCGTATTGAGCACGTTCTTGAACATATACCATATTCTTGAAATCAATCATTTTAATGCCCATTTCATCTTCATACTCTTTAAATAATTTTTGAGCATCATATGGGCCATAGAAACTTTCCCCATTACTGTTTAAGCCTGGGCCAGCGTGATCGCGACCTATAATCAAGTGAGTGCATCCATGATTTTTCCTAATAAGGCCATGCCATATTGCTTCTCTTGGACCACCCATCCTCATTGCAAGATTTAGTAAGGACATTGAAGTTGTTGCTGTTGGGTATTGGTCCATCACTGCTTCATAACATCGTACTCTGGTAAAATGATCAATGTCACCAGGTTTTCCCATACCAACTACTGGATGAATTAATAAATTTGCTTGTGCATCTCTTGCTGCTTTAAATGTTAATTCTTGATGTGCTCTGTGTAATGGATTGCGTGTTTGGAAAGCAACTATTCGGTTCCATCCAACTTTATGGAAAAATGAGCGTAGTTCATTCGGTGTATCTCGGATTGCTCGAAAATCATAATGCACAACTGGATGGATTCCAGTTATTTTTCCTCCTAAATATATGTCTCCTGCTTTGTTATGAAGGTAATTTACAGAAGGGTGGGAAATATCATTGGATCCAAACACATATTCAGCTTCTTTTTTCTTATCAGGGCAATAAATATCACTGATATCTAAAATAGCTATAATGATACCTTCTTGGTCTCTTAGTGCAATTTTTTGGTCAGTATTAAGATTTGCTGCAAAATCCTTTGATACATCTAAATTTATTGGAATAGGCCATAAATTACCATCAGCCATTCGCATATTTTCAACGACACTATTATAATCTTTTTGACCCAAAAAGCCATTCAATGGATAAAACCCTCCATTCATGAGCAACTCTAAATCACAGATTTGTCTAGGTGTAAGATCCCATGATACTAAATCAGTAGCTTCTAATTTTAGTCTTTTTACTTCATTTTCAGCAGCAAAAAGTTCTGGAATATGTAGTTTTGAACTTTTAATCATTTATACTTCTCGGCTTCAACTTTTCCTAAACTTCACCATTTTGTGTACCACGTTCACGGTAAGGTGTAGTATCATATTGTGAGCGGTAACACTTAGAGAAATGAGATGGTGACGTAAAGCCACAGGCAAGTGCAACATTAATAACGGACATATCAGTTTGCATTAAAAGATTGCGTGCTTTTTGCAGTCTTAGCTCCATATAATATCGCTTAGGCGATCTGTCTAAATACCTTCGGAATAATCTTTCAAGTTGTCGCGTGGACATGCCTACTTCTTGTGCAAGAAGTGAAGGTGATATCGGCTCCTCAATATTTTCTTCCATCATTTTAATGACATTTGCCAATTTTGGATGTCTTACACCAATACGTGTTGGTATTGATAACCTCTGACCATCCTTTTCTGTTCGTGCGGAGTTATATATCATCTGATCTGCAACCCAATTTGCTGCATCTTGGCTAATATCTTTTGATATTATTGATAACATTAAATCAATTGGAGAAACTCCACCAGCAGCAGTAAATCTGTTGCCATCCATCGTGAATACAGTTTTTTGTAAATCTATATCTGGAAATTCTTCTTCAAAACTATCAAGGTTTTCCCAGTGTATTGTACTGCGTTTTCCATCAAGTAATCCAGCTCTAGCAAGTGTATAGGTGGCAGTGCATATGCTTCCTATTTGTGTGCCACGTCTTGCTTCTTTACGAAGCCAATTTAGAATAGGTTGTGTAGTATGTTTGTTTATATTTAGTCCACTACATACAACGATCACATCGTTTCGTTTAGTATCTTCTAAACCTACGTCTAATTTGAACTCAATTCCATTTGATGCAGTTGCAAATTCTCCATTTTGGCCTGCAAGAATCCAATCATAAGCAGAGTATCCACAAAACCTATTAGCATGGCGTAGTGTTTCTACAGCACAGGAAAAAGGAAGTTGTGAAAATTCATCAAGGAGTAAAAACACAAACCTTTTTAATGGTGCTTTATTGCTCATTAAATTGCCCTTTAGATTGAAGGTAAACAGCTAATAACTGAACCTATAAAATAACCATTAAGCTCACTTATTTATTTTACAATACAAAATTTGTTTATAGCAGTATGTAAATTTCTAATTACTTATAAAATATATGTTTTTTTTAATAAAATCATATTTTATTAATGTAAAAAAGGGTTGTTTTTAGCTCACAAGCTGTTTTAAACATTACACCAAACTTATGATGGAGACTATGATGACATTGGCATGGAACAAAGCAGGATGGCGCAATAAAGAACGCATTCAAATGCCTGATTATATGGATCAAGAAGCATTAAGTGCTGTAGAATCACGTTTATCATCATATCCACCTTTAGTTTTTGCAGGTGAAGCGAGATCACTCAAAAATAAACTAGCGGCTGCATCAAGAGGCGAAGCATTTTTATTGCAAGGTGGTGATTGCGCTGAAAGTTTTGATGAATTTAATGCGGATATGTTGCGAGACACTTACAAAGTGATGCTTCAAATGGCTGTTGTTTTAACATTTGGTGCTAAAGTTCCAGTTGTTAAGATTGGACGTGTTGCCGGGCAGTTTGCCAAGCCACGATCTGCTGCTACAGAAACTGTAAATGGTATTGAGCTTCCAAGTTATCGAGGCGATATTATAAACGAATTAGATTTTACTGAAAAAGCAAGAGTCCCAAACCCTCAAAACATGTTACGAGCTTACACTCAATCTGCAGCATCATTAAACTTACTCCGTGCATTTAGTCAGGGTGGCTTTGCAGATATTCATCACGTCCAAGAATGGAATTTAGGCTTTGCTAATGCAGCAGGCTCTGCCCAAAAATACAAAGATTTAGCTAAGAGAATTTCTGACGCATTGGATTTTATGACAGCTGCAGGAATTAATTCTGATAGTACAGATAGTCTTAGGACAGTAAATTTTTATACATCCCATGAGGCATTGCTTTTAGAATATGAAGAAGCTTTATGCCGAGTAGATAGTACAACAAATTTACCTGTTGCTGGATCAGGTCACATGATTTGGATTGGTGATAGAACGAGGCAGCCGGATGGTGCTCACGTTGAATTTTGTCGTGGAGTGCAAAACCCTATTGGCTTAAAATGTGGGCCAACAATATCAAATGATGATTTAATGCGTTTAATAGATAAATTAAATCCTGAAAATGAAGAAGGTCGGTTAACTTTGATAGCAAGGTTCGGTGCTGGAAATGTTGGAGATCATCTGCCACGGTTAATTAATGCTGTGAAAGCTGAGGGCCGAAATGTGTTATGGACGTGTGACGCAATGCATGGAAATACAATAAAATCATCAACAGGCTTTAAAACACGACCATTTGAAAGTGTATTGCGTGAAGTGCAGGAGTTTTTTGCTATTCACAAAGCTGAAGGCACAGTGCCTGGCGGCGTTCATTTTGAAATGACTGGTAAAGATGTAACTGAATGCACCGGAGGTGTTAGGGCCGTTACTGATGAGGATTTATCTTCACGATATCATACAGCTTGTGATCCGCGTCTGAATGCCTCCCAAGCTTTAGAGCTAGCATTTTTAGTATCCGAGCTGTTAGAATCTCGCCATGATCTAGCACGCAAGGCTGTATAGATAATTTATTATTAATTTTTTAAATAAGAAAATATTTGCTCAAAACTTTTTCTTATTATCTTTTTAATAATATAATGTGTAAGTGTTTATTATAATTTAAATTTATTATAACTTAATTTATAATAAATTATAGAATTTGGAAAAATTATGGTAAAAACGCGACGTGGATTGTTAATTATACTGTCTTCTCCATCTGGAGCGGGCAAATCCACACTTTCAAGAATGCTCCTTGATTGGGATCCAAGTTTAAGATTTTCAGTTTCAGCAACTACTAGGGGTCCTCGTAATGGAGAAAAAGATGGTAAAGAATACTTTTTCAAAACACGTGAAGAATTTGAGGCTTTAATAAATTCTAATGGAATGCTGGAGCATGCTGAAGTATTTGGAAATTTATACGGTTCGCCAAGTGAACCAGTAGAAAGTGCAGTCTCTAAAGGAATAGATGTTGTCTTTGATGTTGATTGGCAAGGTTGGCAACAAATTCGAAAATCTAATATGAAATCTGATGTGGTTTCAATTTTTATTTTACCGCCATCAATTAATGAACTTGAGCGTAGATTAAATGCACGTGGGCAAGATAGCTCTGAGGTTGTTGCAAACAGAATGTCAAAGTCAAAAGGTGAGATTAGTCATTGGAATGAATATGAATATATTATTGTCAACAATGACCTACAGCAATCATTTGAAACTTTGAAATCAATATTGATTTCTGAACGCACAAAGCAATCTCGCCGAGAAGATCTTGAAGATCTAGTACATAAACTAAATAATGAATTTAGTGAATTATTATGAGTATTTACAATTATGATGGTAATGTACCAGAATTACCAATTAGTGAAGATTACTGGATTGCACCTGGTGCTCATGTCATAGGAAAAGTTAGAATTAGTCCTGGATGTGGGATTTGGTTTGGAGCAGTTCTCAGAGGAGATAATGAGTTTATCATCGTTGGAAGTGGAACAAATATTCAAGAAAACAGTGTTTTGCATACTGATCTAGGCCATCAATTAGAAATAGGTGAAAATTGTACGATTGGACATTCAGCAATTATACATGGATGTAAGATTGGGGATAATTCACTTATTGGAATGGGCGCAGTAATTCTTAATGGTGCAAAAATAGGAAAAAACTGTCTTATAGCTGCTGGAGCTTTGATTAAAGAAGGATCTCAAATACCTGATAATTCTTTAGTTGTCGGAATGCCTGGTAAAGTTATTCGTGAGATTGATGATATTGGTGTTGAAAAATTAAGAATATCTGCCATTGAATACCAAACAAAAATGAGAAAATTCAAAGAAAACTTGAATATTGTTAAATAAAATTTAATTCAATTAATTCAATGGAGCGATATTTTATGAATGATTTCTTATCTCCTGGGCAGTTGGTTAGACACCCCAATGAACCTGAGTGGGGTATAGGCCAGGTGCAATCTGTTATTGATGGTAAAATAACTGTAAACTTTGAACAGCAAGGAAAAGTTGTAATAAACGGATCAGTTATTGAATTGAATCTTATTAATTGAAGACTGAAGAGATGTCTAAAAATTAAATTAATATTAAAGTTTTACAAATGATATGAAAATTACTTAGATGATTTTAGATACAGGACATTTCAGGATTAAGATTGCGCAAACATCTGAAGAACTTCGGGCGGCTCAACGTTTAAGGTATAAAGTTTTTGTTGAAGAGATGGGTGCAAAAGTTACAGATAATTGCCATCTTTTAAAATTAGAATACGATGACTTTGATCAAGATTTTGAACATTTAATACTTATTGATAAATTAAACAAAAATCCTTTAGAAAATGTTGTTGGAGTATATCGATTATTATTAAGTACTTCCGTAAATGAAAGCAGAGGGTTTTATAGCTCATCAGAATATGATCTTTCCTCATTAATAAGAACTAACCGTAAACTTTTAGAATTGGGACGTTCTTGCATTGATATTGAACATCGTGGAGGTGTTGCATTACACATGATGTGGAGTGGTTTAGCTCAATATGTAATAGAGAATAATGTTGAAGTTCTTTTCGGTGTTGCATCATTTCATGGTGTTGATGTTGATCAAATAAGCCATGCACTATCATATTTACATTATAATCACTTGGCACCAAAAGAGCTTCGGCCATTAGCTATTGATAGAAATAAAATAGAAATGAATGTTTTGAACAGATTAGATGTTGAAAAGATAATTGCATTAAAGCAGCTCCCACCATTAATAAAAGCATATATTCGCTTGGGAGGTTTTATCGGTTATGGGGCAAGCATTGATAAAGATTTTAATTCAATTGATGTGTGTCTAGTAATGGACACCCAAAATATGTCAGATAAATACAAGAAAATATATTCGTAGGGAATAAAAATGCAGGCTTGGAATGAAATTCCGGAAGCAAAATTAGATACCCCAAAGGGTATAGGTTGGGTTTTTGTTTTAATTAGAATTATCTTAATAGTTTTGTATGTTTTATCGTTATTTGTTATTCATATTTTTTTATCTTTTTTAGGCATGAAGAATGCCTGTCAATTTGTAGTCAAATTAGCTTGCGCTGGGTGCTTAAAAATTATTGGGATAAAATTAAGAAAAACTGGAGAGGCTATGAATTATGCTGGAGCAGTTGTGGCAAATCATTCATCCTGGTTGGATATATTTGTATTAAATGCTGTTCAAAAAGTTTATTTTGTTTCGAAATCAGAGGTAAAAAAATGGCCTTTAATAGGGAAAATTGCTAATCAAGTTGGTACAGTTTTTATTCGCCGTTCACGTATTGATGCAATTAAACAAAAAAACATTTTTCTTAGCAGAATTACTTTAGGGGATAAGCTTCTATTTTTTCCTGAGGGTACTAGTACTGATGGAAGGCGTATATTGCCATTTAAGTCTACTTTATTCGCTGCATTTTTTGAAACAGGGTTGGCAGAAATTACTTGGATTCAACCTGTTACATTAAATTATATTGCACCAAAAAATAAACGTGACGATTGGTACGGCTGGTGGGCCAATATGGGATTTTTTCCATCTGTTATGATGGTTTTGTCAAATTTTAAACAAGGTGAAGTTGAATTGGTTTTTCACAAACCCTTAAGGGTTAAAGATTTTAACAATCGAAAAGAATTAGCATTAAAAGCTGAAGATTTAATACGAAATGGATTAATTTCTAACTAATACGAGAGATGTATTCTTTTATATTCAATTCGGGGGTGTCATTTTTCCACACTTCTTGACCTAAAGCCAAAAAGTCTATTACTGGAGCTAATTCAGATGCTAACTCTAAAGTCATATTTCCTTCGGCAACTACAGGAATTTCAACCATCTCTGACCACCATTTGAATGTCTCAATGTCTGCTATATCCCCATCACTTAATGCACTATGGGTAACTGGTCCGAATGAAATATAGTCTGCACCGATTTCACCAGCATTCATACCTACATGACGTGAAGTTCCGCAATGTGATCCAACAATTGCATCAGTTCCAAGTTCTTCTCTTATCTCTCTTATTGTTTTAGCAGCATCTATTCTATGAACTCCATCAAGACCTAATGGATTAACCAATCTATAATGTGTTGATATTACTGCACTTATATCTCTTTCATGTGATACTTCACGCAATTGATCTGCATGGCGGCTTATTAAATTTTCATCATCTGAAGATAGGCCTAGACGAATACAAGCTATTGGGAAAGCATCCAAGAGTGGTGCCAATTTTTGTGAGTAAAAAGTTAAGTCTGCATTTGCAGGAGTGATTAAATAAATTTGTGGTATTTCTTTTTCAGACATTTTTATCACCGTATGTTTTAAATGGTTTATCAATGCTACTGTTTCACGTCAAAGGGCAAATGTTCTTAAATTAAAAGATTTGAAATTATTTATATCAGAAACAAATAAATTTATTGCGCTTTTTCCAATATCATGTGAGACGGTTATCAATTAAAATGTGTTTATAAGTATTAACTTCTTAAATACCCAAAAAGTGGGAAGAAAATGAATAAAATATTTAATAAAGAGGTTAATAAAAATTCTATAGATAAAGCACGTGATTGGGTTCAGATTTTAGCAAAATATCGTACCCCAAATTTGTACAGAAGTATTTTTGAATTAATCATAACTTTTATACCTTTTATACTTATTTGGGCTTTGGCTTGGTATTGTTTATCTTATTCAGTCTGGATCACATTAATATTGTCTGCATTTAATAGCTTATTTATTTTAAGGTTGTTTGTAATACAACATGACTGCGGCCATTCTTCATTTTTTAAAAGTAGGGCTGTAAGTGATTGGGTCGGTCGATTCATTGGAGTATTAACTATTACACCATATGACGTTTGGAGGCGTACTCATTCAGAACACCATTCGGGTGCGGGAAATTTAGGACGACAAGGGATGGGTGATATAAATACAAAAACTGTTTCTGAGTATCAAGCCTTGAGCCAATTTCAAAAATTTATTTACCGACTTTATCGCAATCCATTTGTTTTATTTGCAATCATACCAACATATCTCTTTATGCTGCAAAACCGTTTACCTCTAGGGTTAATGAACTCTGGCTCCAGGTATTGGCTAAGTGCAATGGGAACAAATTTATCAATAGCCATAGTTTTAAGTACTATTTATTATTTTGGAGGATGGGCGCCAGTTTGTTTAATATTTTTACCAAGTACACTTTTAGCGGCAACTTTCGGAGTATGGCTTTTTTACGTTCAACATCAATTTGAAGATACTCATTGGGATCATGAAGAAGAATGGGATATGCATGAGGCAGCTCTTGAGGGCTCATCACATTATGACTTACCTCTAGTTCTTCATTGGTTTTCAGCAAATATTGGGATACACCATATACATCACTTATATAGTAGAATACCTTTTTATAGGCTCCCTCAAATAGTAAAAGATTACCCTGTTTTAAGTGAAAATCAACGTTTGTCTATTTATGAAAGCTTTGCTTGCGTAAAGTTGCATTTATGGGATGAAAATGATCGTAAATTGATATCATATAAACAATTCCATAGAAAATACGGAAAAGTATAAATATACAAAAAATACTATTTAAAAGGAATATCCTAAATAGGATATTCCTTTTTTTATTTACTTATTTGCGAAGTATATTTTTGCCTGCAAACAATGCTGTTGCACCTAGGCTCTCTTCAATTCTGATTAATTGATTATACTTTGCCAATCTATCTGATCTTGCTAATGATCCTGTTTTAATTTGGCCGCAATTAGTAGCTACAGCTAGATCAGCGATGGTTGCATCTTCTGTTTCACCAGATCTATGGGACATTACTGAAGTATAACCAGCGCGATGCGCAACATCTACAGCTTCTAATGTTTCAGTTAATGTTCCAATTTGGTTCACTTTGATTAAAATAGAATTAGCACTTCCATTGCTTATCCCTTTTTTTAATCGTTCTGAGTTAGTAACAAATAAATCATCACCAACTAATTGGCATTTGTGTCCTATTAAATTTGTTAATTCTTTCCAGCCATCCCAATCATCTTCGTCCATTCCATCTTCAATTGATATAATGGGGTAATTATTTACAAGGTCAGTTAAGTATTCAGCATTTTCTTTCGAATTCAACTTTTTACCTTCACCTTTGTAATTATAAATTCCATCCGAATAATATTCGGAAGCAGCACAGTCTAATGCCAAGTAGACGTCCTCTCCAGGCTTGTAGCCTGCCTTTTCAATTGATGACATTATAAAATTTAATGCATCTTTTGTTGAGTTAAGGTTAGGTGCAAAACCACCTTCATCTCCAACACCAGTATTGTGACCAGCTGCAGAAAGTTCTTTTTTTAATGTGTGAAAAATTTCTGCCCCAATTTGTATAGCATGTTTAATATTTTTTGCTGATACTGGCATGATCATGAACTCTTGAATATCAATTGGGTTATCTGCGTGCTCACCACCATTTATTATATTCATCATGGG
>CAJJAY010000044.1 GCA_905182285.1 uncultured Amylibacter sp. | reverse complement strand
GCCATTGGTGTATCACTGGGGTTTCTCTTTGTTATGGTTGGTTCAATATTACTTAAAGGAAAAAGTGCTTTTCTTAGCTCCGACATCGCCATAACAATAGATCTTGGGCCTGATAATGTTAATATAAACAACATAAATGAAACTCGCTTTGACGCTTTAATGAAAAAGTCGCTTCGACAAACATTTCCTGATGTGAAATCTAGAAAAGAAAAGAAAAAACTTTATGGATTGCTGAGCGCCGATATGGGCTTTGAGCTTAGAGATCAAATATTGAATGATACAAGTCTTTTAGGAAGTGAAGCAAAACTTTGGTTTACTGCATCAGACGATATTGATTTGTTATTAAAAGGCGCTGTTGATCTGTCTCTAGGCGAAGATAATCGTCGAATTAGTGATTTAGAAGTAGAGTGGATATCTTTGCTAAAAGATACAGATAATGTTCGTTTAAAATTCAATAAGAAATTCTTTACAAATGGTGACTCTAGAGAACCTGAATTAGCAGGAATATTGAGTGCTTTAATGGGCTCTATTCTTACGTTATCAATTTGTTTTATTGTATCTTTCCCAATAGCAATTTTAGCTGCAATATATTTGGAAGAATTTGCACCCAAAAACAAAATTTCTGCATTTATTGAAGTTAATATAAATAATCTAGCTGCAGTCCCATCTATTGTTTTTGGATTACTTGGTTTGGCATTGCTTTTGAACGTTTTTGATCTACCCAGATCTACGCCATTAGTTGGTGGGCTTGTTTTATCATTGATGACATTGCCAACGATAATTATTGCATCGCGTGCTTCTTTACGTGCAGTTCCACCATCTATTCGTGAAGCTGCACTTGGAATGGGAGCTAGTCCTATTCAAGCCACATTTCATCATGTTGTACCGCTTGCATTACCAGGTATTTTGACTGGTACAATTGTTGGGATGGCGCAAGCTTTGGGTGAAACGGCTCCATTGTTGATGATTGGGATGGTAGCATTTATTGCAGATGTTCCTACATCTGTTGTTGAGCCTGCAGCGGCATTGCCTGTGCAAATTTTTCTTTGGGCTGATGCATCTGAACGTGCATTTTTGGAAAAAACATCTGCAGCAATAATTGTATTAATTGTTTTCCTAGTTCTTATGAACTTGCTTGCTATATTTTTACGTAAAAAATTTGAAAAGAGATTCTAAAAATGAATATCCAAACAGAGCAAAATTCAGACATTGATGTAAAAAATAAGTTAGATATCATTGTGGCAAAAAATGTAGATGTTTTTTATGGATCTAAACAAGCTCTCGAAAATATCACCATTGATATCCCCGAAAATCAAGTAACTTCATTAATAGGACCTTCTGGTTGTGGCAAATCAACTTTTTTAAGATGTATTAATCGAATGAATGATTTGGTACCGATTTGTCGGGTGAGTGGTGATATCAGAATTTCTGGTCAAGATATATATGCTCAAGAGGTTGATGTGGTCTCTTTACGTGCAAATGTCGGAATGGTATTTCAAAAACCAAACCCTTTTCCAAAGTCTATATTTGAAAATGTGGCTTATGGCCCAAAGATACATGGCCTAACGTCTGATAAATCTGAAATGAAAGATCTTGTTGAATGGTCCTTGCAAAAAGCCGGATTATGGAACGAGGTAAAAGATCGCTTAACTGAAAACGCCACTAGTTTATCAGGTGGCCAGCAACAAAGATTATGTATAGCGCGCGCCATAGCAGTAAAGCCAAGAGTTATATTAATGGATGAACCTTGTTCAGCCCTTGATCCAATAGCAACAGCGGTTATTGAAGAATTAATTGATGAACTCAAGGCTAACTTTAGCATTGTTATAGTTACACATTCTATGCAGCAAGCTGCTCGAGTGTCTCAAAAAACAGCATTTTTTCATATGGGTAATCTTGTTGAAAGTGGTCAAACAAAAAATATTTTTACATCACCTAAAGATGAACGAACCCAAAACTATATCACCGGTCGTATTGGATAGGATAAGATAAATGGATCATTCGCATATTGTAACTCGTTTTGATAAAGATCTCAGTGAAATAGAAAGTTTGCTGGTTGAGATGGCAGATCTTGTTGCTAAGCAAATAAGTGATAGTGCTCTAGCATTGCAACTTGGAGATAACCAACTTGCTAAAGCTGTTACTAAAAATGACAGTAAGATTAATAGATTAGAAGAAAAAATAGATGATAAAGCCATTCGCTTGATTGCATTAAGACAGCCAATGGCAGAAGATTTACGCAGTGCAATCACAACACTTAAAGTTTCAAATTGCCTTGAAAGAATGGGAGATTACGCAAAAACCTTATCTTATAGGGCTCGAAAAGTAGACGATTTTTCTGCAATGAAATCTATTCTTAGAAGTATTACTGAAACGTCTGAAAAAATCATCAATATGTTAAATGTTGTTATGGAAGCTTATGTAAATAGAGACCTAAATAAAGCTTATGATGCTCGTGAAGCAGATCAAGAAATTAATGATAGAACAGATGCCTTATTTCGTGAATTGTTAACCTACATGATGGAGAATCCACGAAATATAGAAACGTGCACTCATTTATTATTTATCTCAAAAAATTTAGAGCGATCGGGTGATCAGGTCACAAATATAGCTGAACAGGTACATTATTTGGTAACAGGAAATTTACTGGAAGAATAAAAATGGCAGAGCAATTAACAAAAATATTAGTAATTGAAGACGAACCTTCTCAGCTTGAACTGTTAGCTTATAATCTCAATGTTGAAGGTTATCATGTATTAAAAGCAGAAACTGGAGAAGAAGGTTTACTTTTATTAAAAGAACATCAGGTTGAAATGGTGGTGCTAGACTGGATGTTGCCTGATATTTCAGGAATTGAAATTTGCCGTCAAATACGTGCTAATAAGTCTACGATTAATCTACCAATAATAATGCTTACAGCTCGTGGTGAAGAAGAAGATAAGATAAAAGGTTTGAATATTGGGGCTAATGATTATGTTGTTAAGCCTTATTCAATAAAGGAATTATTAGCTAGAATTCGGGCTAATTTGCGTATTAACAAAAACTTGTCAACGCCTGAAGTTATGTCATTTGAAAGTATAAGAATTGATATTGCGCGCCATACAGTTTCATATAATGGGTTAAATATTAGTCTTGGCCCAATAGAATATAAATTACTGTATTTTTTAATGACAGCACCACGGCAAGTTTTTTCACGTAAACAACTTTTAGATCGTGTTTGGGAAAGTCATACTGAGATTGAAACGCGAACAGTTGATGTCCATATTGGTCGTTTAAGAAAAAGCTTAAAAAAAGTGTCTAATAAAAATTTAATAAGAACTATAAGAGGATTTGGTTACTCTCTTGATAACGTGGGTTAATTAAAATTTAATATAGAATTTGTTGAAGATGTTTGTACATTCTTGGTGAAAATAACTACGGTGTAGCGCGAGAATTAGGATGCTCTGATGAAGCTTTAAAGCGTCTTCGCCTAATTGCAAAACCTCATGCTTGATCTACTTAGTCTGACAACACCCCTTATAGTGTGGTTGAAAGAATGGCGGACCTTGTTGGCTCTCCTTACAATCCAATGCCATTGCCAGTTTTGGTTGAAAATGCCGCCGAATTGTCGATTTTA
>CAJJAY010000043.1 GCA_905182285.1 uncultured Amylibacter sp. | reverse complement strand
CAAATTTAAAGGGCATCGTTATAGATGATGCCCAAAACATTTGTGCCGAAGCATCAGTCTCATTAAATATTAACCGACCAAATGATGGTTGGTCCGAGCAAAATCCTCGGGATTGGATTGAGGCTGCAGAAAATATAATAGCTTTACTGTCTAAAAAAACCAAACTGAATTTGGTAACTGCAATTGGACTTTCTGGGCAGATGCATGGTGCCACATTATTGGACAAAAATGATGATGTATTGAGGCCATGTATATTATGGAACGATACTCGATCATTTGAAGAAGCATCTTATCTTGATTCACAGACCATTTTTCTTGATTTAACGGGTAATATTGTATTTCCAGGCTTTACGGCTCCTAAAATTTCTTGGTTACGTAAACATGAACCTAAAATCTTTGATCAAATTTCAAAAGTCTTATTACCTAAAGATTATTTGCGATTTTGGTTAAGTGGTGAGTATGTTGCTGAAATGTCTGATGCTGCAGGTACTTCGTGGTTAGACGTAAAAAAACGTGATTGGTCTGATGCCCTGCTTGCTGCTACAGGTCTAGACAGGTCTCATATGCCGCGATTAGTTGAAGGAAGTGAAATATCTGGAAAATTAAAAGATAGCCTTGCTGCTAAATGGGGAATGTCCAAAGGAGTTATTATTGCAGGTGGTGGTGGAGATAATGCTGCTAGTGCTATCGGTGTAGGAGTAGTAAACGCTGGTGATGCATTTGTTAGCTTAGGGACTTCTGGTGTACTTTTTGCTGCATCAAATTCGTATCAACCAGATCCAGCTAGTGCTGTTCATACTTTTTGCCATGCACTTCCTGATACATGGCATCAAATGGGTGTAATTTTGGCAGCAACGGATGCTATGAATTGGTTTAGCCGTATATTAAATTCATCAGCTGAAGAAATGACAAATAATCTTGGGTCACTTCAAGCGCCATCAAATACATTATTTTTGCCTTATCTTGGTGGTGAAAGAACTCCACATAATGATGCCGTAATCCGTGCTTCATTCATAAACTTAGACCACAATACTGATCAAAAGAAGATGATAAGAGCGGTAATTGAGGGCGTTACGTTCGCAATTCGAGATAGCTTTGATGCCTTAAGTTCAACTGGAACTAATATAGAGAGGTTAATAGCTGTTGGTGGGGGTGCAAAATCTGAATATTGGGTCCAAGCCATAGCAACTTCATTAGGCAAGCCTATAAGTATACCTGTATCGGGTGATTTTGGCGGTGCATTTGGGGCTGCAAGACTTGGAATGATTGCTCATGGCTCTAATAGATCAGATGTTGCAGTTTTCCCAAAGATTGAAAAAATAATTGAGCCTGTCATGCCTTTGCATGATGATTTCATGTCAGCTTTAAATTCATATCGTGCAACTTATAAGGCACTTAAATCAATAACTTAAAGGGTGTAAAATGACTGATTTTTTTAAAGATATTCCTCAAATTAAATATGAAGGATTGCAATCTGATAATGATTTTTCTTTTCGTCATTATGACCCTGATGAGATTGTCTTTGGTAAGACTTTAAGAGAGCATTTACGTTTTTCAGTAGCTTATTGGCACTCATTTGCTTATGATGGTGGCGATCCTTTTGGTGGCCAAACATTTGATCGACCATGGTTTGGCAATGAGATGGATTTAGCTAAATTAAAAGCTGATGTAGCATTTGAAATGTTTAACATATTAGATACTCCGTTTTTTTGTTTTCATGATGCAGACATACGCCCGGAAGGGAATAATTTTTCTGAAAACACAAGAAATCTTGAGGAAATGATAGATTATTTTTCAGAAAAGATGGCAGTTACAAATACCAAACTACTTTGGGGTACCGCTAATTTATTTTCTAACAGAAGGTATATGTCAGGTGCAGCGACAAATCCTGACCCTGATGTATTTGCATTTAGTGCTGCAACGATAAAAACATGCCTAGATGCTACACATAAATTGGGGGGGCAAAATTATGTTCTGTGGGGCGGCCGAGAGGGATATGAAACATTATTAAACACAGATATGGGCAGAGAACGTGAACAGGCTGGACGTATGCTTCAAATGGTAGTCGATTACAAACATAAAATTGGATTTGAAGGCTCCATATTAATTGAACCAAAACCACAAGAGCCAACAAAGCATCAATATGATTACGATGTGGCAACAGTTTATGGGTTCTTAAAAGATTTTGATCTTGAAAATGAAGTAAAGGTGAATATTGAACAGGGGCATGCAATTCTAGCAGGCCATTCTTTTGAGCATGAGCTTTCTCTTGCAAGAGAGTTGGGTATTTTAGGTTCAATAGATATGAACAGAAATGACTATCAATCTGGATGGGATACTGACCAATTCCCAAATAATGTTCCAGAAATTACTCTTGCATATTACGAAGTTCTTAAAGCAGGTGGCTTTAAAACTGGTGGTACTAATTTTGATGCAAAACTTCGCCGTCAGTCACTAGATCCAGAAGATTTGATACTAAGTCATGTAGGTGCGATGGACGTCTGCGCCGCTGGACTGAAATCAGCGGCAAGGATGTTGGATGACGGAAAGCTTGAGGCTCTAAGAGACCAACGTTACGCGGGTTGGAATACGAAAAGTGGCCAAGACATATTAAATGGTGATCTTGAATCTATTTCTTCTAAAGTTCTGAACGATGATATTAACCCAGAACCAAAGTCTGGTCGTCAAGAACGTCTAGAAAACCTTGTTAATAAATATATCTAAATTAAATAGTAAATTTTATCAATCTTGACCGGATGGTAAATTTATGATTGCATTATTATATAATTATAATTTTAACGGGGGAAATTAATATGAAACTGCCACTTATTTTAACTAGAAGAGGAATATTAGCAGGAGCAGCAATGCTCAGCATGCTTATGTCACCTATTTCAGCGATGGCGGATGAAGTAAAAGTTGCTGGGATTTTTACTTTACCTGTAGATCAGCAATGGATTAGTAGAATACATATTGCACTAGATGCAGCTCAAGATCGTGGCGATATTGAGTATGTATATTCCGAAAATGTATCAAATACTGATTATGAACGTGTAATGCGGGAATATGCGGAAAATGGTGTTAATTTAATTGTTGGTGAAGTTTTTGGACTAGAAAGAGCTGCACGTAAAGTAGCTGCTGATTATCCAGATATAGCATTTTTAATGGGGTCTTCATTTGCACCACAAGCACCTAATTTTTCAGTGTTTGATAATTTTATCCATGAACCAGCATACCTTTCTGGAATGATAGCAGGAGCTGCAAGTGAAAATAATGTAATTGGAATGATAGGTGGTTATGCAATTCCTGAAGTAAACCGATTAATGAATGCATTCATGGAAGGTGCTAGAGAAACAAACTCTGATGTATCATTTCTAGTGAACTTTATAGATAGTTGGTATGATCCTGCAAAAGCTAAAGAAAGCTCTTTTGCCATGATGGATGCTGGCGCTGATGTAATGTATGCAGAACGTTTTGGTGTTTCTGACGCTGCAGTTGAAAGAGGAATGAAAGCTATTGGCAATGTGATTGATACTTCAGCCGATTATCCTAATACAATTCTAGCATCTGCTATTTGGCATATGGAAGCAACTGTTGATACGGCTATAAAAGCAGTATCAAATGGATCATATTCTGCAGATGATTATGGGCAGTATAGCTTTATGGCTCATGGCGGAGGGTCTCTAGTATTAGATGAATCACTAGTTCCTGCAGATATTGTATCTTTGGTGAAAGCTAAAGAAGCGGCGATCATGGACGGTAGCTATACTGTTGTCATTAATGATGATGCCCCTGTTTCAGACAAATAAAATAAATTGGCCGGTAAATGCCGGCCAATTAACAATTTATTATGAAAAATACTCAAGTATTATCCCTCAAAAACTTATCAAAACGATTTGGTTCAGTAGTAGCCAACAATTCTGTAAATATTGAATTGTACCGTGGTGAAGTCCTATCTTTACTGGGTGAAAATGGTGCTGGTAAGACAACTTTGATGAACATGTTATTTGGCCACTATTTACCAGATAGTGGCTCAATAGATGTGCTTGGAAATGATGGTCAAATGCGTAAATTGGTTCTTGGGCATCCGCAAGCATCCTTAGATGCTGGTATTGGTATGGTTCATCAACATTTTACATTAGCTGAAAATCTCACTGTTCTAGATAATATTTTATTAGGCTCTGAAAAGCTATGGGCGTGGCGACATGATCGAAATAAAGCAAGAAATAAAATTTTAAAGATTATTGACCGTACTGGTTTATCTGCTCCACTTGATGAAAAAGTTGCTAGATTAACTGTTGGTGAAAGACAGCGTGTAGAAATTTTAAAGGCTCTCTATCATGAAGTGAAGATTTTAGTGCTCGATGAGCCAACTGCGGTTCTTACTCCTCAAGAAGCTGATGCTTTATTTGAAAATATAAATTCTATGACAAAAGATGGTTTATCAGTAATATTTATTTCTCATAAACTACGAGAAGTCCTTAAATTTTCAAATAGAATTGCAGTTTTGAGGCATGGTGAAAAAGTTGGAGAAATTGCCACTTCAGATGCAAATGAGAGAGTAATAGCTCGTATGATGGTAGGTGAAGAAACCATTAAAAATCCGAGAGACAAGATACAATTAGGTAATCCAATTCTGCAATTAAATGAAGTATCTGTAAAAGGCGATAGTATGAGAACTTCATTGAATAGAACTAACTTTACTATTCATGAAAATGAGATTGTAGGAATCGCTGGTGTTTCTGGAAATGGTCAATCTGTGCTTGCAAAGTTAATATCTGGTTTAATTGATCCTGATAGTGGTGATTTATTAATAGAAGGTGAAAATGTAGAATATTTTTCCCCTAATGGAATGCAATCTTTAGGTGTTGGTAGAATCCCTGAAGATCGACATCATGATGGTGTGGTTGGGGCAATGTCAGTAGCTGAAAATTTGGTAATTGAGCGCTTGCAAGACAAAGATGTCAATAAAAATGGGTTTTTGCAAAATAGAGCTATCAAAGAAAACGCCAAAGCTCTTATTGAGAAATATGATATAAGAGGGCCAGGTATTGATGCAAAAGCAAGTCTTTTGTCAGGTGGAAATATTCAAAAGTTAATTCTTGCTAGAGTATTTGAATGTAAACCAAATGTTATTTTAGCAAATCAGCCTACGAGAGGTTTAGATTTAGGGGCGGCTAATGAAGTTGCTCGTCACCTCTTAGAGGCGCGAGGTCGTGGAGCTGGTGTTTTACTTATTTCCGAAGATTTAGATGAAATTTTAGCATTATCGGATAGAATTATGGTAATTCATAATGGTTCATTGATAGAGACTGTCAATAAAGACCGAGAGGTTATTGGCTTAATGATGGCGGGGGAGAAAATATGATACGCATTGAGCCCCGGGAGATGCCATCAAAATGGTGGACTGTCGGGATACCTATAATGTCAGCTTTGGTTGCAATATTATTGGCAGCAATACCTTTAGCCTTAGCAGGTGCAAATATTTTCGAAGCTTATACGCAAATGGCAAAAGGAATATTTGGGTCTACATTTGCATTTACTGAAATGTTAACAAGAGCAACACCACTTATTTTTACTGGCCTTGCGGCAACAATAGCATTTCGGGCAAAGTTATGGAACATTGGCGCTGAAGGGCAATTATATCTTGGTGCAATGGCAGCTGTTACAGTTGGCACAGGCCTGATTGATGCGCCTTCGTTTATTTTAATCCCTGTTATACTATTTGCTGGTGCTATATCGGGTGCTGTTGGGATGGCTGCTCCAACTTATCTTAAAACTCGTTTTGGTGCAGATGAAGTTGTTACAACATTATTATTAAACTTTATCATAATAATTTTTCTGCAGATGATGTTAGAGGGTCCGCTTAAAGATCCAATGGGAATGGGTTGGCCGCAGTCGGAGCCAATTCTTGAAAATGGAATATTACCCCAATTAATACCTAGAATGAGAATTCATGCAGGTTTAATAATTGCGTTAATTTCTGCAGGTTTAGTACACTTATTATTATCAAAAAGTATTTGGGGATTTAAAACCAGGGCAGTTGGTGAAAATGCTCCAGCTGCACTGCATGCTGGGATTAATGTAAATCGCACATTCATGGGGGCGGCAGTGGTATCTGGGGCCATTGCTGGATTAGCTGGTGTTAGTGAAGTTGCTGGCTTAAGAGGCTATCTGACAACAGATTTATCCCCAGGCTTTGGTTATACTGGTATCGTAGTTGCAATGTTGGCAGGCTTATCCCCAATTGGAGTTGTTATTTCAGCAATATTTATAGCCTCAATTTTTGTCGGTGCTGATACTATGAGTAGAGCTATAGGAGTTTCAAGTTATCTGGCAGATTTAGTTGTAGCAATTTCTTTAATATGTGTCCTCATCGGAGGATTTGTAGCGCGCTATAGATTTATTCGAACAAACAAGGTGAATGCTTGATGGATATTTTGCAGATACTTTTAAATGAAAGCTTTTGGGCTGCAACATTGCGAATAGCAACGCCATTGATATTCGGTGTCTTGGGCGCCTTAATTTGTGAAAAATCTGGTGTTCTAAATCTAGGAATTGAAGGTATATTTGTAGCTGGGGCAATGGCGGGGTGGATGGCTGTTTGGTTTGGGTTTACTCTTTGGATGGGTTTATTAGTTGCTGTCATTGTAGGTGGAACTTTTGGTTTAATTCATGCAATATTAACAGTTCCACTTGGTTTGTCTCAGCACGTTTCAGGTTTAGGTGTGACACTTTTGGCAACTTCAATAAGTTACTTTACCTATCGTACTGCATTACCAAAACTGTCTTCACCACCAAAAATTGAACCTTTTCAACCTTTGGATATTCCATATATTTCTGAGATACCTTTTATTGGTTTGGTTTTAGCTGAACAAACCGCTATGACTTGGTTGGCTTTATTTATGGTGGTTTTGGTTTGGTGGATTTTGAACCGTACACCATTAGGTTTGTCTATTAGAGCCGTTGGTGATAATCCTGATGCTGTTGATGCCCAAGGATTGTCTGTCTATGGTTTGCGTATTGGGGCAATAGTAGTTGGTTCATCTGTCATGGCTCTTGGTGGTGCATTTCTTACTATGTCTGCATTTGATTCATTCTTTTTTGGAATGGTGAATGGGCGTGGGTGGATATGTATAGCATTAGTTATTTTTGCAAGCTGGCGTCCTGGGAAGGCACTATTAGGAGCAATTCTATTTGGGGCTTTTGATGCTTTTCAAGTACGTTTGCAAACCGAAGTTGGGGCCTTTTTACCATCTCAAGTATTTCTTATGGCACCATATGTTCTTTCTATAATTGCTTTGGTTATAGTTGCTAGAAGAGCTGAATACCCCAGAGCTTTATTAAAGCCTTGGTTTAAGGGAGCTAGATAATGGATTTTGATTTACTAATTAAGAATGCTAATTCATCAGATGGACAAAATGGTGTTGATATCGCCTGTAAAAATGGAAAAATCATTGCAATTGAAAGCGGAATAGAAGCAAATGCCGAAGTAAACATAGATGCTAAAGGTCATTTGATTTCACCGCCATTTGTTGATCCACACTTTCATATGGATGCAACGCTTTCATTAGGGTCCCCAAGAATGAATGTTTCTGGAACATTACTTGAGGGAATTGGTCTTTGGAGTGAACTAAAGTCAATTCAAACAACAGATCAGATCATAAGTAGAGCTTTGCGGTATTGTGATTTGGCCGTCTCAATGGGAATTGGTGCAATTCGTTCTCATGTTGATATATGTGACAATTCTTTGAAAGGCGTTGAAGCATTACTTGAAGTTCAAAAAATAGTAGCACCGTACATAGATCTTCAATTAGTTGCTTTTCCTCAAGACGGCATATTTCGTGATCCAGATTCAAAAGTAAATTTAATTAATGCTTTAGATATGGGAGTTAATGTTGTTGGTGGAATCCCACATTTTGAAAGAACAATGCAAGATGGAGCAGATTCTATAAAATATTTGTGTGAAATAGCAGCAGATAGAGGCTTGATGGTTGATATGCATTGTGATGAAAGTGATGACCCACAAAGCCGACATGTGGAAACTTTAGCGTTTGAAACTTCGCGATTAGGACTTAACGGTAGGGTTGCGGGTTCTCATCTAACATCAATGCATTCTATGGATAATTACTATGTATCAAAACTTATACCATTAATTGCAGAAGCTGAAATGCATGTGATCCCAAATCCTTTAATAAATATTATGCTTCAGGGAAGGCATGACAGTTATCCCAAACGACGAGGGCAAACTCGTGTGCCTGAACTTAGAGATGCAGGTATAAATGTTGGCTTTGGTTCTGATTGTGTCATGGATCCATGGTATTCTCTAGGTAAAGCGGATATGTTG
>CAJJAY010000042.1 GCA_905182285.1 uncultured Amylibacter sp. | reverse complement strand
CAATAATCATCAAAAAACCGACCATCCTCTCCTTCTTTTAGGTTTTCTGCTGCATATGGCCCAGGAAATGACATGTTATACTCTATACCTGATCGAATTATATCAATATAATTAGAAAAAAGTCCTTTTATTAGGACAACACCATCTCTTTGGAAGCTTTGAACATGGTTATTTGTTATGAGTTTATGCATCTTTAATACACCTATCAATTTTATGTATATTTATAACACCATTAAAAAATATAGGAAGAGTGGCGGTGCTGTCAGACAAACGAGAGCGTGCATCAGATTGTGCTAATACAGACAAAAGTCAAAAAGCCTTAAATAATTTTTCAGTATATTTTGAAAAATAATATAATAACCTTAAAGATTAGAAAATTTGAGTGTCTGAACCTGAAGATTTTTCAATTACATAGCGTGCGTTTGGTAAGTCGTTAATTAAGGTGCGGTTTTTTGCATCTTGTGAATTCAAACCATGCCTAAGCCACCTATTTAGCAAACGATTTTCTAAGGTATCTATACCAGGATTTATAAAAATTGTGTGGTCCCAAGATTTTTTTAATTTAGCCCATGGCTCTTCTTCAATGAGTAAATAATTTCCTTCAACAATCAACACTTTATCTTTTGTTGTTATGATGCTTGAGCCTGCAATAGATAAATCCTTCTTCCTATCAAAAACTGGAATGACTACATTATTTTCAAAACTAGTTAGCCTGTTCATTAAGTGAATAAAACCTGCAGTATCAAAAGTAGCTGGTGCACCTTTACGATCTAATAGATTGCGTTCCGCCAAGATTGAATTGTCTAAATGAAATCCATCCATAGAAATAGTTTTTGCTTGAATAGATTTTTCTATTAGCAATAAAAGAAGTGCCTCTGCAAATGTAGACTTACCCGCTCCTGGTGGGCCCGCGATAGCCACAATATAGCGTTTTTCACCTTCAGAATGTTTAATAATATAATCGCTAAGAGCCTTTGGTTTCATCTTGCATCCAAAGCTTCGGGTGGTGGCTCCATTGCTCCTGTCATCATGGCCACAGCATCAGACATCGAAATTATTTTTGGATCAACCGTGCAAAGACGTCTACCTAAGCGATGAATGTGAATTCGATCACAAACCTCAAAAATGTGTGGCATATTATGCGAAATTAGTACAATAGGTATACCTTTAGATTTTACATCTTGAATCAAATCTAAAACTCGACGAGATTCTTTTACACCTAAAGCTGCAGTAGGCTCATCCATAATTACAACTTTAGATCCAAACGCCACGGCTCTTGCTACTGCTACTCCCTGACGCTGTCCACCAGATAAAGTTTCGACTGCCTGGTTTATATTTTGAATTGTAAGAAGTCCCAATTCTGACAGTTTATCACGTGCAAATGTTTCCATTTTTTTATGATCTAATTTGCGAAATAGTTTCCCCATTATTCCTTTTTCACGAATCTCGCGGCCAAGAAACATATTATCCGCAATTGATAAGGCTGGCGACAAAGCCAAGTTTTGATATACTGTTTCAATACCTGCATTCCGAGCGTCATCTGGAGTGTGAAAGTTTACAACTTTTCCGTCGAGCTCAATAACTCCGTGGTCAGGCGCGTTAGCACCAGAAATAGCACGTATAAGAGTGGTTTTGCCTGCACCATTATCACCAATAACACCTAAAACTTCATTTGGATAGAGATCAAAGTCTGCACCATTCATCGCTACAACCGTGCCGTATCTTTTCATTAAACCTTTAGCTTGAAGTATGGGCTCTACATTATGAATGATATTCTTCATTGTGTAGCCCTCCGCAGCCATTGGTCCAAGGCAACAGCAATTAAAACAAGATTACCCACTGCAAACATTTGCCAGTAGTCATCCACACCAGCCAGCGATAAGCCTGTTGTGAAAACTCCCACAATTAATGCACCTAGCACAGAGCCAGGTATAGATCCTCGCCCTCCAAACAGTGATGTGCCACCAATTACAACAGCAGTTATGGTAGCCAAATTGATTTCTTCAAATGAGATTGGTGAAATTGAGCCAACACGCCCAATAGCAACCCAGGCTCCAAAGCCACAAATCAATCCTGCAACAGCGTAAACAGAAATAAGTGTATTATCAGTTTTAATACCTGATAGGGCAGCAGCTTCTGGGTCGTCTCCAATTGCATATACATGGCGGCCCCAAGCAGTGTGTTGCAGAATGAACCAAAAAACTGCGGCTAATAAAATTAATGCAATTCCACCATATGTAATTGTAGCTCCAAAAGGACGTGCTGCTGCTTCACCGAACCAAAGGAGTGAAGGTGCATTTGCTTCAATGTCAGAATTTCGAATAGACTCTGATCCAGAATACCACAATTTGAGTGCTGTAAATACAGATAGCGTTCCAAGTGTTACAATGAACGGTGGTAGTTTGATCTTAGCGACAAGAAAGCCATTGAATGCACCCATGAGTGTGCCAATAGCCATACCAGCAGCAATTGCAATTGGAAGTGGGACGCCATAAGATACAGAAAGTCTACCCATCACAAATGTTGAAAGAACCAATATTGCACCAACTGAAAGGTCTATCCCTGCAGTTAAAATTATCAACGTTTGTGCGATTGCAACAATACCAATTACTGTTACCTGTTGAAGTACTAAAGACAAGACACCAGGACTTAAGAATCTTGGTGCAATGATGCCAAAAATTAGAATACTAACAATTAAAACTAATGCAGGAACGAGTGTTGGGTAATTTCTTACAGCATTTCGCACATTGGATAGAAACGTCCGATCATCGCGCTCAAATACAGCAACTGCGCTATCTGCACTGTTTAAGTTTTTTTCAAATTCAGATTGACTCAATATACCCAAGCTCCCCAGCATGTATTTTATTTATAAACATTGAACATAAAGGGCGGAAAATGCACCGCCCCTTATTTTTACTTTAATCATATACTTTAGATTATTCAAATTAACCCCAGCAGAGTTCAGTGCCTTTTGTGGAATCAATTGATGGGACACCATCAGCTGGTGAATCTGTTACAAGATTTACGCCTGTATTAAAGAATGTTAGTCCGTCAGAAGCAGAAGGTTTCGTGCCATCTTTTGCGAATGTTGCAATAGCTTCGATACCTTTAGATGCCATAAGTAGGGGGTATTGCTGAGAAGTTGCACCAATAACGCCTGACTTAACACTGGCAACACCTGGGCAACCACCATCAACAGAAACAATTAAGACATCTTTTTCTTTTCCTGCTTTTTTAAGTGCTTGGTATGCTCCTTCAGCTGCTGGCTCATTAATTGTATAAACAACGTTCATACCAGGTTCTTTAGCAAGTAGATTTTCCACAGAAGTAACTCCACCTTCTGGGTTTGCAAGTGATGATTCATGGCCTATCACGCGCGAATCTGTCTCAGAACCCATTACGTTTAGATTTGGCACATCGATGCCAAAACCCACTAAGAAGCCAGTATCGCGTGCTACATCAACAGAAATATTGTCTTTATTAATGTCTAGCATACCAATTTTTGCATCTTTTGCAGCATCGCCCATCTTTGCTCTTGCCCACTTGCCTATTAGCAGGCCTGCTTCAAAGTTATCTGTTGCAAAAGTCATATCTTGTGCTTCAGGATCAGCTATTGGAGTATCTAGTGCGATAACAAGAATGCCTGCCGCACGTGCCTTTTTCAAAGCTGGAATTACAGAGTCGTTTGATGCTGTAATTAAAATCCCTTTTGCACCAGCCGCCATGCAATTTTCAATTGCGGTAATCTGTGGTCCAGCATCACCATCAACCTTTCCTGCATATGAGCTAAGATCTATACCAGCCTCTTTAGCCTTTGCTTCAGCACCTTCTTTCATTTTTACAAAGAAAGGATTCGTATTATTCTTAGTAATCAAGCAAGCTGCGGTATCTGCAGCAAAAGCACCCGTAGAAAGTGTTGTTACAGCAATTGCGCTTATTACTGATTTGATAATAGTTTTTTTCATAAGTCGTTCTCCCAGTTAATTAAAAGCATAGATTTGCTTCTCACCAAATATACAAATCACAATGACACACATTCTGTCAATAGATAAATCATTTTGATTTATTAATTAATTTAGTTTATTTATATTGATTAAATACGTAGCTTGAGCCATGATAAACAAACATTAATCTCAACATAGTAACTATAGTTGGGGTTAAAAATTCTAAAAAGTGATTTTTTATACGTTAAATAAAACTTCTGAAAAAGTGAATGATCCAAGTGGAGGAGCCAACCAAAGTCGTGTTCGAGATTATAATGAACGACTTGTCTTATCTCTTGTTCGTCGACATGGTTATCTTGCAAAATCTCAAATTGCACGTAGATCAGGCCTATCTGCACAAACAGTTTCAGTAATTATGCGGTCGTTAGAGAACGATGGACTTTTACTAAGAGGTAAGCCCC
>CAJJAY010000041.1 GCA_905182285.1 uncultured Amylibacter sp. | reverse complement strand
GCATTAGCAACACGAAAAAAGCCAGGGCCATAAGCATCAACAGGGGGTTGTCCTGTAAATGAAACTTCATTTATTTCCATTTTTTAACTCCAAACTGGCAATCCCATTAATGCACTTATAGCAATTAGCCCATATGCAATTCTACGATACAATAGCTCTTTTTGGGGATTAAATAACCTTTGCCCCAATAATCCACCTAGAGTATATGGAATAGCCAAAAATAATCCAATTACAAATGGCAGCAAAGATAGCAAACCCTTTAACAAAAATACAGCAAACAATAAAATATCAACAAAAAATAAATACAACATTGTATTACCTCTAATAACTGAAGGAGGCCTCAGGCTAGACATATAAGTTAATATGACTGGTGGACCTGAAAGAGCTGCAATTCCAGCCATAAATCCACCAACAGAGCCAATGAACATTAACATAAAATTATTTAGTGGATTCTTGTATCTCCAGCCTCTTGCCAGAAGAATTAACATTAACAAAGTGAGTATAGATACGAGCCAGCGAAATAAAGTTGGATCAATTTGGGTGAGGAAATATACTCCAATTGGCAATCCTACAATTGCACCCACAACAAGCAAGGATACTTCAGCTGGCTCACCATCACGCCAAGCTCTAGGAAGCAAAGCCAAAGGGCCAAATATATCAAACGACATCATTATAATAATAGCCCATATAGGACTTGTGACAGAAGCAGCAATTGGCATAAAAATTAATGCAGTTCCAAAGCCAACAAATCCTCGAACCAATCCCGCAAATATAACAGTAATAATCAACCAAACCAATCCATCAAATGACAGGGTTTGCTCAATAATAGATATCATGCATCAATGCCAGCAAACTGAGTGCCAGCTTTACCGTCATTAGATTTATCCCAGTCGCGCTTTACACCAAGTCTTAAAAGTATTGAGGATGCTACAAAAACTGATGAATATGTACCAATTATAACACCCCAAATCATTGCAAAAACGAAACCTCTAATAACGTCACCTCCCAAAACAAATAAACTAATCAATGCAATTAGTGTTGTTAAAGAAGTCATAACTGTACGAGATAAAGTTTCATTTATCGACATATTGAGTAAATCTTTTAATGGGGTTGTTTTATATTTGCGTAAATTTTCTCTAACACGATCAAAAACTACAACAGTGTCATTCAGTGAATAGCCCACAATAGTTAGTAAAGCTGCTATAATTGCTAAATCAAACTTTATTTGTAAAAGACAAAAAATGCCAATTGTAATAACAATGTCGTGCAATAAAGCCGCAATCGCACCCACAGAAAACTGCCATTCAAATCTTAACCAGATATAAAATAAGACAGCACCTAGAGCTGCTAGAACTGCTGTAATTGCTGCTTTAACTAGTTCCCCAGAAACTTCAGGTCCTACACTTTCGACTTGTGGAAATTTTATTGTGTCATCTAATGATGATAATGCTAATTTAACCGCACTAATAACTTCAACAGTTGCAGCTTCTTCTCCATCTTGTGCTTCAAATCTAATTTGAGCTGCATTTAAATCTGGTTTGGTTACATCAAAAATTTCTGTAACTGTAACGTCTCCTAAACCTAGTGGCTTTAACGCCGCCCTGTAAGAGCTAACATTTACAGAATTTTCTGAATCTGTTCTTATTGTTGTTCCACCTAGGAAATCTATCCCAAGATTTAAACCATTAAAGAAAAACAGAAAAATTGAAACAATCATTGCAACTACAGATGCACCAAAAGTTATTTTAGTAGATTTAAAAAAGTCAATTTTAATTTTATCTGGGACCAACTTTAATCGCATCACAATCTCCTATATTTCTATTGTTTTTGGACGTTTTCGATCAATCCATATTGATATTAATAATCTTGTGACCCAGATTGCTGTGAACACCGAAGTGACAATCCCTATCCCTAAAGTGATAGCAAATCCTTTTACCGGCCCAGAACCAAATATTAGTAAGATTACAGCAGCAATCAATGTAGTAATATTTGCATCAATAATTGCACTAAATGCCCGCTCATAGCCTAGCTCAATGGCTTTTCGTGGATTTTTTGATTTTTTTAGCTCTTCTCTAATACGTTCAAAAACAAGAACATTTGCATCAACTGCCATTCCCACAGTTAAGACAATTCCAGCAATTCCTGGAAGAGTAAGTGTACCAGATATAATACTTAAAACTGCAAAAATTAGTGCAACATTTATTATTAATGCAACATTAGCGAATAACCCAAAAAGTCCGTAACTCAAGATCATAAAGGCAAGCACTGCAATAAATGCAACTATGCAAGCTAGAGTACCTGCATCAATACTATCTTGACCTAAATCAGGGCCTACGGTTGACTCTTGAAGATATTCTAATTCTGCAGGCAATGCGCCAGCACGCAATTGAATAGATAAAAGAGTTGTTTCCTCAACGCCAAATTGACCAGTAATAATTCCAGAACCACCAGAAATATGACTTTGAATTGTGGGAGCTGAAACGACTTCTTTGTCAAGTACAATAGCAAATGGTGTTCCAATATTTTCTGCAGTATATTGTCCAAATATCCTTGCACCTGATGTATTTAATCTAAAACTGACGGCTGGACGATTATTTTGATCGAAAGCAGGCTGAGCATCTGTGAGATGATCACCATTTATAACTGGGGTTTTATCGAGCACATAATAGACACCTTCGTCATCCTGAGCAGGTAAAAGTACTTGTCTTGTCTTTATACGCTCATCAGAATTTGAAGTTCGCTGGATAACTTTATGAAAGGTAAGTTTTGCTGTTTTACCTATAATACTTTTTAACTCTTCAGCTGATCCAATACCAGGGACTTGTATTAATACACGGTCTGTACCTTGGCGTTGAATTGTGGGCTCTCTAGTTCCAGCCTCATCAACGCGGCGTCGAATTATTTCTAAAGACTGCTCCATTGTCCTTGTATCAGTAGCAATTTTTTCTGCTTCTGATAATTCAATAATAACCATATCATCCTGTGAAGATACAATGATATCTTTTGATCCAGCACCTGATAACGTTGTTACTGGCCTGGCTAATGCAGTTATGACTTCTACTGCTCGCTCCAATTTATCCGGCTCTGATATTCTTACTCTTAAGTCGTAATTTTCTCCATCTACACGACGGATTGTACCAATTATTGCACGCTCTTTTCTTAATGCATTTCTGACTTCTGGCCAATATGCATCCATGCGAGCTTCATAAACCTGATCTACACGCACTCTTGCAAGTAAGTGAGCACCACCTCGTAGATCCAAACCCAGGTTTACTAATGAGCTTGGTAAAAATGATGGCCAATTTGATGCTGTTTTTACTATTTCTGGATTAGTGTAACCATTCTCCAGCTGCATACGAGCATCATTTACGCTCTCCACACGACTATAGAAGCCGTTTGGCATAGCAAAAAGAAAACCAACAGCGACTACAACCCAGATTAAAATTTTCTTGGTTAAAGAGAATTGCAACATTTATTAATACCTAGAGTTAATTATTTTGCAGGTTCAGTTTTATTCAAAACTTGTGAAATAGTATGCTGAACAACTTTAACTTTAACACCAGAAGAAATTTCAACTTCAACTTCATTATCAGCGTTAACTTTTGTTATTTTACCTATCAAACCACCTGCAGTTACAATTTGATCACCCTTACGAACTGCGGCAACCATAGCTTGATGCTGCTTAACTTTCTTTTGTTGAGGCCTTATCATTAAAAAATACATGATACCAAAAATTAAAATTAATGGCATAAAGCCACCTAATCCACCGGCGAAACCGCCACCAGCCGCTTGTGCAAATGCAGGAGTTGCAAACATATTAAAATCCTCAATGTTAAGGGGTATAAAATTACCCGTAATTTCTTTGCGTCGATACCTAACGGGAGTCATATCAATAAGCAAGGACAACCCGCTAATCATAATGAATATTTGAATATAAATAAATTTATTTATTAAGAATAACAAAAAATAATAATCTTATTATTTCCCTCTTAACCTTACATCGATTTTCGTGCATAAAGCTCAAAATAGTATGAGGTTACCTATGCATGATATCCGCACAATTCGCGACAATCCAAATAACTTCGACGCAGCATTAAAGCGCCGTGGGATTGAGGCAATCTCTGATAAAATATTAAATATAGATCATGAACGAAGAGCTAAAATTACAAGTGCGGAAACTGCATTAGCAGAAAGAAACACAGCTTCAAAAATGGTTGGAGCAGCCAAAGCATCAGGCAATAATGCAGAATTTGAAAGATTGAGAAGCCTTGTTTCTGAAAAAAAAGCAGAAATAGCTAACTTAGAAGAATCCGCTAAAGATATGGATAATAAACTCAATAGTTTACTGCTAACAATTCCCAACTTACCTTACGATGACGTTCCCAACGGCTTGGATGAAAAAGATAATGTAGAAATTCACAAATGGGGAAGTATACCAAAATTTGAATTTAAAGCGCTAGAACATTACGAAATTAAATCAGTCTCTAAAGGTATGGATTTTGAGACAGCAGCCAAAATGTCAGGGTCCCGTTTCGTTATATTATCAGGTGCAATAGCTAAAATTCATCGTGCATTAGCACAGTTTATGTTAGATATTCACACGACTGAAAATGGATTAACAGAGGTTAATACTCCTGTGTTAGTGCGCGATGAAGCAATGATTGGAACTGGCCAACTACCAAAATTTGCTGAAGACAGTTATCAAACTACAAATGGTTGGTGGTTGGTTCCTACATCTGAAGTTACACTTACAAACATTGCCGCAGATACAACCACAACTGAAGATAGCTTACCAAAGCGATTCACATCTCACTCTTTATGCTTTCGATCAGAAGCAGGCTCTGCAGGCCGTGATACATCTGGAATGTTAAGACAGCACCAATTTGAAAAAGTCGAAATGGTTTCAATAGTAAGACCGGAAGATTCAGATTCTGAACTTGATAGAATGACAGAGTGTGCTCAAGGAATTTTAGAAAAATTAGAATTACCTTATCGTACAGTAAAATTATGTACAGGAGATATGGGGTTTAGCGCTAAGAGAACAAATGACATTGAAGTTTGGCTACCTGGACAAAACGCGTATCGAGAAATTAGTTCATGTTCAACTTGTGGTGATTTTCAATCAAGGCGAATGAATGCAAGATTTAAAAGGTCTGATACTCAAAAACCAGAATTTGTACATACGCTAAATGGTTCCGGCTTAGCAGTTGGTCGGTGTTTGATTGCCCTTCTGGAAAACGGCCAAAGAGAAGATGGTTCAATAATTTTACCCGATGCTTTGAAAGACTATTTAGGTGGGAAAACAAAATTAAATATAAAAGGTGTTTTAGAATAAATAAAAAATACTAATAAATCTTTGCACTTTTAATCATATTTAAATCAAAATAGTTCTATTATGAATATTAGGTGATTAAATTTAGCATACTCTGAATTAAAAAATTGGTGCTATTTAATATAAATATTATAATATCAGCAATTCATCAAAAGGTTAGGCAAATATAGATGAAAATACTTATTACCAACGATGATGGCATAAACGCACCAGGCCTAGAAGTACTCTATAATATTGCACTAGGATTAACTTCCGCTGAAAACATTCTAACAGTTGCACCTGCATCTGAACAATCAGGTGTAAGCCATGCTATAAGCTACCACAGTTCAATAATTTTAGATAAACAAACTGATAACAAATGGGCAGTTCATGGAACACCTGCTGATTGTGTAATAGTTGGAATTTCAGAATATGAGCATAAATTTAATTTAGTACTTTCTGGAGTAAATCGTGGAAATAATGCAGGACAGAATACTATGTATTCTGGTACAGTTGGAGCCACAATAGAAGCTGCGATGAATGGCATTCCAGCAATAGCTTTATCACAATTTTTTGGCCCAAATTTAAACAACGAAAACTTGTTTGATGCAGTTAGCATGCATGGGTTAAAAACGATAAAAGATATTTTATCGTTTAATTTATGGAGAAATAATTCTGCTCCAGTCCATTATAATGTTAATTTTCCACCATGTTTAGGAAAAGACGTAACTGGAACTTCATTTACAACGCAAGGTTATAGATCGGGCGCGCCGTTCAGTACAGAAACTTCAGATAAAGTATTAAAGATCAAAGGACTCCCTCAACAACAAGAGGATACAGGTTCAGGAACAGATATTCATGCAAATATAAATGGAAAAATCTCCATTACACCATGTAGTATTGACCTTACTGATCAATTTATTTTGAAAAAATTGCTAAAATTATGAGTCCATCCCCTGAGAAGTTGATGCAATATCTACTAATGCTTCGGAATAGTGGCATAACTGATAAGCGTGTCTTGCATGCTATGGAATTAATTCCAAGAGATCCATTTGCAACTGGAGCATTTCAAGATCGCGCATATGAAGACACTGCGCTTCCAATAGCATCTGGTCAAACACTTAGCCAGCCATCCGTTGTTGCTAAGATGACACAAGCATTAAATCCTGGCCCACGAGATAAAGTTTTAGAAATAGGAACTGGTTCTGGCTTTCAGGCAGCAGTTCTATCTCAACTTGCCCGTCGCGTATATACAGTTGAAAGGTTTTCAAAATTAGCTCAATCGGCTAATAACACGTTAAATAATCTTGGATTGGTTAATGTGACTGTTATTACAGCGGACGGATCATTAGGATTGCCTAATCAGGCACCTTTTGATCGAATCATTTTAACAGCAGCCGCAGAAGATCCCCCTGCTAATCTCTTAGCGCAATTAAAAGAAGGTGGAGTAATGGTTTTACCAGTTGGCCAATCGAACACTGTTCAAACACTTATAAAAATAACGAAATCAAACAAAGGATTAGATTATAAAGAGCTTCAAGAAGTAAGATTTGTTCCTTTATTATCTGGATTGGCTTAATATGAAAAAAATTCAATTTAAACCTAACCCTGAGGTAAATCCAAATTCAAAAAAGGTAAGTTCATGTCTAAAATAATTTTTAATTTTAAACATTTTTCATTGATTGTATTATCATTCATTTTTCTATCTTCATGTGATGGGAATACTACATTAACAACTATTGGTGATAAAATAGATCAACCACCAACACTTCCAGTAAGTAGAACATATGAACGCCCCGCAGCGGATAAAAATGGAGTTATTACTTATCCAAACTACCAAATTGCAGTAGCAAAAACTTATGATACAGTTAGATCAATGGCAAACAGAGTAGGTATTCCAGTTGACAAATTAGCGAGATATAACGGATTAAAATCAGAAGCCAAATTGAGAAAAGGCGAAATATTAGCAATCCCAACAGGTGAAATTTTATCCTCAACAGGTGCAATAGAAGATATTGCCACATTCGCTTTAGATAGTGCACCATCTTTATTACCAAAAGTTCAACAAGGTGATGAGCCTGTAAGACATACTGTAAGATCCGGTGAGACTGCCCAAAGCATTGCAGCTCTTTATAATGTTTCAGTCACTGAATTATCTTCATGGAACGGTTTAGGTCCTGATTTGGCGGTTAGAAATGGTCAGCAACTGCTCATACCAACAGCAAATAATACCTCTAATTTTATGCCAGAAACTGTTGCCTCTTTAGATATTCCAAAATCTGAGATGTCAGGTGAAGAAACTAATTTAACAAAAATAGAACCTATCAAGACCAACAAAAAAATGTCTCTTGGGAAAATGATAGCTCCTGTTGATGGAGAGATTATTAGAGCGTTTTCAAATAAATCAGGTGGAAATGAAGGCATAGATTATAAAGTTGTAAAAGGTACCAGGGTTAAAGCTGCAGCCAAAGGTACTGTTGCACTGATCTCTAAATCTGTTGGAGATACTACGATTATTTTATTAAGGCATGAAGATAATCTATATACCGTATATTCAAATATTACAGATGTTAATTTATCAAAAGACGCTAGCATTGAAGCAGGTCAAACAATTGGATCTGCAGCAGATGGTAATCCTTCATTTGTTCATTTTGAAGTGCGAAAAGGTACACAAGCAGTGGATCCAGTGCCTTACTTGTTAAATAATTAAAATTTTATAAGGAAACGTTTCTTCGCCCTGCTAAATCTACAAAAAATTGCCACGCAACTCGCCCCGATCTTGAGCCTCTAGTTGCTTGCCACTCTATAGCTTCGGCATATAAATCTTTATTATTAATATCTATTAAATATCTATCACAATAACCTCTAATAATAGCGAGGTATACATCCTGAGAACAGCTATGAAAACCAAGCCAAAGACCAAACCTATCGGAAAGTGAAACCTTTTCTTCAACTGCTTCCGCAGGATTAACGCCAGATTGGCCTTCGTTTTCAATCATATCACGTGGCATTAAATGTCTACGATTTGATGTTGCATAAAATAAAACATTATCAGGCCTACCTTCAATACCGCCATCCAATACTGCTTTTAAAGATTTGTATGTTGTATCATCATGATCAAAACTTAAGTCATCACAAAATAGTAAAAATCTTTTATTCGATGAACGCAATATATTTAATAAATCACTTATAGAGGATAAATCTTCACGTTGTATCTCTATTAAAATCACTCCACCAATATCTTGGTGAACAGCTTTCACCAAGGATGACTTACCCATTCCTCTTGCACCCCATAATAAAGCATTATTTGCTGGAAATCCCCGCGCAAATTGCAGGGTATTTGCTAAAAGCGTATCACGTGAACTATCGATACCCAATAATAAGTTAATATCAAGGCACGAAACATTATTTATTGGAACAAGACCCATTGGTTTTGTTTGCCAAAGAAACACATCGCATTGGTCAAAATTTGGTTTTTCTAGGGGTATTGGTGATAATCTGTCTAGCGCATCAGCAATCCGTTCCAATGCTTCACTCACTATTCATCATCCATTTCATCATCAAAGTATCCGTCTTCTGCAAGTTGATCATCCCGCTTTTTTTCAACCATACGAACCAACCATATTGAAACTTCATATAACATATAGACAACTACAAATAAAATTACCTGAGTAATTACATCAGGTGGTGTAACTATGGCGGCAAGAATAAGAATTCCAACAACAGCATATTTACGCATGTCCCTTAAGCCTTGGCTGGATACTATCCCACCCATTCCCAAAAGTGTTAATAACACAGGCAATTGAAAACATAATCCAAAAGCAAATATAAATTTTAAGGTTAAATCTAAAACATCGCTAACTCGAGGAACAAAAACTGCTCTTTGTTCACCCTCTATAGCAATCTTTGTACCATCTGTACCAAAATCAGAGAATCCAATAAAGAAATTCATTGCTAATGGACTAACAACATAATGGGCAAAGGACGCGCCAGCTAAAAACAACAATGGGGAAGCTATAATAAATGGGAGAAATGCACCTTGTTCATTTTTATATAACCCTGGAGCAACAAATCGCCAAAGTTGAAAAGCGATTATAGGAAAAGATAAACCAAAGCCCATCAATACAGAAATACGAAAATATACAAAAAAGTTTTCTTGAGCTGCAAAAGTTGTGAAGTCAGGTGCTTGGCCATAATTTTGCAAAATTTTAGCAGTAGGCTCTAATAAAAAAAATAAAAGTGGGCGCGCAAAACTAAAACACAAAAGCATTGCAACCACAAAAGCCAATACTGAATAAATTAATCTTGTTCTAAGCTCAGCTAAATGTTCAATTAATGGTGCAGCACTATATTCTATTAAATGCTCATCATTCTCGTCATTACTCATTTATTTGGCTTTCTTAACAACTTTTTCTTTAGTTATTTTTTTTAACACAGACTTACTTTTTGCTGTTTTTGCTGTTTTTGATATATTTTTCTTTGCAGCAGGCTTTTTTATTGGTGATTTCACTTGTTTTTTTATGTCTTTAGGAGGAGCTACAGAAGGAATATCTGCTGCAGGTTTTAAATCTGCTGAGTATTCTGCTCCTAACTTTAAATCATCTAGGCCTAAATCTTTAAAATTCGTTGCTTTATCATAACTAGACTTTAAATCATTTACACCTGAATCTTCTGCTGCTTCATGCATAGCACTTTGAAATTCGCGGGCCATTCCACGGGCTTTACCAACAAAAGTACCGACTTTTCTAAACATTTGAGGCAAATCTTTGGGGCCGACAACGATTAACGAAACGACACCAATTATAACCATTTCAGACATGCCAATATCAAGCATTAGTTTTCAATCTTGCTATTAATAATTTATTTTTTATTTTTTTTAGGAGTTACATCTTTAGCTGATTCAGCGGCATCATCAATTGATTCCTCTAAACCTTCTTTACCTTCAGATACTCCCTTTTTGAATGCTGTAATTCCCTTACCTACTTCACCCATTAGGTTAGAAATTTTGCCTCGTCCAAACATAACCAAAACAACTACTGCAATTAGCAATATGCCAGGTAGGCCAATATTTTGGATGAATAAAGGTGTTAACGCCATGTACATTTAAATACTCCAGTAAAAGTGAATCAGTAAACTAATTTATTATCATATTCATTTTAGACAATGGGTGATTTTTTATCAAAGTTCAAATCTTATATGCAATTTAAGTACCAATATTTCATATAAATGTTTATAAAATATTAAATAAGCTAGCTTTATGCTAAAAATTTTAAATTATTGACTAACTTGCGAATACAAAACACCGATCTCTTCTAACAGACAACCAAAGTGGAGTGCCAGGTTTAGGAAGAAAAACACCAGGTACAATTACCTTTAGGCAAACATCTTCATAATCCATAGCGAATTCAACTAAAGAATTCTGCCCCATAAACCTTGCCCTTACAACCACACCCCTTGCAGGAGTTCCATCTTCAAGTGTTGGATTAGGTCCTCGACCAGCTCTATCAAAATCAATCTTTAAATGCTGTGGCCTAATGACAATATCTAGTTTAGTTTGATCTCCATAACCTGGAGTTAAGAAATCACCAAATGGTGTTTTTGTTAAAGAACCCTGCACTTCGCCAGTAATAATATTAATATCACTAAAGAATTCGGCGGCACCTCTGTCAATTGGAGAGTTATAAATATTATATGGCGCACCAACTTGTATTATTTGACCATCTCGCATCAATGCAATTTGATCTGCCATTCTCATAGCTTCTTCTGGTTCATGTGTAACCAATAATACTGCAGTACCTTCATCTTTTAATAAAGCTAAAGTACTATCCCTTACTTCATCACGAAGTCTGTTATCTAATCCTGAAAACGGTTCATCCATAAGCAAAACTTTTGGGCTAGGCGCCAATGCACGTGCTAGCGCAATCCGTTGTTGCTCACCACCTGACAATTGATGTGGATATTGGTTTGCCATCTCCAACATTCCTACTCTTTTCAGCATATCAAATACTCTAGCTTTAATTTGATCTTTAGAGCCTCTCAAGCCGAACGCAACATTGCGCATCACATTTAAATGAGGGAATAATGCAAAATCTTGAAACATTAATCCGATCCCTCTACTCTCTGGGGGAAGATGAACATCATCAGAACTGGCAAGCTTATTTGAGACTATAACTTGTCCATTATCTTGCCGATCTACACCTGCTGCAATTCTTAAACTTGTAGACTTTCCACAACCTGATGGGCCAAGTAAGCACGTAACTTCTCCAGCACTTAAGCTTAATGAAACTCCATTAACAACAATACGGCCATCAAAATTGCGAATAATATTACATAATTCTAATTGTACTTCTTTTTTGTCCAATTTGGCCTCTTGTCCAATTTTCTGACTGAAATAATCAGGAATATTGCTTTTTATCAATCACATCTAATCTTTGCAAGAAACCGATTTAAAAGAATGCTTAAAGTACACAGTAAAAAACCAATTATTAGAACGTATAAACAAATTGAAAGTAACTGGTCATATTTATGTGTTCCAGGAAATAAATATAAAACTACCTCGTGGTCACGGCAAACATATGCAAATGCACCCATAATAGAAATTAGCCATGTTATGAAGTAAGCCCAATTTTGAATATTTCCTCCCAAAAATGTTATTATCATTACAGGTGTCAAAAATAGTGATGCTGTACCAGTAACTGCTACTGCATCAAATAAACTCTGATTTGGAAAAAGAGTAAATAATAGTCCAGAAATCATAAAGACGCTCATTGCAATTCTACCATTTTTAATGCTCCGCTCAAATAAATAGAATTCATCTATAATAAGCCTTGCTGAAGATGCTAATGCACTATCTAAAGTACTCATAGCTGATATTAATAATGAACAGATTAAGAAAAAATATACAGTTGTTCCAAACATATTTTTCCATGTGCCTAGTAGTTGGTTCTCATATCCAAAACCAACAATGCCTGCTTGAATCCCAAACATACCAAATCCAAAAATACAAAATGTAGACAATATAAAAGCTAAAATAAAACTAAGGTTTGTTTTATTTTGATTTGCGATGAAACCACGGTCCATCATTACTGGATCATGTGCTGGATATGAAAAGACTTGCAGCATGGCAACAAGTATCAATATGTATCCAGGTCTGGCACCCTCATTATGGATTCCTTTTGAATTTAAGATGGAAATAAAAGAAAAATCGTTACTTTTTATCATAGTGATAAAACAAACTCCAAAAACTATTAAGAAAATAATCATTTGAAATACATCTGTACGCAGACTTGCTTGCAAGCCACCTTTTGCCGAATAAAGGAAACCAACGACAGCTAATACAAGAATTGCAGCTTGTCCTGCCATTTCGTAATCGGGAAAAGCGGCTGTAAATATAAGGCCAATTACGATTAAATTAGCAAACACTTCCGATAACAGCCGAAGTATAATTAAAAAATTATAAGTCCATTGACCTAATGTGCCAAAGTAATACCCTAACCAATCCTGAACAGACCCCATATTTTTATTACGGATTCTATAAACAATAAAACCACCTGTTAAAAATGAAAGGTAATAAAATGAATAAGCTAATGTTCCTGCAAACCCATAGAAAAAACCTAATATTGCTGCATTCATTAAAGATCTTGCAAAAATCCATGTTGTGACTTGACTGAAAACTAAAGTCCATAGATTAGGTTCAAGACCCTCACTCTTACCATCAAAAAAACTACCAACAGTTATTGGTTTTTTTGAAATCACCAAACTTACAAGGCCAGTAATCATAACAAATAAAACTAATGCCCATGGGTTCGCTAATGATATCATGTAATTGTCCAATAGATTTAAAAACCATCTATCATATGGGCTACGGAATAATATCAATTATTTGAAAATTATGTCAATTCATTGATATTTGAACAAATAAGTTAAAAGTTTCTATTTTTTATTTTTTCTGCTACCCAACTTGCCCACTCGGCATAAACACTTGCTTTAGGATGGTAACCATCAGATGCCATTAATGAATTATCAGGTGGAAACGCAATTGGAATATGAAAGCAATTTTGGCGATCATTAATCAAAGCCGCTAGCCAGTGATCAAATCGGTCAGCTCGGCGGCCTAAAAACCAACGCAATGGCTGTGGCAATAAAGGAAAATATTTAATTGGTGGAATACCAGACACATATATGTCTTTAACTCCAAAATGATTTTCCAAAATATCATACAATTGTGATTGCTGCTTTAACCATTTTTTTAAATTTACTCCATGAGTTACATCATTAACTCCAAGGCAGATCATAGCGGCATCAAACTTACCCTCAACCTGCTCTAGTAAAGCTTGTGTATGAGATTTTGTAGTAGCCCCAGTTTTTGCAAGAAGTTTCCATTTAACTTGAAATTTATCAGCAAGCTGTGCAGCTAATTGTCCTGCAATAGCTTCATCTTGAGTATTCACACCAACACCAGCAGCAGAGCTATCTCCAAGAACAAGAACTCTTAGGGGCTTACCGTGTCCTATTGTGCCTGCCCTAGGCCCAATAGCTTCTGGTAGTTCAGCAGCATATTTGCGAACTATCATTCCTTGAATATACATTAAAGGACCAACGGAAAATGCCACCAAGGCTTCTTTATAAACACGCATTTTAAATTCAAACCAATTAAATAATGTTTTATTTATATTATTAGGTTTAGGTAAAATATATTTTAAGTTTCATCAATAAGAATTATTTATAAAATATCATTTTCTATAACTTTTTTATCAATTCATTTTAAAATAAATTAATTATTCCTCAAGCATTCTTGCCCTTTTGCTAAAGCCTGCATATAGAAACAAAATGATTACTCGTTCAGACACAAACATAGTTTTGCCCCCAGAAATCGACCGCAGACGTACATTTGCGATTATTTCTCACCCAGATGCAGGGAAAACTACACTAACAGAAAAATTTTTATTATACGGTGGTGCCATACAGATGGCAGGCCAGGTTAGAGCCAAAGGTGAGGCCAGGCGAACTCGTTCAGATTTTATGCAAATGGAAAAAGATCGAGGAATTTCTGTATCTGCCTCTGCTATGTCTTTTGAATTTGGTGATTATTGGTTTAATTTAGTTGATACGCCAGGGCACTCAGATTTTTCTGAAGATACATATCGTACGCTAACAGCTGTTGACGCCGCTGTAATGGTTATAGATGGCGCTAAAGGTGTAGAAAGCCAAACTCAAAAATTATTTGAAGTTTGCCGAATGCGTGATATGCCAATTTTAACTTTTTGTAATAAAATGGATCGTGAAAGTCGTGATACATTTGATATCATTGATGAAATACAAGAAAATTTAGCAATTGATGTAACACCCGCAAGCTGGCCAATTGGAGTTGGGCGAGAATTTATGGGCTGTTATGATATTTTGAACGATCGTTTGGAATTAATGGACCGTGCAGATCGAAATGTTGTTGCGAAAAGTATAGAAATTTCTGGATTAGACGATCCAAAATTAAGCGAATTGGTGCCTGCAAATCTTCTAGAAAAATTTTTAGAAGAAATCGAAATGGCAAAAGAATTAATGCCAAAATTTGATCACCAGTCATTTATGGACGGTACAATGACGCCAATCTGGTTTGGATCAGCTATTAATTCATTTGGTGTACAAGAACTAATGACAGGAATTGGTAATTTTGCACCAAAACCATTAATCCGACCATCTGATGTAAGGCCAATTTCTCCAAATGAACCTAAAGTTACAGGATTTGTATTTAAAGTTCAGGCCAACATGGACCCAAAGCATCGCGATCGTATAGCATTTGTTAGATTGTGTTCAGGGCATTTTAAACGTGGAATGAAACTAACTCACGTACGAACAAAAAAAATAATGGCAATAGCTTCTCCAATGCTATTTCTAGCTGCAGACAGAGAATTAGCCGAACAAGCTTGGGCAGGCGATATTATTGGCATCCCAAATCATGGCCAACTTCGAATAGGAGATGCTTTAACAGAAAGTGAAATTTTAAAATTTGCTGGTATACCATCTTTTGCACCAGAATTATTACAATCAGTTCGTGCAACAGATCCCATGAAAGCTAAGCATTTAGACAAAGCTTTAAACCAATTTGCAGAAGAAGGCGCAGCAAAATTATTTAAACCTTTGATTGGTTCAGGTTGGATTATTGGTGTTGTCGGCGCATTGCAATTTGAGGTTTTGGCATCAAGAATAGAATTGGAATATGGAATACCTGTAAGATTTGAACAATCACAATTTAAATCAGCTCGATGGCTTTCTGGCGTTAAAGAAGACGTTGAAAAATTTATTGATATTAATAAGGGCCATATGGCAATGGATCACGATGGTGATCCAGTGTACATGACACGATTGCAATGGGACATTGATAGAGTTGAACGAGATTACCCATTACTTAATTTAACCGCAACAAAAGACATAATGGTATAGTCTCAAGTAATTATTGTATAATTAGTTATTCAAATTCCATTTCTTGATATATGCGCCCAGCATTCCTAGTTGCTAATTCTTCAAATGTATCCAACCTCATGTAAGGAGTTTGGTCTACATAATATGCATCTTTTAAATCACCACCATTATCTAGATGTTCAGAAATTTTAGCGCGTAAATATACCAAATAATCATGGGTGTAACGCTTAACCTGTTGCATATTAGTTGGATGGCCATGACCAGGAATAACAAAATTTGCATTCAACTTTTCAAATTTATTTTTCCAAGTATTGATCCATTCAAGTGTATTTGTATCCTCAAATATTGGCAACATTCGCTCATGAAAGGCAATATCACCAGCTATTACCAGCTCTTGGTTTGGCAGCCAAACAGAAATATCACCAGTGCTATGTGCAGGCCCAAGGTAAAGTACTTCAACTGGGAAATCTCCAAATGGCACTAAATATCTATCAGCAAAAGTTTCAGTTGGACCCTGTAAAATAGTACCCTGAGATTTTTCTAAATTATAAAGCTTCATTCGCTCTAATATATTATACCCCCGCTCTTCAAATTCATGTGCAGCTTGCTCATGGGCCAATATTGGCACACCTAATTCAGCCCAATAGTTATTACCAAGCATTGCATGGCCTTGTGCATTCTCATTTATAATTAGTTTAACTGGCTGATTGGTAATTGTTTTTATTTCTTCATGTATTGCTTTTGCTAAGATGTAAGCTGCACCACTATTTATCACAACCACCCCGTCTCCAGTAATTATAAAACTCAAATTATTATTATGCCCAGAGTTTTGGTATGTCGGAGGGGCAGTAGCACCTATAGCGCTAAATACATTGGGTATAACTTCGTAAGGACTAGAGTATAAAGCAGATTTGGGATACTGATCTACTATATTTTCATTAGCTAATAAAGAACTAGAAATAATAATTAATGAAGTAGAAATACTTAATAACTTCAATTTAGTTTGCATTAACATACCCCTATCTATTCAATATAACGAATGTATAGCACAACAAAAAATATTATATCAAATTAATATTAATCAATTATATAGATCTAGATTAAATAATCTAAAAGCATTGCCTGAATTGACTTTAATCCCAAATAGGTTAAATAAAACTGTATTGATGAACTGGTAGTATTCCGATTGCCGAGCCGTGTTATAAACGGCAAATTTTAACGCCGCAAAACATGCAGGATATATGACAAAATTTATCGACCTTGGATTAAGTCCAAAAGTAATGAAAGCCATTAATGATGCTGGCTATGACACCCCTACTCCAATACAATCAGAAGCTATTCCACATGCGCTAGAAGGTAGAGATATCTTAGGGATTGCGCAAACAGGAACTGGAAAGACTGCTGGCTTTACTTTACCTATGATACATAAGTTAGCTAGGGGAAGAGCCAGAGCTCGCATGCCTCGTTCTCTTGTATTAGCGCCAACAAGAGAGTTGGCCGCTCAAGTTGCTGAAAATTTTGAACAATATGCAAAATATGTAAAGTTAGATATGGCTCTTCTAATTGGTGGTGTTTCTTTCAAAGAACAAGATCGTCTAATTGACAGAGGCGTGGATGTATTAATTGCAACTCCAGGCCGTCTACTTGACCATTTTGAAAGAGGAAAATTACTACTAACTGGTATAGAAATAATGGTGGTTGATGAAGCAGATCGTATGCTTGATATGGGCTTCATTCCTGATATCGAGCGTATATTTAAACTAACACCATTTACACGCCAAACACTTTTTTTTAGCGCTACAATGGCACCAGAAATTTCACGCATAACACAAGAGTTTTTGCAAAATCCAAAACTTGTTGAAGTTGCACGACAAGCAACAACCTCTGAGAATATCACCCAAAATGTAATTTGCTTCAAAGCAGAAAATCGCAAATCAGAACCAAAAAAGAAGCGTGACCTTTTAAGAACCATTATTGCCAAGGAAGGTGAAAAACTTACAAACGGAATAGTATTCTGTAATCGTAAGGTTGATGTAGACATAGTGATGAAATCACTCAAGAAACATGGCCATTCTGTAGGCGCTATACATGGTGATCTTGATCAAAGATATAGAATGGAAGTTTTAGCAGGCTTTAAAAATAATGATATTACTTTATTGGTTGCGTCAGATGTTGCAGCGAGAGGCTTAGATATTCCAGCAGTCTCTCATGTATTCAATTTTGATGTACCAATACATGCTGAAGATTACGTTCATAGAATCGGACGCACTGGAAGAGCAGGGCGTAAAGGTTGGGCATTTATGCTTTGCTTGCCACATGAGATCAAGCATCTGGACAAGATTGAAGAATTAGTAAAGCAATCTATACCTAGACTTGAATTTGAATTACAAAAAGCTCCAAAAATAATAAATAAAGAACGTCTAAAAAATACAGCCAAAAAAGATGAAAATAAAACTAATCAAAAACAGCCAGAAAATAAAATATTAAAGAATACGGAACCTAAAAATATTGATATTTCAAAATCTGAGGCGACTTCACTAACTAAAGACGCTCAAAAGGACACTAAGAACCCAGTAAAAGGTCTTGGTGAACATGTGCCGGCATTTTTATTACGTTAGTAAAAATAAGTTAAGAAGTATTTACAAACTAAAGCTTAACTTTCAAGACGATTGATTAAAATTCGCGTAACTGGTTTTTTCCCAACTTCATTTTTACAAACACTTGAAACAACTTTTGATACTAATTTTTCAACCTCTTGGTCATCTTTTAGTAATTTAGCTTTAGATTTAATAAGAGCATTTTCTACTTTTTCTTCAATCATTTCAACTAAGCCATCTTCATACGTTTCAGTTTCAGGTAACCCTATTGGCTCTGCCCAAACACCCAAAACCTCTGATCCCTCAATTACTAATGAAATAGCGACCATACCCCGTGTTGCCATCCTAATACGATCTAAGACCACTCCATCAAAAGCACCAATTAATCGTGAGCCATCAAGATAGATTCTACCTGTTTCAATATGATCAACAATCTTTGCACCTTTATCGTCAATCTCAACAACACTTCCATTTGGTGCAACTAAAGATTGTATACCTTTTGAAGATGCTAAATCAGAATGCTCTTTTAAATGACGGTACTCACCATGCATTGGAATTAAAATTTTTGGCTTCAATAAACGATGAATTTCTTCCAAATCAGGGCGATTTGCATGGCCAGAAACATGATATATTTCAGCACTATCATCAATTACATTTACACCCTGCATGGCAAAAGAGTTAATTATTCTACTAACAGAAACTTCATTGCCTGGAATTGTTTTAGACGAAAATAAGAATGTATCACCCTCTTGCATTGTAATGCCTAAATATTTTCCACGCGCTAGTTGAGCAGAAGCAGCACGACCCTCCCCTTGAGATCCAGTAACCAACAACATCAAGTTCTCACGAGGTATATTTGGAACATCCTCTAGCTGAATAGTGGGTGGGAAATCATCAAGAACACCAGTAGAATGTGCATAGCCAAGCATCTTTTGCATTGACCTACCAAGAACACAAACAGAGCGACCTGCATCTATTCCAGCTTGTGCTAATGTCTTCAAACGAGCAACATTAGATGCAAAAGTTGTTGCTACAACCATTCCATTTGCACCTTTAATCATTTCAGCAATCGGCTTAACTAAAGTTGCTTCTGAACGTCCAGGTTTATTTGAAAAAATATTTGTACTATCACAAACAAGAACATCCACACCTTTATTGCCTAAATCTGCAAATAGTTTAGAATTAAACGGTTCACCAACTACTGGATTAGGATCTAGTTTTAAGTCACCCGTGTGAATAATCCTCTGTTCAGGCGTCTCAATAACCAAACCAGAAGCTTCTGGAATAGAATGTGGTACAGGCAATATTCCAACTTTAAATGGTCCAACTTTTTTCATTTCAGGATATGGAGGTAAAATCTCAATCATATCTGAGCTTTGATTTCTGTCTTCCATCTTAGCTTTTGCAACAACTGCAGTAAATTTACGACAATATATAGGCGCATTAAGACGAGGCCATAATAAACCGATTGCACCAATATGATCTTCATGAGCGTGCGTTATGAAAATTCCATCTAATTGATCAGCTTTATCTTGAATGAACTTTGTATCAGCCATTATCAAATCAACACCTGGGGTTCCATCCATTGCAGGAAATGTCACTCCCACGTCAGCCAAAATGAAACGTTCTTTACCTTTTGGCCCATAGCCATAAAGATACATATTCATACCAATTTCACCTGCTCCACCTAGAGGCAAGTAAATTAATTTATTTTTAGATGTCATTTTATTTCCGATTTCTCTGATCTACCAGATATAGACCGTGTAATGTCAGATCTAGGTCAATGTGGTCAATAGCATTCGTACCACGTTCAAATAATGTTGAAAGGCCACCTGTAGATATAATCTTCATTGGCCTTGGATGTTCTAATTTAATTTTTTTACAAATACCCTCGACTAAGCCAATGTATCCCCAAAAAATTCCAGACTGCATGCATGCTACGGTGTTTTTACCAATTACTTTTTCAGGCTGAGCAATATCAATATGCGGTAAAGCAGCGGCACGTTCATGAAGCGCTAACAAAGAAAGATTAACTCCTGGTGCTATAACACCCCCAATGTATGCCCCATCCTGATCAACCACATCAAAAGTTGTTGCCGTACCAAAATCTACAACTATTAAATCACCACCAAATTGATCAAAAGCTCCTATAGTATTAACCAATCGATCAGCTCCAACTGTTGTGCCAGTATCAACCCGCACATCTACACCAAGAATACAATCATACTTTCCAACCACTAATGGTCTACAATTAAAATATCGATCTGACAAAATACGTAAGTTGAATACGACTCTAGGGACCGTTGAGCTAACAACGACTCGATCAATATTGCCCTTGACGCCATTTAGTTCCATTAATTGATTTAGCCAGACAAAGTATTCATCTGCTGTTCGCCCAACCAAAGTCTCACACCTCCAGTAAGCAACAAACTTATTGTCATCATGAATTGCAAAAACAGTGTTTGTATTGCCAACATCAATTGCTAATAACATTTATAGCCTCCTAGAAAAAAATATCAGCCGCATGAACTATGCGCCTAACATCCCCTGTTTGTAATACAACTGCGCCCTGTTCGTCTACTGTAACAAATTTCCCTACAATTTGAGCATTTGGCATTTTTGCAGTTATTGTCTTGCCTATATTTGCAGCATTTTTCAGCCAATCCATTCGAATAACTTCAAATCCAAAATTTTGATACTGAGTTAATCGTGTAGCAAAAAAATTAGCCAAAATCGTTAAAAAATCTAATGGTATAATATTAATATCAAGACATATTGGGGGTGTTGAGCCAATTTCGATCGTGTCACTTTCAGGTAAAGTGGAAAGGTTAACACCAATGCCAATATTCAAATGACTTGGACCAACTCCACTAGTTTCAAGTAATATACCTGCAACTTTGCATCCATCCATTAATACATCATTTGGCCATTTTAAGTTAAATCTTTTTGGATCACGTGTAATATGAACTAAAGAATCCCTCAAAGCTAAACTTGCTACAAAGCTATGAAGAGCAACTGTTGATAAATTACCTTCAATTGGCATCAATAAAGTAGAAGAAAAATTACCTTTTGGACTGGACCATTTTCGCCCACGACGCCCAACACCTGCAGTCTGTTCATCCGCAAATATCCAAGTGGGTTTATTAGTTTCAGCTGCTTGCCTGGAAGCTTCTCTATTTGTGCTATCAATTGTTAAATGTGTAACACGGTCATAACCATCTGGCCATTCTATCATTTAAAAAGAGACGCTGCAGCATCAGCTGCAATTGCTTCAATTCCAAATAAATTTATGGAACCCAATAGCATTATTAATGTCGCTCCATATAGTGCAAGTTTATGTAGAAGTGGCATTTTGCCAGTCATTCTTTCAACTTCAGTACCAAAATACATAAAGTATATAATACGAAGATAATAAAATGCACCTATTACTGAAGCAATTACAGCAGATATTGCTAACCAAGACAATCCTGCATTTACAGCAGCTTTAAGAACATACAATTTACCAAAAAAACCAACTAGAGGTGGGATTCCTGCAAGGCTAAACATTAAAGCAGCTAATGCAGCAGCTCGAATTGGTTCGACCCGAGAATATAAGCCAAGAGACTTAATATCAGTTATGGGTTGTCCATCACGTTCCATATTTAGAATAAAGGCAAATACACCAATATTCATAGTAACATAGATTGCCATATAAATTAGCAATGCTTGGACACCTTCTTGTGTACCAGATGATAGCCCAAGCAGAGCAAAACCCATATGAGCGATTGATGAATAGGCCATAAGGCGTTTGATATTTGTTTGCCCAATTGCTGCAATTGAACCAAGGAACATCGAAACAAATGATAAAAATGCAATAATTTGTTGCCAGTCAGTAATAGCGCCGCCAAATGCGTCATGAACCACTCTCCCAAATAATCCAGCAGCAGCTACTTTTGGTGCAGTCGCAAAAAATCCAGTAACTGGAGTTGGAGAACCTTCATAAACATCAGGTGTCCACATATGAAATGGTGCTGCAGATACTTTGAAACCCATGCCAACTGATAAGAATACTAATCCAAAGAGCATACCCAGTCCAAGTTTCCCATCATGAATTGTTTCCGAAATCCCTGCGAAATTAGTAGTACCGGAGAATCCATAAACTAATGATGCTCCATAAAGTAATAGGCCGGAAGATAATGCCCCCAAAACAAAATATTTTAATCCCGCTTCTGTTGAACGAATGCTATCCCGGCGAAACGATGCAACAACATAAAGTGCCAAGGATTGTAGTTCTAACCCCATATACAGTGCCATTAAATCTCCAGCAGATACCATTAACATCATACCAAGCGTGGCTAATGCAATTAAAATTGGAAATTCAAATTTTAGTAATTTATTTTTTTCTAAATAATCCTGAGATAACAACAGCATCATTGCAGAACCAAATAAAATTACTACTTTGGCAAAACGAGCATACCCGTCGTTTACAAAAGAGCCATTAAAAGCTGTTGTTGTACCTGGTTCCCAAAATGCTATCCATAGGCCCAATGCACACATCACACCTGAAGTTACCCAGATCATTAGACCTGCTAATTTATCTTTGCCGCCATAAACAGCGACCATCAATGCAGCCATTGAGAAAACAGCTAAAGTAATTTCTGGTAAAACTATATTGATATCCGTGCTGATCATAGCTTTGATACCCCTTTAATGAATGGCTTTAGAAGTTGCATCAATTATAACTCCTTGGGCAGCATGTACTTGTTCTAATAAAGCATTAACAGATGGACCGATTAAATCTAAAATTAATGCAGGATAAATTCCTAATAATATGGTCATAACAATTAGTGGAGCCATGAGTAGTTTTTCACGCATATCCATATCAGATATTCCCTTTAAACTTTCTTTTACCAAATCTCCAAAAACCACACGCCGATATAACCACAATGCGTACCCTGCAGATAAAATAACCCCACTTGTTGCTCCAAAAGCTATCCATGTATTTGCTTTAAATGCAGCAGTTAAAGTCAAGAATTCACCAACAAATCCAGATGTACCTGGTAATCCCACATTTGCCATAGTAAAAAGCATAAATATCAGAGCATAAACTGGCATTCGAATAACTATTCCACCGTATGCATCAATATCTCGAGTGTGCATTCTATCATAAATCACACCAACACCTAAAAATAACGCTGCTGATATAAACCCATGGCTAAGCATTTGGAAGATTGCACCATCTAATCCTTGTTTGTTTAAAGCAAAAATCCCCATAGTAACAAAGCCCATATGAGCGACGGAAGAATAGGCAATCAATTTCTTCATATCTTGTTGAACGAGTGCTACTAGGGAAGTGTAAATTATTGCTATTACAGAAAGTGTCATTACAAAAGTTGCCATTACTTCTGATCCAACAGGAAACATCGGTAAGCTAAATCGTAAAAATCCATAACCACCCATTTTCAATAGAATAGCTGCTAAAACAACTGAACCAGCTGTTGGTGCCTGCACGTGTGCATCTGGCAACCAAGTGTGGACAGGCCACATTGGCATTTTGACTGCAAATGAGGCAAAGAAGCCTAAGAATAATAAAGACTGGATGCCACCAACTATTGTTATACCAAATAATATCATATTTTCAGATGAGAATTCATGCTGCATTAAGGTAGGAATATCTGTCGAGCCAGCTTCAAACCACATGTAAATAATAGCAATCAACATTAAAACTGATCCAAGTAATGTATATAAGAACAGTTTAAAGGCTGCGTATATTCGATCTTTCCCGCCCCAAATGCCAACAATTAAGAACATTGGGATTAATCCAGCTTCGAAAACAACGTAAAAAAGTATAATGTCTAAAGAACTGAAAACAGCTAACATCATTGTTTCAAGAATTAGAAACATAATCATATATTCTTTAACACGAGATCTAACTGTCCAACATGCTCCAATTACAATTGGCATCAGAAAAGTTGTTAACATAACGAATAGTATACTGATACCATCAAGACCAACTTTATATTTTAACCCAGCAAGCCAATCGTATTCTTCAACAAACTGAAAACCAGTATTTTTTGGATCAAACTGAGTAAGCAATGGTAAACTAATAATAAAAGTAGCCAATGTTGCAATTAACGCCAAGATTTTAGCATTTCTTTGCGATAATTCATCTTCACCTCTTAGAATAACAGCCAGAATTAAAGCTGCTACTGTTGGAAGAAATATTACAATAGACAAAAGATTATCCATTAGTTGGATCCCCCAGTAAGCGCAAACCATGTAACAATCACTGCTACCCCTATGACCATAGTAAATGCATAGTGAAACAAGTAACCAGATTGCATCGCTTGATATTTACGAGTTAACAATGGAATAATTCCCAATGCTATTCCATTGATGCCTCCATCAATAAAAGATCCATCACCTTTTTTCCAAAGGAAATCACCCAACCACTTAGTTGGTCGAACAAAAATAATTTCATAAAGCTCATCAAAATACCATTTATTTAAAAAGAATTTATAAATTGAATTTTGTTGTTTTGCCAATTTAGCAGGATTTTCTGGTGACCAAATATAAAACCACATTGCCATTAAAAATCCAAATAACATAGCAACGAAAGGAGAAGCTTTTACCCAATTAGCCACATAATGAGCATCATGAACAACATGATTTGTATCGTGATTTGCATACAAAGATGAGCCAAAAAACTCTTCCCAATGGTTTCCAAAGAAATCTTCATACCAAATCATTCCAGCAAAAATAGCGCCAAAAGCTAAAACAATTAGAGGAACAATCATTACAAGCGGGCTTTCGTGTGCATGGTCATGCGTGTGTGCATTGCCGCGAGCTTTTCCGTAGAACGTAAGAAATATTAGACGCCATGAATAGAAACTTGTCATTGCTGCAGCAATGACCAACATTATAAAAGCATATTGCCCGACACCGGTTCCTGCTCCATATGCACTCTCAATTATAGCGTCTTTAGATAAAAATCCTGCAAACCCAAGATGAGTTAATGGAATGCCAACACCAGTAATAGCTAATGTACCAATCATCATTGCTGCAAATGTATATGGGATTTTTTTTCTTAGGGCTCCATAATTTCTCATATCTTGTTCATGATGCATTGCATGGATAACTGATCCTGCACCTAAAAATAACATCGCCTTAAAAAATGCGTGAGTAAACAGGTGGAACATTGCCGCTCCATAAGCACCAACACCAGCAGCAACAAACATGTATCCCAATTGTGAACAGGTTGAATATGCAATAACACGTTTAATGTCGTTTTGAACCAATCCAACTGTAGCAGCAAAAAATGCCGTTGTTGCACCAATTATAACAATGAAATTTGGTGTAAAGGTTGCATATTCCATCAACGGTGAAAGTCTACATACCATAAATACACCAGCTGTAACCATTGTTGCAGCATGTATTAATGCAGACACAGGAGTTGGTCCCTCCATGGCGTCTGGCAACCAAGTATGTAACATTAATTGGGCAGATTTTCCCATGGCGCCTATAAACAATAACATTGTGATTACTTCTAATGCATTCAGTTGCCATGATAAAAATTTAAAAGTAGTTTTGCTTAATTCTTTGGCGTTGTGTGGATCTAAAACTTCAGAAAAGTTTATGCTACCAGTCATGTAAAATAATCCAAATATTCCTAAAGCAAAACCAAAGTCACCTACTCGATTAACTATAAATGCTTTCATAGCAGCAGCACCCGCAGTTGGTTTGCGATAGTAGAAACCAATAAGGAGATAAGATGCTACACCGACACCCTCCCAACCAAAAAACATTTGTAACAAATTATCAGAAGTGACAAGCATCAGCATCGCAAATGTAAAGAAAGATAAATATGCAAAGAAGCGTGGCTTATAACTTTCACCTTCTTTCCATTGAGGATCTTTATCCATGTAGCCCCAAGAATATAAATGTACCAGTGCAGAAACTGTATTTATAACAACGAGCATTATTGCTGTTAGACGATCAACTCGAATAGACCAATCAGCCGATAAACTCCCACTTTCAATAAAGCGGAAAAGTGAAATAGTATAACCTTCACCCTGAAATTTAGTAAAAATTATCCATGATAATATTGCTGATAGGAATAGAGCACCAGTAGATACAAACATAGCCATTTTTTCGCCAATAATGCGATGGCCAAATCCACAAATAATGGAACCGACTAACGGTGCGAATAACAAAATCATTTCCATGGATTAGCCTTTCATCACATTAATATCTTCAACTGCAATGGTTCCTCGAACCCTAAAGAAACAAACTAGTATTGCTAAACCAATTGCTGCCTCAGCAGCAGCGACAGTTAAAATAAACAATGTAAATACCTGTCCAGCCAAATCATTTAAATGGGTGGAAAAAGCAACAAAATTTATATTAACAGCTAGAAGCATTAACTCTATAGACATTAATATAACAATCACATTTTTTCGGTTCAAAAATATTCCAAAAATTCCGATAACAAACAATAAAGCTGCAACCGTGAGATAATATTCAACTGGTATCATAATCCTTGCCCCGACTTGACTGTTATAACTTCCATTGCATCTGCTGGGTCCCGTTGCATTTGATCTACAACATTTTGCCTTTTAACATCAGTTCGATGGCGAAGAGTTAAAACAATTGCACCAATCATTGCTGTTAAAAGTATCAAACCTGCGATTTGGAATAAATAAATATAATCGCTATAAAGTATTTGGCCTAAAGCCAATGTGTTGTGAGTTTCATCTATAGATGGAGTTGGTGATTGTAATAAGCTCCCAGCTTCAGGTGCAACTTTCCAATGACTAATCACAAGACCAAGCTCCATAAGCAACACCAATCCTATTGACGATCCAATAAGAAAGTATTTTTGCATACCTGATTTTAGCTCAACAAAATCAACATCTAACATCATAACAACAAATAAAAACAATACTGCTACTGCTCCTACATAAACTATTGCTAAAAGCATCGCGACGAATTCAGCCCCCATGAGTACAAACATGGATGCGGCTGAGAAAAAAGTAAGTATGAGCCATAAAACTGAATGAACAGGATTACGAGCAACTACGACGAATAATGCAGACATCACAGCCGTAATTGAGAAAAGATAAAATGCGAATAAGGTAACAGTCATCATTATTCCTAGCGATATGGAGCATCAAGTTCTAGATTTCGAGATATTTCTGCTTCCCAACGATCTCCATTGGAAAGTAGTTTATCTTTATTATAAAAAAGCTCTTCGCGTGTTTCAGTAGCAAATTCAAAATTTGGTCCTTCTACAATAGCATCAACAGGGCATGCTTCTTGGCAAAAGCCGCAATAAATACACTTTGTCATGTCAATATCATAACGCGTAGTTCTACGTGATCCATCTTCACGAGGTTCAGCATCAATAGTTATAGCTTGAGCTGGACATACAGCTTCACATAATTTGCAAGCAATACACCTCTCTTCACCATTTGCATATCTTCGTAATGCATGCTCACCTCTGAAACGCGGAGATAAAGGGCCTTTTTCATGAGGGTAATTTAATGTTGCCTTAGGCTTAAAAAAATATTTCAAACCTAATTTCATGCCAACGAAAAAATCTGCCAATAAAAAGTATTTTCCAGCACGTACATAGTCAAATGACATTTTTATCTCCTTAGCCTTTTAATTTTAGACGTGTCATGCTTTTTAAGTAGATAGCACAACAACGCCGTAGATATATAAATTCAAGTTTTCTTCAACAACAAAGCACTCATTATTGATAAACTTATTAAATTATTTAACAAAAATTACTTTAATATACTGATCCATAAACTTGCTTGTAGTATTATCCATTTTAATTATGCATTACCCACCTATTGTCCATCTTGCATAAGCGCCTCCAAATGCACCATATTGAGCAAGAAAAGCCACCAAAACTACCCAAGCAAGTGAAAATGGTAAGAAGACTTTCCAACCTAATCTCATCAACTGATCATATCGGTAACGCGGTGTTATTGCTTTAACCATAGCGAATAAGAAAAAGAAAAATCCCATTTTGAGGACCATCCAGAGGGCGCCATGACCTAAAAATGGCATATATTCTATCCACGAATCTGGTAAAGGAGATAACCATCCACCAAAGAATAAAATAGTAGTTAGCGCGCACATCAACCAAATCGCAATATATTCTCCAGCCATGAATAATAAAAATGGGGTGGATGAATACTCAACTTGATAACCAGCAACTAGTTCAGATTCTGCTTCTGGCAAATCAAAAGGTGGTCTATTTGTTTCAGCTAAAGCTGATATGAAAAACAAGAAAACCATAGGTAAATGTGGCAACCAATACCAATTTAATAAGCCATAAGATCCTGATTGAGCTTCAACGATATTAATAAAACTCAGTGATCCAGTTGAAATAATGATACCTATAATTATAAAACCAATCGAAACCTCATATGAAATCATTTGGGCGGCAGAGCGCAATGATCCAAGGAATGGATATTTTGAATTCGAAGCCCATCCACCCATGATCACTCCATAAACCTCTAAAGACGATACAGCAAAAACATATAGTACAGCTACATTGAGATCTGCTAAAATCCACCTACCATTAAAAGGAATTACTGCCCAAGCTATCGCAGCTAAGATAAATGAAACTAATGGGGCAAGAAAAAATACAGTTTTATCCGCCCCAGCAGGAACTACAACTTCTTTAAAGACATACTTTAGTGCATCAGCAACTGTTTGCAAAATGCCCCAAGGCCCAACCACATTGGGACCTCGTCGCATTTGAACTGCACCCCAAATTTTTCTATCGCCATAAACTAATAGTAGAAGGCTAATCATAACAAATCCAAGAACAAGTAAAGTTTGTCCTAAAATAGTTAGAAAAATACCTAGATTAGTTTGAAAAAAATCCATATTTAAACCCTCTATTCAGCGGCTACGGCCAAAGCGGCACGTTCTTTTGTGTTTTTTGATAGTTCAGCCATAACCTCAGAAGCTCGCGCTATTGGGTTAGTTAAATAATGATCAGATATGGCATACTTAAATGTGGCTTTACCTAATGCTTTTTGCTTTAAGTCTTTACCTGAGTTAACTCTTACTTGATCAAAATTATTCATTTCTGGAAATTCTTTATACAATTCTGCACGTAAAGAATTTAAACTATCAAATGGTAATTTTACATTTAAAACTGCTGATAATGCTCGTAATATTGCCCAGTTTTCCTTTGCTTGGCCGGGAGGAAACCCTGCTCGTTCAGCCATTTGGACACGGCCTTCTGTATTTACAAAAATTCCACTTTCCTCAGTATATGCAGCAGAAGGCAATATGACATTCGCTCTGTGAGCTCCTCTGTCACCATGTGATCCTTGATATACAACAAATGGGGTATCAGAAATTCGCAATTCATCTGCACCTAAATTAAAAACCACCTCTGCATCTTTTAAGGCCGCATTAATTCCACCTTTTGTGTTAAATCCAATATCCATTCCACCAACACGTGCTGCTGCTGTATGTAATATTAATAGCTTTGAGTTTGTATTTTTTGCAAAGTTTTGCGCTGCTGCTAATACTGCTTCACCATCAGCATCAAGAAGTGCACCTTGCCCTATGATTATTAAAGAGTTCTTTTTTGTTAGGCTATTTATTTCTTCATTTGAACTTAATAGATCAAATGATTTGCGATCATTCCCAATGTGCTTATATTTATATGTTAAATCAACTTGGTTACCAATTAATTTAATATCAGCACCATTCATGTAAGATTTTCTAATTCTCGCATTTAAAACAGGTGCTTCTGTTCTTGGATTTGTTCCAATTAAATATATAGCTTCAGCATTATCTATATCTTCTATTTTTGCAGTTCCAACATATGCTGCACGATTTCCAGCAGGCAATTTAGCATCATCAACACGGCATTCTGAGTTTCCACCCAAATCTTTTATCATTTTATTTAACGCAAACATCGCCTCCACAGACACTAGATCACCTGCTATTGCTGCTATTTTCTTGCCGTCAATAGCTTTATTTATTGCAGAAAATGCCTCATCCCAAGATACAGGTTTCAATTTACCATTCTTACGAACATATGGCTGATCAAGTCGCTGACGGCGTAATCCGTCCCATACAAATCTTGTTTTATCTGAAATCCATTCTTCATTTATATCATCATGATTCCTAGGAAGGATCCGCATTACCTCACGGCCTTTTGTATCAACCCGAATATTGGATCCAAGAGCATCCATAACATCAATAGTCTCAGTTTTCATTAATTCCCAGGGACGAGCTGTAAAGGCATATGGTTTAGAAGTTAGCGCACCAACAGGACATAAATCAATTATGTTACCTTGAAGCTCACTGTCTAATGTTTCATTAAGGTACGATGTGATTTCGGCATCTTCACCGCGACCTGTCTGGCCCATCTGAGTAATGCCAGCTACTTCAGTAGTAAACCTTACACATCTAGTACAGGATATACATCGTGTCATAGTTGTTTCAACTAATGGACCTAAATCTAGATTATCAACAGCGCGCTTAGGCTCTCTAAATCGTGAGAAATCCACACCATAGGCCATAGCTTGATCTTGAAGATCACACTCACCACCTTGGTCACATATAGGACAATCTAACGGATGATTAATTAATAAAAATTCCATAACGCCTTCACGTGCCTTTTTGACCATAGGTGAAGTAGTCTTAATTTCTGGTAACTCACCATTACGACCTCCACGGACATCGCGCACTTGCATTGCGCATGAAGCTGCAGGTTTTGGCGGTCCACCAACTACTTCAACCAAACACATTCGACAGTTACCAGCTATTGTTAAACGCTCATGATAACAAAATCTTGGAATCTCAACATCTGCAACTTCACAAGCTTGAAGAAGCGTCATAGCCCCCTCAACTTCAACTTCTTGGCCATCGATAATGATTTTTCTTAGATCAGACATGTGCCTAATTCATCCTTAGTAGTTTGCCAGTTTGGCTTTTGTTAACAATTTCCTCTTTGCCAAGATTGCAAAGAGAATTACTTTTTTCAGGGTCTAATCCTAATGATACAAGGTATTTTTTTACCCTTGATCTTAATACTTCTTTTTCAGTGTCATTATTAATAAATTCTCTTGTTTCTTTTAGAGTGAAGCCAGCATCAGTGGCATGACCAATGATTTTCCAAACATAGCTTATACCAACTAAAGTATTTGCTTTTATTGAATCACAATTCTTTCGGATACCATGTGCAATTCCAATATTAAATAAACCTTTGTTTACAGCCTCAACATCCCACAATGCTGATTGTGAGTAGCCAGGTGCAGGACACATCATAATCATTCCAAATAGTGTGATAGTTGCCAAACGCATTTAAACTTCCTTTTATTCAATAAAATTAAAATTTTATCTATTCTGCTGCAAATTGTGAAATACGGCCACTTCTTTTATGTTTTATTCTATCTTCAATTTCATCCCTAAAGTGGCGTATTAATCCTTGAATAGGCCATGCAGCTGCATCTCCTAATGCACAAATAGTATGGCCTTCAACTTGCTTAGTAACGTCTAAAAGCATATCAATTTCTTCAGGTTCAGCGTCACCTTTAACCAACCTGTCCATTACACGCATCATCCAGCCAGTACCTTCTCTACAAGGAGTGCATTGGCCGCAGCTTTCATGTTTGTAGAATTTTGATAAGCGCCATATAGCTTTTATAACATCAGTATTTTGATCCATTACGATCACAGCCGCCGTACCTAATCCAGATCGTTGTTCTCTCAACCAATCAAAGTCCATAATAGCCTCACTACAAATTTCAGCAGGCAATAATGGCACTGATGAACCACCTGGAATAACAGCTTTTAAATTTTTCCACCCGCCACGAACACCACCACAATGGCGCTCTAATAGTTCTTGAAGTGGAATTGACATAGCCTCTTCAACGACACAAGGATTATTAACGTGTCCAGAAATCGCAAATAATTTTGTACCATAATTGTTTTCGCGTCCAAAAGACTTAAACCAATCACCTCCCCGACGCAAAATTGTTGGAACTACCGCAATAGATTCAACATTATTTACTGTAGTCGGGCAGCCATACAAACCGGCGCCAGCAGGGAATGGTGGCTTCATACGAGGCATGCCTTTTTTACCCTCAAGGCTTTCAAGGAGTGCTGTCTCTTCACCACAAATATACGCCCCCGCACCGTGGTGAAGATAAATATCAAAATTCCACCCCGATTTTGCAGCATTTTTTCCTACCAATCCAGCCTCATAACATTCATCTATTGCCAGCTGAAGAGCTTCGCGTTCACGTATAAATTCACCGCGAATATAAATGTAACAAGCATTTGAATTCATTGCGAATGATGCAATTAAAGCTCCTTCTATAAGTGCGTGTGGATCATTACGCATAATTTCACGATCTTTACATGTTCCAGGCTCTGATTCATCTGCATTAATTACAAGGTATGCTGGACGACCATCAGACTCTTTAGGCATAAAGGACCACTTTAAGCCTGTAGGAAAACCTGCACCTCCACGACCGCGAAGACCTGATTTTTTCATTTCTTCAATAATCCAATCATGGCCATTTTTTATAATCTTTGCTGTTTGAGACCAATGGCCACGCGACTGAGCACCTTTCAGTGACCTGTCATGCATGCCGTAAAGATTAGTAAAAATGCGATCTTCGTCTTTTAACATAAGTTTTTAACTTTCTTAGTCATTGGCGCCTACGCCAAACTCTTATTAATACCAAAAGCGACCAGGCAAATGCCGCCAATGCAAAAAAATCAAGAAGAAACACATATCGTGCCTCTAATCCAATCTTGCCCCCGACCCATTGCAAAATCATCCAAATAACCATTGCAATCAAAATAACTAAAGAGGCTAAACGCGTTTGGCTTCGACTTTTTGGATCAATTAGTTTCAATTATGGGCTCCTGTTAGAGTTGGCCCCTAAGGCCCAACAATATTATTTATATCTAAATCAAAATAGTTATTTTTTAGAATTAGATTTTTTTTGTGTTTTTGCTTTAGCAGCTGGCTTTTTAGCCGAAGCAGTTTTAGCAGCTGGCTTTTTAGCCGAAGCAGTTTTAGCAGCTGGCTTTTTAGCCGCAGCAGTTTTAGCAG
>CAJJAY010000040.1 GCA_905182285.1 uncultured Amylibacter sp. | reverse complement strand
TTTTTCTGCTAACTCCAAATGGAGAGCAAATATCAGATGTATACGATACTGCAGCTAAACCTTGTTATGACCAGCAAGCATTTATGCGCAGATTAGATGTAATTCGCGAAATCTCTGACTATATGTTAGAAATGGGCTGGGGCGCCTACCAAAACGACCATGAAGACGCAAATGGTCAATGGGAAATGAACTGGGACTACGACGATGCCTTAAAAACTGCTGATAAGCACAGCTTCTTTAAATTTATGGCTAAATGCGTTGCTGAAAAACATGGCTATAGAGTTACATTCATGCCTAAACCTATTGAAGGCTTAACAGGAAATGGATGTCATGCGCATATCTCAGTATGGGATGCACCTGGTTCAGAATCAAAAGTAAATGTTTTTGCAGGAAAAGGTGAGGGCCAGACAGGTGAAGTGGGTCTCTCAGAACGTGGTAAACATTTCCTAGGCGGAATAATGAAGCATGCTTCAGCATTAGCCGCGATTACGAACCCAACTGTTAATAGCTATAAGCGCATCAATGCTCCAAGAACGATGTCAGGCGCAACATGGGCTCCAAACACAGTAACTTGGACAGGAAATAATAGAACACATATGGTTCGAGTGCCTGGCCCAGGTCGTTTTGAACTTCGCCTACCAGACGGTGCAGTTAACCCTTACTTATTACAAGCAATAATTATTGCTGCTGGATTATCTGGGGTTCGCTCAAAAGCTGATCCAGGAAAGCGCCATGATATTGATATGTACGCTGAGGGATATAAAATCACTGACGCACCAAAACTTCCTCTAAATATGCTCGATGCACTTCGTGCTTATGATGATGATATTGAGCTGAAAGCGTCTATGGGCGAAGAATTTTCTTCTGCTTACTTAAAAATGAAGCATCAAGAATGGAATGATTTTTGTAATCATTTTTCATCTTGGGAAAAAGCAAACACTTTAGATATCTAATAGTAAAAAACTAAATAAAAAAGCCTTAATGACACAAGTTATTAAGGCTTTTTTATTTTTTTGAGTATGTAATAGCCAAGAATAATCTTTTTTAGATTAAAGAAATATTTTTTAATATGAATTCTTGCTATTCCTTCTATCATTCATCATTATTTATATAAAATAATTAAAAATACAATTATCGGTGGAGAACAAAATGTCAAAAAAAGTTGCTATTATTGGCGCAGGACCATCTGGCTTAGCTCAGCTTCGAGCATTCCAATCTGCAAAAGCAAATGGTGAAGAAATTCCAGAAATAGTATGCTTTGAGAAACAATCTAACTGGGGTGGTTTATGGAATTATTCATGGCGTACAGGTCTAGATGAGTATGGTGAGCCCGTTCATGGCTCTATGTATAGATACTTATGGTCCAATGGACCAAAAGAAGGTTTAGAATTTGCTGATTATTCATTCGAAGAGCATTTTGGAAAGCAAATAGCTTCCTATCCACCAAGAGCAGTTTTATTTGATTACATCCAAGGTCGCGTTAACAAAGCGGGTGTCCGAGATTGGATAAGATTTAATACTGCAGTCAGAGATGTAAACTTTGAAAATGGTAAATTTTTTATTAAAGTTCACGACCTTCCAAATGACAGAGTTTATACTGAAGAATTTGACAATGTAATAATAGCATCAGGACACTTTAGCACCCCTAATGTTCCAGAGTTTGATGGTTTTGAAAGTTTTCCAGGGCGTATATTACATGCGCATGATTTTAGAGACGCTTTAGAATTTAAAGACCAGAATATTTTGATTATTGGCACCAGCTACTCTGCAGAAGATATTGGCTCACAATGTTGGAAATATGGTGCTAAAACTATCACGGTCAGTCACCGCACTGCAGCTATGGGACATATCTGGCCAGACAATTGGGAAGAAGTTCCTCTGTTGACTAAAATGGATGGCAATACTGCACACTTCAAAGACGGCACCTCAAAAGAAATTGATGCAATAATTCTTTGCACAGGATATAAGCATCATTTCCCGTATTTGAATGATAACTTAAGATTAAAAACAGCTAATAGATTGGCCACGGCTGATCTTTATAAAGGTGTTGCATACGTTCATAATCCAGCGTTGATGTACATAGGCATGCAAGATCAATGGTTTACTTTTAACATGTTTGATGCTCAAGCATGGTGGGCAAGAGATGTTATAATGGGCAAAATATCATGCCCAGAAAAAACTGAAATGGTTGCTGATGTAATTGCACGCGAGAATGCGGAAGATTCTGGTGAAGATGATTATGATGCAATTTGGTATCAAGGAAATTATATCAAAGAATTAATCGAAGAAACTGATTACCCTAACTTTGATGTAGAAGGCGCATGCCAAGCATTCAAAGCTTGGAAAGGTCATAAAAAAATAAATATAATGACATTCCGAGATAACAGCTACAAATCAGTTATAACTGGCACAATGGCACCTATACATCATACACCATGGAAAGATGCTTTAGATGACAGCCTAGAAGTATATCTTCAAAACTAATTAAGTTAAAAATTAGAACGGCTATTTAAATTAATGGCCTTTCTAAGAGTTATTTATCTTTTTCCCAAATTAGTTTTTTGCCGTTTTCAATTTCAAATTGTGTAGGAGGCGTGGTTTTGCTTACCCAATAATAATCTTTAGTGTATTCCATTACATACCAAGCTTCCCATTCTTGATCTTCATACAACACACTTTTCAATTCATCCGTATTTTGGTCAACTTTCCATTTTCCAATTATTTTATTGTTATCTTTACCTAAAAAAGTAGTGGATCCATCCTCATCAAAATATTGTCTATAATCTTTTCCACTCCACGACCCTACAACAGTTTTACCAGACAATAATTCCAATATTTGATTTGATGTGAGTTTAACAGATTGGGCATGACCAGCGCATGCTATACAAAGCGCCAATCCAACCAATATAGTTTTCCTAAGCAACATCAAAAAAAACTTTTAATTAACAAACGTTTTATTATCTTCATGAACGCGGCCGTTCTTTCTTTGGATCATAATGAGCAAAAGGTACAATCTTTGCAGACAACCTTTTTTGATGCCCATCCAATTTGCCAATTTCTAATTCTGTACCAATTTCAGTATGTGTAACATCAACTCTTGCTAAAGCAATATTCTTTTTTAGCAATGGAGACCTCATAGATGACGTAATTTCACCTATCTGAGCGCGTCCTATATATAGAGCATCTCCGTGATCAACACATACAGCTGCATCTATATCGAGACCAACTAATTTACGCGATGGTGTCTCTTTACGGCGGATTAATGCATCCCTCCCAATAAAATCATCAGTTTTAGATTTTAAAGGAACTGTAAAACCTATTCCGGCCTCAAATGGATCAGTTTGATCAGAAAAGTCATAATCAGCAAAGATTAAACCAGCCTCAATTCTAACCATATCTAATGCTTCTAAGCCCATTGGCTTTATTCCAAATTTCTTTCCTTCATTCCAAACCGCATCAAATACTTGTTCACAATGTTTTGGGTGACAAAAAATTTCATAACCTAATTCACCAGTATAGCCTGTTCTAGACACAACAATTGGAACACCATGCTCATCTCCGATGCGAGCAGGTGTAAACCGGAACCATGCTAAATCTTCTAACTGTGGTTGATGAGGAGCAGTCCAAATTATATTTTTCATTAAATCTCTGCTATTTGGTCCTTGGACTGCAATATTGTGCTGCATGTCAGTAGAAGAACGAATTAAAACATTTAATCCTAGCTTTTCAGCCTGTTCTCTCATCCATTCACCACCATAGTCAGATCCACCTATCCAACGGAAATTATCACGCCCCAATCTGAAGACTGTACCATCGTCTATCATCCCACCATGTTCGTAACACATAGCAGTATAGACTACATGACCATCGCCTAAAGTCTTCATATTCCTTGTAAATATATATTGGCATAAAGCCTCAGCATCTGGGCCCATAATTTCAAATTTTCTCAGTGGGGATAGATCCAAAACTACACATTCTTTTCTACAAGCCATATATTCATCAATCGGACCAGCAGCAGCAAAACAATTTGCTAACCAATATCCGTTATATTCTATGAAATTGCGAGTATGCTTTGAAAAGCTATCATGAAATCCAGTTTGTTTTGTCATTTTAGGCTCACTATTTGGCGTGACACGATTTGCCACTGCGCGTTGAAATTTTTCTTTTCCATCGTAGGTTCGAATATGTATGTCAGTTGGATTCCAACCATTTGCTGGAGAAGTATCATCTGGGCAAGCTGAGGAGACACAAACCAAATCCGTTAGTGCTCTCAATAGTACGTAATCACCTGGTCGAGACCATGGTTCATCAGAATACATAACACCATGATCATCAATCGCAGTATTAAAAAAGAAATTGATGGCCATCCAACCAGCACGATCTTTTACTCCATGTTTATTTAATGACATATTAAAATTATCTGAACAATTTACATGTCCAGGATAACCAATATCATCATAGTATTTTGATGCACACGCCAAAGCAAAAGCATCATGGCGTCCACAAGTATCTTGAATGACCTCTAATAATGGAAGAAAATCTTGATCATAATATTTTCCATGCAAACCAGGCATAGGATAACTATGTCCCTGTATTGACCTAGTAGTAGTTACATCCAAAGCATGCTCAATACCTTTGTCTAATTTTCTTGCTGAGAAGCATTGAAAATCAGTACACTGTCGCCCATCAACATCAATTACTTGGATATAATCACCAGCTTTTACAAAATAACTATCTGCAGTTTGACTTTTTATTCTTAAATCCAGTACAGGATCAGACAAAGGATCTGGTAATGAAAATTTTTCAATTGATTTAATACTACTTCTTTTTAAATGAACTGTCAGTGATGTGGTTGTGTTTTGTTTTTCAAAATCCATAAAATGCCCAGGAGCAGAAATTACAATTATTCCATCTCTTTTTACATTAAATTTTGCTTCAGCCTTAGGCTTACTTAGGCTGTCAAAAACCGATATTCCTTTAGCAGATGAAAGGTCAATACCTCTTGATTTTAAACCTAGTCTTAATCCAATTAGACTTTGATCATTACTATCTAGCAAATGCTTTAAGCCACGGGCATCATTATTTGCAGTTTCACCAAGAATCATTGTGTCAATATGACCTTTTTTATCAGCAGAAAGGATTTCACAAACCTGACCGCCTTCATCATTAGAAATGGTGAAATTATCTCCTAAATAAACAGGTATGAGAATTGCCCCAGAACCTTCAATAACAAAGCGCTCCACGCCGGCTGGCATTGAAAATATATTTGGCTGCAAAATAGAGCTTGGCTTAGGTGGGCCAGCTAAAACTTCTGGATATTGTTCAAAATTCATCTTTTACCTATCAAAACTTGCATTAAAGGAATATTTGTTTAATAAGGAGAATAGCAGAAGTTATTATAATTGCAACTTTTAGCTGAAAAAAATGAGTTTTTATCAAAAGGCTATAATTTTTTAATCCACAAGTCTAAAAAGGACTTAATTGACCATATTTATTAGAATGAATTCAATCAAATGCATAATCAAAAAATAAAAAGAATAGGTTTCATTTTAGTAGATGGCTTTTCGCTTATGTCATTATCGTCAGCCGTTGAACCCTTAAGAGCAGCAAACCATCTTTCAGGCGATACTTTATTTGAAATAACATATATTCCTGCTTCAGGAACACGCGCCACCTCTTCAGCTGGTATTATTAGTGAAGGAAGGCCAATAGAAGATAATAATTATGATTTTGATTTGGTTTTTGTAGTGGCTGCTGGTAGTCCAATTACCTATGAAAATTCAAAGCTTTTAAAATACATAAAAATGTTATCATCTAAACGCATTCAACTAGGTGGGATATCAGGCGGTTCCGCACTGCTTGCTCGCGCCGGTGTAATGACCAATCATAGCTTCACAGTACATTGGGATCATTTCGAAGCATTACAAGAAATGTCATCTCAGTACCTTCTAAAGCGATCCTTGTATGTGATAGATAATGGTAGGTATACGTGTGCTGGCGGTGTTGCACCAATGGATATGATGAGTGCATTAATTGCATCGCAACACGGACGAAAATTAGCAAAATCTGTAAATGATTGGTTTATTTATACAAGCGTTCGATCCGCAAATGATCCTCAAAGGATGGGATTAGTAGAAAAATACAATGTTCATCATCCAGCTGTAATTTGTGCGATTGAATTAATGCAAAATCACATTTCTGACCCACTTAGTAGTGAACAATTGGCTAAGTTGAGTAATATAGGTGAACGACAGCTTAGTAGGTTATTTCAAAAAAATTTAGGGAAAAAAGTAAATACTTTTTATACTGAGATGCGGCTTGAACACGCACATACACTTGTAACTCAAACATCTATGCCAGTTATCGAAATTGCAATATCTGCCGGATATGAAAGTTTAAATTATTTTTCACAAAAATTTAAACAAGTATTTGAATACAGCCCTGCTCAATTACGAAAAAACAAAACAAACATTGCTCTTGAAAATAGCCAAACAATTAGTCAAAATTCTTGATTACAAATAATCTAATTTTTTGCTAATCTGATTTATAAATATTTTTAATATTTGCACACTTTGCTGCGGGAGCTTATATGATAGATAATCGAATTTTTTTACAAACTGTTTTAGGCTATTCTGAGTAGGGATTTACATGAAAAATATTTATATACTTAATGGCCCAAACCTGAATCTTTTAGGTAAACGCCAACCTGAAATTTATGGTACTGAGACATTAGATGATGTTGAAAAGTTATGCTCAAATGCTTGTAATAGTGACTATGCAGTAAAATTACTTCAATCAAATCACGAAGGACAATTAATAGACTGGATACAAGAAGCGCGCGATACAACCGCTGGTA
>CAJJAY010000039.1 GCA_905182285.1 uncultured Amylibacter sp. | reverse complement strand
AAAAAGATAAACAAACCTGCTCTAAAATCTAAAAGAAATACAAAATCAAATAAAAGCTATTCATTAATAAGCAGCTTTAAAAACTTTGTGACTAATATCATAAAGTCTATCTTAAATCTTACATTCAAATTATTATTTTGGGTGATTTTTAGAATTATAATAGTTGTATTTTTAATCTTAAGTTTATCAACTTTGTATTATTTTAGCACACTGCCTGAGGCTAGTTTTTTGATGGATGACAGACAAAAGGGGTCTGTTACCATGTTGGATGCAAAAGGTGATGTATTTGCATGGCGTGGTGATCAGTTTGGTGGAAAAGTCTCCTCTGTGAACGTTTCTCCATATTTAAAAAATGCAATAATAGCGACTGAGGATAGGCGATTTTATAGTCATTGGGGAATTAGTCCTAGAGGTATATTAGGAGCAATTCGTATAAATATACGTGAGGGGCGCAAACCTTGGCAAGGAAATGGTGGTTCTACAATAACACAACAACTTGCAAAAAGAATATATTTTGAAAAAATAAATAACCTTGAACGTAAGATAAAAGAAGTTCCAATGTCGATCGCTATGGAGTTGAAATATTCTAAAGATGAAATTTTTACCATATATTTGAATCGTGCATTTCTTGGTTCGGGGGCATATGGTTTTGAAGCTGCTAGCCAAAGATATTTTGGTAAATCTGCTAGAGAAGTAAATCCAGCAGAAGCTGCAATGCTCGCAGGATTATTAAAAGCACCTTCTGCATCGAATCCAATCAGGAATTTAGGTCGTGCACAGTCACGTGGAAGCCTGATTATTAGTTTAATGGAAGATCAAGGTTATTTAACACGAGCACAAGCAATTAATGCCAAAAATAATCCGGCAAGACTATCTCAAACTGCGGCTGATAAGGCTGGTGGTTATTTTGCTGATTGGGTGCTTGGATCAGCACCAGAATTTATCATAAAAGATGCAAATGCTGATGTTATAATTAAAACAACTTTTGATAAAGATATCCAATTAGCTGCAGAACAGTCATTGGATATTGTATTTCAGAAGTTAAAACCTGGCTCTGAAGTTCAAGCAGGAATTATAGTAATGTCACCTGATGGTGCTGTAAGGGCAATGGTTGGGGGAAGAAAAACTGGGCTTGCTGGATCCTTTAATCGAGCAACACAAGCATTGAGGCAAACTGGATCTGCATTTAAACCTATGGTTTATGCTGCAGCATTAGAAAATGGATTTAAGTATAATAATATTGTTCTAGACGAGCCAATCTTTATAGAAGTTCCAGGCGGTGTTTATGAGCCTCAAAATTATAGCAAAACATTTGATGGAAGTATAAACTTAACCAAAGCATTGGCCAAATCAACAAACACAGTTGCTATAAAGATTAGTGAAGAAATTGGTAGATCTCGAGTTAAGGCTATTGCTAATGATTTTGGCATTAAATCAAATATTCCATTAGTACCATCAATGGCATTGGGCACAGCTGAAAGTACTCTACTAGAAATAACTGGTGCTTATGCTGGTATATTGAATAAAGGAATTTCTTCGATTCCTTATGGTTTATCTAGTATCACAATACAGGGTGATAGTGACAGTCTATTGGACCATGACATGAATACATCACTTCGAGTAATTAATGAAAATGCAGCAAATCAACTGACCTTTATGATGATGCAAGTTATAAGATCGGGAACAGGGATTAGAGCAGATCTTGGTGAACGACAGGCAGCTGGTAAGACTGGCACCACGCAAGGTGCAAGAGATGCATGGTTTATAGGTTTTACTGCTGACTATGTTGTTGGAGTATGGATGGGTTATGATGACAACCGCAAATTAACTGGTGTAACTGGAGGAGGTATGCCAGCTGATATTTGGCGTGAAACGATGTTACGTATTCATGAGAATATTCCACTTAAAAACCTAATTATAGATGAAAATAAACTAATTAACGAATTAGAGACAGCTAATGGTGTAGAGTTTATTAATAGAATTTTTAAGGGCCTTGGTGATAAAGCTAAGAAAAATTCAGATAATGACTTTAAGTCACTGTTAAAGAATTTATTTAATTAAAATACAAAGTTAGTGTCTAGGAAGCAGTATTTAAATGAGAGGTCAGTTTTTCTATTGAGCCGCCTCTCTTATCAAGCATTGAGCCAATTTGAACGCGCACATCGGATAAAACACTGACGCCTTCAAGAAATAAGTTATACATTAAAAACTTACCACGTGCATCGATAACATGCCATTGTGCTTGATAGCTCGATCCGTCTTTTAAAATAATATTACTACCGACTAAAAACCCTCCTGAAGTTTTGCGTGAATTGGAAACAACAATTTTAGATCCTAAAAAATCCTCAAATCGTTTGCCATAATATCTTGCCATATAACCTTTAAAAGCTGAAACATATGCGGATCTTTGAGCTTTTGATGCTTCACGCCATGTTGGTCCAAGCGCTTTTCTAGCAATTAATGGAACGTCAGCATATTTTGAAAAAATCATCTCAAACTTAACAAACATTATTTTATCAGATTTTTGTTCATTAACTGCACTCAAGACGTCATTTGTTAAGCGTTCTATTAATTTTTCGGCGTCAGATTTACTTAGAGCAACGACAGGGAATGCATAAACGCCAGCAGTCCCAATCATGCCTGCAATGGTGAGCCTGCGAGTAATACTCTTATTCGTCCTCATAAGGATTTCCTAAATCATCATCTGAAATGGTATTATTGTTTAAATCAAATCGGCGTCTTTGGAGATAATATAACCTTTGGGAAGCATAACTATCCTCCGTTTGATATAACATATTATCGATGACATCACCATATTCATTTCTATCTCCAGCAAGTTCAATTAGCTTTGCACCTTGTGTATGAATCTTATATCTTGATGGAATAATTGAATTAATCGGATCCATAATAAAATCTACAACAATACCAGTTGTATCTCGCACTGTTGAGGCTGCGTAAAATGGGAGTTCAACATATGCACCTTCATTGAAACCCCAACTATGAAGAGTTTTGCCAAAATCACTTTCGTTTGATGGTAGCCCTAATCTTGATGCAGGGTCAGTAATGCCACCAATACCAATTGTTGTATTTACTAAAAACCTTGCTGTAGAATTTGAGGATTTTTTAACTTTTCCTTGTAATAAATGATTTGCAGCATTTGATGGTTCAGAGAGGTTATTTGTAAAATTATTAATTAAAACATCTACAAAATCACTTACCACTACACCATAGACTTTACTTGCAGGTCTCAAAAATAATTTATCTAATGATTTATTAAATGAATGTGTTTTTCGATTTATTTTTTCAAGTGGATCATAATACTCTTGAGGATTTGATTGTGAGCATGCAGAAAAAATAAAACCCAGAGTAATTAATAAAAATACTTTTATAAGATTTTTGATTTTATAGTGCATATTATAAGCCTGAACAAAGTTAATTTTTTTTAATATATTTCATAATCCAAGTCTATAATCCAAAGCTCAAAAAGAAAAAATAAATTATTATGATGTGATTATTACATCATGTTGAGACTTTCTAGGATTATAATATTAATCCATTCACTTATTTTGTATTAGTTTTATACCTAATTGCTTTTGTTATTGTGCATCTATAAAAAATGTTACAGTTTTTATAAAATATATAGAGGAATTAATATGTCAGAAAATTATGAAAAAAGATTATTAAATCTTGGTATACTACTTCCTGATGCACCAGCACCTGCTGCAAATTATGTTCCATACGTTATAGTTGGAGATATGGTTTATATTTCTGGGCAAATTTCTGGTGATGCAAATGGAAGAATTAATGGAAAGCTAGGTGAAAATTTCTCAGTTGAGCAGGGCCAAAAAGCTGCAAAAAGCTGTGGAGTTAATTTAATAGCACAACTAAAGGCTGCATGTGGAGGAGATTTGGAGAGGTTAGTTCAAGTTGTTAAACTTGGAGGCTTTGTTAATTGCACTGCTGATTTTACAGATCATCCTAAGGTCATAAATGGAGCATCTGATTTAATGGTAGAAGTATTTGGTAATGCTGGAAAGCATGCTCGTGCAGCTGTTGGATCATCTAGTTTGCCTTTAGGAGTTGCCGTTGAAATTGAGGGTATTTTCCAAATTAAATGAATTTATTAGCACCATTTACCAATGGGCCAATTGCTCACCGTACATTACATGATGTAACTTCAGGTAATCCTGAGAATTCATGGGAAGGATTGGATGCTGCCATATCATCTGGCTATGCAATTGAAATTGATCTTCAATTATCTCTTGATGGTATTCCAATTGTTTTTCATGATTATAAATTAGATAGAGTAACAAAAGAAACTGGTTTAATTTGTGAAAGATATGCAAGTGAAATAGAAAATATTACCTTACAGGGTGGGAAAAAAGGGATACCCCGCTTTGATACCTTTATGTCTTATATTGATGGCCGTGTACCAGTTTTAATTGAATTAAAAGATCAAGATGGCACTCTGGGCAATACCAGTACTATATTTGAAACTGCTGTGTGTAAAATTCTCAAAAAATATCAAGGCCCAGTCGCTATTATGTCTTTTAATCCGCACATGATTGAAAAATGTGCAACATTGGCGCCTAATATACCACGTGGTCTTGTTACTGGAGTTTTTAAAGAAAATGAATGGCCTAATGTAACAAAATTACGATGTGAAGAATTAGCTATGATACCAGATTATTTCTCTATTGGGGCTTCGTTTGTTTCACATGATCATATGGATTTAAATTCTGATGTAGTTAAAAGGTTAAAAAAGTCTGGTGCAACAATACTATGTTGGACAGTACGATCTCAAAAAGAACATAAAATTGCTCGAAAGATTGCGGATTCTGTAACATTTGAAGGCTATTTGCCTAGTGTTTTTTAATGGTTGATGCAAGCCAAGTTGAACTTTTAGTAGTTGGAAAAATATCTGACATTGGTCAACTTGATTGGGATGCATGCGCTTGTCCAGAAGGTAAAACTGATAGGTCTATTGACCCATTTGTTACATATAGATTTTTAAAAGGATTAGAAGATAGTAAATCAGTGGGTTCTGGTACAGGCTGGCTCCCACAGTACATTGTAGCTAAATATGAAAATCAAACCATTGGTGTAATGCCAAGTTATGCAAAAGGTCATTCCCAAGGTGAATATATTTTTGACCATAATTGGGCTCATGCTTACGAAAATGCGGGAGGTAAATACTATCCAAAATTACAAGTATCAATACCGTTTACACCTGTAACTGGACGTAGATTTCTTACTAAACCAGATTTTCATGATATTGCAGAAACTGCATTGTTAGAGGCATTGAAAATTGTTGTTACACAACAAAAATGGTCTTCAGGTCATATTACATTTTGCTCTGCTGAGGAGTTTAAGAAAGGTAATGATCTAGGCTTATTGCAACGAATTGGGCAGCAGTTTCATTGGGTTAATAATAATTATCAAAACTTTGATGAATTTTTGGCACAATTATCATCTCGAAAAAGAAAAAATATAAAAAAAGAGCGTAAGATTGCAGAAAACTTTGGTGGGACATTCCATCAATTTACAGGTGATGAAATTACTCATGAACATTGGGAAGCTTTTTGGAGTTTTTATATTGATACTGGTGCTCGAAAATGGGGAACTCCATATTTAACTAGAGAGTTTTTTAATTATGCACATGAAATGTTACGCAATGATATTGTTCTTTTTTTATGTCAAAAAAATGGAAAATGGATAGCTGGTGCTTTAAACTTTATTGGCCGTGATACACTATTTGGTAGATACTGGGGATGTATTGAAAATTATCCCTGCCTCCATTTTGAGGTATGTTATTATCTTGCCATAGAGTTTGCTATTAAGAACAATCTCTCAAGAGTAGAGGCCGGAGCTCAAGGTGAACATAAATTAGCACGTGGATACTTACCAGTTCCCACCTATTCCCTTCATTGGTTTGAAAATAAAGGCTTTTCCAATGCTGTAGAAGAATATTTAATAGCAGAACGAAAAGCTGTAGGTGATGATATAGAAGTATTAACTGATTATGGGCCGTTTCGTAAAACCCTGGAGGATTAAATGCCAACTATATTAACTGAAATAGAGCGTAATAATGAATTATTAAAACTATTTAAAAATGACTGGAAAATGGTTGAAGGTAGAGATGCCATCTCTAAAAAGTATAAATTCAAATCTTTTATTCGGGCGTTTGGCTGGATGTCATCAGTTGCAATAATTGCTGAAAAAATGGATCATCACCCTGAATGGGTTAATGTTTATAACACTGTGCAAGTAACCCTTACAACACACAGTGTTAATGGTTTAACTGAATTAGATTTAGCTCTAGCTAAAAAAATGGATATACAAGAAAATTAGCAACAAAGAATACTCCTGCTAACTTATAATTGGTCCAGTATAGTTTCTCCACCCGATATATCACAGGAAGTTCTTTCAATTTCTTCATTTAAAGAAGTTATGACCCCATTATCTACAATCATTGAATATCTTTGGGATCTGTCAAAAAAGCCAACTGCAGGGACAGTAAAGTTAAACCCTATTGATTTTGTATATGACCCATCTACATCAGATAACATTCCTATGTGAGCTGTATCTGCTCCCATTTCTTTAGCCCAAGACTTCATTACATGAACATCGTTTACAGCCAAACAATATATTGCATCAATTCCATTTGCGCGAATTTCGTTCGCATTTCTTACAAAACTTGGCATATGAGCCGTTGAACAAGTGTTTGTATATGCCCCAGGAAGACCAAATATCACTATTTTTTTACCTGTAGTTAAATCTCTTATATTATGACTAACAGGCCCTTCAGGGCCCATGCTTTGAAATGTAGCGTCGGGTAATTTGTCCCCAATGGAAATTTTCATGTTCTATCCTTTATTTTGCTGAATAATATTTATATGGATATGTATACTTAAAATCAAAATTTGTAAGCCAATTTATTTTTTAATATATGCCTTATTTAGTTTTGATTAATAGGAATAAAATTATAGTATTTATTAAATTTCATTAAATATATTTGAATGGGGATATTACAATGAGACATGTAGTTGTTGTGGGTGCAGGGCAAGCCGGCTTTTCCTTTGTTTCAAGGTTAAGGAATTTAGGATTTGATGGATTAATTACATTAGTCGGAGGTGAGCCGGTTCCACCATATCAGCGACCACCACTTTCTAAAAAATATTTATTAGGAGAAATGAGTTTAGAGAGATTATATTTGAGACCTTTGAAATTTTATGAAGAGCAAAATATTAATTTAAGGCTTGGTGAAGACGTAACTGCAGTAAACGCTTTGAAAAAAATAATAAATATTGGTGAAGAAATAATTTCATATGATGAATTGGTTTTTACTACAGGGTCAAATCCACGTTATTTACCTGCTGAGCTTGGCGGTGAATTAGGTGGTGTTTATGTAATAAGAAATTTATCAGATGTAGATAATATAGTTAAAGAATTTAAAATAGATAAACATGTTTTAATTATTGGGGGGGGATATATTGGATTAGAAGCTGCCTCAGTTGCGGCTAAGCTTGGTTTGCAGGTTACATTGGTGGAAATGGCGGAGCGAATTCTTCAACGTGTGGCTAGTAAAGAGACATCTGACTATTTTCGTAATTTACATAAGTCACATGGAGTTGATATCCGAGAAAAGATTGGTGTAAGAAAACTTATAGGTAGTGAGCGAGTGGAAATGATTGAACTCACAGACGGCACAAATTTAAAAGTTGATTTTGTGATAGTAGGTGTTGGAATAACACCATCAACTGAACTAGCTGAAATGGCCGGTTGTGATATTGATAATGGAATAAAAACAGATGCTCTAGGACGCACTTCTGTTAATTCTATATGGGCTGCTGGTGATTGTTCTTCTTTTCCATACAAAGCTGGTAGAATTAGATTAGAAAGCGTTCCAAATGCGATTGATCAATCGGAAATTCTTGCTGAAAATATAATAGGTGGGAATGTAGAGTATGTAGCCAAGCCTTGGTTTTGGTCAGATCAGTTTGATGTGAAGTTGCAAATTGCAGGCCTTAATACAGGCTTTGATGATGTGGTGACGCGCAAAACTGGTTCAAGTGTTTCTTTTTGGTATTATAACGGTCCAAACCTATTAGCAGTCGATGCAATGAATGATCCTCGAGCATATATGATAGGAAAGCGACTGATAGAAGCGGGTCGAAGTCCTACGAAAAGTTTAATAAAAGATACTTCTTTAGATTTGAAATCTCTTTTATGATGAGAATAGTTGGTGGTAAATATCGAGGAACAGTTTTAACAAATGTTGGAAAAGGGGATATTTCAGCTCAATTGCGCCCAACAGCGGATAGGGTAAGAGAAAGTATTTTTAATTTACTGATAAATGGTGGCTATGGTAATTTAGTCGAAAATGCTAAAGTATTAGATTTATTTGCAGGTACAGGTGCTTTAGGTTTTGAAGCATTATCTCGTGGTGCGTCTCATGTCATGTTTGTAGAAAATGGTTCAAAATCGTGCTCATTAATTCGTGACAACATAAGAATTTTAAATGTACAAAAATATACGAATTTACTTCGACGTGATGCAACTAAAAATATATCAAAAAGTTCAATAAGATATGACCTAATTTTCTTGGATCCTCCTTATGGGAAAAATATGGGAGAAAAAGCACTATTAGGGTTTTCACAAAATGATTGGTTTTCACAAAATACTATTTGTGTATGGGAAGAAAACTCTCAAAAAATTGCTCCAACTGGATTTTTAATGCTAGATTCTAGAAAATATGGTGATACTTGGATACATATATTAGAAAAGAAATCCATATAATTTAATATTTAATCGAATGTATAAATAAAAATATTATAAATGTTTGAATGTTCTTGTTCCTAAAATTTGTTTATGTGATCTAAGACTTGTATGCATTTAAATAGGATTCAGATGCCAAAAGATCTTTTAAAATTAGTCTTTGGCCATGACCATTACCGCAATGGCCAATCTGAGATAGTAGATGCAATTATAGCAGGTAAGGATGTACTAGCGATTATGCCAACGGGTGGTGGTAAATCGTTATGTTTTCAATTGCCAGCATTGAAATTAGATGGAGTAGTTTTAGTTGTATCGCCATTAATAGCATTAATGAGAGATCAAGTTGCTGCCCTTAAAGCACTTGGTGTAAATGCGGGAGCTTTAACAAGTGGAAATACTGATGATGAAACTGATGATGTATTTAATGCATTAGAAGAAGGTAACTTAAAGCTACTTTATATTGCGCCTGAAAGATTAGCTAATCTGGGCACACAAAGAATGTTATCAAAATTATCTATAAGCTTTATAGCTGTTGATGAAGCGCATTGTGTATCGCAATGGGGTCATGATTTTCGTCCAGACTATTTACGCATAGGTGAATTAAGAAAGCTATTAAATGTCCCTTTAGCAGCTTTTACTGCAACTGCAGACCCTGAAACGCAAGTTGAAATTAAAGACCGTCTATTTGATTCAAATGACCCAGAGATTTTTCTTCATGGGTTTGATAGGCCTAACATACATCTTTCATTTTCTGTGAAAAATTCACCAAGGCAACAAGTCTTAAGTTTTGTTGAGGCGCGCAAAGGGCAATCTGGCATTATTTATTGTGGATCGCGAGCAAAGTGTGAAACAATTGCTCAAGCATTAAGACAAGCAGGACATGCAGCAATACATTATCATGCTGGAATGGATGCCGATGACCGCCGCATTTCAGAAAGGCGCTTTCAGCTTGAGGACGGTTTAATAGTTGTCGCAACTGTTGCTTTTGGAATGGGTATTGATAAACCAGATATTCGGTACGTAATTCATGCAGATTTACCAAAATCTATTGAAAGCTATTATCAAGAGATTGGTCGAGCTGGGCGTGATGGTGAGGCAGCAGAAACAATGACATTATATGGTGCTGATGATATTAGATTGAGGAGATCCCAGATTGACGAAGGGCTTGCTCAAAATGACAGAAAGCAAGCTGATCATGGTAGATTAAATGCGTTGCTTGGGCTGGCCGAATCTCGACGATGTAGGCGCAGGGTACTGTTAAGATATTTTGGTGATGAAATTGAAACCTGCAAGAATTGTGATTTGTGTGATAGTCCTCCAATACTTTTTGATGGTACAAAACATGTGAGAATGGCACTTTCAGCCATATTGCGAACTGAAGAAAGATTTGGTGCTGGTCATTTAATTGATATTTTGCTTGGAAAATTGACGGATAAAGTTAAACAAAATGGGCATGATCAGTTACCAACATTTGGAGTAGGGAAGGAATATTCTAAATCTGAGTGGCAGGGTATTTTTCGCCAAATGATGGGATACGATCTAATACGCCCAGATATAGAACGGTTTGGTGCTTTTAGGATGACACATACCGCACGGCCTATTCTAAGGGATGAGCAAAAAATTGAATTACGAAAAGATACAATTATTAAAGAGGCCCGTAAAACCAAAGTTAAATCCCTAGTAGCAGAGGAAGATGAAACATTATTTTCCGCATTAAAATCAAAAAGAAGATCTCTTGCTGAGGCATTAAATGCACCAGCCTATGTTGTATTTGCAGATGCAGTGCTTATAGAAATGTCAAAATCAAGACCAGAAAATTTAGATGATTTTTCTAAACTATCAGGAGTAGGAGCTGTAAAGTTAGAACGTTATGGTAAGGCATTTTTAGAAGTTATTAATGGGGAGTTTGTTGAGCAGCATCCATCTAGACGCCGCCTAGCGGGTAAAAATACTGGTAAGGTTTTTGACCAATTACAGGCTAAACAATTAGAATTAATGCATGGCGCATATGGCCATGATAAACCTTTGGTTTGTTCAGCAAGCTCTTTAGCAAAGTTTGCGGAATCTAAACCACGAGATATGGATGCCATAAAAAGACTCTTAGGAGAAAAAAAAGCTGAGCGTTTCGGGGCTGCTTTTTTAAAAATATTAACAGATTAAACTTGGCTAGTTAATGAAGACTGCTATATCTAGAGCAGTCAAAAAGGAAAAATAAAATGCTTTCTGTTATTTCACCTGCAAAAAAATTAGACTTCGAGGAAGTTTTAAATGTCAAAAATAGTGTTCCTAAATTTCAATCGGATGCTAATTATTTAGCTAAAATTGCAAGAAAACTATCTGTTTCTGATTTAAAAAATATGATGAAAATCTCAGAAGATCTAGCAATATTAAATCAGAAAAGGTTCCAATCATTTTCTGAAGAGCCTGAAGATTATAAAACAAAGCAAGCTGCTCTTGCATTTGCCGGTGACACATACACTGGATTAAATGCAAGTAGCCTTTCTTCTAAAGAATTAGATTATGCTCAAGATCATCTTCGAATACTATCAGGCCTTTACGGTGTATTGAGACCTTTAGATCTCATACAACCGTATAGATTAGAAATGGGGCGTAAGATTGCGACAAAATCAGGAAATACTTTGTATGCCTATTGGAGTGATCGTATTGGAAATGAACTAGATTTGATATCTGGGGGTATAATAGTAAATTTAGCATCGAACGAATATTTTAAGGCTACAGGTAAAAAAATGAATAGTAAAATTATTACGCCTAGCTTTAAAGAAGAGCGTGGTGGTGAATTAAAAATGATCGGGTTTTTTGCAAAAAAAGCTCGAGGATCAATGGCTCGGTTTATGATTCAGAATAGCATAAAGGATTTAAAAGATTTAAAGAGTTTTAATGAAGATGGTTATAGTTTTCGCTCTGAATTGTCAGATACAAATAATTGGGTATTTACCAGAAAAACTGTTTAAATTTAAAGGAACTATGTAATGGCAAAGACCAGAGTAGCTGTTGAATTTGGTATGGGTACATCCTTACGAAGAAAAGATTATACAAAAGCTGCAGAAAGTGCTCTTAAAGATGCATTGTGGCATAACTCTTTAAATATGAGTGCTGCATTTGGATTTGATAAATCTGATATGATTGTTGATGTAGAAGTTGCAGTTCAGCAACCGGATCAAGTTAATCTAGATAAATTGAGAGATATATTACCATACGGTAAAGGTTCATTTAAAGCTGTTTTTGGCGGATTAGATATCGAAAAAAATGAGGGCGGTACCACTGTAATTGCAAACGCTGCAGTTATTGTTTCGTATGATATGGAGCCGTCAAATGCATAGATTAATTCTTGAAATGGGAATGGGAAATGATTTGTATGGTATGGATTATACAAAGGCAGCAAAACGTGCAGTTGAAGATGCTTTTAGGCATTCTACATTAAGTATATTTAAATCATTAAATCTTGATGCAAACAAAATGCATGTAAAGGTAACTGTAGGAGTTTTTGAGCCTGATAAGGTAGATTGTAAAGCGGTTGCAGCTATATTACCTCGGGGTATTTCTGAGGTTGTTTCAGTTAATGGGGGGCAAAATATAGATGACCCATTAAATAATTCCGTCCATATAATCGCAACGGCTGCGATAGAGGCTTATTACCCTATTAATCAATCTGACTGGAAACTTAGTTAAATATATTTATTGTTTTATTAAAAACGACATATAATGTCGTGAAAAGAATTGATAAAATCATTCCTATATGAAATTTTGTGTTAAAATTTCATATAGGAATGATCAATTTGTCTATAAATTTTCTCAAAACTACTGGAACTCTTGGAGCTGATTTGCGTGCTTTACGAAAGTCGCGTGGAATTACTTTGATTGATTTGTCAGAAAAAATGGGACGATCTGTAGGGTGGCTAAGCCAGGTTGAGCGGGATATTTCTTCTCCTACAATAAATGAATTGCGCCAAATTGCTAAAGAATTTCAAGTGCCATTATCATTATTTTTTGGGAGTTCTGAAGCAAAAGCTAACGAAGTAGGTAGAATTGTTCGAAAATCAGCAAGAAGAAAAATTGGTGGTGGAGCCATTGGTTTAGTAGAAGAGTTACTTTCACCAGATTTGACAGATGATTTTGAAGTATTACGATCTGTTTTTAATCCAAATGCAAAATTAGAGAACTTTGTAACAAGGCCAACACAAGAGGTTGGTTATATAGTTTCAGGAAATTTGAATCTATGGATCGAAGATGAGATGTTTGAATTGGAATCAGGAGATAGCTTTAGGATTCGTGGTGAGCAATTCAAATGGGCTAATCCTAATGATAAAAATGCAATTGTAATTTGGGTTATTGCGCCACCTATTTATTAGAATAATTAACTTAATATAAACTATTAAAACACATAAAATGAATAAGAAGGATTATAAAATGTCAGAATTACCAACAACTGCTAGGGTAGTTATAATTGGTGGGGGAGTAGTTGGTACTTCAGCACTTTATCATCTTGCTAAGGCGGGATGGAAAGATTGTGTTTTATTAGAAAAAAACGAATTAACGGCAGGTTCAACATGGCATGCAGCTGGTAACGTACCAAATTTTGCGGGCTCATGGGCTGTGATGAATATGCAAAGGTATTCTGCAGAAATGTATAGAACACTAGGTGAAGATGTGGGCTATCCTATGAATTACCATGTGACTGGTTCTATTAGATTGGGACATTCAAAAGAGCGAATGCAAGAATTTGAGCGTGTGGCTGGGATGGGGCGATATCAAGGGCTGAAAATGGATATTTGTTCTCCTGAACAACTTAAAGAAATTCACCCATTTATAGAAACACATGATCTTCAAGGAGGCCTTTGGGATCCATTAGATGGCGATATAGATCCTGCTCAACTAACACAGGCTTTAGCTACTGGTGCGCGAATTGAAGGAGGTCATATTGAACGTTTTTGTCCTGTAAATGGAATTGAGCGCGATGGTAAGGAATGGATAGTAAAAACAGATAAAGGTGACATAAAATGTGAGTATGTTGTTAACTGTGCAGGGTATTATGCCCAACGTGTCGGTGAAATGTTTAAGCCTTTTGGTGGGCGTACTGTACCTATGGTTGTCATGTCTCATCAATATTTTTTAACAGAACCAATTGCTGAATTAGAAGCTTGGAGTAAAGAAAATAATCGTAAAATACCTCTTTTAAGAGATGTTGATTCTTCATATTATTTAAGGCAAGAAAAAAATGGATTAAATCTTGGTCCTTATGAACGCAATTGTAAGGCGCACTGGGTGACCCCAGATGATCCAATGCCAGATGATTTTTCTTTTCAATTATATCCTGATGATTTGGATCGACTGGAATGGTACATGGAAGATGCAATGGAGCGGTTACCCCTATTGGGGACAGCTGGAATTGGAAGAAATATTAATGGACCAATCCCTTATGCGCCTGATGGAATACCAATGGTTGGTCCGATGCCTGGAGTTCCAAATGCATTTGAAGCGCATTCTTTTACTTTTGGAATTGCACAAGGAGGGGGGGCTGGCAAAGTTCTCTCAGAATGGATTATGCATGGCGAAACTGAATTAGATATGTGGGCACTTGATCCAAGAAGGTATACTGATTATGCAGATCATGATTATTGCTTATCCAAAGCTTTAGAAACTTATGGTCATGAATATGCAATGCATTTTCCTCGTCATGAATGGCCAGCTGGTAGAAATAAAAAGCTATCCCCTAATCACGATGCGTTAATAGCTGCTGGTGCTCAAATGGGTGCCTATAATGGCTGGGAGCGTGCAAATTGGTTTGCTAAAGATGGTGATGATATATCAGAAGAAGCCACTAAAACATGGAAAAGAAATGGCCCGTGGGCTGCGCGAATAAAAGATGAAGTTGAAGCATGTCGAGATAGTGCAGGTGTTTTAGACATGCCTGGGTTCTCTCGTTATAATTTAACTGGTGAAGGTGCGGCTGAATGGTTGAGATGTCAAATTTCAGGAGCATTACCTAAAATTGGTCGAATGAATCTTGGTTACTTTGCTGATAGTAGAGGACGCATTGTAACTGAGGTTACAATTATAAGGTTTGGTGAAGATGAATTTTTATTGATGACTGCAGCAATTGCACAATGGCATGATTTTGAATTCTTGAAAAAATCATTGCCTTCAAATGGTGAATTACAATTAACTGATGTTACAAAAGAATATTCGACTCTATTATTAACAGGGCCAAAATCCCGTCAGATTTTAGCAGGCATTACAGAAGATGCAGACCTTTCAAAAGGTTGGCTTACACATCAAGATGCAATTGTTTGTGGAAAAAAGGCAAAATTATTTAGAATTTCTTTTGTAGGAGAATTAGGCTGGGAAATTCATACAAACTTTGAAGACACACCATCAGTATTTTCAGCTGTAATAAAAGCTGGTGCAAAACCTTTTGGAATGTATGCGCTAAATTCCATGCGAATTGAAAAAGGATATAGAACTTGGAAGGGTGATTTATCAACTGATTATTCGCTGTTAGAGGGTGGTATTGAGCGTTTTGTTAAATTTGATAAACCCCAAGATTTTCCTGGTAAAGCAGCTTTACTAGCTGAAAAACAACAAGGTTCTAAAAAGAGATTCGTAACCTTAATAGTTGATACTGATTTTGCAGACGCTCCTTATATGTCAACAATTTGGCATAACGATCAAGTTGTTGGGGAAACTACATCTGGAGATTGGGGCTACCGAATAAATGCTTCTATTGCATTTGGCATGGTGCAATCAGACCTTGCTGCACCAGGTTGCGAGCTTCAAGTTGAAATATTTGGAAAACGATGTAAAGCAATTGTTCAAAATGATGAATCCTTATGGGATCCAAAAAATGTAAGAATACAGGCATGAGTATAACTTTTCTTGATGGTGGTATGGGCCAAGAATTAGTTGCTCGTGCAGGCAGTTCTACTTCATTATGGTCTGTTCAGGCGTTGCTGGACAATCCTGAAATGGTACGTTCTGTACATGACGAATATTTTTTATCTGGAGCTGATGTTGCAACAACAAACACATATTCTATTTTGCCAGATAGGCTTGAAAAGCATGGTTTAACTGATAAATTAGAAGAACTGCAAAATTTGGCTTGTCAATTAGCTGTTGATGCACGTGATTTTAATGGAAAAGGTATTGTTGCTGGATCATTAGGGCCACAAGGATTTTCGTACAGGCCAGACTTAGCACCTCCTGCAAATGTAGCAGCTGAGATATATTCTAAATTATGCAAAATCCAATCTAATTATGTCGATGTATTTATTGCAGAGACCATGTCTTCCATTGACCAAGCAAGAGGTGCATTAATGGGTGCCTCAGGTTTTAACAAACCAATTTGGTTAGCTTTATCTGTAAGTGATAAAGACGGTACAAAACTACGTTCGGGTGAAAATATTAGTGATATTTTGCCGTTATTAAATGAATACAAACCTGCCGCTGTTTTGATAAATTGTTCTGCTCCAGAAGCTGTATCTACTGCTTTGCCTTTATTAAGAGAGGCTAAAATTCCAATTGGAGGTTATGCAAATGGATTTGTTGAAATTGCAAAAGATTTCAACAAAATTGGTGCAACAGTCGATATGTTAAAATCTAGATCTGATTTAAACCCTGAGGAGTATGCAAATTTTGCAAAAGATTGGATTAATTCAGGGGCTACATTAATTGGTGGATGCTGTGAAGTGGGCCCAGCACATATTGCTGAACTCAAGCGAAAATTTGGTTAAAAAAGATTATATTCTTAAATTAAAACCTTATGGGATAAGGCAATGAGTAACGATGTAAAACAAAAAGATATGAAAGTAGATATTATCTTATCTGATGGTTTTGTTATGACTGAACTATCAGGGGTAGTAGATGTTCTTCGATTAGCAAACAGAGTTGTTGATAAAAAATTATTCACTTTTCGATATGTAAGTCCTGAACCAGGGATTGTTAAATCTAGTGCGGAAACTTGGTTAAATGCTTCAGCATTATCGAATAATCCAGATGCAGATATTGCAGTATTTTTAGGAAATTCAGATTTAAATTTTACATCACGTGAAATAGAAAAAGCAGTGCATAAATATAGATATACAAATGCAAAAGTTGTTCTACTAGCAGAAGCAGCAGCAATTTATATCTCTGCTAATTCTGATGATGGATTTGGTCATACAACGCATTGGGAAAATCGCTTACTTTTAGAGGAAAGAAGTGGGCTTTATGACATTGCGCCGTCCCTTGCAGTTTCTACTGATAAAATTGTTACGTGTGCAGGATTGGTATCAACTTATGATATTATGCTTCAGATTGTGGCTGGATATTTATCAAAAGCAAAATTATTAACAATATCGAGTATTTTATTATTAGATAAAGTTAGGTCTTTTGAAACTAGGCAACCTGGTGCAATGGATGCCTTAAGTGCTGGTAAGGATAGTCACATCGATCAAGCGATTAAAATGATGCAGTCCAATATAGAAGAACCATTAAAAACTACCGAATTAGCAAAGGTTTTAGGTCAGACTACTCGTTCTTTAGAAAGACAATTTTTACGACATTTGGGTAGGAGTCCTGGTCGATTCTATCGTGAATTAAGATTGATCCGTGCACAAAATTTTTTAGTAAACACTGATATGAGTATTTTGGAAATAGCCGCTGCATGTGGATTTGGAAGTAATTTTGGAAAAATTTATAAAGCTTATTATGGTAAAACACCACGAGAAACTCGAAAAGAGCGTTTGGTTTGATTGAAGGAAAAAAAATGACAAATATCCCAAAAAATGCACGAGTAGTGATTGTTGGTGGTGGAGTAATTGGGTGCTCAGTAGCCTATCATCTTGCCAAAAAAGGTTGGAATGATGTCGTTCTTTTAGAGCGCAAACAACTTACATCAGGTACTACATGGCATGCTGCTGGATTAATTGCACAATTACGTGCCTCTGCAAACATGACAAAATTAGCTAAATATTCCCAAGAGTTATATGGAAACTTAGAAAAGGAAACTGGAGTTGCTACTGGGTTTAAACGCTGTGGGTCTATAACTGTTGCCTTAACTGAAGAAAGAAAAGAAGAAATATTTAGACAAGCTGCAATGGCACGTGCTTTTGGAGTGGATGTTGAAGAAATTTCTCCTGAAGAAGTTAAAAGTAAATATGAGCATTTAAATATTGATGGCGTTAAAGCTGGAGTTTGGTTGCCTAAAGATGGCCAAGGTGACCCAGGAAATATTACTCAAGCCTTGGCAAAAGGTGCTCGTAATAGAGGAGCTAAAATTTTTGAAAATACATTGGTAACTGGAATAACAAAAAAGGGAAGGAGAGTTTCTGGAGTAAACTGGAATTCGGAAAACGAGAGTGGTTATATTGAAGCTGATATGGTTGTAAACTGTGGTGGTATGTGGGGCCATGAAGTTGGTCGAATGGTAGGTGTAAATGTTCCCCTACATGCTTGTGAGCATTTTTATATAGTAACCGAACCGATCAAGGGATTAACACAATTGCCAGTGTTGCGAGTGCCTGATGAATGCGCATATTATAAAGAAGATGCAGGTAAATTCTTATTGGGAGCATTTGAACCTGTATCTAAGCCATGGGGAATGGGTGGAATTCCAAAAGATTTTGAATTTGACCAGTTACCAGAAGATTTTGATCACTTTGAACCAATCTTAGAAGCAGCATGTGAACGCATGCCCAAGCTTGCAGAAGCAGGAATACAAACATTTTTTAATGGTCCTGAGAGCTTCACACCAGATGATGCATATCATTTAGGACTTGCACCGGAATTAGATAATTTTTGGGTGGCGGCTGGTTTTAATTCAATTGGAATACAATCAGCTGGTGGTGCAGGTATGGCATTAGCTGAATGGATGGATACTGGCTCAAAGCCATTTGATTTAGGCGATGTTGATATATCAAGAATGCAACCGTTCCAAGGAAATAAAAAATATTTGTTTGAGCGATCTAAAGAAACATTAGGGTTATTATATGCTGACCATTTCCCATTTTTACAAAAAAAGACTGCTCGAAATATTCGTCGAACACCATTTCACCACCAATTGCTAAGCCAGGGAGCAGTTATGGGAGAAATAGCAGGTTGGGAGCGGGCAAATTGGTTTTCTGAAAAAGATCAAAAAGCTTCTTATGAATATTCATGGAAAAGGCAAAATTGGTTTGATAACGCTGCTCGTGAACATTGTTCTGTGCGTGAGAATGTTGGTATGTATGACATGTCATCATTTGGAAAAATTAGAATAGAGGGTCGTGATGCGACTAAATTTTTAAACTTTGTTGCAGGTGGCCAATATGATGTAGAAATTGGAAAAATAGTATATTCGCAATTTTTAAATAATGCTGGTGGTATTGAAGCTGATGTTACAATTACTAGACTCAGTGAAATTGCTTATTTAGTGGTAACTCCTGCAGCAACAAGATTGGCTGATCAAGTTTGGTTAACACGTAATGCAATTAATTTTAATGTGGTAATTACTGATGTTACCGCAGGTGAAGGCGTTTTGGCTGTTATGGGGCCAAATAGTAGAAAATTATTACAGAAAGTTAGCCCAAATTGTTTTGATAATGAGATAAATCCTTTTGGAACTTCACAAGAGATCGAAATCGGAATGGGCTTAGCTCGCGTGCATCGTGTAACTTATGTTGGCGAACTTGGATGGGAGATTTATTGTAGCTCAGATCAAGCGGGTCACATTTTTGATACATTATTTGAAGCAGGAAAAGATTTTAATTTGAAATTATGTGGCATGCACATGATGGATAGTTTGCGAATTGAAAAAGGTTTTCGACATTTTGGCCATGACATTACATGCGAAGATCACGTTTTAGAAGCTGGCCTTGGTTTTGCAGTCAAAACAAATAAACCAAATTTTATAGGGCGTGATGCAGTTTTACGGAAAAAAGAAAGTGGTTTAGATAGACGGTTACTTCAATTTGTTTTGACTGATAGTGAACCATTACTTTATCATAATGAGCCAATTTTACGGGATGGTAAATTAATAGGCCACTTAACTTCTGGAAATTATGGCCATACAATTGGTGCGGCAATTGGTTTAGGATATGTTCCGTGTAAAAATGAGACAGTTGCAGATATTCTGGCATCAAATTATGAAATTGATGTTGCCGGGTCAAAGATAAAAGCAAATGTGAGTATAAACTCTATATATGATCCAAAATCAGAACGTGTAAAAATATGATATAGATGTTTATTAATCCTAAAAAAGTACCAGTGACATCAATGCTTTTGTGACTTAACTAAGATTTATGAAGTCTTTTATATATACTCCCCCACAGGCATCTTTGGATATATTATATATTGATCAGGATATTTTAGTCGTTAATAAACCGTCTGGGTTATTATCAGTCCCTGGCAAAGGCTTATATCATCAGGATTCATTAGAATTACGAATAAAGGCTGAATACACAAACTCATTTTTAGTCCACAGATTAGATATGGATACAAGTGGAGCAATGATTTTTGCACTAAATAAAGTGACACAGCGATCATTAAATATGCAGTTTGAGAAGCGTATAGTAAAAAAAACTTATGAAGCTAGAGTTTTTGGAAATATAAAAAATGATAGTGGATCTATTAATCTACCGCTCATAGTGGATTGGCCTAATAGGCCATTGCAAAAGATAGATATCAAGATGGGTAAAAGTGCATTAACCCACTGGCGAGTTATAAAAAGAGAAGAAAATGTAACTCGAGTTGAGCTTATACCAGAAACAGGCCGTACTCACCAATTAAGAGTTCATATGATGGCATTGGGCCATACGATCTTAGGGGACCGTTTTTATGGTAATAGTAATGAAATAAATTTAGCAGATAAATTGCAACTGCACGCAAAAAAGTTAGTTATCAATCATCCTAAAAGTAATAAAGTGCTGACATTTGAAGCTCCCTTACCATTTTGATTTATTATAGCTTATTTTAAAGAGCTTATTATTTTTATATTAAGACACTTGCTGATTTATATTTGAAAGGATAATTGGGAGGTAATAGAAGGTGACCTATGACAACTGATCCAGTAAACTTAACGGCTGATTTAATTCGTTGTGAGTCTGTAACTCCCAAAGAAGCAGGCGCTATAGTTCTTTTAGAGGAACTATTATCACAAGCGGGTTTTAAATGTAATCGCGTAGATCGTGGGGAAGTATCTAATTTATTTGCGCGTTGGGGATCAGGGAAAACAATAGGATTTAATGGTCATACAGATGTTGTGCCTGTTGGATCATTAGTTGACTGGAGTGTTGATCCATTTGGCGCAGAAATAAAAAATGGATTTTTATATGGTCGTGGCTCTACAGATATGAAGTCCGGTGTGGCAGCTTTTGCTGCTGCTGCCATAGACTTTGTTCAAAATTCGCCTCCAGATGGTTCAATAGTATTAGCAATAACTGGTGATGAAGAAGGTCAAGCTAAAGATGGAACTCTTGCCTTGCTTGATTGGATGAATAAAAATAATGAAATTATTAATCATTGTATTGTTGGAGAACCTACTTGCCCAGAAAAGATGGGTGAAATGATGAAAATTGGTCGTAGGGGTTCAATGACAGCCTATTTTACTGTCCGTGGTATTCAAGGTCATTCAGCTTATCCACATCGTGCAAAAAATCCATTACCTGTCATGGCAAAATTAATATATGATTTAACATCTCATGAATTAGATAAAGGATCAAAACATTTTGATGCTTCAACTTTGGCAGTGACAACAATTGATACAGGAAATACTGCAAACAATATTATTCCTGCTGAAACTAAAGCTACAGTAAATATTAGATTTAATGATAAGCATACTTCTGAAAAAATATCAGCCTGGTTAAATAAAATCATTAATAAGATTGCAACTGAAAATAATATTGAAATTAATATTGAAATACAGGTTTCTGGTGAAAGTTTTGTCACGGCACTTGGAGAATTTTCTAGTTTAGTTTCAAACTCTGTTTATTCAGAAACTGGAATCTATCCTGAACCATCAACATCTGGTGGAACTTCTGATGCTCGATTTATAAAAGATCACTGTCCTGTCGTGGAATTTGGTTTGGTTGGAAAAACGATGCATCAAATAGATGAGAGAGTATCAATTGACCAGATATATAAATTAAAAGCTATTTATTTTAATATAATAAAAAATTATTTTGCGTGATTAAGTCCCAACTTTTTATAATGCTGAAAGAACCAATTCCAGGGGAGGTAAAAACTCGACTTGGTAAAGATATTGGTATGACAAAAGCAGCTTGGTGGTTTAGACATAATGCCTTAAATCTAATAAAACATTTATCTGCTGAAGCTACATGGGAAACTATTTTAGCTGTATCGCCTGATAAAGAGGGAATGGATAGCCGTATTTGGCCAAATGGTTTACTGCGGTGGCCGCAAGGGAGTGGTGATCTAGGGGAAAGAATGGGCAACATTTTTAGAAATGCTCAAAAAGGACCTATAGTGATTATTGGTGCAGATATTCCAAATATTAAAGTTCAATACATAAAAGATGCATTTGATGCTTTAGTTAATAACGATGTAGTGATCGGCCCAGCATATGATGGAGGGTATTGGCTAATAGGTATGAAGCGTCGATCTAAATCTATACCAAGCACAATTCTAAAAAATGTCCGGTGGTCTACACCATTTGCTCTAAATGATACCCTAAATAGTTTTGAAGGGCTGAAAATTAAGAAAATTGTTCAACTTAGGGATGTCGATACTAAAGATGATCTTAGTTTTTTAAAAAAATCAACAAAGAATAATAGCGAATGACCTTAATCAATGAATATGTTAGATAATTTAAATGAATAAAACTCCCTCAAAAGAAGACATTTTAAAATGGGTGCAAGAGCATCCAGAAAAAGCGTCAAAGCGTGACATTTCTAAAGCTTTTAATATTACTGGAAATGCTCGAATGGAATTAAAGCGGATGCTTCGAGAACTGCGAACAGATGGTCTAATTTCCGGATCAAGAATTGCATTTAGAAGTTCTAGTGAACTGCCTCCGGTTTCTGTTTTGAGAGTTTCTGAATTGGATAATAATGGTGAGTTATGGGCAGAACCTGCTGAATGGAATTCAGAAAATGATCGTCCAAGAATTTTGTTCGTTCCCAAAAGTAGCGATGCTGCTTTAACTATTGGAGACAGAATACTTTGTAGAATTACTCCAACTGAGAATCAAGAGCATCAATTAGAAGCACGATTAATTAGGCGAATTGGCTCTGGTCCAGATTTGGTCATTGGTATTTATCGCTTAGGTTCGGAAGGTGGTAGGCTAGTACCAATTGATAAAAAAAATTCTTGGGAATATAAAATTTCTAATCAAGATGCTAAGGGCGCTAAAGATGGAGAATTAGTTGAAGCTGAACAGATTGGTCCAAGAAAAAGATTAGGGTTAGCGTCTGCTAGAATTATTGAAGTTCTTGGCGATCCGATGGCTCCAAGATCAATATCTTTAATTGCAATTCATCAACATGAAATCCCTGATCATTTTCCTGATGAAGTAATTTTAGCTGCAGAAAAAGCAAAGCCTGTTGAGCTAGGCGAAAGAACAGATTTAAGACATTTACCTTTATTTACAATTGATCCCTCGGATGCGCGTGATCATGATGATGCAATCTGTGCATTACCAGATGATGATACCAATAACCCAGGTGGACATATTGTTTGGGTAGCAATAGCAGATGTTGCTTATTATGTTCAGCCAGGATCAAGTTTAGATATTGAAGCTCGTAAGCGGGGTAATTCATCCTATTTTCCAGATAGAGTTGTACCAATGCTGCCTGATGCTTTGTCTGGTAATCTATGTTCTTTACATGAAGGTGTTGATAGAGCGTGCATGGCAGTTCAAATTAAGCTCAATTCTAAAGGTGTAAAATTAGATCATCAATTTTACAGGGGCATTATGTGTTCACCTGCATCCTTATCATACGAGCAAGCACAGTTAGCTTTTGATGGAAAATATGATGATGCAACTAAACCTCTTGCTACTGCGTTAAAAGATTTATTCTCAGCATATAAGAGTGCTGAGAAGGCGCGTGATCAACGTCAACCTTTGAATTTAGATCTACCAGAGCGAAAAATAGTCCTTTCAGATGAGGGAAAAGTTTTATCAGTAGATTTTAAAAATCGTTTGGATGCACATAAACTAGTAGAAGAATTTATGGTTACAGCAAATGTGTGCGCAGCAGAAACTTTAGAAGCTGTAAATGAAAGTTTACTTTATAGAGTGCATGAAGAACCAACACTTGAAAAATTAAATGCCTTAAGAGAAGTCGTAGAAGAATCTGGATTTCAATTAGCTAAAGGGCAAGTGCTTAAAACGCAGCATTTAAATAAATTACTTGCTGCAGCAGAAAATTCTGAAGATACTGAAATAATTAATATGATGGTATTGAGATCCATGTCTCAAGCTTATTATTCCCCATCAAGTATAGGGCATTTTGGCTTAAATCTCCGTCGTTATGCACACTTCACCAGTCCTATACGCCGATACGCCGATTTAATTGTACATCGTGCTTTAATATCTGCACATAAATTTGGAGTTGATGGCTTAAGCTTATCTGAGAAAGACCTTTTAAAAGAAACTGGTGAATGGATTTCTGCCACAGAGCGAAGATCAATGTTAGCTGAACGTGATACTTCAGATAGATATCTTGCAGCGTTTTTATCGGATCGCATTGGGGTAGAGTTTACTGGGCGAATATCTGGAATTGCTAAATTTGGACTTTTTGTAAAACTTGATGAATCAGGTGCAGATGGGATCATTCCATTGTCAAAACTAGGGCGAGAATATTGGCAATATGATGATCAAGAACGCACATTAAAAGGTCAGGATAGTGGCCGAGTAATTTCAATTGGAATGTCTTGTAAGGTTTCACTTGTTGATGCAACGGCTATCACGGGGGGAATATCTTTAGAAATGCTAGAATTAGAGGGTAAAGCAATACCAAAGGGTTCTAGCAGGCAAGCTAGCCACAATGGACGCCGAATAAGTCGTTCAAAAGATAAAGTTAAACGAAAGAAAAAATATAAATAAATGTTTTAAAATCACTTTATTGTTTTAATTTTTTTTGTGGATTACTGTATGTCTTAAAACATTCTCGGGCAGGGGGAAAAATGATCAAAACAATAATGGTTTTAACCAGTAGCATAATTGCATTTTCTATGCCTTTATTTGCAGAAGGCACTGATAATACTCAAACTATTTCAGTTCAAACAGAAAAATTATTTAAACAATGGATTAATAGCTTTAAAAAAGATGCAATTTCAAATGGAATAACTAATACAATATTTGATACTGCTTTTAAAAATATTCAATTAAATAGTAGAGTAATAAAAGCGGATAATAAACAAGCAGAATTTTCACGAGAAATTTGGGATTATCTAGATACTGCTACTTCCCCTAAGAGAATTACTAATGGTAAAGAAAATTTCAGTAATTATTTAAATACATTAAGAGAAATTGAGTTCAAATATGGAGTTGATGCCGAAGTTATTTTGGCAATCTGGGGGCTGGAAAGCTCTTATGGGAAGCGCATGGGAGATATAAATATTATTGAAGCTTTGGCAACATTAGCATTTGATGGGAGGCGTGAAACATTTGGTAAACAACAATTATTAGAAGCTTTAAAAATTATACAGCGTGGAGATATAACGCCAGATAAAATGATGGGATCTTGGGCTGGAGCAATGGGCCATACTCAGTTTATTCCAACTAGCTATCAAGCATATGCTCAGGACTTTACAGGCGATGGAAAACGAGATGTCTGGGATCCTTCAGATCCTTCAGATGCATTAGCTTCTACTGCTAACTATCTTGCTGAGTTTGGTTGGGTAAATAACCAACCCTGGGGTATTGAAGTAAAGTTGCCAGAAAATTTTAATTATAGGAATGCTGATTTAGAGGTGAAAGCAACCCCTGCGCGCTGGTCAGAATTAGGATTGAAAACTATTTCAGAAGGGCCAATTCCAAATTATGGTGAAGGCTCTGTATTTTTACCTGCAGGAGCAAAAGGCCCCGCTTTTATTGTTTTTAAAAACTTTTTTGTAATTAAACGATACAATAATGCAAATTCATACGCCATGGCTGTTGGTCATCTTGCGGATCGAATTATGGGAGGAAATTCATTTTTCAATGAATGGCCAAGAGGGCCGGGCGCTTTGAAGTTTAAAGAAAAAGTCGAATTACAAGAATTGCTCAGCAAACATGGTTATGATGTAGGAGAAGCTGATGGAATAATCGGCCCTAATTCTATTTCTGCAATTAGAAAGTTTCAAACTTCAGTCGGATTAATTCCAGATGGGATGTCAAATAAAGATTTGTTGTTAAAATTAAAAGAATCTAAAAAATAGGCAAAGTTAAATATTATTTTATAAGAAATTTAACTACCCCAATTTTCAGATTGCATTTCTTTTAGTCTACTTGCTGTTCTTATAAATTCAAATGAGCCTATTCCATCTTGATATAATTCTTCTGGTTTTGTTTCAGAACTTATTATTATCTTTATTTGTTTTTCATAAAGAGTATCTATTAAAGTAACAAATCTTTTAGCTTCGTTGCTGTTCTCTGGCCCAAGTTTTGGAACGTTTGTAATCATTAAAAGATCAAATGTTTCTGCTACTAACAAATAGTCACTTGGCCCTAAAGGTTTTGCGCACAAATCATCAAAAGTAACTCTAGCTATACCATTATTATGGTGTGGTATTTTTATATCACGCTTTTTATTTCTTAGAATAAGAGGCGAAGAATTGTCTTTTGAAAGTTGGCGCCATAAATTATCAATTCTTTTAAATGTTTGTTCATTAAGTGGGTAAAAAAAACAAGTATTGTTGGCTAAAGTTTTTTGCCGATGGTCTGTAGTACTATCTAAATTCAGAATATAAAGTTCTTGCTTTAACATTTTTATGAAAGGTAAAAAAAGCGCTCTGTTTAATCCATTTTTATAAAGTTCATCTGGATGACGATTTGATGTTGATACAATTATTATGCCTGCATCTAAGAAAAATTCAAATAAACGGCCGACTATCATTGCATCTGTAATATCAGTTATTTGCATTTCATCAAAACACAAAAGATTTACTTGAGATATAATTTTTTCTGCCACGGGCCTTATAGCTTCTGTGACATTTTTCTTTCTAGCTTCATGAAGCTCTTCATGAATTTTCTGCATAAATTCATGAAAATGAACCCTTTGTTTTTTTTCTATTTTTGATGACTCAAAGAACAGATCCATTAGCATAGATTTTCCACGCCCGACCCCTCCATAAATGTATATACCTTTAGGTTTTGATTTTTTTTTATGAAATATATTAAAAAATGACCATGAATTTTTAGGCTGATAAACGTTAAGTATTGTGGTCAAATCCTGCAGAGCTTGTAGCGTTTTTAGTTGGTCAGTATCCGGTACTAACTCACCTGAATCGATACGCTTATTGTAGACTTCTATTAGTTCCAAATTAACAGCCTCAAAAAACCTTTGACCTGAGATAACAATTGTTTCAAAGATACACAACCAAAGAGGCGTCCTAATGCAAGATCAAGATACAAAACTCATAACTCCAGTCCTTATAGCATCCTCCTTAATATTGATGATTGGTTTTGGCATCCGTGCTTCGTATGGTGTTTTTCAGATACCTATTGCTGATCAATTTGCATGGGCGAGGACTGAATTTTCAATGGCTATTGCAATACAAAATTTAGCATGGGGAATTGGCCAACCAATTTTTGGTGCGGTTGCAGAGAAAATTGGTGATCGAAAAGCAATATTTATCGGTGTATTATGTTATGCTTTTGGCTTAATTTTTTCAAGTTATGCTATGAGTCCAGGCGAGCATCAATTTTATTCAATATTTGTTGGTTTTGGTGTAGCTGGTACTGGATTTGGTGTAATATTAGCAATTGTTGGCCGTGCTACATCTGATGCAAATAGGTCAATGGCCCTTGGAATAGCTACTGCTGTTGGCTCGGTAGGTCAAATTATTGGCCCACCAATAGCTGAGTTTCTTCTAAGATATCTTAACTGGTCAGTAGTATTTCTAATATTTGCAGGAATTATCATTTCTACAATAGCTCTACTTCCAGTTTTGAGAGCTCCCTCAAAAAATATAAAGCATGATTTAGAGGAAACTTTAGGCCAAATACTGAAAAAAGCATTTTACGATCCAAGCTTTTCTTTAATTTTTCTTGGGTTCTTTTCTTGTGGGTTTCAATTAGCTTTTATTACTGCTCATTTTCCAGCTTTTGTTACTGAAATGTGTGGTTCCATATCTACTGATGGTTTGCTTGCAGATATAGGAGTAAACAGTACAAGCGCGTTAGGCGCATTTTCCATAGCTTTGATAGGTGCAGCTAACATAGTTGGTACCATATCTGCGGGCTATTTCGGTAAGTACTATAAAAAGAAAAATCTATTAGCAATTGTTTACACAGGGCGAACATTAATCGCTATTATTTTTATAATGGTACCAATGACACCACTTACAGTTGTAACCTTTTCTATTACAATGGGTTTATTGTGGCTTGCAAGTGTTCCACTTACATCTGGTTTGGTAGGTTATATATATGGATTGCGATACATGGGCACACTTTATGGCATTGTATTTTTTAGTCATCAATTAGGTAGCTTTTTGGGTGTATGGTTGGGTGGCGCACTTTATGACTTGTATGGAAATTATAATATTGTTTGGTGGGTTGGTATTGGTGTTGGTGCATTTAGTGCAATTGTGCATATGCCAATACGTGAAATACCTCTAGGGAATCGCATAAAGGTATAATTTTTAGAAACAATGTGATTCTTTAAGATAAATTTTATACTATTTGAAAAAAAATTATAATTATTTTACTAAAATTACTCAATTTGATTGCCTAAAAGCTTGTTATAGACGAACGAGTCGCCAAAACTTAAGATAAAAGTGAATATATTGCTATGAATTGGATTATATATTGGGATGTAAACGAATAAAAAGAGTATATAAATCAGTATGTTGAGTATGAATTGATAAAAAGTTGTATTTTTTGCAAAAAAGAG
>CAJJAY010000038.1 GCA_905182285.1 uncultured Amylibacter sp. | reverse complement strand
AATGGAATTGGCTTTCGAACCAATACACCTGCATTTCTATCCTGAGTACACACCCCCAATTATTATTCACACAATTGTTGAGCCAAGTAAAAACGGACCAAAAGAAATTGGAGTATTCGCCAATGTGCTTTTGGAAGGAAGCTACCAAAGAATTGATCTTGAATTAGGTAAACCGCATGATGAGTATGAAAAGAAGATTAATGAATATATTAAGTTTTAGGCGTTGTCAGACAAAGCCTAACACGTCTCAAAGTGCCACGATCACATAAACCTATGAAGCGCAGATTTGGAACCACTCCGTGAGAGCGGTTGTGCGTTTTTGCTTATAAGTCTGTCTGTTTTGAAGATGTCTTTCATGATTGAAGTGGTTGTTGATACCTTCTTAAAATCAGCAATCTATATTAATAGATAACTCATTCTACCTCAGCAACATGATAACAACACTGATCAGCAAGCGCATGTCTAAATAAAGTTTATCCAGATTGATCTATTACTTCATTGTGGGTAGCGTTGTGGGTAATAACATGGAAATTATATTTTATTGATATATAACAATTACTTAAAGCCAGTAAGTGGCGGTGTAGCCAGACAAACTATAGTTTGCATCCAATTATTTTAACTATATCCCAATATAAGACTAAACTAATATAATTTATAATACATATTGACATTAATTAATCGATCGGTCTAATTAATGTTAATAACATTTATGGATATTCTTTTGCTTTCATCTTCAACACATAAACGTCGCCGAGGGCGCCCCCCAAAAGAACTTGCAGGATATAGTGAGACACGTGAAGCACTGCTGAGTGCAGGTGTTGTGGCTTTAACTACAAAAGGATTTTCTGCAACAGGTATTGATGAAATCTTAAAGAGTGTGAATGTACCCAAAGGTTCATTTTATCATTATTTTAAAAATAAAGAAGCATTTGGCGCACTACTCATTGAAAGATACGCATTATATTTTGCAACCAAATTAGATCGAATTTTAAGTAACAATGAACGTACTCCTTTACAACGGATGTATGATTTTATTGATGATGCTGCCCTAGGAATGAAAAAATTTAACTTCTCTCGTGGATGCCTTGTTGGGAATCTGGGTCAGGAAATGGGAGCCTTACCCCCTGCGTACCGAAGCTTACTTGTTGAAGTATTTAATGACTGGCAACAACGTACTTCTGCTTGTTTAAAAGAAGCTGTTGACGAAAATGAGATAGACTCAGATATCGATTGCAATGCATTATCAGAATATTTCTGGATAGGCTGGGAAGGTGCTGTTTTAAGAGCTAAACTAGAACAATCTGAAGCACCACTTCGTCAATTTTCCAAAGGATTTTTTTCTGGAATAGAAATATGAATTTTTTTTCATCAATTAATAGACGATCGGTCTATTTTATAAAACCTTATTTAATACAAAAATTAAAAAATTTTAAAAGCTATGAATCTCAACAGATATATCATCACAAATACTAATCAAAATATCTATGTAATCATGGATTTCAAACAATAAAGAAAAGAGATTTTACTATGATAAATTCTGAAAATAATAAACTAGAGGGTGGCCCTCTATCTGGAATTACTGTCCTTGATTTCTCACGCGTATTAGCAGGACCTTATTGTACAATGGTGCTTGCTGATCTTGGCGCTCGCGTAATAAAAGTTGAAAAATTTGGCACTGGCGATGATACCAGAGCATTTCCTCCTTTTATAAGCTCTGAAAGCGCATATTTTATGTGCTTTAATAGAGGTAAAGAAAGTATTGTTTTAGATATTAAATCGCCCAGAGATCGCGAATTGCTAGAAAGGTTACTTAACACTTCTGATGTTCTTGTAGAGAATTTCAGACCTGGAGTAATGGATAGACTTGGATATGGTCCAGATAGATTAGCTAAAACTCATCCACACTTAATTTACACATCTATCTCAGGATTTGGGCACTCTGGCCCTATGTCTGAATTGCCAGGGTATGATATGGTAGTTCAAGCAATGGGCGGTGTAATGAGTTTGACTGGATGGCCTGGAGAACGCCCTGCCCGAGTTGGGACAAGCTTTGGGGATCTTGGAGCTGCTTTATTTGGTGTGATTGGCATTTTATCAGCTTTATATAAACGCACCCAAAATGCCCAAGGTGATCGTGTTGATATTGGGATGTTAGACTGTCAGGCAGCCCTTTTAGAAACTGCTATAGCAAGGTTTGACGTAGAAGGAAAAATACCCACATCGACTGGCGATTGCCATCCTTCATTGGCACCTTTTGAAACATTCGAAGCAGCTGATGAAAGATTTGTAATAGCAGCAGGTAATGACCAATTATTCTTATTGATGGCAGATGCAATTAATGCACCAGAATTGGCCCTTAATCCAATTTACTCTACAAATGATTTGAGGGTTCGCAATCGACCTAAATTAGTAGCAGATATTGATCTGATAACTAAATCTAAACCTGTTCAGCATTGGTTAGATTGTTTAAATGATGCAGGAGTACCATGTGGTCCAATAAATTCTATTGATCGCCTCTTAGAACACCCACAACTCCTCTCCAGAAATATGATCATCAAAGTTGAAGGTCAAAGTAATAAACCTTTCCGTACAGCTGGTAACCCAATTAAGATGAACGCATATCAAGATATTGACACTACAACTTCAACTAAAGCTCCGGCACTTAATCAACATAGAGAAGCAATCTTGGCAGAAGTAATGGCTGATGCAGAAGCTTACATTTCCTCCCCAAAAGAAACTGTTGAATTAGAAAATGATACAACTCGGGAAGCTAATCCCTGGATGGAAATAAAAACCGCAGTTTGACAAATATTTTAAGAGGAGCGAAAAAATGAGCAACAAACAAAAAGCTAATATAAAGCTTGCAGAGACCAAAGCACTATCAACAAAATATAAATCTTTGGATACAATTCTTGTGGAGCGCCGGGACCGAGTGGGATTAATTACACTAAACCGGCCAAAAAGCTTAAATGCCTTGAATATACAATTAGCCCGTGAACTTGTGCAAACCTTAAAAGATTTTGATACGGACGACCGAATTGGTTCGGTTGTAGTTACTGGAAGCCCACGCGCTTTTGCTGCAGGTGCAGATATCGAAGAAATGGCAGACAAAACTTTAGTAGAATTACTTCAAAATGATATTTTTTCTGATTGGGATCAGATGCGATTCATTAAAAAACCTGTAATAGCTGCTGTAAGTGGATATGCCCTTGGTGGTGGGTTCGAATTGGCAATGTTATGCGATACAATCATTGCTTCAGAAGATGCGCAATTTGGTTTGCCCGAAATCAAACTAGGTATTCTACCGGGCATTGGAGGAACACAACGCTTAAGTAAATCTATTGGTAAAGCCCTAGCAATGGATTTAATTCTAACTGGGCGCACTATTGATGCTCATGAAGCAAAATTATCTGGGATAGTTGCTCGGGTAGTCCCCACAGGCGAACTTCTTCAAACAGCACTAGAGGCTGCACATCAAATAGCAGGCCTAAATTCACCTGCAGTTATCATGGCAAAGGAAGCAGTAAACCGATCTTTTGAAACTCCACTTTCAGAGGGCATATTACATGAGAGGCGTTTATTTCAAGCAGCTTTCGCAACAGACGGCCAAAAAGAAGGAATGGCTGCATTTGTTGCTAAACGTGCACCAGTTTTTCGCAATTGTTAATCTATATTAACCAAAAATGGTATTCATATGTCACATATAACTATTGAGAAAAGAGGCAAAGCTGGGGTTATTGGCCTTGATCGCCCAAAAAACTTAAATGCTCTAAACCAAGAAATGATAGAACAAATTTCTTTGGCCTTGGATATATTCGAAAAAGACCATGAAATTAATCGAGTTCTGATAAAATCAAATCACAATAAAGCATTCTGTTCTGGTGGGGATCTTAAATCAATCAGAAATTTTTGTATTTCAAATAACTATGATAAAGCAGAAAATTTCTTCAAGAAAGAGTATGAACTAATATTACGCATAGCAAACTATTCAAAACCATATATTTCATTAATTGATGGGCTTTGCATGGGGGGAGGATTAGGATTGGTTATGCATGGGAAATATCGCATTGCCTCTGAAATGGCAGTTTTTGCAATGCCAGAAACTGCCATCGGTTTTTTTCCTGATGTAGGTGCAAGCTTCTTTCTTCCAAGAATGCCTCACAATGCTGGTTACTGGATGGGATTAACAGGAGCTAAGGTAAAAGATTTTTATGCTCATGCATTAGGACTTTCAACACATATGACAATTTCTTCATCTATCTCTGAGATTTTTGACGCATTATGCTTTTCAAAGGACAGTATCACAAACATCCTTGATGATTTTTGTGAAACCTTAAAATATCAAACTAGTACATTAATGTTAGCTGCGTCGACAAAATGTTTTGATCAACCCACAATTTGCAGTATTCAAAACTGCTTATCAAACGTTAACTCCATCGAAGCAATAGAAGCGCTTAAAGCACTTAAAATAGCCTCTCCAAGAAGCTTACATGAGACAATGACGCTTCTGAACAAAACTTCGAATAAAACATTATCAACATGTTTGGCACATGAATTCAAAGCTGCTCAACGCGCCATTAGGCATCCTGATTTAATAGAAGGTGTAAGAGCAATTTTAATTGACAAAGATTATTCACCAACTTGGCCTTCTACAAACGACGGCAAATCTAGTATCCTGATATAACCATAGGCAATCCAATGAATGAAAATACATTTAATTATGACTATATTATTGTGGGGGGTGGATCTGCAGGCTGTGTATTGGCGAACCGATTATCAGAAAATCCCAAAAATAAGGTTTTATTATTAGAAGCCGGCGGAAAAGATAATTATCTTTGGATACATGTTCCTGTTGGATATTTGTATTGCATGGGCAATCCACGAACTGATTGGGGATTCCAAACTTCCAATCAGAAAGGATTGAATGGCCGGTCTCTAAATTATCCAAGGGGCCGTGTATTGGGCGGATGTTCGTCAATAAATGGTATGATATACATGAGAGGCCAATCAAATGATTATGACAATTGGCAACAAATGGGAAATACTGGTTGGGGCTGGGATGATGTTCTAGAGTATTTCAAAAAATCAGAAGACTATTACGATACTTCTGACGAAATGCATGGATCAGGTGGTGAATGGAGAGTAGAGGAGCAAAGACTTTCTTGGGAAATACTTGATGCATATAGAGATGCCGCTGAAGAATATGGCATTATTAAAATTGATGATTTCAATCGAGGTGATAACGAAGGTTCGTCATATTTTCGAGTAAACCAGAAAAAAGGCTGGCGCTGGAATACCTCAAAAGCTTTTTTAAGGCCTGTCAAAAGTCGCAAAAACCTTCAGATAGTTACTAATGCGCAAGTGCAGAAAGTTCTGTTTCATGAGAAAAGTGCAGTAGGTGTTGAAGTTAAAAGAAATGGTAAGCCTGAAACATATAGAACGACTGGTGAAGTTATACTATCTGCTGGCGCTATTGGATCACCACAAATTCTTGAGCTTTCCGGCATAGGGGACCCAAACCATTTGAAAAATATGGGTATAAATATCTTGCATCCATCCAAAAATGTGGGAGAAAATTTGCAAGACCACCTTCAATTACGCGTTGCTTTTCGTGTTGAGAATGTAAAAACATTAAATCAAAGGGCTGGATCGGTTTTAGGTAAGCTTGGCATTGGGTTAGAATACATTCTATCACGAAAAGGTCCAATGTCTATGGCACCCAGTCAACTTGGTATTTTTGCAAAATCTGGGCCTGAAGTGGAAACTGCAGACCTTGAGTTTCATGTGCAACCCTTATCCCTAGAAAAATTTGGTGATCCGTTGCATCCGTTTCCAGCATTTACAGCAAGCGTAGTTCCACTAAGACCTCAAAGCCGGGGATCAGTTCATATTTCATCGCCAAATCAATCAAAACAACCTACTATTGATCCAAATTATTTAAGTGCAAACTCAGATAAAATTGTTGCAGTTCGAGCAATACGTTTGGCCCGTGAAATTGCGAACCAATCTGCAATGAAAAAATATAACCCATCTGAAATCAAACCAGGAAAAGTATATCAAAGTGATGAAGATCTATCTTCTGTTGCTGGTGAAATAGGTACAACAATTTTTCATCCTGTAGGAACATGTAGAATGGGTCCAGATGCTGAGGCTGTAGTTGATGAAAATCTTTGTGTAAAAGGTTTACGTAATTTACGTGTTGTTGACGCATCAATCATGCCAACCATTACCTCTGGGAATACCAACTCACCTACTATCATGATTGCTGAAAAAGCAGCTGATCTTATACTTAGAAAAGCAAACTAAATAATGGCGGTGTCGACTGACTAAGTAGATCAAGCATCAGGTTTTGCAAATGGGCTAGCAATAAAATTTGGAGCGCTAATGGGACGTTAAGTTTGTTTAACAATACCTTATGTGTTGTCATTCATAAAAATTAGGCATCAACCAATGGGACGTCAAGTTTGTCTGACAATGCCATAAACAATATATGGGTTCCAGATGGTTATAAAGATTATCCCATTGATAGGATTAGTCCACGTAAAC
>CAJJAY010000037.1 GCA_905182285.1 uncultured Amylibacter sp. | reverse complement strand
GTTCTATCTCATCACGTTGACGACCTAACTCAGATGTTATGGAGCCAAATAGCTCTGGATCTCGTTGTGATAGCTCTTCTGTGAAAAAGCCCGCATCTCGTACTGTATTATTCATTTTATCACTCCTGAAAAAAAAGTATAATTCTTGTTTGTCCTAATCCATTACTTTGGGCTATTAAAGAAAAATACAACAGTTGCGACATTAAGAGCGGCTTTTAAGAATACACAGTAAACTCTGGTAGTTTTTAGCGACTTTGCTAGAATAAATTAGAATGATTGGGAAGATGATTATGTCAAATATTGCTTTTATCGCAAGTCGCTCAGTAAATGCACAAAAAAGTTTGTTAGCTTTAGAGAAAATTCATGGAAATACCCCAATTGAAAAAGCAGATATAATAGTTGCTTTGGGTGGTGATGGCTTTATGCTTGAGGCGCTACATTCCACATTTCATCTTAATTGTCCTGTTTATGGAATGAATAGAGGAACAGTAGGTTTTTTGATGAATGAATATTCATCGGATGATTTATTAAAAAGGTTAAATGACGCAGAAGAAGCTGTAATACATCCTTTAAAAATGCAGGCCCAATGTACTAATAATGTCGATGTTGAAGCATTGGCTATAAATGAGGTCTCATTAATTAGAGCTGGCGCTCAAGCAGCAAAATTACAAATTTCAGTTGATGGCCGTATTCGATTGCCAGAATTAGTTTGTGATGGTGCTTTGCTCTCAACACCAGCTGGGTCAACAGCTTACAACTATTCAGCTCATGGACCAATTCTACCAATAGGTGCTGAAATTCTTGCAATGACTGCAATGTCAGCATTTAGACCAAGACGTTGGCGTGGAGCATTATTGCCTAAGTCTGCTCATGTACGAATTGATGTTTTAGAACCAGAAAAACGTCCAGTAACAGCGAGTGCAGATAGTAAAAAAGCTTATGATATATTGTCTGTAGATATCTTTAGTACGCCAGATCATAAACACAGAATTTTGTTTGATCCAGGACATGGGCTTGAAGAACGCTTAATTCGTGAACAGTTTGTTTAGGAAGGTTAAAATGTCTGAACAGTTAGTATTTGATCTACCAATAAAAACAGCATTTGGGCGTGAAGATTTTTATGTTAGTTCGTCTAACACTTCTGCTGTAAAAATCATTGAAAATTGGGCAACTTGGCCTTTATCTAAACTAATTCTTACAGGTCCTAGTGGTTCAGGTAAATCACATCTAGCTAGCATTTGGACTGAAATGACTAATGGAACTAGGATTGATGCAAAATATCTGATGGAGATTGATCTGCAATCAATATCGCAATCACCGTTATGTCTAGAGGGCTTTGAGCTAATAGCGGGAGACCAAGAACTTGAGGCACATGCATTTCATTTGCACAACTTAGTTCAAGAAAATGGGGCCCCGTTACTAATAACAGGGAGTAGTATTCCAAATACTTGGAATTTATTACTTCCAGATTTGCTTAGCCGTATTCAAGGTACATCGGTTGCTAAATTAGAATCACCTGATGATATTTTATTGAACGCAGTATTAATCAAACAATTTAATGATCGCCAAATAGCAATCGATCCAAAAGTTATAACATATCTTTTAGAACGAATGGAAAGATCATTTGCTTCGATATCTTATTTAGTAAATGAACTGGATAAAAATGCACTAAAAATAGGCAAGCCAATATCAATTAAATTAGCACGTAATATTCTAGACTCTTATTTTAATGATGCCATAATCAATTAAAATATTTGTTGATCAAAATTTGGACTCTAATTCTACAATGAAAGCAGATTTTTTAAATAATGCTATTGAAGCATCAAAAAAAATTGAGGGTGTAAATAATATTAGCCCAAAACGATTTTTAAATCGTGAATTGTCTTGGTTGGCATTTAATTGGCGGGTTTTAGAATTAGCACAAGATCATACTTGGCCATTGCTTGAGAGGATCAGGATGGTTTCAATTTCATCAAGTAATCTCGATGAGTTTTATACTGTTCGAGTCGCAGGACTGCGTGAATTAGTGCGAAGTGGAATAACTAAACTATTTCCAGATGGATTAACTCCACAAGAACAGCTTAATTTAATAGATGTAAATGCACGATCTTTATCAGAAGCTCAGCAAATTACATGGAATAACTTAAATACAGAATTAACTGAAAATAAAATATTTTTATTAGAACAATTTCAATTAACTAAAAATGATAAAATATTTCTTGAAAAATATTTTCTGGAACAAATTTTTCCCATAGTAAGTCCACTTGCTGTTGATCCTGCACACCCATTTCCATTTATTCATTCAGGCGGGCTAGCAATTGCACTGCACCTTGAAATGAAGAATCGTAAAAAAACTTTGCAAGCTTTACTACCAATACCAGCAAACGCCGCTCGGTTCATTAAACTGCCTGCCAAAGACGATAAATGTTTGAGAATTGTGCCATTAGAATTAGTTTTGCTCCAGGCATTAAATATTTTATTCCCAAGTTATAATTTGGTTGGACATTGTTTATTTCGTGTTCTGCGAGATAGTGATCTTGAAATTGAAGATGAATCTGAGGATTTAGTTCGTGAATTTGAAACTGCTTTAAAGCGCCGAGTTCGTGGAGATGTAGTCCGCCTTAAAATAACAAAAGATGCACCAAAGAATTTAAAAGATTTGATTTTTAATGAACTACATGTTGATCAAACTGAAGTAATAGAAGTTGATGGCATTTTAGGTCTAGAGGATTTGAATGAGATTTGTTCGATGGGGCCAAAAACTTTGTGTTGGACTTCCTACAAGCCACGAATGCCAGAGAGAGTTAAAGATTTTAACCAAGACATTTTTGCAGCTGTAAGGCGTAAAGATATGTTGTTGCATCATCCATATGAATCTTTTGATATTGTGGTCAAGTTTCTTTTTCAAGCGGCTCATGATCCTAATGTAGTTGCTATAAAACAAACTCTATACAGAACATCCAATCAATCGCCTATTGTGGAAGCGCTTTGTATTGCCGCTGAAGCTGGTAAGTCTGTTACAGCAATTGTAGAATTAAAAGCAAGGTTTGATGAAGCAACAAATATTAGATTATCAAAACAAATGGAGCAGGCGGGCGTCCATGTTGTGTATGGATTCATAGACATGAAAACCCATGCAAAGGTTTCATCCATTGTTAGGAGAGAAGAAGGAAAACTTATCAATTATACACATTTTGGTACTGGAAATTATCACCCCATAACAGCGAATGTTTATTCAGACTTGTCTTTTTTCACATGTAGTTCTTCATTAGGCAAAGACGCTACAAAACTATTTAATTATGTTTCTGGATATGCTGAAGCAGAAGGCCTTAATCATTTATCTATTGCACCAAGTTTTTTGTTCAATGATTTGTTAGCTTATATTGATGCCGAAATAAATGCTGCATTATCAGGTAAGCCAGCAAGAATTTGGGCAAAGATGAATTCTATAATGGAAAGAAATATAATTGATGCATTGTATAAAGCAAGCCAGGCTGGTGTTAAAATAGATTTAGTTGTGCGAGGAATTTGTGGAGTACGACCAGGAGTAAAAGGCCTATCTGAAAATATTCGTGTTAAATCAGTAGTTGGGCGATTTCTAGAGCATTCAAGAATAGTTTGTTTTTCGAATGGAGTAGATCTACCTCATAAAAATGCGTTGGTATTTATATCATCTGCTGATTGGATGGGCAGAAACTTACATGCTCGTGTTGAAACCATGGTTAAAATACAAAATCAAACAGTTAAGGCTCAGATTCTAAATCAAATAATGGCAGCAAATCTTGCAGATACAAGAAATTCATGGGTGTTAAATGCGGATGGTAAATATAGTCGTGACACAGAAAACTTAGGAGAAGTAAGTTTTGATTGTCATAGGTTTTTCATGGAGAATCCGTCTTTATCAGGTAGAGGTAAGGTCGGTGCAAAAGATGTGCCTGAATTGACCCATCTAAATGACTGAAAATGTAATTAATATGGAACACAATCTAATAGGTGTTATTGATGTCGGATCTAATTCAATTAGATTTGTTGTTTATGATAATTCACAAAGATGGCCAAATTATTTTTATAATGAAAAAATCATGTTGGGATTAGGATCAGAGTTAACTGAAACTGGAAAATTACATCCAAAAGGTAGAATTCGTGCTTTAAAAGCTCTTGAAAGGTTTGGAGAAATTGCGAAAAGTATGAACTTAAATCGTTTAGTCGCAATAGCTACAGAGGCAGTAAGAATTGCATTAGATGGCAAAGACTTTTGTGAAAGTGTTTATGAAATTACGGGAATAAAATTAAAGATAATTACTGGTGCTGAAGAAGCCAAATTGTCTGCTCAAGGTATTTTGCTTGGATGGCCACAAGCATCAGGGTTAGTGTGTGATATTGGAGGAGCATCATTAGAATTAGCACAACTTGAAGCAGGAAAGATAACCATTCATCGTAGTTCAAAATTAGGACCGATGGCTGTTCTTGGTCGATTATTTGATCCTATTTTAAAGCAAAATCATATTAACTCTGAAATAGGTAAACTTTTTGCTGGATTTAAGTTAGAAAATAATAATTTATTTTTAGTTGGTGGATCATGGCGTGCATTAGCAAAATTAGATATGAAGCGAAAAGAGTATCCATTGCAGATTGTTCATGGCTACATTGTTTCACCAGAAGATATTTCATCAACACTTAAATTTGCGGTTTCAAAAAAAATAAAAGAATTTCCAGAAGATGTTAATATTAATAAATTCCGAGTAAAATTATTACCAACAGCCGCTGAAATCTTAATAGAATTTTTGAAAAATATAAAAGTAAAAAAGATTATATTTTCTGGTTACGGCATCCGGGAAGGGATTTTATACGAAAATCTATCTAATGAAATTCGTGAGCAAAATACATTAATAAATGATGCCCGATTACTTGAATTAAATCAGTCTCGGTTTCCTGGGTTTGGAGATAAGCTATATAAATGGGTATCACCATTATTTTCTAACTTAGACAATAATTCAAAACGTTTAGTGCATGTAATATGCTTATTGCATGATGTTCATTGGCGTATACATCCAGATCACCGGTCAAATTTTTGTTTTGAATCTACATTACTGTCAAATTTAGGAGGGCTTTCTCACGAAGAGAGGATTTTTTTAGCCACATGTTTTCTGCATCGTTATAAAATTAAATCTATTCTTGCTGATCGTGTAAAAATTAATGAACTTTTAAATAATAAACAAATTTCTTTAGCCCAAACGATTGGATCTGCTGTCAGGCTTGGAGCAATGATAAATGGGTCAGACTTAGAGAAAATGGGACATCTTTCTGTAACATCAGAGAGTATAATTTTAGAATTAAATGTTTCTGGTAAAAAAATATTTGGTGAGGTTGCTTTGAAACGTTTGCAATCTGTAGCAAACAGTATGAAATTAAAGGCATCTATCAATTATGTTTAATACCGAAGTGTTGCGTGCAACCTAACAATAGCCTAGATAAAATTAAGTTTGATTTTGAAGGAACAACTCATGCGTCTAAGTAAATATTTTCTACCAATTTTAAAAGAAAACCCAAGTGATGCACAGATTGTTAGTCATCGTTTAATGCTTCGCTCTGGAATGATCAGGCAAGCTCAATCAGGAATTTATTCTTGGTTGCCGATGGGATATAAAGTTCTTCGAAAATTAGAAAATATTGTTCATGATGAACAAATCCGTGCAGGGCATAATCCAATGCTGATGCCAACAATCCAATCTGCAGATTTATGGCGTGAATCAGGTAGGTATGATGATTATGGAAAAGAGATGTTACGGATTACTGACAGGCATGGTCGTGATATGTTGTTTGGACCAACCAATGAAGAATTAATCACTGATATTTTCCGAAATAGTGTAAGATCATATAAAGATTTACCTATGACTTTGTACCATATTCAATGGAAGTTTCGAGATGAAGTTAGACCTCGGTTTGGTGTAATGAGAGGCCGTGAATTTCTAATGAAAGATGGTTACAATTTTGACTTAGACAAAGCTTCAGCAATGCATTCATACAATAGACATATGGTTAGCTATCTCCGCACTTATGAAAGAATGGGAATGAAAGCAATTCCTATGCGAGCTGATAGTGGTCCTATCGGTGGTGAAGATACACATGAATTTTTAGTTTTAGCTGATACGGGTGAATCTGAAGTATTTTTTGATCGCAACATTCTTGACTTACATTTGGGTGATAAAGAAATAGATTATAATAATTGGGAAGAATGTGCGTCGATCTTCAAAGAATGGACAACTCCTTATGCAAGAACTGATGAAACGCACGATGCTGATTTGTTCTCAAAAATACCAAGAGAACGCCAGATGACATCACGTGGAATCGAAGTTGGACAAATATTTTATTTTGGTACTAAATACTCTGACTCTATGAGTGCAAAAGTAAGTACTCCAAGTGATGGTGAAGTTCCTGTTCATATGGGTAGCCATGGAATTGGAGTTTCACGTATGGTTGGAGCTATTATTGAAGCAAGTCATGATGAAAATGGCATTATATGGCCGGAAGCAGTAACTCCATTTGGAGTTGGTATAGTGAATTTAAAGCAAGGTGATGAGCAAGCAGATATAGCATGTGAAGATTTGTATAAATCTGCAACCATTTTGGGAATAGATCCACTCTATGATGATAGACAAGAACGTGCTGGTGCAAAATTTGCGTCAATGGACTTAATCGGTTTACCGTGGCGTATAACAGTGGGGCCTCGGGGATTAAAAAATGGTGTAGTGGAACTGACTTGTCGGAAAACGGGCGTCAGTGAAGAATTAACACCTGAATTAGCATTGGAAAAATTAACAAAAATTTATTCCAGACTTTCGTAATTATTACAAATTATATTTAAGGATATTACATTTTTGATACATAAGAAAAATATTCAATGATATCTTTTATTAAACCATTTAACAAATTTGAATGGATGATAGCTATTCGTTACCTTCGATCTAAAAGATCTGATGGTGGCATATCGGCTATGACATGGATATCACTTATTGGCATTTCATTAGCCGTTTTTGCTTTAATAGCAACGCTTGCAGTAAGGTCTGGTTTTCGAACAGAATTTGTCAATACTATTCTGGGTGCAAATGCGCATGCTAGCATATATAATTCACCATATATCAATAATGATGGAGTGATAGTCTCTGGCTTTTCTAATTACGATATTACAACAAATGAAATTAGCAAAATAAAGGGAGTTTTAAGTGTTTCTCCAGTTGTTAAAGGGCAAGTTATGGCTAATGCAAATGGCCAAAACCAGGGTGTAGAAGTTTTTGGTTCAAAATTAAGTGATATTAAAAAATTACCATTAATTGCTACACCAGAGCTTTCAAAAGGCTCTATTGAAAACTTTGATAAAGGGATTGCCATTGGATCTGGAGTTGCAAGATCGTTGGGATTAGAGATTGGTGATGTAATTACTTTAATATCACCTGATGGTGTTAAAACTGCATTTGGAACAAGTCCACGTATAAGTGGTTTTGAAATAGTATATATATTTCAAGTTGGTCGATACGATATTGATAATACAAGAATATACATGCCCTTAAAAAATGCTCAAATTTATTTTAATCGTGAAGGTAGAGTTGACGAATTTGAAGTAATGGTGAATGCCCCTGAAAATATTGATGATATAAGATTTGCATTGATATCTTCATTGCCAAATGGGGCATTGATTTGGACATGGCGTGATGCAAATGGTGGATTTTTAAATGCACTTCAGATGGAAGATAATATAATGTTTATAATTCTCTCCATCCTTGTGCTTATTGCAACAATGAATATTGTTTCAGGTCTGATAATGTTAGTTAAGAACAAAAGTCACGATATTGGAATCTTGCGTACAATGGGATTAACAGAAGGTTCTATTTTGAGGATTTTCTTTATTTGTGGAGCATTTACTGGTGTTATTGGAACAATCTTTGGAGTTATTTTTGGGTGTATTTTTGTTATTTACCTTGATCCAATATTTAACTTTATTAATTATATTTCAGGTGGCGGTGTATGGACTGCTGAAAAATATTTATTATCAAGTTTACCTGCAGAATTGCGAACACAAGATATATTCAAGGCCTGCGCTCTATCACTGGGCTTAACTTTTTTTATTACATATTTCCCGGCTCGTCGTGCAGCTCGTATGCGCCCAGTTGAGGCATTGCGTTATGACTAATACTCTATCATTAAACAATGTCACTAAAATCTACAGGCGAGGTCTGCCAAATCAGATTACAGTTTTAGATCAAGTAAATTTAGAAGTTAAAAAAGGTGAAGTTGTTGGGCTAATAGCTCCCTCGGGTGCAGGCAAGTCAACACTTTTGCATATTTCTGGTCTTTTGGACAATTCAGATAATGGACAAGTAATAATTAATGGTATTGATTACAATAACTTAGATGATAAAAAACGTACGAAGTGCCGTAGGCAAGATATTGGGTTTATATATCAATTCCATCACTTACTTCCTGAATTTAGTGCAATTGAAAATTTAACTTTACCTCAACTAGCTAATGGCACCAGATCTTCTGATGCAAAGCAAAGGTCTATGGAACTTCTAAAATCTGTGAACCTTCAAGATCGTGCATTTCATCGCCCTGATGAATTATCAGGTGGAGAACAGCAAAGGGTAGCATTTTGTAGGGCGATGGTAAATTCACCTAAATTATTACTTGCGGACGAACCAACAGGAAACTTAGATCCTGATACTGCAATGATTGTTTTCAATTTATTAATGGAGCTAGTCCGTAATACTGGAATGTCAGCTGTTATAGCAACACACAATTATGAACTTTCTAAACTGATGGATAGACAGCTTGCGTTAAGAAAAGGTAAATTAGTAGAGGTTTAATTAGTACAGATTTCTTGCAAATTTAACCAATCTTTATCATCCAAAATAGGTAAATATTGCTCTTTCATTAAGTCGTCTTTTACTATTAAATCAATACGGTTTGCATGATTTGCAAATCTTGAGAGAGGGATTTCAGCAACAGTAAATAATTCGATTATAGTTTCTGCTCTTGGGGCAGATAATGAACCAAATAACTGATTATTTGCAAAATATTCAAGATCAGAATTGTCTATATCTCCAGTCCCTAAAAATTTAAGTGTTTTTTTCAAACCCATAGATTTGAATAAATCGAATAGAGGTGATTTCTCATCTTCAATCGCACGCTCAAGTATTGCGTATCCAGCAATCAAGTTTGCATTTGGTTCATCTATAGTTAACCGATGATTAATTAATATATTTCCTCCTGGAATGTGTAAGCTAGGACGGTTGCCCATTTCAATTATTCGTATTCGATTGGATGGGGATCCAATAACACGATTTTCTAGCCTTCTTAGTGCACGTTCCCCAGGTGGCGAAGTGCAAACAGAGCCTGTAGTTTTCTGAATTGATTTTAAGATAACTTCGCCAATTTCGACAGCTTTTGAGTCAGGCACAATATTTGAAGCGTATTGTGTTAATGCGTTAGGAAGCCAGAATATTGATATCACAAGAAAGGATATTAAAATTCCAGCACCCAGAAACCATCTCAACCTCCCTGGATGAGGTCGCCTTGCTTCAATTGATGCTTTGATTTTGTATATTGCAGAGATCATAATTTGATCATCTATTTCTAATGTTTCCTCACCAAGATCATCTACCGTGAAGATTACACCGTTCTCTCCATTTCCAGCGTCTTCTATAGCTGCAAGTGACCAATGTGTAATTGGACGATTATTTATATCACTCAAAACCAATGTAGCTTCACCAAAAGAGACTACTACTTCACGGCGTTGAGAGTCCTTTAGGCCACGCCATAGACCTAGAGATTCAAGTCTTTCGAATTCTTTAATAGCTGTCATTAGATATTTGCCAATTTAAAATTGATATTAACAGATTATAGGATTTGAGTAATGCTTTAATTGCATTATTATAAACTTTGATATTATTTTTTTAAAAGTGCACGAAGTTCTCTTTCAGCATCTACTCTTAAATTTTTAATGTCATCAATAGCTTTTTGTATTTCTGATTTTCTTTCTTCCAATTCGATTGTTTGATTATTAGCCATATTAATCCAAGCTTCAATTTGTGTCTGGTTTTGATTGTCACGATTGTACATGGCTAACCATTGGCGAATTTCTTCAAGGGAAAACCCAAAGCGACGCCCACGTTTTATTAGTGTTAAAAGAGCTTTCTCTTTATTTCCATAGAGCCTTTTTTTACCAATTTTTTCAGGAATTAATAATTCTATATATTCATAATACCTTAGAGTTCTTGGTGTGACCTCAAAAGCTTCACACATCTCTTTTAACGTTAATTTTTCTTCTGACATTGGTCACCTCTATTTTTATCTTAAAATAGTTGAGTTGAAATTCAAGGTGTCAAATAATTTGGTGCATAAAAATAGAAAATATAAGCAACAATTATAGCAGGAATTGAGCTATATATGGTTGCAATGAGTGCAACTTTTGGATTAATTGCAATCGCTGGAAATAAAGCATCACCATCGTTTGCAATTGAATTCCCAATAAGTGCAGAAAATGGAATTAATCCATTTATATAGAATGTTGTTACTAAGATTTGGGGACCACAACCAGGAATAAAGCCAATTAAAATAGCTATAATAGGTACTGCAATACCAATGGTATTAAACCATGATTGTAAATCTAATCCTGCAATATTAGTAGCATACTCAAATAATAAAAACGCTAGGATTACCCACGCTGTTATAAAACTTGTTTCCTCTGACACACGAGAAATCGTAGTTTCATTGGGGTTGGTCATTGCTTTAATGCTAGATGAAGCCCAAATTAGCATACCTATAGAAATTCCTAGGTAAGAAATATTTGTTATAAATTTTGAAGTAAATTCATTAAATTCATATTGAAACAGCCCCATTGTAGCAAATATAAATCCTGGAATAACAATGATTGAATATGTTTGATAGAGAAAGCGACGTTTTCTTGTTATATTTATTAAAGCTATGCTGGTTAGCTTTAATGATATCTCATCTTTGGTTTTATCAAAGATATCAACAATATAACCGGTAATTATGCCCACAGTAAATGACAATGGTAACAAAATGATAGCTACATCAGGACGCTTTGCGATTAATAAAAACGCAGCGTCACCCATAGTTGCAGTTAATGTAGCTACTACTGCACCTAAACTAACAGAACCAGATGAATAAGCTGCAACTACAACAACAGCACCTCCACAACCAGGTAAAGCCCCCATGAATGAGGCAAGTGGTACTTGAGCATATTTTGTTTTCTTAAATAAAGTAGGAATATCAATGCCTGATATTTTTTCTGCAAAATAAAAAAATGCTAATGTTACAGCTACAAAAACGGATACGCCAATATAGGCATCTTCTAATGCATTACGAGTATATAAACCGATATTATTTGGTAAAATTGATAATATTAATAAAATAAGAATTAAAAATAATCGATTAGTTCTAAATGGACCTAATTTGTGATTACTTTTAAAGTTTTCATTGTTTGATGATATGACAGTTTGCATATGCATCATTTAGTGCAAATGATAATTATTCGCAACTAGATATTTTAAAAGATCTGATCCCTTGTTTATTTTTATTCTTTTATGCAAATTATGTTTTATAGAGAGTGTTAAATGAATAAAATAATACCAATAGCAGTTACTCACAAGCGTGTATTATATCTGGCCATCCCAGTGGTACTATCCAATGCAACTGTGCCAATTTTGGGTGTGGTTGATACAGCAGTTATTGGTCAGATGGGTGAGGCTATTCCAATAGGTGCAGTTGGTATTGCTGCAATAATTTTAACATCAATATTTTGGCTTTTTGGTTTTTTGCGGATGGGTGTATCAGGCCAGACGGCTCAAGCACTTGGGGAAGAAAATATTTTAGAGGCTAACGCCTTACTTATCCGTTCTTTAATTATTGGATTTATAGTTGGTCTGATATTCATTTTTTTTCAATCTTTAATATTTTCTGGCGCTTTGTGGCTATCGCCTGCTTCAAAAGAAGTAAAATCTTTAGCCAAAGAGTATTTACATATTAGAATTTATAGTGGTCCAGCAGTTATAGGGCTTTATGGCATTACAGGTTGGTTAATTGCAAAAGAAAGAACAAGGTCAGTATTTTTCATTCAATTTTTCATGAATAGTATAAATATTTTGTTGGATATCGTATTTGTTCTTAAGCTTGATATGGGAGTTTCTGGTGTTGCTTATGCTAGTCTAATAGCAGAATGGACTGGATTTTTGATTGCACTTTGGCTTACTAAAGAAGTTTTTAAAAATAATATTTGGAAAAATAAACATCATATTTTTAATATATCACGTATTAAAAAAATGGCATCTATCAATAGTGATATATTAATACGAACACTTTTATTGCAAGCTGCAATACTTAGTTTTATATTTTTGGGTTCTTCATTTAATGACGAAACATTAGCAGCAAATCAAATACTTATTCAATTTTTGCATATATCATCTTATGGAATGGATGGTTTTGCGATAGCTTCAGAAGCTCTAGTTGGAAAAGCAGTAGGTGCACGAAAAATAAATACATTTCGACGAGCTGTTAAATTAACATCAATATGGGGTGCTATAACTGTAATTGGTATATTTATATTCTTCAGCTTGTTTGGTGAGATACTAATTAGATATATGACTACATCGATAGATATTCAAAACGTTGCTATTAAATATCTACCTTGGATGGTTATTGCACCTCTTGTTGGTGGTGCTTCGTGGATGCTTGATGGAATATTTATTGGAGCAACTAGAACTGCAGATATGCGGAATATGATGTTGATTTCTTTTGTATTCTATATCCTAAGTTTGATTATATTATTACCAAATTATGGAAATCATGGCTTATGGCTAGCTTTAATAATATTTTATATTGCTCGTGGTGTTACATTAGGATTTAGGTTTAATAAAATTGAATTGTCTTTGGCACAGTCTTAATATTACTTTTACAGGTAGTCGTTAATTCCTGATCCTATTGCCTGGCTTATATGATCATATCCGTTTTCTTCCAGAATTTGATCTAAACCTTTTGCAATTTCATATCCAAGGGAAAGTCCATGAAATACTAAAGCTGTGTATAATTGTACTGCTGAAGCACCAGCTCGAATTTTTTCGAATGCTGTCTCAGCTGAATTTATACCACCAACTCCAATAATGGGAATATTACCTTCTAGTTCGTAAGCTAATTTTGCTAATACTTTTGTTGATTTTTCAAATAATGGTTTTCCAGATAAGCCGCCAGCTTGACTTTGGTTTCTACTAATTAAATTTGTTCGGTCTAAAGTTGTATTCGTTGCAATAATTGCATCAATGCGTGCATGTAGGGCAACTTGGGCAATTTGAGAAATTTCTTCATTTGTCAAATCTGGAGCTATTTTAAGAAATATTGGAATATGTTTCTTTAATTTATTTCGTGTATCTATTACACCTTTTAATAATGCTGATAATGCCTTTTCGCCCTGCAAATCTCTAAGCTTTTCTGTATTTGGTGATGATACATTAACTGTCGCAAAATCAATAAACTCCCCACATGTTTCTAAAACTTTTACAAAATCAATAGCACGGTGGGAGCTATGTTTGTTTGCACCCAAGTTTAACCCAACTAAACCAATTTTAGGGCGTTTTGATAAACGTTCTGCAATTATTTGCATGCCATCATTATTAAATCCAAATCTATTAATTGATCCTTGATCTTCATTTAGGCGAAATAAACGGGGTTTTTTGTTTCCTTTTTGTGGATATGGGGTGGCAGCACCAACTTCAATAAATCCAAAACCAGATTTTAACAAAGGTTTAATGGCTTCTGCATTCTTATCGAATCCTGCAGCTAATCCAATTGGATTAAGCAGATTAAGCCCAGCTATATTTTGCTTTAATCGTTCACTTGTATAGAGACCAGGTTTTGGGGTTAAACCAAATTTTAATGCCTTAATTGCTAGATGATGTGCACGTTCGGGATCCGTTTTATATAATACTTTTAGACCAATTTTTTCTATAATTTTCATTTAAGATCTTCCGGAAATACGTGTGATTTACCTTCTTTTATTAAAGGTTTTATCCATAACGCATCTTCCAAGTTCAATTCATCATACAAATGAGGGAATAATAAACCTCCACGAGATTTTTCATATTTAAGATTTTTTCCTAAATCTGTATCGTTAAATGCCAATAACATGAGGTCATCTTCATTTTTAAAGTACTTATTTGCAGTTTCTGAAACTGTATTAGCAGTTGAAAAGTGAATGTATCCATCTTTTATATCAATTGGTGCACCTTGTGATTTGCCGTTATCTCTCAAGACGGCCCATTCTTCAGCTCGTAAAATTTTGTAAATAATCAATTTATACCTCAAAGATTGTTTTGAAATTTTTAAAGCCTTTAATTTCAATAGGGTTTCCGGATGGGTCACGAAAGAACATTGTGCGTTGTTCCCCAGGCTCGTCTTTGAAGCGTATAACTGGTGGAATTTCAAATTTTATGTTCGCATCTCCTAAACGCTGAGCAATAACAAGCCAGTTCTCCAATGAAAGAATAATACCGATGTGTGGCATTGGAACCATGTGATCACCAACTTTACCAGTGTTAGACGTTTCAAAGGGTTTTCCGATATGCAATGAAATTTGATGGCCAAAGAAATCAAAGTCCACCCAAGTGTCTGTTGAACGACCTTCAATACATCCCAATAAATCACCATAAAATTCGCGTGCTTTGTTTAGATTGGTGACATGGTATGCAATATGGAATAATGATTTCATTAGATTTCTTTATCATGGCAATTGATTTGCCCCAAGCATGTTTTGCATAAATTATAATTTAAATAATCATTTAATTAAATGTTCTTATAATTTTATTAGAAAGAATAGTTTGCCTAAAGTAATTTTTTTAAGCATATTTAGACGAGATTAACTCACTTCAGGAAATAATAATGGTAAAACAAAATTATGGATTACCGTCTTTAAAAATGTTTGGTACATTTGAGGTTGCTGCAAGGCATAGATCTTTTAAAGACGCTGCAGATGAATTATGTGTTACTCCTGGAGCAATAAGCCACCAAATACGTAGTTTAGAAAATGAATTGGGTATACAATTATTTTACCGGCAGTCTAGAACAGTTCAATTAACCCCAGATGGTATAGAATTATATAAAGTTGTATCAAATTCTTTAAATGAATTGAGCCAAATCATAAAAAAGATACGTGACCTAAGCGAAACGCAACAAATATCAATAGGTTCAACTACTGCTGTATTATCTATGTGGTTATCACAAAAAATAGCACAATTTTGGCGTGAATATGGCCATGTTCAAATAAACCAAGAAGTTAGAGATCGTCCATTTAAAAGGCCATTAAGTTTGGATATGATTATTGAATATTCATCATTCGCTCCGAAAGAGCCTCATGATGTTTTATTTGAAGACACATTATTACCTTTATGTAGTCCAAAATTTGAAGAAAAAAATATAACAAGTCTTCAGAAGCTTTCTAAATCTCATTTGATACATCTCGATGCTAAAGAAACTAATTGGACAAGTTGGACAAACTGGTTTGTTACATTAGGGTTTGTAGGTGAGGTATCCGTCCGTCATCGTGTAAATAATTATTCTATAGCCTTACAGTTAGCACAAGATGGTATGGGTGTTGTCTTAGGGTGGAAAAAATTAGTTGCTCCATTGATTGAAAATGGGAGTTTAGTACCATTAACAAACTATGAAATAAAAGCACCTGGAAAATTTTATTTAATACGTTCAAATGGTAATCCAAAAAAATATTCAAAGATTTTTAGTGACTGGCTGGTATTGCAGAAATAGATGAAATTATTTCATCTATGTGTAAATAAAACTCGGTTGTTTAGTTTTATAAATTATGGAAATAATTTATAAAGTTAGGAGTTTTAAAATGTCAGATTTATCACTTGTAATAAAACCAATAAATATTGCTAAAGGCTTGCCTAATGAACATTACATTGATGACATGGTTCATCAAGAAGAAAAAGAAAGTGTTTTATTTGCAAACTGGTCAGCAATAGGCTTTGCGAAAGATGTTATGAATATAGGGGATGTAAATCCCATTAATTTCCTCGGCATGCCATTATTAGTTGCTCGTGATAACGATCAAAAGGTTCGAGTATATCAAAATACATGCCGTCATCGTGGTATGATTTTAATTTCAGAAAAAAAGAACATACGAGGGACAATTCGGTGCCCATATCATTCTTGGTGTTATGGATTGGATGGTCAATTACGCTCAACACCTCATGTGGGAGGGCCAGGGCGAAATACACATCCAGATATAAAAAGAAATGAATTGGGCCTCATTGAGATAAGAAGTTATGTTTTTATGGATGTAATTTTTGTTAACATTTCGAATGAAGCAGCTCCATTTGAGGAAGTGCACACAGATATAATAAATCGATGGCAAGAATTTGATAAACCACTTTACCATAATATTGATAGTTCGTTTGAGTTATCTGTAAATAGTAACTGGAAATTAGCAGTGGAAAACTATTGTGAGAGTTATCATCTGCCTTGGGTTCACCCTGGGTTGAATTTAGTTTCAAGGCTTGAGGATCATTATCATTTAGAAAAACCATTAAAATATTCAGGTCAGGGTTCTTATGTATATTCTCAATTAAAAGGAGAAAATGATGAGGTTTTTCCGGATTTTAGCGGGCTGGATAAAAAATGGGATACTGCATCAGAATATATTTCACTTTACCCTAATGTATTATTAGGCGTTCACCGAGATCATACATATGCAATAATTTTAGAACCTGAAAGTATCAATAAAACTCGAGAGCATGTTGCAATTTATTACGCTGCTTCTGAGGCAAGCAATTCTGAATTTAAGGACTTACGTATAAAGAACAAAAATTTTTGGAAAGATGTTTTTAAAGAAGATATATTTGTTGTTGAAGGTATGCAGACAGGTAGAAATGGTAAATTTTTTGATGGTGGCAAATTTTCTCCAATAATGGATGGCCCCACACATTTGTTCCATGAATGGATAGCAACTCAGATTAATATTGGTCGAAAAGGGCAAGCAAACCGTGAGTAGAATTGATCGTTTAAATTCTAAAGTTTTAGATGCCCATAAAAATAAAGCATTAAATATTTTAGTAGATATATATTTAATGCTAGGCATTGAAGAATTGAATAAATCAAAAATTAAATCAGGATGCTTTTTAATTACTCAAGCATATGTTTATGCACTTGAAGATGGGGATCATCGTTCGCAAAAAATACGTGAAATACTTATATCCTATGGAAGAGAAGAATAATGAAAACCCATGCTCAAGCAGTTGTAATTGGTGGCGGTTTGATTGGGTGTTCAATACTCTATCATTTAGCAAAATTAGGTTGGAAAGACGTTGTTTTATTAGAGCGCGATGAATTAACTTCAGGGTCAACATGGCATGCTGCAGCTAATCTACATGGTCTTCATGATAATAATAACATATCAAAATTGCAGTACTATACTATGCAATTATATAAGGATTTAGAAATAGAAACAGGCCAAGGTTGTGGTGTCTTTCAACCAGGATCTCTATATTTGGCGCAAACTGAACAAAGAGAACATCAACTGCGCATCCAAGCAGCCAAAGCTAAATATTTTAAAACAGATTTTTATGAATTGTCTATTGAAGAAGCAAAACTAAAAAATCCATTGGTTAATTATGAAGGTGTAAGATGTGTAATGTTTGAACCTGATGGTGGCAATGTTGACCCATCTGGTGTTACTCAAGCTTATGCTTCAGGCGCACGAAAAATGGGAGCTGATATACATAGATTTACTCCAGTTATAGCCACAAATCAAAATGAAAATAAAACTTGGGATGTGATAACACCAAATGGAACTATAAATACACAATGGGTTGTGAACGTTGCTGGTTTATGGGGTAGGGAAGTGGCTGCAATGGCTGGTGTTAAATTACCTCTACAACCGACTGAACATCAATATCTTGTTACAGATACAATCCCTGAAATTGAAAAGTTAAAATTTAGATTACCTTCTGTAGCTGACCGTGATGGAGAGTATTATATGCGGCAAGAAGGTAATGGATTGCTCATAGGAGCTTATGAAAAAGATGTGAAGTTCTGGGCTGAAGACGAAACACCCAGTGGATTTGGGCATGAGTTATTTGCAGATGATTTAGACCGAATTATGGAAAATATTATGCGTGCAATGGATAGAGTACCTGCCGCTGCAGGCGTTGGTATAAAACGTATAATAAATGGCCCTATGATATGGTCACCAGATAGTTCTGCACTCTATGGGCCAGTTCCAGAGTTAACAGGATATTTCTGTTGTAATGGGATAATTCCTGGCTTTAGCCAGTCAGGTGGTTTGGGATTAATGACTGCTCAATGGATAATAGATGGAGAGCCAGAGTTTGACATGTTTCCATGGGATGTTGCTAGATTTGGTTCGTGGGCTAACAAAAAATTTACTAAAGCCAGAGTTCAGGATCAATATTCTAATCGATTTAAAATCCATTTTCCTAATGAAGAACGAGAGGCAGGCCGCCCAGTAAAAATGCGGCCTATTTACCAAAAACAAAAATCTTTAGGGGCTGTATTTGGTTTAAATTTTGGATGGGAACATCCTTTGTGGTTTGCCGGCGAGGGACAAAAAGGCAAAGATACTTATGGTTTTGATCGCCAAAATTGGTTTGAACATGTTGGTAATGAATGTCGTGCTTTACGATCTGGTGTTGGAATAATTGATATATCAAATTTTGCAAAATATGAAATAAAAGGTCCTGGCTCTCGCGATTGGCTTGACAAAATTGTTGCAAATAAAGTGCCAAATAAAATTGGCTTTTCTTGTTTAACGCCATTGTTAGGAACAAGAGGAGGAATAGCCGGAGACTTTACTATAACTCAATTAGCTGATGATCATTATTGGATGGTTGGATCAGGTATGGCTGAAAGATATCATCAAAGATATTTTAATTCTATTACATTGCCTAGAGAAGTTTCATTTATCAGTAAAACATCTGAATACTGTGGCTTTAACATCGCTGGACCCAAATCTCGTGAACTTTTAGCTAGATTAAGCCAAACTGATTTCCGCACAGATAATTGGAAGTTCATGCAATCAAAAAAAATTTCAATAGTTGGTGAAGAGGCCATAGCAATTCGCATTTCATTTACTGGGGATCTTGGATGGGAAGTCTATGTTAAAGAAAAAAACCAGATTAAATTATATGAAGCACTATTTGAGATGGGTTCAGATCTCAAAGTAAAACCTGTTGGAAGTCGCGCATTAACTAGTTTGCGGATAGAAAAAGGATATGGTTCATGGGGTCGTGAATATAGTCCAGAATACTGGCCTCAAGAAGTGGGTTTAGAAAGTTTAATAAAAATGGATAAACCAGATTTTTTAGGGAAAAAAGCTTATAAAAAATTGCAATATAAAAAGTCTCGAGAGCAACTGGTTATACTTGAAGTTAAAGCAAAAAACGCAGATGCAAGTGGCGGTGAACCGATCTTCCTTAATGATGGGACTCCAGTTGGTAGAGTTAGCTCTGGAGCTTATGGCTATACGGTTAATAAATCATTAGCATTATGTTTTGTGAAAACTGAATATGTTGGTGCAGGAAATCAATTTAATATTGCTATCCTTGGCATTCCTCATCTGGCGATCCAGCTAGCTGAAGCACCATTTGACCCACAAGGGCGGAGGTTGCGAACTTAATGGCTTCAGTTGGCTTTATTGGTACTGGAGAAATAGCATCAGCTATGGTAAATGGCCTTACTGACATGGGACATAAAATTTATGTGTCAAAACGTGGAGTAAAATTTTCGAATAAATTATCATTATTAAATGACGTTCAAATTTCCAATAATCAGGATATCATTAATAAATCTGATATCATTATTTTATGTCTTCTTAAAGATATTGCATCAGAAGTGTTATCAAAATTATATTTTCCAGATGATAAAAAAATTATATCTGTAATGGTGGATGTTTCTTTTTCAGAATTAAATATTTTGTGCAACCCACTCAATAAAATAGAAATAACTATACCATTGCCCTTCATTGATACGGGAAATTGCCCGCTACCATGTTTTCCGACAAGTTCAATAGTTTCTGATTTATTTGGTAAAAAAAATAACGTATTTATTGTTAATTCAGAAACAGGATTAAATGCACATTTTGCTGTGAGTGCAATGGCTTCTGTTATTTTGCACCAAGCTCAAATTTCAAGTAAATGGTTATCACATTTTACTAATGATAAAAATAACTCAGAAACTTATGTTTTAAAAATGTTAGGTGAATACCTTATTAGTGTTTCAGAAAATAATAAAATAGACTTACATGATGCTTTAGATGCTTTAAATACTTCAGGTGGATTAAATCAAACTCTCAGAAAGCATATGGAAAAATCTGGATTATCCAACGATTTGATCATTGGTTTAGATAACCTTAGAGAGCGTCTCAAGCTACCTCTTAAATAATAAATTTAACTTTTTATCTTAATCATATCAAATGTAGGTTTTTAATTTCTCAGATCTGGAGGAGTAGACTCTAAGCTTAGTTTTGAAAGAATTTCTTCAAATTGTTTAACTTCTGTCTGCTTTTGACCTAGTCGTCGAAGAGTTACCGTATTGTCTTGTACTTCTCTTGCCCCAACAGCTAAAATTACTGGAACCTTCCCAAGAGAATGCTCACGTACTTTATAATTAATTTTTTCATTACGAATATCGGCTTCAGCTCGAATTCCTAAATTGTTTAGTTCTGAGACTTTTTTTATCACATAGTCATTTGCGTCACTTACAATTGAAGCAACAACAACTTGTCTAGGTGCTAACCAAAATGGTAATTTACCAGCATGGCTTTCAATTAATATTCCAATAAAACGCTCAAAGGAACCTAATGTGGCGCGATGTAACATTACTGGACGATGCTTATCTCCATCTTTACCTATATAAGATGCATCTAAGCGATCTGGTAAAACAAAATCTACTTGATGTGTCCCACATTGCCAATCTCTACCAATTGCATCTGTTAGAACAAACTCTAATTTTGGACCATAAAAAGCACCTTCACCAATATTTAGTTCTGGTTCAATTCCAGCTGCTCGAGTTGCAGAAAGTAGTGCTTTTTCAGCCTTATCCCATACTTCGTCTGAACCAGAGCGCTTATCAGGGCGATCTGAGAATTTTACTTTAAAATCATCAAAGCCTAAATCTTTATAAACATTTGAAAGAAAATCTATATAAATTTTTGTTTCAGATTCAATTTGCTCTTCACTACAAAAAATATGCCCATCATCCTGAGTAAAGCCGCGAACTCGCATGATACCATGTAGAGCACCTGAAGGTTCATAGCGGTTACATGATCCAAATTCTGCCATTCTTAATGGTAAATCTCTATATGATTTTAAGCCTTGGTTAAATATCTGAACATGGCATGGGCAGTTCATTGGCTTTAATGCATTTATTGCTTTTTCACGGGCATGATCTTCATCGACTTCGACTATGAACATGTTTTCTTGATATTTTTCCCAGTGGCCTGACGCTTCCCAAAGTTTACGGTCAACAACTTGAGGGGTGTTGACTTCTACATATCCATTTTTGTCCTGCATACGTCGCATATAATCTTGTAAGGCTGTATAAATACGCCATCCATTTGGATGCCAAAATATTTGTCCTGGTGCTTCTTCTTGCATGTGAAACAAATCCATTTCACGACCTAATTTTCTATGATCACGCAATGCCGCTTCTTCGAGCATTGTTAAATGTGCTTTCAAGTCATTTTTATTTTGGAAGGCAACGCCATAGATTCTTTGTAACATTGTGTTGTTACTATCACCTCGCCAGTAAGCGCCTGCAACTGACATTAATTTAAAGCTATCGCTTGGTATCTGGGCTGTATGAACTAAATGTGGACCGCGGCATAAATCTTGCCAGTATCCATGCCAATACATAGATAGGTCCTCATTGCCTGGAATACTATTAATTAATTCAACTTTATATGGTTCATTATTGTCTTTATAATATTTTATTGCGCGCTCACGATCCCAGATTTCTCTTCGAACTGAATCCTTTAAATTAATTATTTCACGCATCTTTTTTTCAATTGTAGATAAATCTTCCGGAGTAAACGGATCTTTGCGATCAAAATCATAATACCAGCCATTATCAATTACTGGTCCAATTGTGACTTGAACGTCTGGCCAAATTTCTTGAACTGCTCGTGCCATGATATGGGCGCAATCATGACGTATGAGTTCTAAGGCTTGTACATCATCTTGCATAGTAAAAATTGCGAAATCAACATCACTTTGAATAACTTGCGATAGGTCACAATGTTTTCCATTTATCGAACAACTAATTGCTTTTTTTCCAAGTGAAGTAGAAATGTCTTTAGCAATGTCCATTCCAGTTATACCGGCAGCATATTTTCGAACGTTACCATCGGGAAGTGTTATTGAAATTTGTGACATTGGAGCAATTCTTTCGTTTTAGCGCCTACTGAACGCTCGGTTGAAGTTATGTGATATGCTTTTGCCAGAATTGATTATATTGTCAAGTAATGGGCTACTTTAAAAAAGCTATTTTTCTTTTTTCTGGGTAATGACTAGTTAAATTATTTGAGATAAAGATATGAATAATATTAACGAGGCAGAAATGATAAAACCTAATATTCTTATAACTGGACAGGGGCGTAAAATTGCATATCACCAGACGCAAGGTGAAGGAGCTGGAATTGTTTTTTTAGGTGGGTTCTCATCAGATATGGATGGTAGTAAAGCTATTCATTTAGAAAATTGGGCAAAGGAAAGAGGCCAGCCTTTTATTAGATTTGACTATTCGGGCCATGGACAAAGCTCTGAAGATTTTATTAAAGGATCCATAGGAGATTGGGCAGAAGATGCTTTTGAAATAATATCACATTTAACTAGTGGCCCACAAATATTAGTTGGCTCTTCAATGGGTGGATGGATATCATTGTTAATGGCTAAACGTATACCTAATCAAATTTTAGGTATCATTGGTATTGCTGCTGCACCCGATTTTACAGAAGATATCATTTGGAATAAAATGGATGATATGATGCGTGCTACACTGACAAGATCTGGTGTTGTTTATATTCAAAATGATTATGGTCAACCATATCCTATAACAAAAAAATTGATCGATGATGGACGCAATAATTTAGTAATGCGTGATCCACTAAATATACCATTTCCAATACATCTTTTTCATGGAACCGCAGATAATGATGTTAAGCTGGGTATTCCATTACAACTTATAGATCATATTACTGGGAATGACGTAGAATTAACAATTGTTAAAGATGCAGATCATCGCTTTTCTACTGATAAATGTATGGAACTGATATGTTCCTCTATAAATTTAATAACTGATAGGCTTATTTAGTTAATAAAATTATTTTAAATTAGTATGCCAAAAATAACTAATCCAAGCCCTATAGCAGATAAAAATAATGACACTAAGTTTACTAATACCAACTCCTTAAGTTGGTTAGCCAATTCTTGACCTTTTAATCCTGCACGCCTTGCTTTGAATGCTTTCAGGATGCAATAGAACAAACCTAATAATCCTAATATTGTAATAATTGCGCCTGTGATTATCATTAATCTATCTTTCTAAACATTATTTAAAACACAAAAAGTATAACTTTTGATACCCTAGCCCTTGCAGACGCGGCAAGGGCAAAGTAGTCAGGCAACTAATAAAAAATAAGGTTTACCAATGAATGAAGAAACAAGCCAATCATCCTATCGAGTAGCATCTGATGAATTGCGAGCTTTTATTGAACGTTTTGAGCGTTTAGATGCAGAAAAAAAAGATATAGCTGACCAACAAAAAGAAGTAATGGCAGAAGCCAAGGGCCGTGGATATGACACTAAAGTTCTTAGGAAGATTGTAGGACTCCGAAAACGTGAACCACATGAAATTTCAGAAGAAGAGGCAGTTCTTGAATTGTATAAAGAAGCACTTGGCATGTAATTAAAATTAATTAATTGCAATTAATTTTGTATTATTAATATGCAGTTTCTATTTTAATCTTTGCCATTTGCTAGACATGCAATTGTCCATAAGCTATTCGATAAATATGGAAGCAAATTTGAGTAAAAAAATAAATTTTAGGTACAGGCTCAATTGTGATCGATGGGTAATATTTTCAATTATTATTGCTGCACTTGTGCTATTGCCTATTGCAGCAATAATCTGGATGGCATTCTTTCCTGCAGAAAATATATGGCCGCACTTAATTGCTACTAGTTTATCTCGGTATTTATCAAATTCTTTAATAATAATGATCTCAGTTGCATTTATTTCAAGTATTGTAGGTACTGGTTGTGCTTGGATGGTTGTAACTAAAGACTTTCCGTTGCGCCGAATTTTGGAATGGGTCCTTTTATTCCCACTTGCTATCCCAGCTTATATTGGAGCTTACAGTTTTGTTGATTTTTGGGAATATGCTGGTCCAGTTCAAACGTTTTTAAGAGATTTTTTTGATTGGCAAAGCTCCAAAGATTATTACTTTCCACAAGTGCGTTCAATTGGAGCCGCAATCTTTGTTATTTCCATGTCTCTATATCCATATGTTTATTTATTAGCTCGAGCAGCCTTTCGCGATCAATCAAGTAGAACTTTTGAGGTATCAAGAGCATTAGGTGCAGGTCCATGGAGAGCTTTTTGGTTAGTTTCATTACCTCTTGCGCGCCCTGCAATAGCAATTGGAATTGCACTAGTTATGATGGAAGCATTAAATGATTTTGGTGCAGTTGAATTTTTTGCAGTTCAAACACTTACTACGGGAATATTTACAGTTTGGTTGGAAGCTTCAAATGTTGGAGGAGCAGCACAAATTGCAATGGTCATTTTCATTATAGTGATTTCTCTCGTAGTATTTGAACGCTTTAGCCGTCGTAAGATGCGAGTACATCAAAGGGATAATCAATCTATGTTACCCATAAGGGATGTTCTTCCATTTTGGAAAGGTATTCTGATAGCTATACTTTGTTCCTTGCCAGTTTTATTTGGCTTTATCATGCCATTTTTAATTATGTTAGATCATGCTTTTAATGTTGATAATTTATGGACAAGTCCAACATTCCTACGAGCCACGTGGACATCTATTTGGGTTGGATTTTTAGCTGCAATCTTTACTGTTGGCGCAGCCTTAATTTTAATTTTTGGCATAAGATCTTCTCAATCAACTTTGCCAAGAATTATAGCTCCCATAGCAACAATTGGATATGCAGCACCTGGTGCAGTTCTAGCGTTAGGAATATTATTACCAATGGCATATTTTGATAGATCTTTAGCAGATTTTATTGAAAATTTTTCTGGAATTAATATTGGATTACTTCTAACAGGATCTGCTACTGCTGTAATATTTGCATATAGCGTAAGATTTTTTGCTTTAGCATTTGGTTCAATAGATAGTGCAATGGGTCGCTTCTCACCTAATATAGGACATGCCGCAAGGTCCTTAGGATTAAATCCTTCTCAAACATTATCAAGAGTACATGTTCCAATGATTTGGTCATCTATGTTAATTGCATTGTTACTTGTATTTGTAGATAGTATCAAAGAGCTTCCTGCTACACTGTTGTTACGGCCTTTTGGTTTTGAAACTTTATCTACTCAAATTTATAATGCGGCCTCATTAGAAGATATAGAGGGTGCATCAGGCGCATCGATCATAGTTATTTTGGTTGGTATGATAGCAGTTGCAATTATTGCTAGGGCCTCAAGATGATACCTATTGATACTGCGATTACATTTTGTGGATTTGCTTTTGCATTAGCACTGGTACCTGGGCCAGATAATATATTTGTATTAACTCAATCTGCGTTATATGGCCGTTTGTCTGGAATATTTGTTACTTTAGGATTGGCCACTGGATTAATATTTCATACATCTGCAGTTGCTTTTGGTGTTGCTGCAGTTTTTGAAAGTTCCCAATTTGCCTTTAATACAATAAAATATATTGGTGCAGCTTATTTAACTTATCTTGCATATAAAGCATTCTACGCAGGCAAAACAAAATTGGGCAATGAAAAAGCTCCAAGGGAGACTTGGCTAGCATTATATAGGCGGGGGTTAATAATGAATATTACCAACCCTAAAGTAACCATATTTTTTTTGGCTTTGTTACCTCAGTTTGTGGACCCAAAATTAGGTCAAATAGTTTCACAGTTTTATCAGCTTGGTGGTCTGATGATTATGATTACTATTTTTATATTTTCTTCATTCGCACTTTTGGCAAGTTTTTTAGGAAAATGGCTACGTAATTCTAATGGCGCAATGCTTTGGATGAATAAGTTTGCGGGCACTATTTTTATTCTATTAGCCACTAAATTAGTCTTGGCTCAAAAGTAAATAAGTGTGGAGATTTTCCCCAGACTTAAATTTATTAACTTTCAAATTCTATTAGCAAATCCTTTGCATCAACTTGAGTTCCTGCTGGAGAATGTATGGTTTTAATAATGCCATCAATTTCGGCACTTATTCCCGTCTCCATCTTCATAGCTTCTATAGTGCATAATAAATCTCCAGCATTTACTTTCTGTCCAACAGTAGCAACTACAGAGCTTATCACACCAGGCATTGGTGCGCCAATATGTGCAGTATTTCCAAGTTCTGCGACTGGACGCTTTATACTTGTTGCAGCTTTTGATCTGTCAATGACCCTTGCCGTGCGAGGCTGGCCATTTAATTCAAAAAATACTCGAACTACGCCTTCTTCATCAGCGTCTCCAACCGCAATTAGGTGAATTTCTAATGTTTTTCCTGGATCAATTTCCACACTAATTTCGTCGCGAGATTTCATTCCATAGAAAAAAGTATTCGTAGGCAAAGTTCTGACTGGGCCATATTCTTTATGGCGACCTCTATAGTCTAAAAATACTTTAGGATACATTAAGTAGCCATTTAGATCTTCATTATCTACATGATCACCATCTAGTAGGTCTACCAATTTTGTTTTTTCTAAAGATAAATCTAAAGGCTTTAAATGTTCCCCAGGTCTTGTAGTAATAGGCGCTTCACCTTTAAGAACTTTTGATAAAATAGCATCAGGAAAGCCTCCTTCAGGTTGGCCTAAATTGCCACGCATCATATCCACTACACTTTCTGGGAACGCAACTTCAGTTTTTGGATTTTCGACATCTTCCCTTGATAAATCTTGAGTAACCATCATCAGAGCCATATCGCCTACAACCTTTGAAGAAGGCGTAACTTTTACAATATCTCCAAACATTTGATTCACATCAGCGTAAGTATGAGCAACTTCTGGCCATCTGTCTTCAATGCCAAGTGATCTTGCTTGTGCCTTCAAATTTGTAAATTGGCCACCTGGCATTTCATGTAAATATACTTCAGATGCTGGAGCTGATATACCACTTTCAAAAGCAACATATTGTTCGCGAACACCTTCCCAGTATTCGTTAATTCCTCGAACAGCCTCCATATCAATGCCAGTATCACGATCAGTATGGCGTAAACTTTCAACAACTGATCCGAGGCACGGTTGCGATGTGCCGCCAGAGAATGCGTCCATAGCTACATCTACTGCATCCACGCCAGCTTCAGCAGCAGCTAAAATTGTAGCTCCAGATATTCCTGATGTATCATGTGTATGGAAGTGTATTGGCATGCCAACTTCTTCTTTTAACGCTTTAATCAATATTTTTGCAGCGGCTGGTTTCAGTAATCCCGCCATATCTTTTAACCCAAGTATGTGCGCACCAGAAGATTTAAGTTCTTTCCCCATTTTCACGTAGTAATTCAAATCGTATTTTGCACGATCTGGATTTAGTATATCGCCAGTATAACAAATAGTACCTTCACATATTTTACCATTTTCAATAACGGCATCCATAGCCACACGCATATTTTCGACCCAATTTAAGCTGTCAAAAACCCTAAACAAATCAACACCTGTTTCTGCGGCTTGCCTAACAAATTCTTGCACTACGTTATCTGGATAATTTGTGTAACCAACACCATTACTGGCTCTAAGCAACATTTGCGTCATAAGATTTGGCATTTTTTTACGAAGATCTCTTAGACGTTGCCAGGGGCATTCTTGTAAAAAACGATATGAAACATCAAAAGTTGCTCCGCCCCAACATTCCATCGAAAATAATTGAGGAATATTTTGAGCATACGTATCTGCAATCTTAATCATGTCATAACTTCGCATGCGAGTAGCAAGTAAAGACTGATGTCCATCTCGCATAGTCGTGTCAGTTATGAGTAACTTTTTCTGCTCAGCCATCCAATTAGCAACGGCTTGAGGGCCTTTTTCCTCTAACAGGTTACGTGTTCCATACGATGGTTTATTTTCTAAGTTAGGTGGTATTTTTGGCACTCTTGCTTTTGCATGTGGTATTGCTCTGCCTTGAACATCAGGGTGACCATTAACCGTTATATCTGCAATATAATTTAAGATTTTTGTTGCACGATCTCGGCGAGGTTTGAAATCAAAAAGTTCTTCTGTGTTATCGATAAATTTAGTTGTATAAGAATTATCCAGAAATGTAGGGTGTTTTAGTAAATTAATTACAAATGCGATATTAGTAGAAACACCGCGAATCCTAAACTCACGTAATGCCCTATCCATTCTTGCTATAGCATTTTCTGGACTTGATGCTTTAGCAGTAATTTTCACCAGTAAGCTGTCATAATAACGGGTAATTACTGCTCCTGAATAAGCAGTTCCACCGTCTAATCGTATACCAAGGCCGGTAGCAGATCTATATGCAGAAATTCGCCCATAATCTGGTATGAAATTATTTTGTGGATCTTCAGTTGTGATGCGAGTTTGTAAAGCATGCCCATTTAATTTTATGTCTGCTTGAGAATTTGCACCCGTAGAGCGGGCTAAAGTTTTACCTTCTGCAATTTTTATTTGTGCTCGAACAATATCTATTCCAGTTACTTCTTCTGTAACTGTGTGTTCTACTTGGACGCGAGGGTTAACCTCAATAAAGAAAAATTCTTCTGTGTCCATATCCATCAAAAACTCAACAGTCCCGGCACATTCATAGCCAACATGAGCGCAAATTTTACGCCCCAAACTGCAAATTTCTAATCGTTGTTCTTCTGTTAGATATGGTGCAGGAGCACGTTCTACAACTTTTTGATTGCGTCTTTGAACAGAACAATCACGCTCATATAAATGATAAATCTCACCAAAGCTATCACCTAAGATTTGCACTTCAACATGACGAGCTTTCTGAACAAGTCTTTCCAGATATCCTTCACCATTTCCAAATGCAGCTTCAGCTTCTCTTCTACCTTCAAGAACTTTTTCTTCTAATTCGCTAGCATCCATAATTGGACGCATTCCACGTCCACCGCCACCCCATGATGCCTTAAGCATAAATGGATAACCAACTTCTTCTGCCATCTGGCGGACTTTACTCATGTCATCAGGTAAAACATCGGTTGCAGGTACAACAGGAACTCCAGCCTCCATTGCAACACGCCTAGCTGAAGCCTTATCACCTAACTTTCGCATTGTTTCAGCTTTTGGGCCAATAAATTTAATACCAGCTTCTTCACAAGCATCAACAAAATCTGGATTTTCAGATAAAAGTCCATACCCTGGATGTATTGCATCTGCACCACACATTTTGGCAACTCGAATAATCTCAGAAATCGATAGATAAGCTGCTACTGGTCCCATACCTTTACCAATTCGGTATGCCTCGTCTGCTTTGAACCTATGTAACCCCAGTTTGTCTTCTTCGGCATAGATCGCAACAGTTCGTTTACCCATTTCATTTGCTGCTCGCATTATGCGAATTGCAATTTCACCTCGGTTAGCAATTAGAATTTTTTTGAAGCTTTTCATTTGGTATCCATTTATCTTATGTTTTGAGGAGGATAATATTTTCTGATTATAATTAATTTATATCATTATTATAAAATTTTCCATTATATCTTGAATATTTTCAATATTAAATTTTTTTACTATTAAATATCCAAAGTACCTATTTAATAAACTATCTGTTATAAAAAAAATGGACAATAATTGAACAGTTATTGAAAATATATGGTTTTTATGAATTTCCTAATTTGTAATTTGATTTCGAATATTGATATTAATAATTTTGGAGAGCGTTTACTTCAAGTTCGCTATTTTCAACATCTTTAATTGCTTTTGCAGCCGCATTAGAAGCCGCAGCTGTTGTATAATAACAGATTTTGTTTGATAAAGCTGCAGCTCGTATGGCACGGCTATCTTTTAAGCTTTGGCTTCCTTGAGTTGTATTAAAAATTAAATTAATTTCATTATTTTTTAATGCATCTACAATATTTGGTTGGCCCTCATATACTTTCTTTACACGGGTGTTTTTTACATTGTTGTCACTTAGCCAGATTGATGTTCCACCTGTAGCCAAAATTTCAAAGCCCTGTTTTGATAGAATCTGTGCTGCCTCAAGCATTGCTTTGCCTTTGTCATCTTCTTTAACCGATATAAATACTGTGCCAGAAGTAGGTAGGGGTGTTGATGCTCCTAATTGTGATTTCCAAAAGGCTCTTTCAAAAGTTTTGTCTAAACCCATTACTTCGCCTGTTGAACGCATTTCTGGTCCGAGAAGTGCGTCTACTCCTGGAAAGCGATTAAATGGCATGACTGCTTCTTTTACCGCAAAGTGATTTGGTGTTGGAGACTTTAAATCAAAATTAGTTAAAGGCTCACCTGCCATGACCCTAGCAGCAATTGCAGCAATCGGAGAGTTTATAGCTTTTGCAACAAATGGAACAGTTCTGGATGCACGGGGGTTTACCTCTAATATGAATATATCTTCGCCTTGAATTGCAAATTGAATATTCATTAATCCAATTACATTAAGCCCCAAAGCCAATGCTTTTGTTTGTACTATCATATCGTCAATTTGATGCTGAGGAAGTGAAAAGGGTGGCAACGAACATGCGCTATCTCCTGAATGAACTCCAGCTTCTTCAATGTGTTGCATAATGCCAGCAACATGAACGTTTTTTCCATCTGAAAGTGCATCAACATCTACTTCAATTGCACCAACGAGATAACTATCTAATAATACAGGGCTATCTCCTGATACAACTACAGCTTCTTTTATGTAGCGTTCCAATTGCTCATCTGAGCGGATGATTTCCATTGCTCTGCCACCTAAAACATAAGATGGGCGAATAACGAGTGGATAGCCCACATCGGAAGCGATAATAAACGCTTCCTCATCATTATGGGCTATGCCATTATAGGGTTGTTTTAGGTTAAGTTTTTGAAGCAATTCTTGAAATCTTTCACGATCTTCTGCTAAGTCTATTGCATCCGGTGAGGTACCTAATATTGGAATACCTTCAGCTTCTAAATCGTTTGCTAATTTTAATGGAGTTTGACCACCAAACTGAACAATAACTCCATGCAGAGTTCCATTATCTTGCTCAACCCGTAGAATTTCCATTACACTTTCCATAGTTAGAGGTTCGAAATACAAACGGTCAGAAGTGTCATAATCAGTAGAAACAGTTTCAGGATTACAATTAATCATTATGGTTTCATAACCTGCATCAGTAAGTGCATAGCAAGCATGACAGCAACAATAATCAAATTCAATTCCTTGCCCTATTCGATTTGGGCCCCCGCCTAAAATAACAACTTTTTTACGGTTTGAAGGCCAAGCTTCACATTCGACTTCGCCCATGGCATCGGCTTCATAAGTGGAATACATATAAGGTGTTTGGGCTTCAAATTCAGCTGCGCATGTATCTATACGTTTAAATACAGCTACTACACCTAATTCATTCCGAGCTATGCGGATTTTTCGTTCGTTCTGGCCTGTTAATTGTGATAAACGAGCATCTGAAAATCCCATCATTTTTATGCTGCGCATTTGGTCAGAGGTTTTAGGAAGACCCTCTGAAATTATATTCTTTTCAGTATCAACAATTTCTCGAATACGATCTAAAAACCATGGGTCAAAAGACGTTGCTGCTATAATTTCTTCATTTGATAAACCATGTCTCATGGCTTGCGCAATAAGTATCATCCTATCGGGAGTTTGTTTTGATATTGCTTGAATAATAGCGGGTTTTTCGGGTGCTCCTTTGATTTCTATATCATCAAATCCTGTTAATCCAGTTTCTAATGATGCTAATGCCTTTTGCAAAGACTCATGAATTGTTCTACCAATTGCCATTACTTCGCCAACAGATTTCATGGCTGTTCCAAGAATAGGTTCTGCTCCAGGAAATTTTTCAAATGCAAAGCGAGGAATTTTAGTAACTACATAATCAATACTAGGTTCGAATGATGCTGGAGTAACTCCTGTGATATCATTATCAAGCTCGTCCAGAGTATAACCAACAGCTAGTTTTGCAGCAATTTTTGCAATTGGGAAACCAGTTGCTTTTGATGCTAGTGCTGATGAACGTGAAACTCGGGGGTTCATTTCAATCACAACCATTCGACCATCTTCTGGGTTCACAGACCATTGAACGTTTGACCCTCCAGTCTCAACGCCAATCTCTCGAAGAACATTAATAGAATGAGTTCGCATCATTTGGTATTCTTTATCAGTTAAAGTCAGTGCGGGGGCTACTGTTATGGAATCTCCAGTATGAACACCCATTGGATCAATATTTTCAATTGAACAAACTATAATAGCATTGTCAGCTTTATCGCGAACAACCTCCATTTCATACTCTTTCCAGCCTAACAAACTTTCGTCGATTAGAATTTGACTTACTGGAGATGCATCGAGGCCTGTTGTACAAAAGTGAATAAATTCTTCCCTATTATATGCAATGCCTCCCCCAGTGCCGCCCATTGTAAATGCTGGTCTTATTATTGCAGGTAATCCTATGTCTTCAATTGAAGCCATAGCTTCTTGGATACTATGAGCAATCGTTGCCCTAGGATTCTCAATTCCAAGACGGTCCATTGCTTCACGAAATAATTTCCGGTCTTCAGCCATTTCAATAGCTTTGCGGTCAGCTCCAATTAATTCAATATTAAATTTTTTGAGTGTGCCATTTTCATCTAAGGATAGAGCAGTATTTAGGCCTGTTTGGCCACCCATTGTTGGTAGTAGAACCATTTTATCATTTGGGTGCAGTGAAATTTCTTTTTCAATAATCTTAGCAACAATATCTGGTGTGATCGGTTCAATATAGGTTGCATCTGCCATATCAGGATCTGTCATGATTGTTGCGGGATTTGAATTAACGAGGACTACTCTGTAACCTTCTTCTTTTAATGCCTTACATGCTTGTGCGCCAGAATAGTCAAATTCACATGCTTGACCAATAATAATAGGACCGGCACCAATAATCATAACTGTATTTATGTCGGTTCTTTTTGGCATGGCGAAGCCCTTTTATTTATAGCACGATCGGAATCGCGCATGATTTCCAAATTGTCGTGGGTCTAATGTTTTGGGTGCGTTCACGCAAGTGAATTTTACATATTACTCTGGTATTATTTGGTTATTTATAATTGTTTTATGTTTGGCTTAAAATAAAATGAAATTGATTAATAAATTAGCAGAATTAAAACAATGTTTTTTGTGGAAACTATTCTTCGATCGCACTAAGTAAGTAATAGTTCAATAAGAGGCTCCCAAGTATGAGCATAGAATATATCTTGTTAGAAGATGGACCAGAAGGTGAGGCAAAAGTTTTTGCTAATCCAGAAAAGATGATCTGCGCTTGGAACACAGATGATGTTTTAGAAGCGTTACAAGAGATGGAAACTGCTCGTGCAGCTGGAAAATGGTTGGCTGGATATGTAAGTTATGAATTGGGCTATGCGCTGGAACCTAAATTAAATAATTTAATGCCAAATAATCGGCGGTCGCCTTTGATTTGCTTTGGAGTATTCTCTGGTACAGATGATAATGTAAGGCAAGAGCTGGCAAATCAGTCATTTATTGATAAAGATCACGCTGAACTTGATGAGCCTTTAGCTTTATGGTCAGAAAGTGATTATGAAATTCCGTTTAATATTCTGGCTAAATATATAGCTTCAGGAGATTTTTATCAAACTAATCTCACTTTCCCAATGACTTCTACACATAAAGGAACTGCATTGGGCCTATATGAAAGACTAAAAACCCTTCAGCCTGTAAAGTATGGAGGATTGGTAAATTTCAACCAAGGACCCATATTAATATCACGATCTCCAGAGCTATTTTTTAAGGTAGATGATAGAGGTAATATTTCAACGCGCCCAATGAAAGGTACTTTGCCTCGTGGCAAAAATAAACAAGAAGATGATGAGCTGAAAAATTGGCTATCAAACGATCCAAAAAATCGTGCAGAAAACCTTATGATTGTTGATTTATTGCGTAATGATATTTCTAGGATAGCGAAAGTTGGTTCTGTTCATGTTCCTGAATTGTTTACTGTTGAGACCTATGAAACTGTCTTGCAGATGATTTCGGAGGTGCGGGCAAAGTTATTAGATAGGCTTAGTATAAAAGACCTTTTTACTGCACTGTTTCCATGTGGTTCAATTACAGGTGCACCTAAGATTCGAGCTATGGAAGTTATCCGTGACGTTGAACTTGAGCCACGTGATGTGTATTGTGGGTCGATGGGTTGGATATCTCCAAATGGTTCCATGAGTTTTAATGTTTGTATCCGGACACTAAGTTTGTTTCCCAACAAAGATGTTCGTTTGAATGTTGGTGGTGGTATTGTGTATGATAGTACAGCTAAAGCAGAATATGAGGAAGCTTTATGGAAAGCGCGTTACACAAAATTGCCCCAAAAGGTTTAAAGATTATTGAAACATTGTGTTTTAATCCTGATGAAGGCTTTTTAAGGTTGGCAGGCCACATAGATCGCCTTGAACAAACTTGTTCAAAATTACTGTATCCCTTTGATAGGGGCGCAATATTAATGGCATTAGGTGAAGCGGTTGATGATAAGTTATCTCGGATCAGATTGACAGTTAATATAGATGGAAAAATAGACATCAAAATTGGAGAAATTCAAAATTTTGACCGTTGGCGTGTTGGTATATCTGATAAAGTATTAAGCTCTAAAGACCCTTGGTTAAGTATAAAAACAACAAATCGAATTATCTATGACACAGAACGTGAGAATTTAAAAAATCTAGATGAAGTATTATTTCTAAATGAAAATAAAGAAGTTTGTGAGGGCACTATTACAAACGTATTTTTATTAGTTAATAATTTCCTTTTAACGCCGCCATTGCATTGTGGATGTTTGCCTGGTGTCTTACGACAAGAAATTTTGTCAAAAGGAAAAGCAAAAGAACAAGTTTTATTCATTGATGATTTGTATTTGGCAGATAAGATATTCGTTGGAAATTCTTTGAGAGGGTTAATACCTGTAGATTTAGTCCAATAAAGAAATGCCTCTTTAAAGTGACGCCATTACAATATTATTACTATTGTTTTATCCATTAATCCAGGCGTTTACTATATCCATGTTTTCTTTTACCCACTTTTCAGCAACAACTACTGGATCCATTCCATCTCGACCAATTTTTAAAGCCCATTCATTTATTGTTGCTGGATTAAGAGCTATGTTAGTTAACATTTTTGCAACATCAGGATTCCGATCTTCAAGTGATCTAGAATGACCAACCCAAACTTTTGTATCTGTATGTTTGCAATTAAATATTGATGCTTCAAGCCAATTTTCTTGTTCTAAATTTAACATTTGGCAACCTTCAGAAAAAAGTGGTTCATCTAAAGCAAGTAATTCATAAGCAGCAAATAACCATTCTGGCGTCCAATAATAAAATAAAATTGGTTTTTGACTATTATATGCTATTTCTAATTGACTCTTAAAAGTTGCATCAGGAATAATTTCCGGTTCCCATAATTTATCTAATCCGTATGATTTAAATTTAATTTGCCAAATTTTTGTTGATGTCCAAGAAGCGTCTCCAGCCCAATATTCACCTTTACCATTTCCATCTTTATCAAATAATGAAGCAATTTCAGAATCTGCTAAGTCAGAAAAAGAAGATATTTTATCAGATAAGTAATAAGGTACAAACATTCCTTGTGTGCCATTATAAGGCTTATTTAATGCAACTGAATTGTTCCCTTCAATATACTTATTCCAGTTATTAATTTGTACTGGCATCCAAATATCTGGGTGAACGTCAATTGAGCCATCACCTTTATCCATCGAAGCAAATATAATTGAACCGTCTGATGCGCCTTTAACAATTTCTGCTTCACCACGCATTGGTCCAGTTATAATTGCTTGGATCACGTGGCCAATTGCATTAGCGCCTGTCCATGTTAAATCAGCAATGGTAATTTTGCTATCTTGAGCAGCTGAACTATTAGCAGCTATCGCAAAAAATAATGAAACTAATAGTTTTTTTAATATTTTCAATTGTCTTCCTTGCTAATCAGTTCACAGCACTTTTTATAAAAGCTAAATTCTATTTCTATTTTTTCTTTAGAAAGATCAATCATCATAGTGAATAATGCAATACTAATATTTTCAATTATAACTTGTGTAGCATTTTTAATTTTTACTGGATTGAATATTGAAATAAATTCTTTAATTTAGAAAATAGTTTCATTTTATGCTTTTCAAAATTTAAATAAAGGATCTTGTAAATGTCTGTTCATTGGGCAAAAAAATTATATGAAAATTTTGATATTAATGCCTCACTAAAAAAACTTGATGGTGAATTTGATTTAAATTTTTTAGTAAAGACAGAAGATAATGATAAATATATATTAAAAGTTATGCGGGTAGGATGTGATCCTAGCTTAATTAATATGCAATGTGCTGCAATTCGCTCAGTGGAAGGCAAAAACCTTTTTACTCCAGCAATTATAACAACAAATTCAGCTACAGATTTTGCAACACTCATTGATGAAAATGGGCATGAAAGATTAGTTTGGCTAATTAAGGCTATAGATGGAATTTGCTATGCAAAAATTAAGCCAAAATCAATAGACCTAGCTAATGATTTAGGATCAAAGATAGGTGCATTAAGTAAAGCCTTAGAAGAGTTTGATCATCCATATTTAGACAGAGACTTTAAGTGGAATTTAATGCAAGCAAATTGGATTACAGAGCATTTAAGTTTAATCCAAGATAGTTCTAGAAAAAATATCTTAGTAAATATTATCAAGGAATATACTTCAGTGCTTAATGAAGCAAAAAAGCTACCTTATTTTGCAATTCATAATGATTTAAATGATTATAATATATTGGTAACTTCTAATATTTTAGATGGTGTCAAAGTATCTGGATTAATTGATTTTGGCGATATGGTTAGGGGCCCACATATCTGTGAAGTAGCAATTGCTTGTGCTTATATTATTTTGGATCAAGATAATCCAATTAGTATACTAAGCAATTTTGTTGGCTCATATCATCAAAAGAATTCTTTAACTGAAGATGAACTAGAGTTGCTTTTTATTTTTATAAAAATGAGATTGGCTGTCAGTGTTGTTAATTCCACACTTATGGCAAAAAATAACCCTAATGATCCATACATTAAAATTTCTCAAGCACCAGCATGGCGATTTTTAGAACAGAAATTTGATGAACATATGATACTAGCTTCATTACGTGTCGCCTGTGGCTTTGAAGTTACAAAAAACGCAAAACGCGTAATGGCATATTTAGATGAAGGGCGAGGAAGTTTTTCCGAAATATTTAAGGTTAATTTAGAAAACGCATCATTTGGTGATTTATCAGTTTTTGGTACAGCTGTACCTGAAAACCCATTTAAAATAGATCCTAATGAGGCAGCAAATATTGGGGTAGATATAAATTCAGATTATTGGTTGGGCCTTTGGGGTGAACCCAGATTAATTTATACTTCTAAAGCTTTCAGCAATGGAAAGTATAATAATTCTAGTAGGCGCTCAGTTCACCTCGGGGTAGATGTATTTACTGATCATGGCCATGAAATAAGTGCTCCTCTTAATGGTGTTGTTTGCGCCGTTGAAAATCACAATCACCATCTGGATTATGGTGGAGTTGTTATTTTAGAACATCATAATAATTTTGGGGATAAATTTTATTCTCTTTACGGTCATTTAAACCCAAATGTTGTAAATCAACTTACAATTGGACAAGAAATTAAAGGGGGAGAAATCTTTTGCGAACTAGGAAGTAAACATAATAACGGTGGTTGGGCGCCACATTTACATTTCCAAATTTTCTTGTGCTTGGATTGTATGGACAGCAATTGGCCTGGAGTTTGTGACCCTGACGAATTAAAAATTTGGAGTAAGTTATGTCCAAATCCTGCTTCATTACTGAATCTATCAGATACTAAAACAGCTTATAAAAAAATTAATGAAACAGCTATAAAAGAAGAGCGTAAAAATAATTTTGGGGGTAATCTCAAGTTATCATATAAAAACCCTTTAATGTTTGTGCGTGGGTGGAAAAATTATTTATTTGATCAAATGGGCCGAACTTATTTAGATGCTTATAACAATGTTCCCCATGTTGGTCATTCTCACCCTAGAATACAGAAAGTTGTAACAAAACAATTACAACAGTTGAATACTAATACACGATATCTTCACCCAATATTAAATGAGTTTTCGAAACTTATATTAGATACAATGCCCAAAGAACTTAATGTATGTTATTTTGTTAATTCAGGATCAGAAGCAAACGAGCTTGCATTACGCCTAGCCCGAACCGCAACCGATGGAGAAGATATTATAACTCCGGATCATGGTTATCATGGAAATACAAATGCTGCTGTTGAAGTTTCAGCATATAAGTTTAACAAACCAAATGGTATTGGGCGCAAACCTTGGGTGCATTTGGTTGATGTTGCAGATGATTATCGTGGCAAGTTTCGAAGAAATGACCCTAATCGTGCAAATAAATATGCAGATTTAATTAATAATGCCTTAAATCAAATAGAATTTCGTGATGGTAAGCTTGCAGGATTTATATCAGAAACTTTTCCAAGTGTTGGCGGGCAAATTATTCCACCGGATGGGTATCTATCTGAAGTATACAAGAAAATACGTAATGCGGGTGGTATATGCATCGCTGATGAAGTTCAAACTGGGTTGGGCCGTTTGGGAAGTTTCTATTATGGATTTGAACAACAAAAAGTATTGCCTGATATAGTAGTATTAGGAAAACCAATCGGAAATGGTCATCCGATAGGTGTCGTAATTACAAAGAAAGAAATTGCAGAAAAGTTTGATAACGGAATAGAGTTTTTCTCTACTTTTGGTGGTTCAACACTATCATGTAAAATCGGCGTTGAAGTTTTAAAAATTATTCAGGATGAAAAACTACAAAATAATGCTTTTCTAAGGGGTAAACGTTTATTGGATGGCTTGCGTAAACTTCAAGATAAACACACTCTAATTGGTGATGTCCGTGGGTTTGGTCTTTTTGTAGGTGTAGAATTAGTAATTGATAAAAATTTAACACCTGCTACTCAAATTGCTACTTATATAGTAAACCGTTTAAGAGATATGAGAATACTCATTGGCGTAGAAGGACCAAACGACAACATTTTAAAAATTCGCCCACCTTTAACGGTAAATGATAATGATATTGATTGTATATTAATTGGCTTAGATGAATGTTTATCTGAAGCTGAAATGTTTACTTCTTGACTAAGTGCTGTCGTCTAAAGAGTATCCAAAACCACGAACAGTTTTCACTAAATTATCGTCACTGACAGATTTTATTGCTTTGCGAAGCCTACCGATGTGAACATCAACAGTTCTTGTCTCTACTTCTAAATTCTCTGTCCAGATTTTTTCTAATAACTGCGATCTTGAGAATACTCGTTTTGGAGATTCAAGTAAAACTTGAAGTAATTTGAATTCAAGTGGTCCAATTGATATTGCTTTATTGTCAACCTTTACACTCCGTCGATTAATTTCCATCTTTATTTTACCGTAGTTTAAAGTATCTGCTCCTTTTGCAGCTGAACGAATTCTTATTCCTGATCTTACACGAGCAAGCAATTCTTTTACAGAATACGGTTTAACAATATAATCATCTGCCCCCATGTCTAAGCCACGAACTTTATCTTCTTCTTCACCTCTGGCTGTGAGCATTATTAGGTGGCAATCTTTAGAGTTTTTTGACCGTTTCATTTGCCGACAAACTTCTAGACCCGATATGTTTGGTAGCATCCAGTCTAATAATACTAAATCAATATCATGTTCTTTAAATAGTAATAATCCTTCCTCACCATCTTCAGCTTTTAAAACATCATATCCTTCAGCATTTAAGTTAAATGATAATAGCTCCATTTGTGAAGGTTCATCTTCAACAATTAGAATTAAACTTTTATTTGATGAAGTTCTCTGCATTGGGATTTTCGATATAAATAATAATTAATTACACTTTAATTGATTTGTCACAAAATTGTTACATAAAATTTATAACTGAGTGAATAATAATGGTTCTTTTAGAATCAGTCATTATTCTAAATTTGAGAGATCACAAAATGGTAAAAAAAGCTCGTATAAATAAAACATTAGATCGAGACCTTAGGAGTCGCGTATCCCTTGAGCAAGCAGCATTAGCCACGCGACAGCAATTCTTAGCCCCATCTATTGCATTTGCTTTTATAATTCTTGCGGGTTTAATTGCTAGCCTTATTCTTGGATGGAATTCTGATAGTTACATTATCATTGCGGGAGCTGCTATCGGTGCGTACATGGCACTTAATATTGGTGCAAATGATGTTGCTAATAATGTAGGCCCAGCTGTTGGAGCAAATGCATTGTCAATGACAGGTGCGCTGATTATTGCTGCTATATTTGAAAGTGCAGGTGCGCTACTAGCTGGAGGAGATGTGGTTGGAACTATATCGAAAGGTATTATTGATCCATCTGCTGTTGGTGATCCAGAAACTTTTATTTGGGCAATGTTTGCAGCATTAATATCTGCTGCCTTATGGGTTAATTTAGCCACTTGGGTAGGAGCGCCTGTATCAACGACACACTCAGTTGTTGGAGGAGTTATGGGTGCTGGAATTGCTGCTGCAGGATTTGCTGCTGTTAATTGGCCAAAGATGAGTCAAATTGCTGCATCTTGGGTTATTTCACCTTTATTAGGTGGATTAATTGCAGCATTATTCCTTTGGTTTATTAAATCGCAAGTATCTGATAAAGATGATAAAATTGCTGCAGCAAGACGTTGGGTGCCTGTCTTGATTGCCATTATGGCAATGGCTTTTTCAACATATTTAGCAGTAAAAGGTGTTAAAAAAATAATTAAAATCGATCTTCAAACGGCTCTATTAATAGGTGGTATAGCAGCTGCACTGGCATATTTCATAACTAAACCAATAATTAAAAAACAGTCTGAAGGTAAGCCGAATACAAAAAAAACAGTACGAAACTTGTTCACAATTCCACTTGTATGTGCTGCTGCCATGCTCTCGTTTGCTCATGGTGCAAATGATGTTGCTAATGCAGTTGGTCCTTTAGCCGCAATTGTACATACCGTTGAAGCTGGAGAAGTAGTTTCTAAAGTTGCAATTCCTATATGGGTAATGGTTGTTGGCGCATTTGGTATATCTTTTGGTTTATTATTATTTGGTCCAAAACTTATTAGAATGGTTGGTGAGCAAATTACAAAATTGAACCCTTTGCGTGCCTACTGTGTTGCTTTATCTGCAGCAATAACAGTTATAATTGCATCATGGTTAGGCTTGCCAGTGAGCTCTACACATATTGCAGTTGGCTCTGTTTTTGGGGTAGGTTTCTTCCGTGAAATTCATTGGCGAATTACTACTAATAATCAAAAAGTTGCAGAAGTAATTTCAACCGAGACGAAAAAACAAGACAGTAAAAAACGTAGACATCGTAAATTGGTACGAAGATCTCATTTCATGACAATAATTGCTGCTTGGGTAATAACTGTCCCTGCTGCTGCAATCATATCTGGGGGGATATTCTTAGTTCTAGTAAACGTAATGGCTTGATTTTTACATGCTTAAAAAAGGGCAGCTCACACGCTGTCCTTTTTTAAGAGATATATTTTAATTTTTATAATTGGTCATAAATTGGGAATTGGTCACAAAGTTTTTGAACTTTTGCTCTAACACTTGCTTCGACATCAGCATTACCATCAGCTCCATTCGCTGCAA
>CAJJAY010000036.1 GCA_905182285.1 uncultured Amylibacter sp. | reverse complement strand
GAGATTACTTAAATGAAGTTACGAGAAATTCACCCTATCTTAATTTGTGTCGACATACAGTTAGGGTTTTTAGATGAAGACTATTGGGGTGGAAATAGAAATAATAAAAATGCAGAGGAAATTTGTGCAGAAGTTTTAAATAATTGGAGGGATATTGGAGAAGAAGTCATTCATGTTCGTCATAGCTCCAAAAATCCAAATTCAAAACTTCATAAAAGTTCAAAAGGATATAATTTTAATCCATTGTGTGATCCAATTCATGATGAGATTGTACTTACAAAATCGGTTAATAGTTGTTTTATTGGCACCGATCTAAAAAAGATACTCGATGGAAAGAATTGCAACACAGTAGTAATCATTGGCTTAACAACAGATCACTGTGTTTCTACAACAACAAGAATGGCTGCTAATTATGGATACGATACTTTTTTGATATCTGATGCAACTGCTACCTTTAATAAAGTTGGAATTAACGAAGAAACTTATGATTCTGAATTAATGCACCAGACAGCACTAGCAAGTTTAAAGGATGAATTTGCAATAATAATATCGTCAAAAGAATTTTTTAAGATATTTTAAAATCAGCCAATCAAAGGATAAGCTAACTATAAATGGAAATCTTAAAGATACCTTAAAATGCATTAATTCGTAATATATGCGGTAAAATTATTTTTCACAGGTTTACAAAGCTCCATAACTAGATCTTTAGTATAATCTAAATATTTAAGTTAAAAATGGGCCACATCTAAATGAACAATAAATATTATTATCGAACGGTAAGTTAGGTGTTTAATTCTTTTTCTAAGACCATCCAAGCTGCATTTTGGATGACAGGAACAATAGTTTCATTTTCTGCAATGGCAGTCTCAGGACGTGAGATTTCTTTTGAATTAGATACATTTGAGATAATGATGTATCGATCAATAATTGGCTTGATTATTGTTCTAGTAATTTCCACCCTATTAAAGACACGCAATCAAATAACTACAAATAAACTTTCCTTGCATTTTTTACGAAATCTATCACATTTTACTGGTCAAAACCTTTGGTTTTATGCCCTCACTTTAATACCATTCGCTCAACTTTTTGCATTTGAGTTTTCAGTACCATTGTGGGTTATGCTGGCTGCACCTTTTCTATTAGGAGAACGTTTAACTAATATTAGAATTATTTCAATTTTAGTTGGATTTGTTGGCATACTAATTGTAACTCGCCCTTGGCTTGCAGGATTAGCACCAGGAATTATTCCCGCTGCGCTTTGTGCCATTGGCTTTGCCTGCTCAGTTATTTTTACAAAAAAATTAACTCAAACAGTTAGCATTACTTGTATACTTTTTTGGCTCACATCAATGCAACTTGCCATGGCCATTATTTGTGCAGGCTATGATGGCGAAATAGCACTTCCATCTAGTTCTAATTTAATTTGGATTATAATTATTGGCATTGGAGGACTTTTGGCTCATTTCTGCATTACAAAAGCACTACAATTGGCACCTGCAACAGTCGTGACACCTATAGATTTTTGCCGACTCCCTGTAATAGCGGCAATTGGTTATATATTTTACAATGAAAATCTTGATATATTTATTATAGGTGGAGCGATTATAATTTTTGTCGCCAATTATATCAACATATGGTCTGAAACTAGACAAAAGGTACTAAAAGTTAATGGCTGATTTTTTTGGTTATGGATCATTGGTAAATTTACATACACACACATATGTAAATCCTCGCCCAACTAAAATTAAAGGCTGGAAAAGAATATGGGTAAGTTCTAATATTCATGATATTGCATTCCTTTCAGTAGAGACCTGCAATTCAACCCAGTTACAAGGAATGAGAGCTAGTACAGAAAATATTGGTTGGGATGCTCTTGATCTACGTGAGACTGGTTATAACAGACAACAAGTAGATAATCATGACATGCAAATATATGTTGGTGACCCAAAGTATATAAATACCTCAATAAAGAACCCAATTCTGCTTAGTTATTTGGATTGCGTTATTCAAGGTTACTATAAACAATTCGGTGAAGATGGCGTAATAGATTTTTTTTCCTCAACAAAAGGTTGGGATCATCCAATATTTAATGATCGAAGTTCACCAAAATATCCGCGCGCTACAAAGTTAAGCAAGTATGAATTTGAGCTCGTAGATGCTCATATCAAAAAACTATGATACAAAAAACATTATCACTTTCAGCATGGATACCATTATTATCTCTTGCCATAATTTGGGGAGGTAGCTTTTTAGCCTATGCGTTAATTTTACGTGAAGTACCTGTTTTTACTCTTGTAGCAAATAGAGTATTTTGGGCATGCTTAACACTTTGGTTTATTGTAGCATTTTTAAGGATTCCAATACCAAATTTAAAACAATGTGGTGTGTTATTTATTATGGGGATTTTGAATAATGTAATTCCATTTTCTCTAATTGCATGGGGGCAAACAGTCATTGAAAGCGGCTTGGCTTCAATTTTGAATGGAACAACTGCAATTATTACATTTGCATTGGCTTCTTTGATTTTCAAAGATGAACGTCTTTCTTATAATAAAGGTATTGGATTATTTTTAGCATTCATTGGCGTATGCATAGTTATAGGCTTTGACACGTTGGCTAATTTTAATTTACGTTCACTAGCTCAATTAGCTCTTATATTAGCATGTTTCTCATATGCTGTAGCTGCCATTTGGGCGCGATCTAAACTTAAAGGTGTTAATCCAATTATGGCAGCGACTGGCATGCTTACAAGCGCAAGTTTAATAATGATACCATTAGCAATTTTAGTTGATGGACCACCCAATTTTAGATTGGAAACTATTACTATTTTATCAATGATATTTTTATCTTTACCAGCAACAGCCATTGCATACCTTCTGTACTATAAGGCATTAAATTTAGCTGGTAGCGCCAATTTGTCTTTAGTTACACTCCTAGTTCCTCCAATGGCAGTTATATGGGGGGCAATATTTCTTGAAGAAAAACTTATGCCTACTGCTTATTTAGGGTTTTTATTTATCACAATTGGGATGTGTTTTATTGATGGACGTCTTTTCAATAGCAAAAAGCGTTGAATTAATTCGATATTTTTGGTTTACACGTTACAAATCAAGGAAATTAAATAAATGTTATATAATTCATCATCAGATTGGGATGCCTCAAAGTCAAAAAATATAATGCTTTTTGGAATGTCGGGATTGGGCAAAACATATATTTCTGAACTCTTAAGAAGTAACGGTGATTGGTTCCATTACAGTGTCGATTATAGAATTGGCACACGTTACATGGGTGAGCATATTGCAGATAACTTCAAGAAAGAAGCAATGTTAAATCCATTTTTAGCAAAACTTTTACAAACTGATGCGATAGATATCTCCGCTAATATGAAATTTAACGACCTGTCCCCTCTTTCAACTTATTTAGGCAAGCCAGGAGATCCATCCAAAGGCGGTATTCCATTTAAAGAATATTTACATCGCCAACATTTACACCGCGATGCAGAAATTAATTCAATGCTTGATACAGTTCATTTTATCAACCGAGCCAAATCACTTTATAATTATGATAAATTTGTATGCGATACATCTGGATCAATTGTTGAAATTGTGGACTGTCATGACCCAAATGACAAAATCCTGAACGTTTTATCCCAATATGTTTTACCAATATGGATAGAAGGAACAGAAGACCACACTGAAGAGCTGGTTAAAAGATTTACTACAGCCCCTAAGCCTATGTATTATGATGAAGATTTTTTAAATAAATGCTGGAATGATTTTTTAGATCAAAAAAATATTTCTGAATATGAAGTTGACCCTAATGAATTTATCATCTGGGGATACCAAAAACTTTTAGAAAACAGACTTCCAAGATATAAAAAAATTGCTGAGAATTGGGGAATAATATTGCAAGCTAGTGACGTGAGTAAAGTTAAATCAGCTGATGAATTTACTTCTTTAGTTTCTGAGAATTTGAGAGGATAGGATATGCCTATACGTATACCATCCAAGCTTCCAGCTTTTGAAATATTAAAGTCAGAAGGCGTTAATGTAATGTCTAATGCTGATGCTGATCGGCAAGACATAAGGCCATTAAAGATTGGCTTATTGAATTTAATGCCTTTAAAAATTCAAACAGAAAATCAGTTTGCAAGATTGATTGGATCAACTCCTCTTCAGATTGAGCTAACATTAATCAGGATGTCTGAACACAAAAGTAGAAATACTTCGTCTGATCATATGGATTCATTCTATAAAACTTTTGATGACGTTAAAGATCAAAAATTTGATGGTTTAATTATTACAGGTGCACCCATTGAACACCTCGCCTTTAGTGATGTTACATATTGGTCAGAATTAAAATCTATTTTTAACTGGACACAAACCAATGTTCATTCAACATTTGGGGTTTGTTGGGGTGGAATGGCGATGATTAAACATTTTCATGAAATAGACAAACACATCCTAGATAAGAAAATATTTGGTTGTCACCGATGTCAAGTTACTGACCCAACATCAAGATTTTTAACAGGTTTTTCTGATGATTTAGTTATACCTGTGAGCAGATGGACAGAAAATAAGGCAGATGAAATTTTATCTGCTGGGCTAAACATATTAATTGACAGTGAAACTTCAGGACCATGTTTGATAGAGGACACAAAGCATAATGCTTTATATATTTTCAATCATTTTGAGTACGATAAAGAAACATTAAAACAAGAATATGACCGCGATATAGAAAATAATACTCCAATCAACATTCCTATGAATTATTATCCAAATGATGACCCCCAAAAACCACCTTTAAATAAGTGGCGAAGTCATGCACATTTATTATACGGCAATTGGATTAATCAAATATACCAGAATACTCCTTTTGATATTAAAAAGATTGGTTCATGAATTAAGAAAGGATTTATAAATTAGTATGGATAATCATATACTACCATCAAATAATAATCTTCAGCGTTGCCCAAGATGTCAATCTGAATTGAGTACTGTCGTAGTACATGGTCATGAGCAGTGCGTAATTTGCAAGTCTAACATATTTGAATGTTGTTCAGGGGACACATGTGGCACCGACTTTAATTTAAAAATAGGCTATAAAAGATCATAATCTAATATGAATAATTTAAGGAAAAAACCTATGTTATCATTTATTAGAAGTACATTATTTTTGATTTGGATGTTTTTTTCTTTGGTTTCGATAACAGTTTTTATGTCTATTTGGGCACTTCAAACAACATTTAAAGTAGCAAAATTAAGCGCTGAAATAACTTCAAATACGATAAAACATAAAAAAGCTATAAAGAATGCGGTACTGAGAGTTAAAGCAAAAGCTCGCTTGAAAAGAATGATAACAATGCTTCCTTTTGCTGGTGCAGCAGCCGGTATTTATTTTGAAGAAAGCGAATTTCAAGAATGGCTGTTAGAAAACCCGACTGGTTCAAGATCTGAGTATTTATGTGAAATTGCAGAAATAACCTCTGAAATTTTAGACGAGGTACTTAACGATTTACCACAAACAATAAAACCAAGTGGTTCATTGTTAAAAAACATTACTCCAAAATGCATTGAATGAAAATTAAAAGTAAAATGCATTTACTAATACGTGATAAGAAAAATAAGCTAAACCAAACCCACAAAAAAGATTAATTATAACCCATATTTTTTGATTAATTGTTTGCCTAACAATTCCTATAAATCCAGCACAAATGAAGCACCAAAGAATAGAAGAAAACATAAACCCACAAAGAAAAACCATAAAAGATATTCCAGTTGGTTCTTTTACACCCAATGTTGCAATTGTCCCAGCCATTCCCACCCAATAAGTTATGTTAATTGGATTTGACAATGAAATTGCAGCACCAACTATTAAATCAGATCTATCATCCTTCTTTAAATCTGGCTTTGATGAAGGAGCTTTTCTAGCTGCATCCTTAAAACTAGAGAACGCAAGCCAGGCAAGAAGCAGTCCACCAAATAATGCCATAGGCATTTTTATGGCTGCTATTTCAAATAATGCCGCCACTCCGCCTAAGCCAAGAAGAGCCCAGGTTAAATCACCAACTAATGATCCAAATTGAACATATAGTGCAGAAGAAAACCCTCCTTGCAGTCCACGTCTTAAACTTTCTGTGAATATTGCGCCTGGGGTCGCATTAAAAAGAAAGCCTAGCGCCATTGCTGAAAAGAATAATTCTATCATTGAGATTCCTAATTCTTAAATATAATTTATAAGCCTTCAAAAATTCTTATATCCCTATCTGTACCATTATCTAAAGCTAATAACGCTTTTTGATAATCAGAAGAGTGATAAGCATTTATAGCTTCATCACATGTGCTGAATTCAATTAATACTGTGCTTTGGTTAACACCATTTTCATAAACAGTTAGTTTTTTCCTACTTTTGCCATTGCAATAATTTTACCTCCAGCCTTTTCCAAGGCGTTCCTTGCTAATAAATTATATGCAGCTTTTTTTACTGGGTCAGCTTCGCTTCTATGAGCACTTAAAATATACCCTTTCGACATGTTATTTCTCCATCTGAAAATTCAATACCAAAAAATAAATTAAAATGTAATTAACATATTAATATGTCTGATACTAAGCAATGTTTGTCGATAGTATCAATTGACATGGTTGTCATACAAGTTATTGGGTGATGTAAATTAAGTTGATAAAGAAAACATATTAAAGCTAAATTATAGAAATAGATTACCAGGGGCACAGATGACAAATATTAAAGACAATCGATTGATTGATGGCATCGCAGTTAAAAAACGCATTATCGCTGAAGTTAAACAATATGCAGATGAATTTACAGAAATGCCAAGTCTTGTGTCAATTTTGGTAGGAGATGTACCTGAAGCAGCTGTATATGTTCGCAACCAAGCTCGAGGCGCTGAGCAATCAGGAATGCCTTTTGAGCAGATCAACTGGCCTTCTGATATTACACAAGAGGAATGTAAAGCAAGATTGCTAGCTCTAAATAATGACTCAAAAGTTCTTGGTATTATTCTACAAAGACCAGTACCAGAACATATAAATGTAAGATCCTTACAATCAGCTATCCACCCTTTAAAGGATGTAGAAGGAATGAACCCAGCATCAATTGGTAATATTGTTTACTCTGATGTTGCTTTAGCTCCATGTACTGCAGCTGCAAGTGTTGCCCTAATAAAAGAAACGGGACTAAAACTTGAAGGTTTAGAAGTTGTAATGATTGGGCATTCTGAAATTGTTGGAAAACCCGCTGCAATGATGCTTATGGCTGAAGGATGCACAGTAACAGTCTGTCACCATATGACGCGATCAGTAGCCATGCATTCAAGACGTGCTGATGTTGTTGTCGTTGCAGTTGGTAAAGCGCATTTAGTTAATCAAGATATGATTAAACCAGGAGCCGTAGTTATTGATATTGGTATAAATCAGATAGATACCCCAGAAGGTCCAAAAATTGTAGGCGATGTCGATACTGACTCTGTCATAAATATTGCAGGCTGGATTACACCTGTACCTGGTGGCGTTGGCCCTGTTACAGTTGCTATTCTAATGAGAAATGCAATGGTTGCTCACAAGCGCCAAATTAGTGCTGGTTGGCTTTAGGTTTTAAATTATTAAAAAGGTTTCAAAATGTTTAATAAGATTTTAGCAATTATACTAATGGGCATCTTAGCCTTTCAAACCACAGGATTAACAATGGCAAATACTACAGAATTAAAAATTGAAGTTACTCAAAAAGGTTCTGGTCCTGTGGCAGAGGATGGGATGTCTGTTTCTGTGCATTATACTGGAAAATTAATAGATGGAACAAAGTTTGACAGCTCCCTAGATCGTGGCACACCTTTTTCATTCACTCTTGGACAAGGAAGTGTAATTAAAGGTTGGGATCAAGGTGTATTAGGCATGATGGTCGGAGAGAAACGCACATTAACCATTCCCTCAGAATTAGGTTACGGCAGTGCTGGTGCTGGCGCATCAATACCACCAAATGCTACATTAGTTTTTGATATTGAACTACTTGATGTCATGTTGCCTACGGTTCTAGGCCAGGCCACCCCAGTTGAATTTATGGAACTTCAAAAGAACGGCAGTATTGTAATTGACATTAGGCGTGAAGAAGAGTGGATCGAAACTGGGATTATTAGTGGTGCTGAAACTATTACAGCATTTACAGATAACGGCCAACTTCACCAAGACTTTCAAGAAAAATTCTTTTCATTAGTAAAGGGTCCTGAAACACCAATTTTACTTTATTGCAGAACAGGTAATAGAACTGAAATGCTAGGAAATGCTCTTATCGATCAAGTTGGGCTTAAGAATGTTTATCATTTGACTGATGGAATAGTTGGTTGGGAAAAGCTTGGAAATAAAACTTCAGTATATGCACCTTTGAAATAAGTGGCCGTGCTCAAAGTTTAACGAGAGCTCAAATTATATCACTGATATAAATTAAAATTGTTCATCAAGAGGTTAAGTTCCAATACGTGATGATGCTTTGTCACAGAACATAATCTAAAAAAACCTACAATAAAGCAAAGTTGGTTAAGATATGT
>CAJJAY010000035.1 GCA_905182285.1 uncultured Amylibacter sp. | reverse complement strand
GCTGCAAATAAAGCAAACGCACCAAAAAATACGCCTGAAGCATTATCAGCTATGTTTGGGCCCATGTATTGAGCGGATTCGCCCCAGCCCCATGCAATGGAACTTGCATATGCAGATCCAGAAATGCCCATTGGACCTTCACTTAAAGTTAGACCTGTTGGGAAACCCCAATAAACCCACCAACCAAAAAAGTAAAAAGTTGGTATCATAAACGCGAATGCTAATATATTTTTAACACCTGACGATAATACGTTTTTGGCACGAGATGAACCCATTTCATATGCTAGAAAACCAGCATGAATAATAATCATTAACGGAATTGTTAAATAATAATATGTTTCAGCAAACATGGTGTTAGTAACACCAGCACTTGCTTCGAGTTCTGCAACTTTTGCCATCAACTCTGCAATTTTGTCTTCCACTTTATTTCCTCCCTTAAAGTTTTAAAACACTATATATACGCATCCATTGGGCACTATAGTAAAGCCCATAAATATGTCTGCTGACGCTTTACATACACTATGTGGCGATTTTTACTACTTTTTTTTGCCTCTCATGAAAAAAAGTTTCATAGCGTATTGTTTAGTGGAAAAATATAGGCTACACACTGATTCAGATTAATAGAGGATCACAGCAAATGTGCGGTATAGTTGGATTATTCCTAAAAGATAAAAAATTAGAGCCAAAACTAGGCATGATGTTAAGCGAAATGCTGGTAACAATGACTGATCGTGGTCCAGATAGTGCAGGAATTGCAATATATGGAAACGATGAAAATAATACTGGAAAAATTACAGTACAATCAGACAATCCAAGCGAAGATTTCAAAGGTTTAGAAAAAGAAATCAATGCTTTAACAGGTATTAAAGTTTCAATTAGAACTAAAAGTACACATGCTGTTTTAGAAATGGAAACTGCATCTATACCAGCCGTTCGAAAAGCTCTTAAACAAATCCGCCCATCACTAAGAATAATGAGTGCAGGCGATACAATAGAAATTTACAAAGAAGTGGGTTTACCAAAAGATGTTGCAGCAAGATTTGATGTCTCTTCAATGTCAGGAACACATGGAATTGGGCATACACGCATGGCAACCGAATCTGCAGTAACAACAATGGGTGCACATCCGTTTTCAACAGGAAATGATCAATGCTTAGTTCATAATGGATCACTTTCGAATCATAATTCTCTTCGAAGAAAATTGCGTCGAGAGGGTGTTCATATAGAAACTGAAAATGATACAGAAGTCGGTGCTGCATATTTAACTTATAAAATGCAGCAAGGTAGTTCTTTAGGTGAAGCACTTGAAAGCAGCTTGGAGGATTTAGATGGATTTTTTACATTTTTAGTTGGAACTAAAGATGGTTTTGGTGTTGTTCGTGATCCAATCGCTTGCAAACCAGCCGTTATGGCCGAAACAGATCAATATGTAGCATTCGGCTCTGAATATCGTGCACTGGTAAATCTGCCAGGCATTGAAGAGGCTCGCGTTTGGGAGCCTGAACCCGCAACCGTTTATTTTTGGACACACTAATGCAAACATTCGATCTAGAGGCGCAAGGATTGCGCGAACTGAACTCTACCCTGCATGCGCAGGTAGATGAGACAAATCAAACTTCTTGGGAAATAACAAATCCTAAAGGGTCTCACGCTATTGCCGTAGGATTAGACGCACCAATAGAAGTGAACATAAAAGGTTCAACAGGTTATTATTGTGGTGGAATGAATAAACAAGCCACAATAAATGTTTCTGGTTCAGCTGGGCCGGGTACTGCAGAAAATATGATGTCAGGAAAAATTGTAATAGATGGCGACGCAAGCCAATATGCAGGAGCAACCGGTCATGGTGGATTACTAGTAATCAAAGGCAATGCATCTTCTCGCTGTGGAATATCCATGAAGGGCATTAATATCGTTGTTCATGGCAACATAGGTCACATGTCAGCATTTATGGCGCAATCAGGTAATTTGGTAGTTTGCGGAGACGCAGGTGATGCATTGGGTGACAGTTGTTACGAAGCAAGATTATTTGTTCGTGGTTCAGTGAAAAGCCTAGGCGCTGATTGTGAAGAAAAAGAAATGCGCCCAGAACATATCAAAATTTTAAAAGAATTATTGGCAGAAGCTGACAGTGATGCCAAACCAGAAGAATTTAAAAGATACGGATCAGCACGCAATTTATATAACTTTGATGTCGATAATGCGACAGCTTATTAAGGAATTTTAAAATGAGTTCACATGATGAAAATGGCATCCCATTCACTACTCCACGCCAGTCAGCAACTTTTACAAGCGACATAAATAGTGATATAAGAAGAGCAGCTGCTACAGGGATATATGATATCCGTGGTGGTGGTGCAAAACGAAAAGTTCCAAACTTTGATGACTTACTGTTCATGGGAGCATCAATTTCTAGATATCCATTAGAGGGATATAGGGAAAAATGCGAAACATCAGTTACTATCGGTGGCTTGCACGCATCAAACCCAATAGAGCTAGATATCCCTATTACAATAGCCGGAATGTCTTTTGGAGCACTGTCTGGACCTGCTAAAGAAGCTTTGGGCCGAGGCGCATCAGCTGCTGGAACATCTACCACAACAGGTGATGGTGGCATGACCCAAGAAGAAAGAGGCCATTCATCAAAATTGGTTTATCAGTACCTACCATCAAGATATGGGATGAATCCAGACGATATAAGAAAAGCAGATGCAATAGAAATTGTTGTAGGCCAAGGAGCTAAACCTGGTGGCGGCGGAATGCTACTAGGGCAAAAAATTTCTGACCGTGTTGCTGAAATGAGAAATCTTCCAAAAGGTATCGACCAACGTTCTGCTTGTCGACATCCTGATTGGACAGGGCCAGATGATTTAGAAATAAAAATCCTAGAACTTCGCGAAATTACTGGTTGGAAGGTTCCAATTTATGTAAAAGTTGCCGGAGCAAGGCCATATTATGATGTCACTTTAGCTGTAAAAGCAGGGGCTGACGCAGTAGTTTTAGATGGAATGCAAGGTGGAACAGCTGCCACACAAGATGTTTTCATTGAGCACGTTGGCCAACCAACTTTAGCTATCATCAGACCTGCTGTTCAAGCATTACAAGATTTAGGCATGCATAGAAAAGTTCAGTTGATTTTATCAGGTGGCATACGCTCTGGTGCAGACGTAGCAAAAGCAATGGCTTTAGGCGCTGATGCTGTTGCAATAGGGTCAGCCGCTCTTATTGCTTTGGGCGACAATGATCCAAAGTGGGAATCTGAATATAACAAACTAGGTTCCACTGCTGGAGCATATGATGACTGGCATGAAGGAAAAGATCCAGCTGGTATCACAACTCAAGATCCAGAATTAATGAAACGTTTTGATCCAATTGAAGGTGGCCGACGTTTACGTAATTATCTTAAAGTAATGACATTAGAGGCACAAACAATTGCCCGCGCATGTGGCAAAAATCATATGCATAACTTGGAGCCAGAAGATTTGGTTGCATTAACTATGGAAGCAGCTGCAATGGCTCAAGTTCCGTTATCTGGCACAAACTGGTGGCCAGGAAAATCAGGCAGTAATTTTTAAACTTTAAAACATGATCATTTTATGGTCATGTTTTTTTATTAAACGATAACAGAATAGAGATAAACGATGACAACAGATCTTACCAAATTCGCCAAAGATAATGGCCTCGAATATTTTATGATTTCGTTCACTGACCTTTTCGGCGGTCAACGTGCAAAATTAGTACCCGCACGGGCAATCGCTGATATGCAAGAAGATGGGGCTGGATTTGCCGGTTTTGCAACATGGTTAGATTTAACACCAGCACACCCTGACATGCTTGCAGTTCCTGATCCAGAGGCAGCAATCATATTACCTTGGGACAAAACAATTGCTTGGGTTCCAGGTAATTGTGTTATGGAAGGACAGGATGTTGCTCAAGCACCACGCAATGTTCTAAGAAGGTTAATTTCAGAAGCAGCTGATGAAGGTATGCATGTTAAAACTGGTATTGAGGCAGAATTTTTTCTGCTAACTCCAAATGGAGAGCAAATATCAGATGTATACGATACTGCAGCTAAACCTTGTTATGACCAGCAAGCATTTATGCGCAGATTAGATGTAATTCGCGAAATCTCTGACTATATGTT
>CAJJAY010000034.1 GCA_905182285.1 uncultured Amylibacter sp. | reverse complement strand
ATTATGGTCACATAAAGCGCATACAGGTAGAATCTGAAGAAAAACGTCTTTCTTTGCGTTTAAAAGCTCTTAAATTAGAAAAAGAACAACTAAAAAATAAAACTTATAGATTATCAGACGGCTATTTAGACCTAGACTTACTAGATGAACGCGTTCGAAAAGTATTGGGAATGGCTCGAGTAAACGATGTTATTATTCGTTAATAAGTTAAATATACTTATATATATAGCTTTTATACGCAAATTATAATGAGTATAAATATTGCGTGCTTTTTTCTTTACAATAGCATATAATAATAGTTCAATATTAAACCTTTCTAGAGGACCTACCAATATGGCAAAAGCTAAGAAGACGGCTAAAGCGAATATTTCAGCTGAAGAATTGCAAAAATATTATCGTGAAATGTTATTAATTCGTCGTTTTGAAGAAAAGGCCGGACAATTATATGGTATGGGACACATTGGTGGTTTTTGCCATCTTTATATAGGACAAGAAGCTGTTGTAGTTGGACTCGAAGCTGCTGCAAAAGAAGGGGATAGCAGATTAACTTCATATCGCGACCACGCGCACATGTTGGCATGTGGTTTAGATCCAAAAGGCGTCATGGCTGAACTGACTGGTCGAAAAGATGGCTTATCCAAAGGAAAAGGTGGTTCAATGCATATGTTTAGTAAAGAAAAAAGATTCTATGGTGGACATGGAATAGTAGCAGCTCAAGTCCCTATTGGTGCTGGTTTAGCTTTAGCTAACAAGTATCGTGGAGAAGACACAGTTTCTTTTACATATTTTGGTGATGGGGCTGCAAACCAAGGTCAAGTCTACGAAAGCTTTAACATGGCAGCACTTTGGAAACTTCCAGTAATTTTTGTTATAGAAAACAATAGATATGCTATGGGCACAAGTCTCCAACGCGCAGCTTCAACGCCAGATTTTTACTCTAGAGGTGAAGCTTTTGGGATTGCAGGTGCCGTCGTAGATGGAATGGACGTTTTAGCAGTTAAAGCTGCAGGTGAACTCGCCGTTGAACATTGCAGATCAGGTAAAGGCCCATTTGTACTTGAAGTAACAACCTATCGTTATAGAGGCCATTCTATGTCTGACCCAGCTAGGTACAGATCAAAAGAAGAAGTAAAAAATGTAAAAGATAACCAAGATCCAATAGACATGATCAAAGAAATGTTACTTCAAGGTAGTCACTCAACTTTAGATGACCTGAAAGCAATAGATAAAGAAATAAAGAAAATTGTTCAAGAATCTGCAGATTTTGCAATCGCAAGCCCTGAACCTGATGTTAATGAACTCTATACAGATATATTGGTTTAAGGAGCAAAACCCATGACAATAAAAATCCTTATGCCCGCTCTATCACCAACAATGGAAGAAGGCACTCTAGCTAAGTGGATGGTCAAAGAAGGTGACACTGTTCAAAGTGGTGATATTATAGCAGAGATAGAAACTGATAAAGCTACAATGGAATTTGAAGTAGTTGATGAAGGAATTATTGGAAAAATTTTAGTATCTGAAGGTACTGAGAATATTGCAGTAAATACAGCTATTGCTATACTTTTAGAAGACGGTGAAAATCTTTCAAATGAAAAAATTGAAGAGCCGTCTAATGAAACAAAAGTTACAATCGATATCTCAGATAATATTGAGAATGTAGAAATTACTCCTAATATTGCAAAGTCTTCATTTAGTAATATTGTATCAGAAGAAATTCCAGAAGGTACTACATTTACTCCAACCACAGTTCGAGATGCATTGCGAGATGCAATGGCTGAAGAAATGAGATCAAATGAAAATGTTTTTCTTATGGGTGAAGAAGTTGCAGAATATGAAGGTGCATATAAGGTTTCCCAAGGTTTATTAGAAGAATTTGGTGACAAGCGCGTCATAGA
>CAJJAY010000033.1 GCA_905182285.1 uncultured Amylibacter sp. | reverse complement strand
CGGTATTAACTAGTGCTTATTTAAGCTAATGATAATTCCGAGCTTTAGGTGTGAACCAAGAGCTTTTTCAATAAATGTTATGCAAACTAGATAACCCCCTGGTTTGTGCTTAGGTTTTTTCTATCCGATTCTTATCTTTAGCTTCTGGAGATTGGGTTTTGTATCTCTCCGCCGCAGCTATGGTAATATTAAGTTATTTACTAATACCTCAGTAAAATCCTTAGTTAGTTGTCTATAGAATAAAGTGGCTGTAAGTCATTGAAATCATTACATTACTATTACCCTGAAGGTCGTAGGTTCAAATCCTACTCCCGCAACCAAATAATTAAAAACAATATCTAATTTTCTAATTTTTTTACAAATGTAACACTTTTTATATTTTAGTTAGTTAAATAATTACTTTGGAAAATTCCATTTTTTCTGATATATATTTCTCCCCCATCATATGTTTGTATTCGATCGTTGCATATTCTCCAGGAAATAAGTAGCAATCTATGCCACATCGAGTTGCTGAAGATTGACTGACTGATGTATCTTCAACAGCAACAGCTTCATGTGCAGAAATTCCTAATTCTTTTAAAGCATATTTATAAATTTCAGGATTGGGCTTTCCGTGTGCAACATTCTGATTTGAAGTAATTAAATCAAAGTCTTCAAAATCAAGAAAATTTGTTAAACCTTCTCTTATTATGTTAACAGTTTTAGGCGTTGTAGTAGTTATGAAGCCTACTTTAATACCTAAATCCTTACATTTCTTTATAGTTAGGAGACAGCCAGGCCTTGGCTCAATACCATCCTTTACTAAACTTTCAAAAATTTCTTGTTTATCATTATGTATTTTTACAACTTGTTTATCTGAGAGTGTCATACCTCCAAATGAGGATAAGCGCTTTTTCCCTCCAGGCTCTTGCAGCAATTTACAATATGTTCCAACATTCCATATATAATTAATGTTGTTTGACTTAAGGGCCTCGTTATAAGCTCTTCTCTGCAATTCTGATGTTTCTGTAAGTACACCTATAGACCCAAATAAAAGAGCTTTTTTCAATTACAATCCTCACTGTCAATAAATTATTAATTTGGCACATAATACTTGGATGTTAATTAACGCAACAGATCCATAAGGCAAGCTTGGCTCAATTTTTAATGTAGAATACTGGTTTGCAATTAACAAAATAAAATATCATAAATACATATTTGGAGTTTATATGAATTTTGCAATTAACCATATGACCGCGCCGCACTTGAGCTACAGGGAATTAATTAATTTAGCAGTAAAACTAAACTGTACTGGTGTAGAAGTTAGGAATGATATTAAAAATGTTTTATTTGATGGTCTTGATCCTATAGAAGCAGGAAAAATTGCTGCTGATAAAGGGATACGTATCATTGGTCTCAGTCAAATATATCCTTTTAATCGATGGAATAAACAAAGGGAATTTGAATTATTAGAACTTATCAAAATTGCTGAAGCTGCATCTGCAGAAACGATAAGCCTAATCCCTGCTAACGATGGAATCGGCTGTTCTGAAAATGAGAGAAAATCTAATTTAAATATTTCTTTGAGAGCTATTTTACCAATTTTGCAAAACGTAAATATTACTGCCTTGATTGAACCACTAGGTTTCATGAGATCGTCACTTAGATCAAAAAGCGACGTTATTAATGCCATAAAATCTATTAATGGTGAGAATCAATTCAAATTAGTTCATGATACATTCCACCATGCACTAGCTGGTGGAGACTTGTTTCCGGATTCAACAGGCCTGGTACATATTTCTGCAGTTAATGAAGTTGATTTAAAGCTCGTTCAAATGGAAGATATGCATCGAGTTATTATAGACGAGCAAGATCGGTTAGATAATTTAGGTCAGTTAAGAAATCTAAAAAAAGGAGGCTATGCTGGTATGGTTTCTTATGAGTGCTTTTCACCATCTGTTCATTCAATAACTAATCCTTACAATACTTTGAAAAAATCATTTGAATATATTTTGGGAAATTTAAATTAATTAAGTAAATAAGTTTTAAGTATACTCAATTATGTTGTAACTTGCGCTTGAACTTAAGTGCTTATCTCTTCATTATTTATTCCATGGCAAAACTTTATTTTCATTATTCTACCATGAATGCAGGTAAATCCACACTACTTTTGCAAGCAGCTCATAATTATAAAGAACGTGGAATGGAATCCTACCTACTAACAGCACAATTTGATAATCGTGCTGGAGATGGAAGAATAGGTTCACGTATTGGAATTGGAAGAGAAGCTGATACATTTTCAGCGTTAGATGACTTATTTTATAAAATAAATGATCGTCTTAACAAGGGGCCGTGCGCTTGTGTTTTTATCGACGAGGCACAATTTTTATCTCATATTCAAGTTTGGCAATTAGCTCGAGCTGTAGATGATTTGAATATTCCAATAATGTGTTACGGACTTAGGGTCGACTTTCAAGGTAATTTATTTCCAGGTTCAGCTACTTTATTAGCACTGTCAGATGAAATGAGAGAAATAAAAACCATTTGTTTCTGTGGAAAGAAAGCAACCATGGTTGTCCGTCAGGATGAAAATGGCATTGCCTTGATAGACGGTGAGCAAGTCCAAATTGGTGGAAATGAAGCTTATGTATCACTTTGTCGTAAACATTGGCGTAAAAAAGTAGGTCAATAAAGATTTAACTGCATGGATTGTTTACTATTGGATTAATCATGCTTGTAGATATTCTATAAAAACTTTAAGAAATTTATATGTCAAAAGCAGTTTTAATTTTTCTAATTTTTATTATTTTATTAGGTATATTTGGTAAGTTACGATTGCCGTCTTTTCCTAAATTAAAGCGTAAGGGTTCCTTAGATAAAGCCACTAAATGTGAGAGCTGTGGAAGCTATATATTTAAAGATATCGAATGTAGTTGTAAATCTAAGAACAAATGAAGTCTATTTTAATATAGATTAGAAATAAAATATGAATTTTTGTCCACTTGTTTTAAAATAGATATTTTTCTGATACTAAAAATCTAATGATTTCAATGGCTTGCAAATACATTATTTTTTTTTGTTTAATTTCAATCACTTAGCTTTTGGTTAATTTTTAAGCAAACCATAGAAGTTATGATTATAAAACAAAAAAATCTATTTATGTGCAGCTTATCCTCAGAGTTATCCACAAATTTTGTGGATAGAAATAGAATATTTATGAAAGAAGTAAGTGCAGAGGCTTAAAATATCTGGCAAACATAAAAAATGTCTGAACCTAATAAAAAAATTAAAAACCAAGCCATCAAAGGCCATGAAGTTATTAAGTCATATTTAAAATCCTTGGATGGTAGTCCAGGAGTTTATCGTATGTTGAACCAGGATGGTGAGGTTTTATATGTGGGTAAGGCTAGAAGCTTAAAAAGAAGAGTTTCAAATTATGCAAAGCCGACCGGGCATTCTGCAAGAATTGGCCGTATGATTTCTAATACTTCGAGTATGATGTTTTTAACAACTCAGACAGAAACAGAAGCTTTATTATTAGAACAGAACCTCATAAAGCAACTGAAGCCACGATATAATGTTTTGTTACGAGATGATAAAAGCTTTCCAAACATAATGATCTCTAGTTCCCATAAATTTCCAAAGATTGCTAAACATAGAGGACGTAAGTCAAAAGATTCGGAATATTTTGGACCTTTTGCATCTGTTACTTCAGTAAACCGGACGCTTCATCACTTACAGAGAATTTTTTTACTTCGAACATGCACTGACAATGATTTTTCTACACGCACACGTGCTTGCTTACAATATCAGATAGCAAGATGTTCTGGGCCTTGTGTGAATAAAATAAGTGCAGAAAAATATAATCACCTTGTAGATGATGCTAGAAAATTTTTAGAGGGAAAGAGCACAAAAATTCAAGAAAGTATGGCCATAGAGATGGCAGAAGCTAGTAAAAATCTACAATTTGAAAGAGCAGCTAGTTTACGTGATCGAATAAGAGCACTAACAAATGTACAATCCAGTCAAGGGATAAATCCTAAAACTGTAAATGAGGCAGATATTGTATCATTACATATGGAAGGTGACCAAGCTTGTGTGCAAGTATTTTTTATTAGAGCAAACCAAAATTGGGGCAATAGGGCATTCTATCCAAGAAATACATCAGGAGCAGATTCTGAAGAGGTAATGGAAAGCTTTCTTGCGCAATTTTATGATAATAAAACACCGCCAAAGCTAATCTTAGTTTCTTGCCCTATTTCTAATCTTGATCTGTTAATTGATGCATTGTCTGTAAAGCGAGGAAATAAAATTGAAATTATTGAACCTAAACGTGGTGAACGTGCGGAATTAGTTTTTAATGCACAAAGAAATGCGCGTGAAAGCTTAGCGCGTAAAATGAGTGAAAGTGCAACACAAGCAAAATTATTAAAAGGTATATCAGATGCTTTTTCTTTAGATCAGGTCCCTAAAAGAATTGAAGTATATGATAATAGTCATATACAAGGTGCATTTGCAGTTGGTGCAATGATAGCCTCTGGTCCAGATGGATATATGAAATCTTCGTATCGAAAATATAATATTAAATATGAAGATACTATTGCAGGTGATGATTTTGGTATGATGAAAGAAGTTTTAGATCGTCGCTTTAAGTCATTAATAAAAGAAGACCCTCATAAGAAAAGTGAAAATTGGCCTGATCTATTATTAATTGATGGTGGAGCTGGACAAATAAGTGCTGTTGCTAAAATATTAAATGAACTTGGTATTAATGACGTACCTTTTGTTGGAGTTGCAAAAGGAATAGATCGTGATCAAGGTAAAGAAGAGTTTTATTGCCCAGGTAAGCCTGCTTTTGCATTACAGAGAAATGATCCAGTTTTGTATTTTATACAACGTTTGCGAGATGAAGCTCATCGATTTGCCATAACAACGCATCGTGCAAAAAGATCCAAAGCAATTGGAGTAACAACGCTTGATGAAGTGCCTGGTGTAGGCGCTAGCAGAAAACGTGCAATTTTGGCACATTTTGGTTCAGCAAAATCAGCCTCTCGAGCTTCCTTAAAAGATTTAAAGGCTGTAGAGGGTTTATCTAGTAAAATGGCTCAAATTATCTATGACTTCTATCATGACAAAGGCTAAAGATTAATTTAAATTGAATGTATATTATTTTGGAGACTAAGGTGAATTGGAATATACCAAATATACTTACTACTTTTCGTATGCTGGCGGCACCAGCAGTAGTAATTGTTTTCCTCTGTTTGGATAGGCCTTATGCGGATTGGATCGCCTTATCTCTGTTTATAGGCGCTTCCATAACTGATTATATCGATGGGTACCTGGCTCGAAAATGGAGTCAACAAAGTGCTTTTGGTACAATGCTTGATCCAATTGCTGATAAAGCAATGGTTATTTTGGCTATTCTTGCAATCATTGGCTTATATGGTTTAAAACCACTAATTATTATACCAATGATATTAATTCTATTGAGAGAAGTTTTTGTTTCTGGGCTTCGGGAATTTTTAGGTAAAGATGCTGGAAAACTTGCAGTTACTAAGGTTGCCAAGTGGAAAACTACTGTTCAAATGATATCTATATCTGTTCTATTTTTGCATGGAATTTTTGAGCATAATCTTAGATCTTTAACTCTAAGTATGGATAAAAATGTTGTTGCAAGAATTTTATCTAACCAATTAACTGATGAAACTAATTTGATGTTATATTATTCATATGCCTATTATTCATACTATGTAGGTATAACGCTATTATGGATTGCAATGCTTTTAACAATTTATACTGGTATAGATTATCTTGTTAAAGCAAGTCCTTATCTTAAAGGTACTGCAAAATGAAAATTAAAATTCTATATTTTGCTTGGCTGCGTGAAAGAATTGGTAAATCATCAGAAGTAATAGAAACTGAAGCAAAAACAGTAGAGCAATTAATTAAAGATTTACGTTCAAAAGAAGAACGATATGATTTTGCATTTTCAGATTTATCTTCGGTTAGAGTAGCCTTGGATCAAACCTTATCTACTTTTGATTCAAGCTTGAAAAATGTTAACGAAGTAGCATTTTTTCCTCCAATGACTGGTGGGTAGAATGACTGTGTTGGTGCAAGAAAAAAATTTCAATTTGGCAGATGAGATAAACCAATTAAAAACAGCTGATGGTGCAACAGGAGCTATTATTAGTTTTATTGGCATTGTTCGAGGAGATAAATCTCTTAAGGCTTTAGAATTAGAACACTATCCTAAAATGACATTTACAGCTTTAGAAGAAATTAAGAATAAAGCACTTAAAAAATGGAATCTAATTGATGTGCGTATTGTACATCGATTTGGCCATTTATCTTTGGGCGAACAAATCATGATGGTAGCTGTTGCTGCCCCGCATCGACGGGAAGCATTTGAAGCAGCTGATTATATAATGGATTTTCTCAAATCCCGCGCACCTTTTTGGAAAAAAGAACATGGAGATAATGGAAGCGTTTGGGTTAATGCAAACCCTGAAGATGAGAAGTCATTAGCTAGGTGGTAGAAATTATTTCTAGTTTTTTTCAGCTTCGCGCCTTGCAGCCCCTAAGCCTTCCATAGCAGCCTCTAATTCAGCTTCTAATTGAGAAATGCGGTTTGTTAATTCCCATTCACGCTCTTTCAGATGCGTCTCTACGGCGTCTTTAGTATGTTCCATTTCGTATAGACGATTTGTTAGGTCATCAATTTCCCCCATGTCTGAGGAATTGATTTTATTAAAACCACTATAGCCCCATCTTAGTACCCAGCCAAAAACGAAGCTTAGGAAAAAAGCTAAAGCAAGCACCCCAATTAGTTCATCACTATTCATTTTACAGTATCCATCTTTTATCTATTTCACTAATTTGCTCTTGAAATATTTTTTAGCTTTTCTTCAATTAACTTAATTTCAATCCGCCTATTTATTTCTCGCCCTTGTTCTGTTTTATTATCTGCAACAGGATTAATTGATCCATACCCTTTTGCGGTAATTCCCGACGTAAGTACGCGCCGGTTTAATAATTCAAATAACACTGCTTCTGCACGTGATTGACTTAGATTTTCATTTAGCTCTTCAGATCCAGAGCTATCCGTATGGCCCTGTATTTCAAATTTTGCTTCGGGGCATGTCCTTAATACATCAGCAATTAACTTAATAACAGATAGACTATCTTCATTAATAACAACCTTGCCAGGATCAAATCGTATCTTTTTGTTTGATATGATAGTATTTATTTCAGTTTCACAAAGTTTGGCAGATTTAATTTTAGGTTTAGGAGCAAATTTTTCATTATAATTAGTTTTGATTTTATAAATTCCTTTTGACCCTACACGGACAGATAAAATACGAGAAATTTTACCTGTAGATTCTTTATTACCTGATACGCCACTAACTTGGATTTCTGATGGTTCTACAATAAGAACACCATGATTTAGTTCTGCTAAAGCTTCTAAACCACCTAGTACACGTGTGGGCCATCCATCTGGTAAGTTTGGGTCTAATCTTGTTTGGACGTATATACTTTTTCCAATAAATAAAGACTTTGCGTACGCTTCAACGGCGTTTTTAGATATATTTGAAGGTAATCTACCGCGAAGTTGAACAGAACCCTCTGGGCTAATGGTTGCTGTAAAATCAGGGATAATACTCTTTCCATTTTCACCATCTATTAACTCTTTTTCCTGTAGAATTGCTGAGAGAGAAAATAAACTTGGCAAATCATTTTCTAGCTTCCCTATTACATTATCAAATGTTTTTTGAGGTGTTTCTGCTGATACAATCAATGATATGTCTGAATCTGTAAAAGTTAATGATGCATTACCCAATTTTGCAACTGCTGAAATTGACATAACAACAGCTTCTGCCCAATCAGGAGTTGGAATACCCAATCCAATTTTACAATTCTCAGATTGTAAAATCCCCACCCTCTTAGCAGCGGCTATAATTTTTGCTTGAGTGTTTTTTGTATCAGCTGAGCAGCTATCTAGCTTAATTTTGCTATCTTCTTTACTAAAACGAATTGTAAAAGGTGAGATTACTGGCCTTGGTGCAGTAATGTTCATTGTAAGTTTAATGCCAATAGGTTGGTTTTTTAATAGCACGCGCTCAAATTTTGATCGTTCATTTTGAGAATCTGCTATAGCAGAAACAACTATAGCTTCACCTGATATACTTATTTTTGAACGTTGTAATGTTGACAAACTATATAACCCAAAATTTAGTGATTTTTTCCAATTTGCTGGGATTGGATAATCCACTTCTTCAAGCATGTCCGTAATTTCTATATCATTCGAAATCTCACTAACTGCAGAGAGAATATTTTCTCTTCCAGAATTTTTTGGAATTAACCCAATTAAAGATATCCGATCATCATTTCTTAATGCTTCTAAAGAAAACTTTGGCGGTATTAAATTTTCTTCTTCAAGCAAAGTAATTTCATCTCTAATTCGTGATGCTTCAACAAGTTTTCCCAGTGATTTAAGTAAATCAAATCTTGAAGTTTCATTTGGTGCAAGACCAGTTAGATGTATTCTAAGGCCGTTTGCTCTAATATTGCTCCAATCATCACCTGTAAGAAATATAGCTTGTTCTAATTTGGCCTCAGTGGATCTTTCGAACCTATCAACAGCATATATTGCTCCAAAATATGATCCTGCAGCGGCAAGTATAAAACAAATTAATCCAAAAAGAAGGGCTATACGGTGCATTTATTCGCCTAATTAAAATTCTTTTACAGAGGTTTATTTTAATGAAATAATTAACTTAAGCTAGTTTAAATTACAGATTGAAAAACGATAGCGCAAATAAACCCAACAATTGGTATAAGTCCAGCATTGCGATTAGATCGAAACATTAGTAGGCAATTATCCGCGTTGTTAATATCTAAACTTATTAACTGCCAGATTAGATGTGCCCCATAAGCAAATATTCCTGAAATTCCAATAATCAAACTAAATATATTTATATTACTATCAATAGCTAACAAAAATGCGCTTATCATTAATGACATTGATATTAATAAGAAACCCCAAAGCCACTTTTTTGTATTTGAATGAAATAAACGTGCAGTTGATCTAACGCCAATCAAAACGTCATCTTCTTTATCTTGGTGTGCATATATTGTGTCATAAAACAGTGTCCATGAAATACCTGAAAAATATAAAAGAATGGGTGATAATGATAATGATCCTGTATATGATGACCAACCTATTAAAGCGCCCCAATTAAATGCAATTCCCAAAAATAACTGAGGCCACCATGTAAAGCGTTTTGCATATGGATAAATTGCGACAGGTATTAATGCAATCAAGCCTAAAAATATTGTAAAATTATTGAACGTGAACAAAATCACTGCACCAGCTAATGTTTGAATAAACATCCAATTTAAAGCTTGTCGTGTTGAGATTTGACCAGATGGAATTGGCCTTGATTTTGTGCGAGCAACACTTGCATCAATTTTTTGATCTGTAATATCATTCCAAGTGCATCCTGCACCGCGCATCAAAAAAGCACCAGCTATCATCATAATTATAATATAAAAAATATTTATGGGCTGCAAAGTTTTGTTTGATAAGATCGCCAAACATAATGACCACAAACAGGGTAATAATAAAAGCCAAGTGCCAGCTGGGCGATCTGCTCGAGATAAGCGAAAATATGGGCGCAAGGATGCTGGTGAATAAAGATCTACCCAATTTTTATAAATTGCATCTGCTACTTGGCCTGTTTGATCTGGTGTTTGTCTTTTATCAGACATATGTTTGCCTTATGAATATACGTTCAAAAATTAGACTCTTTGTAGACTCTCCTTTGGGAGAAGGGCAATCAATTTTACTTGATCGAGATCAGGCAAATTATTTGTTTAATGTTATGAGGCTAAATAGTGGTGATTTTGTTTCTATATTCAACGGAAAGAACGGCGAATGGCAAGCAGAAGTTCTACATGCTAGCAAACGAAAAGGAATTCTAATTTCGAAATATCAATCGAAGCCACAATTAGATCCACCTGATCTATGGTTATTATTTGCACCTATAAAAAAAGCAAGAACAGATTTTATAGTAGAAAAAGCCACAGAAATGGGCGTATCTCGAATTCGTCCTGTTAATACAGATTATACTAATTCAGACCGTATCAAACAAAACAGATTGCAGTCTCATTCAATAGAGGCTGCGGAACAATGTGGCGGTACTTATGTGCCGCCAGTAGATGAGTTGTCAAAATTAAATACTGTGTTGAAGGATTGGCCAAAAGATAGGTTATTAATTTTTTGTGATGAAAGTAAAGTTGGTGAAACTGTTGAGCAATTGAGAACTATAAAAAGTGAAAAATGGGCAATACTTATTGGTCCAGAAGGTGGATTTAGTGACTTTGAGATAAAGTATCTTCAATCTTTAGACTTTGTAATTTCAATTAGTCTTGGACCTAGAGTATTGCGAGCTGATACTGCTGTAATTGCTGCTTTAGCTTTATGGCAAAGCCAAAAGGGTGATTGGTTATGAGTTTTATGCGACCTTCAGTAAAAAGGTTATTAATTCATTGGTTTGAGGTAATAATAATTTGCTTGGCTTGTCTAATTTTTGGGTATCTAACTTTACAGTCTATTGGCCGGATATTGCCCCTAATTTATGGTGCAATTACTTGTGTACTTTTATTTTTAATGTTCGTTGCTATCCGAAAAGCGCGCCTTCCTGTTGGAGTTAATATAAAATCCGGTTTTGTTGAAGTTGACGAGCGCCAAATTACATACTTTAATCTTGGACAAAGTTGGTCAATCTCGCTTGATGACCTTGTCTTGGTAAAGATTGAAGTTACCGATAAAAAAGATCTAAGTGTTTACTGGATCGTAAGTGATATTTTTGGTTCTGTTATTCGTATACCGACATCAGCAAAAGGTAATGAAAGCTTATTTGACGCAATATTAGCATTGAAGGGCGTTGTATTTGAACAAATAACTTTATCAATGAATTCAAACAAACCTGGAATGTTTATTATTTGGAAAAAGATATAAAAAGAAACAGTTTGTTTGCTTGCATATGCTCCTATGTTTAGATTACTCCAGTCCAAATACTTATAAGGAAATATTTTATGTCTATACCTCAAAGCGGTGGCGGCCAAATTGAAAATATTAATCAATTAGCAGAATATTTAGAAAGTGGATGTAAGCCTAAAACAGATTGGCGAATAGGTACTGAACATGAAAAGTTTGGTTATAATAAAAATACTTTAAAACCTTTGCCTTATGAGGGCAGATGTTCAGTAAAGGCAATGCTCGAAGGTTTACGTGATCAGTTTCAATGGGCACCAGTATATGAAAAAGATAACTTAATTGGGTTAGAAAAAAATGGAGCTAATGTTTCACTTGAGCCTGGCGGCCAATTGGAATTATCGGGTGCACCTCTTGAAATAATTCATGAAACTTGTGATGAAACAAATCTACATTTGTCAGAAGTTAAAAAAGTTGCTGATGAGATAGGTGCAGGTTTTATTGGACTTGGTGCCGCTCCTGAATGGTCGCATGAAGATATGGATATGATGCCTAAAGGTAGGTACAGATTGATGACTGACTATATGGGAAAAGTTGGTAGTCATGGTAAACAAATGATGTACCGAACCTGTACTGTTCAGGTAAATCTCGACTTTGGTTCAGAAGCAGACATGGTTAAAAAGATGCGAGTAGGATTAGCCTTACAGCCCATTGCTACAGCATTATTTGCAAATTCACCGTTTTTTGATGGAAAAATAAACGGGCATAAATCTTGGAGGTCTCGCATCTGGCGTGATTTAGACAAGGATAGAACTGGGACTTTACCTTTTTTCTTTGAAAGTGGGATGGGATTTCAGAGGTATGTTGATTATGCCTTAGATGTACCTATGTATTTTGTTTATAGAAATGGTAGTTATATAAATGCATTAGGCCAATCATTTCGGGATTTTTTAAATGGTAGCTTACCTGCTTTACCTGGTGAGCTTCCAACTATGTCTGATTGGGCGGACCATTTAACTACATGTTTTCCTGAAGCTAGAATTAAAAAATTTATGGAAATGCGAGGAGCTGATGGCGGTCCTTGGCGTCGAATTTGTGCTTTACCTGCATTTTGGGTTGGCTTGATGTATGATGAAACTTCACTAAACGCAGCCTGGGATGTCTGTAAAGACTGGGATCTAGAAACAAGAGAAGAAATGCGTATAAAAGCATCTGTTGATGGACTGCATGCTAGAATTGGTGATATGAAGATGATCGATTTAGCATCAAATGTACTTGCTATTTCAAATAATGGCTTAAAGTCGCGATCACGACAAGGTTCAGGTGGGTATGATGAAACCTACTTCTTAAGCGCATTACAAGAAAGTATTGATACAGGGATAACTCCAGCTGACGAGCTTTTAGATAAATATAATGGTGACTGGAATGGTGATTTAAGTAAAATTTATTCTGAATTTAGCTATTAATTCTTGGCTCTGTATTTTTAATGATTCTTTTTATATTTTCTTTATGACGCACCCAAATGAAAATAGTTAGTATTATCATAATAAAAGTTGCATTTGGCATGCCGCAGATCCAAATCCACACAATACTACTAATGCTACTTAACAATGCTGATAAAGACGAAATTCTACTTATATAAGCAATTAATATCCAAGTTAGGCATGTTAAAATACCAGCCGGCCAATATAGCGCTAAAGTAATCCCAATGAATGTTGCAACACCTTTTCCACCTTTAAACCCAAGCCATACTGGAAAACAGTGCCCCAAAAATGATGCTAAACCAGCAATTTGAGCAGCTGAATCGTCGAATAATAGGCGAGCTAAAATTACAACTACAGTACCTTTCGATAAATCAAAAATTAAAGTTAAAATAGCAGCTAATTTATTTCCAGTGCGTAAAACATTTGTTGCACCTATGTTACCAGAACCGATATTACGTAAATTACCAAGACCCATAATCTTAGCTATAATTATCCCAAAAGGTATGGAGCCAATTAAATAACCTGTAATTGCAATTAGGAAAATATTTAAAATACTATGCTCAATTACTGGTAGCATTAATTGTAGACCTCTTTGCCAGCGACAATAGTTTTAATTACTCGGCCTTGCATCGTTCTGCCATCATAAGGTGTATTTTTTGATTTAGAATGAAGCTTTGATCGATCTAAAATAAATGGTTTATCTGGGTCAAATAGCACTAAATCCGCTTGATACCCTACTTTTATTTGGCCAGTCTCTAGGCCTAATAGTTCTGCAGGATTATATGATAGTGCACGCCAAAGGGTTGGCAAGTCCATATAACCACCATGAACCAATTGTAAGGATGCGGGCAATAAGGTTTCAAGTCCAACAGCTCCAGAAGCTGCAGCTTCAAAAGGCAACCGTTTGCTTTCTTCGTCTTGAGGAGTATGCATTGAGCTAATAATGTCAATTAAACCAGATGCAACCGCATCAATCGAAGCTATTCTATCTGTTTCATTACGCAATGGTGGCTTTACTTTGAAAAAAGTTGGATATCCTTCGATATCTTGCTCGTTAAGAGTAAGATGATGAATTGAAATTCCAGCACTGATTGATAAGCCTTTTTCCTTAGCCTGCTTTAATGCAACTAAGCTTTCAGAGCAGGTGATTTGATCAAAGTGTACTCTTGCATTGGTCATTTCTATAAGTGAAAGGTCTCTTTGCAATTGGATTAGTTCAGCGAATGTTGAAACAGTTGGTAAACCTAGTTTAGTTGCTAACGCACCACTTGTTGCGCATGCATCTTTGGATAAAATAGGTTCTTGAGGGTGAGTAATTATTAGGGCATTTAATCCTTTAGCATAAGTTAAACATCTCAATAGAACTTTATTATTTGTGATTACTTGATCGCAATCTGTAAAAGCTACTGCACCTGCATCTTTTAAAAACCCAATTTCTGCCATCTCTGACCCGTTACGATCTTTTGTTAATGCTGCCATGGGTAAAACCTTTACCAAACTATCACTAACTGCCCTACGATATATAAATTCTAAGATTTCAGGACTATCAATTGTCGGGTTGGTATCTGGCCTTATAATCATTGTGGTGATACCACCATTTGCAGCTGCTATGCCTGCAGATTTAAAACTTTCTTTATGGCGCTCTCCAGGCTCACCTATCTTTACGCCGATGTCTACAATTCCTGGAGCTAGGCATTTTTTTTCACAGTCTATAACTTTATCTATGTTAAAATCTAAAGATGGAACTCCATTATATATTCCAGCTATTTTATCGTTTTCTATTAATAAAGAGCCAATCGAGTCCGTTAAAGATTCTGGATTAATTACTCTAGCATTGGAAAATAGGGTTTTCATGACCTTCCCCTTTGCAAAAAGTACCTTATTTCTGAGGCGTTTTCGACACCTAATAAGGTAATACCTGTACCCCATCCTCCTATTAATCGAACGGTTGCGCCAAATCCAACTACTTTTCGTACTGATGAAATCAACATTGGGCGACGTTTTTTCAAATACACTGCTCTATTAGTAATGATCCAACTTTGTCTGTTATACATTAAAAATGTAATAGCTGCGCCAAAAAAAGATAATAGGATTACAAATCCAATGCCTTCAATTTTTATTGGATGTCCAATTGCATTGGTTAAAACAACGATTGAGAAAAATGCCAGTGCGCTAAAAGTAACATTTTTTCGTAACCAGGCTGATTTATTAAAATTACCTTGAAATGATATAACTTCTTCGTCTAACAAAATTGGGGGCCATTCAGTTGAGGGTTGAATTATAGTCACATCTTCAATGAATTGATCTGCTTGTTCTTTAAAACTGTTCATTGGAGAACCCTTTGTGTATAACTTTTTTGAGTGATATCATTTCAAGATAATTTCACTCTTTCAGAGCGTAAATTTTTGGCTAGTAAATCCATTGAAGCCATTCGTACTGCTACGCCCATTTCAACTTGTTCTTGAATAACAGACCGATTTATATCATCTGCAATTTCACCATCTATTTCCACGCCACGATTCATTGGTCCAGGATGCATAACAATCGCATCATCCTTAGCATTCGCGAGCTTATTTGTGGTTAGCCCCCAACGATAATAGTATTCTCGTCGCGAAGGTATAAACGCACCATCCATGCGTTCATTTTGTAATCTTAGCATCATTATAACATCAACATCTTTTAAGCCTGCATTCATATCTTCATATACCTCAACCCCAAATTTCTCTATTCCTGTAGGTATCAAAGTTTGTGGGCCAATTATTCTGATACGACTTTCCATTTTATTTAGAAGAAATATATTTGAACGAGCTACTCTGCTATGTGCTATATCTCCACATATGGCCACGTTTAGTCTATGTAATCTTCCCTTTGCTCTTCTAATTGTTAAAGCATCTAAAAGGGCTTGAGTGGGATGTTCATGGCGGCCATCACCTGCATTTAATACAGCACATTTTACTTTATCAGCTAATAAATTAATCGCACCAGATTGTGGATGGCGAACAATTAGCAGGTCTGGATTCATTGCATTCAATGTCATAGCTGTATCAATAAGTGTTTCACCTTTTTTGATTGAAGATGCGCCTACTGCTAAATTTAATACATCAGCACCTAAACGTTTTCCAGCTAGTTCAAAAGAAGCAAGTGTTCTGGTTGAATTTTCAAAAAACATATTTATTTGGGTCATACCTGATAAAGTGCCACCCTGTTTTTGTTCTTTTCGGTTTAAATCTACATACGTCTCGGCCAAATCAAGAATGGCTGTAATGTCTGTTGGAGATAAATGTTCAATACCTAACAAATGTTTTGATGAAAATACCATCTTGTTAGTTTCCTTGCTAATTTAAGTTGTTATATCAGTGTAAAAATTCCAAGCAAGAGGTTTACGAATGTAAGTGTAATGAATACTGTATATTCAGGGAGTTATTTATGAGTTATTTAGAAGGTTATCATGCAGCTAAATCTGCCTTAGAATGGCAATACGAAATTGGCATTGATGAAGCAATTAGTGATGTTCCTATAAATAGATATGAAATTCATACATCTCCTCCAAAATTAAAGATAAATTCAGAATCAAATATTGCTCATGTTGCTTCAGTACCAGATATTCTTTCATCTAAAGACACTGCTCACGATATTGCAGGAATATTGGCGAAAAAATGTAAGAATCTTACAGACCTAAAAAATGCAATGGCGTTGTTTGAGATGTGTGCACTAAAAAAAGGTGCGAAAAATCTAGTATTTTCTGATGGCCCAAGCAATGCGAGAGTTATGGTAATAGGTGAATCACCTTCTCGAGAAGAGGATATTGAAGGAAAGCCCTTTGTTGGTGCTGAAGGTGAATTAATAGATAAAATGTTTAAAGCTATTGGGCTGTCAAGAAAAGTTGAAAGTGCTGATAATGCATTTTATATCACCACAGCTATTCCTTGGAGGGCACCACAAAGCCGTGATCCAAGTTCAGATGAAATTGCAATGATGTTACCTTTTTTGAAGCGCCATATTGAATTAGTAGACCCTGAATTTATTGTATTAATGGGCAATATAGCATGCTCGGCTGTACTAAATAAGGTTGGAATAAATAAATTTCGAGGAGAATGGACTAAAGCTTTTGGAAAACAAACTCTTCCAATGCTTCATCCAAGATCATTAATAAGAGATCCAATGAGAAAAAGAGATTCTTGGAATGACTTATTGAGTTTAAAAGCGCGGCTAAGCGCATGACTAATCGAGAATTTATTCCTATAAATATTGCGGTCCTTACCGTTTCAGATAGTCGATCACTTGAAGATGATAAATCTGGCGATGCTTTGACTAAACGAATAAAAAATTCAGGGCATATTTTGAAAAATCGAGATATTGTAAAAGATGATAGATCTATTATTTCAAGTAAATTAACAGAGTGGTGCAATATGGATGATATAGATGTTATTATATCAACAGGTGGCACTGGATTAACAGGTCGTGATGTATCAGTCGAAGCGCATAGGGACGTTTATGAAAAAGAAATAGATGCTTTTGGCACTATGTTTGCCATTATATCTATGAAAAAAATTGGAACTTCTGCTGTTCAATCAAGAGCCTGTGCAGGCGTTGCGCAAGGCACATACTTATTTGCATTACCTGGTAGCCCAGGAGCTTGTAAGGATGGTTGGGATGAAATTCTAAAGTACCAATTAGATTATACACATAAGCCATGCAATTTTGTTGAAATTATGCCTCGATTAGATGAAGATAAAAAACGAAAATGATTTTTGATTTATTGTTTATCTAAACGTTTTAAAAAGGTATTGATGCTTTATTATGAATATCTTCATAATTTGATATTTATTAATAAAAAACTATGTTTAAGTCTTATGTAAATATCAATTCATTTTCTAATAAGGAAAAATATAATGCGCTTTTTTAATCGTGGGATATTTGGGCTAGTTTTAACTGTATTAACTGTGGGTGTATTAATGGCTGCAGTTTATGTTTTTAAAAATGCTCAAGATGACCGTGAATCGCGAGATAAAAGGCCGCGTGGTGACAGAGAAAGAAGTTTTGCAGTTTATGTTTTGCCAATTAACGCAGATGCAATTAAGCCTGAACTTACCGTATTTGGAGAGGTTATTTCAGGTAGAACATTAGAATTGAGAACATCTGCTGGTGGTAAACTTGTTCAAATGTCTAAAAACTTTAGAAAAGGTGGCGCTGTTTCAAAAGGTGAATTATTATTTGCTACAGATCCATCTAGTGCAAGTGCAGATGTCCAGTTAGCAGAAACTAGTGTTATGGAAGCTAAGGCTGAACTTACTGAAGCACAAGATGCCTTAATTTTATCTAATGACGAATTACGAGCTGCTAAACATCAGTATGAATTACGAATTCAAGCAGCAAAGCGCCAAAAATCTTTATTAAAGCGAGGAGTTGGTACTGAGGCCGCTGTTGAAACTGCAGAGCTTTCGGCTTCAAGTGCAGAAACACAATCTTTAAGCAAGAGGCAATCTGTAGCTAATTCAAAAGCTAGAATAAATAGAGCAAAAACTTCCCTAAAGCGAAGTATAATTAATTTAAATGAATCAGAAAGAAAGTTAAAAGACTTAGCTGTAAAGGCTGGATTTGATGGAGTTCTTGCAAATGTGGCAGGTGTTTTGGGAGGACTGGTAAATCCGAACGAGCGTTTAGGTGAATTAATCGATCCTAATGCACTTGAAGTTTCTTTTAGGATTTCGTCAGAGCAATTTGTAAATTTAGAAAGTACATTGGGTGGAATTAAAGCGGCATCAGTGAGTATTTATTTTACAGGACTTGATACTGTAATTCCTGCTGTAATTGAACGATCAAGTGCAGCAGTTGGTGAGGGCATGACTGGACGCGAGATTTTTGCTCGGCTTGTGGGTAAAAATGCAGCTGCTGTAAGAGTTGGTGATTTTGTGACAGTAAAATTACAAGAACCAGAATTGCAAAACGTGAGTTTAATTCCTTCAACAGCGGCTACCTCAAAAGGTGAAGTTTTGGTTGTTGGAGATGAGAATAGATTACGTGCTGTTAATGTTAAAATATTACGAAAACAAGGTAATAATATTATTATTCAGTCTGATAAATTAACTGGATTAACTATTGTAAAACAACGCACTCCTCAGCTTGGTGAAGGTATACTTATTGAACCAAAATTTGAAGGTGTAGTAGAAATACCAGTCGCTCCTAAAGACATTGTACTTACTGCTGATCAGCAAGAAAAGATGCTTGATTATATAAAGAAAGGAAGAATGCCTGATGGTGTAAAAAAACGCATAATAAATAAAATCACTTCAGGAGCTATTCCAAAAAGTATGTATGATCGTATCACTGATGGTATGGGGTCATAAGTTATGAATATGCGCTTACTACCTTCATCTGCAAATGGAATACTTAGTTATTTTACTAGGCATGGAACGGCTGCTAATCTCATCCTAATAGTAATGTTGGTATTAGGCGTAGCAGCATCTACGCAGATAAGATCACAATTTTTTCCAGATGTAGTTATTGATAATGTAACTGTATCAATGCGCTGGGATGGTGCTGGTCCTGAAGATGTAGATGATGGAATTGTAGCGCTTCTTGAACCAGCATTATTATCTGTCGAAGGTATTGAGAGTACTGCCTCTACAGCAAGTGAGGGACGTGCTGTAATACGCTTAAACTTTCAACCTGAATGGGATATGGCACGAGCTGCTGATGATGTTAAGGTTGCAGTGGATGCAGTAATTGGACTGCCTTCAGGTGCAGATGCGCCTAGTGTGAGAAGAGGTACCTGGCGTGATCGTGTTACTGATGTAATTATATCTGGGCCAGTTTCTGCTGATCAACTATCACGCTTTGCTGATGAGTTAACTGCACGATTATTTGCAAAAGGAGTAACGCGTGTAACTATTCGGGGGGTATCAGCACCAGAGATTTCAGTTGATGTAAGTGAAGCTAGTCTTATTCAAAATAAGGTGTCTTTATCGGATATCGCTAATGCTATAAACCAGGAGTCAGAAGCCGACCCAGCGGGTAACGTAGCAGGGGGAACCGCGCGAGTACGAACAGGTATAGCAAAAAGAAGTGCTGATGAAATTGAAAATATCATCATTAGATCAAAAGCAGACGGATCAAAATTACTAGTTGGTGATGTTGCTAATATTTTAGTTTCTGGCACAGATGCAAAGCGTTCATATTATGTTGCCGATAATCCAGCAGTATCAGTTCGAGTTGACCGTTCAGATCAAGGTGATGCAATTGGTATTCAGGCTATTGTTCAAAATGTTGCAGATGAAATGGAGCTATCACTACCAAAAGACGTAAAAATTGATTTAATTCGAACCCGAGCACAAGCAATTCAAGATCGATTAAGTATATTGATTCAGAATGGATTAATGGGTTTAGGATTGGTTGTTGGGTTGTTATTTTTGTTTTTATCTGCACGAACTGCTTTTTGGGTTGCTGCAGGCATTCCTGCAGCGATGTTTGCTGCGGTTGCAATAATGTATGCAGCGGGCTTAACGTTAAATTTGATATCACTTTTTGGCCTAATAATAACATTAGGTATTGTTGTAGATGACGCAATTGTCGTGGGTGAACATGCAGATTTTCGTGCAAGGACAATGGGCGAAAGTCCAGTCGTAGCTGCAGAAAATGCAGCATCTAGAATGGCACCCCCTGTATTTTCAGCTACAATTACAACAATTTTAGCCTTTTGGGGTTTAACTCTAATAGGAGGTCGATTTGGAAGTTTATTATCTGATATTCCCTTCACTGTTATAGCAGTATTAGCAGCATCTTTAATTGAGTGTTTTCTTATTTTACCAAATCACATGAGCCACTCATTATCAGTAAACGGAACTGTCAAGTGGTACGACATACCAAGCTATCATTTTAATCGTGGGTTTAACTGGTTTAAACAAAATGTTTTTCGCAAAATAATTAAATTTGTATTAATTTTTAGATACCCTGTATTTGCTTGTGCAGTTCTGCTTTTAATGCTGAATGTTGCATTGTTTACCTCTGGGCAGGTGAATTTTCGATTTTTTAATGCACCAGAACGTGGATCACTGTCAGGCAATATTGCAATGCTAGATGGTGCAACTAGAGCTGATACCAAGGCTATGGTTGAAGAATTACAGCGAGCTGTAGATGATACTGCAAAAATATTCGAAGAAAAATATGGAACTAGTCCTGTTACTTTTTCTATGACTGAGGTTGGTGGAAATACTGGTCGTGGAATATCAGGAATTGCAAATAAAGATAATGATCTTAAAGGGTCAGTTGCTATTGAGTTGATAGATGCAGATGCTCGGCCGTATTCATATTTTGCTTTTATAGGTGAGTTGCAAGATGCGATACAAAAACATCCATTATTAGAAACGATTAGTTTTCGTGGGTGGGGTTTTGGACCGGGGGGAGATAGTCTTGATGTACAACTGATTGGTACAGATAGTTACATTCTAAAAGCAGCAGCTGAAAAATTAAAAATAGATATTTCTCAAAGATTTCCAGAAGTATCATCTGTCGAAGATGATTTGCCATATGGAAAAGAAGAATTAATTTTAGAGCTGACGCCACAAGGTCATGCACTTGGATTTACAATTGATGACATCGGCCGTGAGTTGCGCAATAGATTAAATGGCATTGAAGCAGCAAGTTTTCCAATCGGGACGCGAACATCTAAAGTAATTGTCGGATTTCCAGAAGAAGAAATTTCAGCTGATTTTTTAGATCGTACTAGATTATTATCTAAAACAGGTAGTTTTGTACCTTTAGCAGATATTGTAACGGTTGATAGAACCATGGGGTTCTCAGAAATATTGCGTGAAAACGGATTAAGACTTACTTCTGTAACCGGTAATATTCCTGAAGATGATCCAAAGCGAGCACAAGAGATTGTTAATCTTTTGGAGGGTGATGTGCTCCCAAATTTAGCAAAAGATTTTGGCATAGAATTTAGATTGTCAGGACTTGCTGAACAAGAAAAAGAATTTTTCTCTGATGCAATAGTTGGTTATATGCTTTGCTTATTAGGCATATATCTTGCGTTAACTTGGATTTTTTCAAGTTGGATGCGTCCAATAATAGTTATGTCTGTTATCCCATTTGGAGCAATCGGAATGATATTTGGTCACTGGGTAATGGAGGTTCCGTTGTCTATGTTTAGTATAGTTGGAATGATTGGAATGAGCGGAATTATAATTAATGACTCAATTGTTTTAGTGACAACAATTGATGAGTATTCAGAAAAGCGGGGCTTAGTTCCTGCGATAATTGATGCTTGTTGTGATCGATTTAGACCTGTTTTATTAACCACTTTAACTACTGTTCTGGGATTAGCACCATTATTGTTTGAAAAGTCAGCCGCTGCGCAATTTTTAAAGCCAACTATTATAACTTTATCATTTGGTTTAGGCTTTGGTATGTTTTTGGTTCTTTTAATTGTTCCATCATTAGTAATAATGCAAAAGGATTTTGGCCGATTGTTTACTTCATTAAGACGAGGAATCTTAGGTGGAAATGTACCTAAAAAATCAAAAATATTACTTGGATCATCTGTAGTTGGATCTTTTGTTGTTCTTGGATTAACACTTCTTCCACTTGCATTAACCCAAAAGATTTCACCGTTAGTTTCATTTGTTATAGGAAACAATATTAACGCATTATTAGGCTCATCAATTATATTTATAATTGGACTCTTTCTTGTAATAGTATTCACATATTTATCTTCTTATTTAATGCGAAATAAACAATTTTAATTACTGCATCCATTAAATTCTATTACTTCATTTTTTGAGAAAATAGTTAAATTCAAATTACTACGATCAATGAAATTAATTCCTTTTGTATGTAATGAAGCAATAACCTTTAAATTTTTGTTTGATACAGAACTAGTTTTCTGACTAACCCAACTGTTTTGATCCATTGGGTACTCAATAACTCCAAAAGAATCCTCATCAAAATTGTTAGAATTCTTTAATATTGCTATAATTTCAAAACCATTTTCTACAGGAATAAAATCGCAGCTAATAAATTTTATTGGATTGTCTATTCCAGATATAATTTTACGAGTTAAAGCCTTTTCAATTATATTTTTACCAATGGAGGTTCGTTTTGGTAGCTCTGCTTTAATGGTGGATTGAATAGGAACACATACATCGTCACAAATTCCAAAATCTATAGTTGCGGAAAAATAAATTGGTTTGTTTGTGTCTATTGGTTGAATTCTGAGAGGAAGAATAAGTACGTTTTTGTATCCAATAGTCCGTAATCCATACTCTTTATAAATATATGGAGCAGGCCATATTGGAGTAAATTTTTTTATATTTTTGGATTCATTCCAGTTAATTAATGGCGGTATCCCACCTAAGCCTGGAACACGCCAATATGTTTTCCAACCTTCTTCCATTTCAATTCGAATAGCTGCCATGTGTGATTTATCGTTTTCACGCCAACCGCGGATTATATCTATTGATTTTAATCCAATAATAGGAGACTCAGAAAATGCAACATTTGCGGTTGTGTTGAATACTAATGTTAAAAGAATCAATATTTTTTTCATTTTAATAAAACTAAACATTAATGAAGCAATTGAAAGTATCAATTGGTTAAGAATAATATTATTTGCATAAGTGCTATTGTCTTTTCTGCCACATAAAGACAAATTTATTAAATGAATGAAAATATAAATCTTAATGGAAAATTACTAATAGCTATGCCTGGGATAGGTGATAGGAATTTTGACAAATCAGTTATTTATATATGCTCACACTCTGAAGGTGGAACAATGGGATTAATAGTAAACAAACCATCTGCTGATTTAAAATTAAGTGATCTATTTGAGCAATTATCAATTATACCTAATAGATCAGTACCATCAGAAACTATTTATATAGGTGGTCCAGTGGAGCATGGGAGGGGTTTCATTTTGCATAGTTGTGACTATTTAGCAAAAGATTCTAGTTTAAATGTATCTGATACAATTAACATGACAGCATCATTAGAAATATTAGAAGATATATCAAAAGGTAAAGGTCCGAATAAATACCTCTTATCTTTGGGTTACTCTGGTTGGGGACCTGGTCAATTAGAAACAGAAATACAAGCAAATGGCTGGTTAATTTGTGATACACCAGAGGAATATTTGTTTACAACAAAAGATGATGAAAAATGGGATATTGCGTTAAAAGTAATTGGTATAGATTCTGGAATGTTATCTACAGTAGGTGGGTCTGCTTAGTCCCGCGGTGAACTTGCTCTCTTTAATCGATCGTTAATTGCAATGCCAAGCCCGTTCATTGGTATTGGTGCAATGGCAATTTTTGTTTTTCCAAGTGTTAATGTATCTTCATCTGCCATATGAAGGTACGAAAAAAGATTAGAGGCAGCCTCAGTAAGATCTCCTTTTGAAGATAGATTTAATTGCCCAATTATATGCCCAAATCCTATCATGTACTCATCTTCTGAAGCGCTTTGAGCGTTCATTCTTAATTTTGCGTTAGGAGCATAATGAGAAGATAATTGACCAGGAGAAATTGGTGATATCGGGTGTTTGTTAGATAAGAGTTTATAGCCAAGTATTTCCTCAATATTCTTTTCAGGGATACCGCCTGAGCGTAATAAGTGACATTCTTCGTTTTGTGATAAGATTATTGTTGATTCTAAGCCAACATTACATTTTCCACCATTTAAGATCGCATGGATCCGTCCATTTAAGCCGTTTTTTACATGGCTAGCATTTGTGGGGCTAATTGAACCTGAGGGGTTTGCAGATGGAGCTGCAACTGGGCCATTGAATATTTCAAGAAGTTTACGAGCAACTGGATGTGCTGGAACTCGAATAGCAATTGTATCTAATCCAGCAGTTATAAGTTCAGATAAGTTTGACCCAGCTCTTATTGGTGCAACTATTGTTAGCGGGCCTGGCCAAAAATTATTTGCGAGCAATAAAGCATCGGCATCAAGATATACAAATTTCTGTGCTGTTTCTAAATCTATAACATGAACGATAAGTGGATTAAAATTGGGACGTTTTTTAGCTGAATATATTTTAGCTACTGCTTTTGTGTTAAACGCATCCGCTCCGAGGCCGTAGACTGTTTCTGTTGGGAAAGCTACAAGGCCACCACTTTTTAAAATTTCAGAAGCAATTGCAAATCCATCTGGGTTAGCTTTTAATATTTTAGTGTCCATTGTTATCTTCCACCCAGTTAACCTTGCATTTTTTTTATGCTCTGTTAGCCAGTCTAGTTACAGTGTTATCTGGATAGATGCAAAAAGAATGTGAGTTAAAAATGTTGCCAATCAGTTTCCCTTTTGAACAACCTCCATCTGAAGGTAAAGCAATTGAAATTGCTGATGGCATACTTTGGATGCGTTTACCTCTTCCAATGGCTTTAGATCATGTAAATGTTTACGCTATTCGAGATGGAGATGGATGGTGCATAGTTGATACAGGGTTCTTTTCAAAACGCACTCAAAGCATATGGGAAACACTATTATCTGGCCCATTAAATGGCGATCCAATTACACGTGTTTTAATTACACACCACCACCCAGACCATATTGGAATGGCAGGCTGGTTCCAAAGTAAATTAAACTCTGAAGTAATTTCGAGTCGTACTGCATGGATGTATGGCCGAATGATGATATTAGATACACAAAAAGAATGGCCAGAAGAAGTTTTAGCATTTTATAAAAGTACAGGTATCGATGAAGAAATATTTTCATATTGGCTGGATAGAGGGCCACGTAATTTTTCTGATGTTTGTTATCCAATGCCTTCTGGGTTTACTAGAATTAAAGATGGGCAGAATATAAAAATAGGCAACAGAAAATGGCATATAATTACTGGTGATGGCCATGCACCAGAGCATGTCACTTTATGGAGTCTTGATGACAATATTGTAATTGTAGGAGACCAGGTTTTACCAGGTATTTCGTCCAATATTGGGGTTTATCCAACTGAGCCATTGGCGGACCCTCTCAAAGATTGGATTACATCGTGTGAGAAATTAAAAAAATTCGCAACAAATGAGCATTTTGTTCTTCCTGGACATAAATTACCTTTTGTAGGTTTACCCACAAGACTACAGCAATTAATTGATAACCATAATAACGCATTACCAAGATTGCTTGACCATTTGAAAATACCGAGAACTGCAGTTGGTTGTTTTGAGATTTTATATAAGCGTAAAATTGGTAAAGGCGAGTATGGATTGGCTTTAGTTGAAGCCGTTGCACATTTAAACCATCTTCTAATTGCAGGCAAAATCCAACGTAAAATGAATGATAAACATGAATGGATTTGGTATGTTTAGGGTAAACTTTTTTAAATGACATTGTTTAGAATATGAATTTTCACCCTTTGCAAAAGAATGATTTTGTGAGATATGGAAAAAAAATAAAGAAAGGGTTATCTAATGGCAAAAAAACACAAACACGGCGAAATGGATGTATCAGCTCAAGAGCATGCATTTGATGGCTTCATCCGTTGGTCGATTCGCATTTGTTGTGCTTCTATAGGCGTACTTATATTTATGGCTATATTTAACTCTTAATCCCAAAAAACTATTAATTTATAATCTGATATAATGTAAAAAACCCCGGTTAATACCGGGGTTTTTAATTATTTTAGGTAAGTATTAAACTTATAACAGTTTATAACATACCTTCGCGTTGTAATTTCTTACGTGCTAGCTTGCGTGCACGTCGAATAGATTCTGTTTTTTCACGGGCTTTGCGAATCGAAGGTTTTTCAAAATGTTGCTTTAGCTTCATTTCACGAAAAACGCCTTCGCGTTGCAATTTTTTCTTGAGCGCGCGAAGCGCTTGATCTACGTTATTATCACGAACTGATACCTGCATGTGGTGTCACCACCTTTCTAGAGTTAGAGTTGCAGAATTGCAGGAAATTGGCATATAACAGGGTGAATATAACTTGTCTAGTGTAGGAGTGGATCATGGTTAAAAGTGAAAAAAATGAATCTGATCATATTGAAATCACAAAAAAATTACTAATATCGTCTATACTACCTAATGTTGATTTTGATGGCTGGTCTTCTGTTTCCTTTAATCAGGCAATAATAGACGCAGGTGTAGATATAGGTTTAGCAAAGCAAGTGGCTCCTAGAGGTGCAATTGATTTAGCTGTTGCCTTTCATCAACAAGGGGATCAATTAATGATAGCTAGCTATAATAAATATGATTTTTCAAATCTAAAGTACTCCGAGAAAGTAACCCAATTAATAAAATCTCGAATTAAAGCTACTGAAATACATAAAGAAGCTATTCGTAAAAGCATGTCTTTATTTGCTTTGCCTCCTAATATTAATGAAGGTGGGCAATTAATATGGAAAACTGCAGACACAATTTGGAACACTTTAGGTGATACATCTACTGATAGTAATTGGTATACAAAGCGAACTACTTTAAGTGCGGTTTATTCTTCAACTGTTTTGTTTTGGTTGGGTGATGAAAGTGAAGATGCTATTGATACTTGGAATTTTTTGGAAAGAAGAATCCAAAATGTAATGGCAATAGAGAAAACTAAGGCAAAAATAAAAAATACACCATTAGGCCGAAGTATGGTTGATTTCTTTGATCTAATTAAAAAGCCTTCTAATGATCATAAATCTAGCTTCCCTGGATATAAAAGTTAAGCCCATCTTATTAATCCTATCAATGCTGAAGTTGCATAAAAAAACTGCAATGCTAAAAAAGCCCATCGTTTATCGATGAAACCCCATATTGCAAAAAGAATTGCTGAAATTAACAATAAACTAAAACCCAAAATTTCATTTCCAGTATTTGATGCTATCAGAATCGCATAAATCATTGCTAAAATTGATCCTGAGAATTCACAAATGGTGACTATTTTTCCATGTAACATTTAAATACTTTCTTTAAATTTTATGATATTTTTTACGTATTAAATTATAAGACAAGGTCTTATTGATAATTTTGCACAATAAAGATAGCACTAAAAAAAATTAGGAGATAAATGTGGTGCTTGGTGGTAAAATAGTGACATGGTTTAATGACCAATGGTTTGAGGGTAATACTCCAATAATTGGATCAGCTGATCACGCTGCTTGGCTTGGTTCAACAGTTTTTGATGGAGCGCGTCAATTCGAAGGTGTAAGGCCTGACATGATGCTTAATTGCCAAAGAATTGTTTATTCCGCAGAAGCATTTGGGATGATGCCACCAATAAATGCAGAAGAAATATTTAACATTTGTGAAGAAGGCTGCTCAATGTTTGAGGCTAATGCAGCTTTATATATTCGCCCTATGATGTGGTCAAATCAAGGTACACCAGGAATAATTGATATTGTACCAGAAAGTACTGGCTTTTCTGTATGTATTGAAGAGCTAGCAATGCCAGAAGTTGGGTCATTTGCTTTAACCACCTCACCGTTTAGGAGGCCAAGGCAAGATATGGCACTTACATTTGCTAAAGCTGGATCATTGTATGCAAATAATGGAAGAATTATGTCTGATGCAAGAGCAAGAGGATTTAACAACGCATTATCTCTTGATATAGACGATCATGTGGCAGAAACGGCATCAACAAATGTATTTGCAGTTAAAGATGGAGAAGTTTTTACGCCAATTCCGAATGGAACTTTCTTAAATGGATTAAACCGTCAAAGAATTATAAAGTTGTTAAAAGCAGATGGTATTAAAGTTCATGAATTACCTATGTTTCTAAAAGATTTTAAAGATGCGGATGAAATTTTTTGTACAGGCAATATAGCTAAAATCATGCCAGTAGAGCGATTTGAAGATAAAATAATGAAAAGTACCAAATTATCAAATCATGCTCGTGACCTATATTGGGATTTTGCTTTATCAAAATACGCATAGCAAAATTTTATTGAGCATTTACAATCACAATTAAAGGTGTGGTTTTGTTTATTAAAAGGGGGCTTTCACTTTTAAAAAATTCCATATATACAGTCTAAGAATTCTCCCCCTAAGTAACGGAAATTTACAGGCTAAAATGGCTTGTAGCCGATTATTCGGACGAGAAAGATTTATGTGAAAGGAATACATTATGGCACTACCAATTATGGCTAAAGCTACTGCTGTTTGGCTTGTAGATAACACAACACTTACATTTAAACAGATAGCTGATTTTTGTGGTTTGCATGAATTAGAAGTAAATGGAATTGCTGACGGCGAAGTTGGCCAAGGGATTAAAGGTTTTGATCCAATTTCAAATAAACAACTAACAGCTGATGAAATTCAAAAAGCAGAAAAGTCTCCAATCTATAAAATGGAGTTAATGTACAATGCAGCTGCTGATGGTGAAGAAAAGCGCCGAGGACCAAGGTATACGCCATTATCTAAACGTCAAGATCGTCCTGCTTCTATTTTGTGGCTAGTTAAGTTTCATCCAGAATTAACTGATGGGCAAATTTCAAAATTGGTTGGTACTACTAAACCAACAATACAGGCTTTACGTGATAGATCTCATTGGAATATTGCTAATATCCAACCAATAGATCCTGTTGCACTTGGTCTTTGTAAGCAATTAGAATTAGACGCTGCTGTTCAAAAAGCCGCTAAAAAAGCTGCTAAAGATGGTGTTGTAATATCTGATGAAGAGCGAAGCAAGCTGGTATCTACTGAGCAATCTTTATCAATGGATGCAGAGCCAAAAATACCATCTTCTATTGGTGGCTTGGAAAACTTTACTTTTGGTACTGATACAGTTGAAGAAGAAAAAGAAGAGCCAGAAATAAACGTTGATAGTGTTTTCAAAAAAATTGATGAATAAAGCTATCTAAATAATTTAATAGAAAAGGCAGTAAATATGTGCCTTTTCTATCCGCTAATGAACTGGGGTATTTAAGGGATCAATTAGCGTCCGCCCGCCATCAACTGTAATTATTTGACCTGTCATAAACCCTGAGCTGTTTGAAGATAAAAACTGTGAAACTTCTGCTACTTCTTTTGCTTCAGCTATTCTCCCTAAGGGAGTTGCTTTTTCCATTGATGCTTTAAGATCAGGGTCTTCTAGTAATACTTCTGTTAGGCTAGCGCTTTGAACTGAACCAATAGCAATTGCATTTACCCGAATGCCTTCTTTGGCAAAGCTTACTGCCAATGATCTTGTCATTTGGTTTAAGGCAGCACATGAAACAGAATATGCTAATAAGTCTGGGTGCGTCCTTTCAGATGCAATAGAGCTTAGATTTACTATTGTACCGGCAACACTATGTTCATTACTGTCGTCTTCTTTTTGTTGTATCATTCTTTTTGCAACGATTTGGCTTAATCTAAGGTTGGATAATACATTTTGTTGAAATAATGCTTCAAAACAGTCTTCCTTTGGGTCTAACGAATTTGAGGGCATAACCTGCCTTGATGCATTGATAAGAATATCGACTCTTTCAAATTCATCGATGGTTGCAGATAATAAGTTAGCCAAGCATAGTTTTTGACGTAAATCTCCTGTAAAACTTTTAGCTTGTGGAAATTCCTTAGATAAAAAACTTAACTCAGCGTCTAATTTTTCCTCATCTATGTCTGCCATCATAACATTCGCACCGTTTTGTACGAAGTGTTTTGCAATCGCTAGCCCAATACCATTTGCCGCACCGGTTATAATTGCTGTTTTACCTTGAATTGAAAAAGACATGTGTTGTTCCCTTATTCTAATAAGCTATTTCATAAACAAATATTGATTATTTGAATATTCGTTTTTTAGGCCGAGATGCATTGATGACCTTAAACTGAGGCGTTTCTGTAATTGAATTTACTGCAGTAAAGTATGTATCTAATGTTGTTTCATATGCCAACTGACGATTAGCAACCATCCATAGCTGGCCTTTTGGCGATAGTAATTCACTTGCTCGTTGAATAAATGATTTGCCTATATCTGGCTCTGCCTTTCGTGATTGGTGAAAGGGTGGGTTCATTACAATAAAATCATATCCATTATCTTTGTGATGTGTTGCGTCTGCCCATTCAAATTTAGCTCTGCTATCATTTATGTTTAATTTTGCACAGTTTAGTGCGTTCCAATCAGCTTCAACTAAACATATTGATTTTATTTTATCATTATTTTTCAATAATTCGTTGCTCAAATAACCCCATCCAGCGCCCAAGTCGGCGCCTTTACCACTTAAATGATTTGGTAAGTTTTCCAATAATAAAGCTGAAGCTTTATCTATATGGTTGGCACTAAAAATACCTGCTCTTGTCTTATATCCTTGATCAACAGTTGCTGGCTCTAAGCCTTGAAGCCATTGATTAAGTATTTTAGGCCTTTGAGTTTTTTTAAACCAAAATATTTTACCATGTGATTTTGATATTACACCATCAATATCAAAAAGATTTCGCAATATTTTTAGATGGCTTTCAATTCCGTCAGTTTTCTTACCATCAACCATCAAAATACTATTCTCTATTATTGAATCAAATGCCTTTGCAATTAACCCTAAAGATTGTGGTTTCGAGCGCGTAATTTCTACCAGTGCAAAATTAGCTGTTGACGTAAAGTCTTGTGTAGTTGTTAAGCCTTTTTCGATTAGTCTATCACACGTAGGCTTAAACCATTGAATACACACTGCCTCACCCAATCTTGAATAATCTGTAGCTTCATTTGCATTAATAATCATAGCCCCATTTTCTGGGACATTGGATGAGCATGCTTTTAATGCAAGTGATAGTCGAGCATTTGGATTTGCCATAATAATTTCAGCCTTTAGCTTATTCTTTTTCCATTGTGCATTGTAGTGGATGCTGGTGTTTTCGTGCTAGCTCTGTGACTTGCATAACTTTTGTTTCGGCTATGTCATGTGAAAAGACACCAACAACGGCAAGTCCCTTTTGATGGACAACCATCATTAATTCATATGCTTGACTACCACTTGTTCCAAAATATCGTTCTAAAATGTGTACAACAAATTCCATGGGTGTGTAATCATCGTTTAACAACATAACCTTGTACATTTTTGGTTTTTTTGTTTTAGGAATGGCTTTTGTTGCTAAACCTACATCAATATTTTCGTCATCTGACATAATCATTTTTTTCATTAAACTGTATGGTTGTTTTATATTCTTAGTTAGTAGATCTATTATAAAGAAGCTGTTGCCTAATTACAAAGGCCAGTTTTTTAAAAAAAATACTATATATTGTATTCATATAATTTTAGCATACAATATATAGGTTTTCTTTTCTAAGGGAATCAATTTTGATTTCAATAAAAAAAATAGTTTTCTGTTTAGCATCTACATGATACTGTTTGATAAAATAAACGTAATAAAATACGTGATAATAAGCAGCAGTTATCGGGGAAACCGATGCATCTTAAGGCAATTCGAGGATTATTCCTTGTAGTAATATTAACTATTATTGGTGTCTCAGCAAATGCGGCGCCTTATGCGGCATTAGTAATGGATGCTCGTACTGGAGAAGTTTTGCATTCTAGAAATGCAGATACAAGGTTACATCCTGCATCATTAACAAAAATGATGACACTTTATTTAGCATTTAAAGCAGTTGAGTCAGGACACCTTTCATTAGATGAAAAGGTAAAAGTATCTCGAAATGCTGCTTCAGAACCACCTTCTAAATTAGGTTTAAGAACTGGAATGAGAGTTAAAGTTCGTCACCTTATTCGGGCTGCTGCAGTTAAATCTGCTAATGATGCAGCAACAGCATTAGGTGAGGCAATCGCAGGCACTGAGGCTAAATTTACAGCCCTTATGACTGCTCAAGCTAAAGCATTAGGTATGAAGCGAACAACCTTTAAAAATGCCCACGGTTTAACAGCAAAAGGGCATTTATCCACTGCTCGTGACATGTCTATATTAGGTAGACATTTAATGTATGATTTTCCTGATTATTATAATCTTTTTTCACGTAGAAACACTGACGCTGGATTAAGAACGGTCCCAAATACGAATAGAAGGCTGTTAGCGAATTATAAGGGTGCTGATGGAATTAAAACTGGCTACACAAATGCAGCAGGTTTCAACTTAGTATCTTCCGCGCAACGTGGCAATAAACGCATAATTGCTACGGTTTTTGGTGGACGTACATGGAAATCACGTAATGCGCGTGTAGCTGAATTATTAGACATGGGCTTCAATCGTACTCCAAAAAAATATACTTCAAATGCTATACCAGCAAGACCTTCAAGAGGAAGCCAGCTAGAATCTGTAGCTTTGGTGTTGCCTAACAATATTTCCATCAAATCTCCTCGTATTATCTCATCAAGTCCAAGACCAAAATATAGACCAAATTTTGATTTAAAAACAATTGAGATGGCATCTGCTGTTAGAGAAGATTTAGAAGCCGAAATTATTGCTTCAGCTCAAGCTAATATTATTCGAAATACTACAGCAAATGTAAGCATTTTAGAACCAATAAGCTCAATTATTGAATCTCAAAATACGATTGTGAATGCAGTTTCTAGAGCCCACGCACAAAGAGGATATATTGAACCAGTCCCATATTTAACTAGAGTTGTTACCAGAGAATTCAATAAGAATGATGCTAAATGGTCAGTTCAATTAGGGGCTTATAATAATCGATATAATGCAGAGAAAATGTTACTTCGCACCGCATTAACAGATTTAGACTCTTTAGAGGGTGCGGTTCGTAAAATAACTCCTGCTACTATCAATGGGCGTCATTTATATAGAGCACGCTTTATTGGCGTTTCAGAAGAGTCTGCGATGAAGGCATGTGCTCGATTGAGAGCGCGAAATCAGCCCTGTACAATAATAGGGCCTGGTGCTTAAAAATTAATCTGAAAGTTATTAAGCTTTAACCCGACCATTATATCTCTAAGTTCTTGGCGTGCCGCTATATTAGATATTGATATTGGTAATTTTGTTAAATTTTTTGGGTCTGCTAGAGTTAACCCTTTTGGAAATAGTTCTTTAAATATAACGCGATCGGAAAGGCCTGGGATTAGCCTAAAGCCAATTCGTTTTGAAAGGTTAACCAAGGCTTCGCCTACTTTTCTTTTGTTGTGCATGTTTGTTGTTGGAAGTCGATTGCGTACAACAATCCAATCAATAGGGGGGGCTTTTGCTAAAGATCTTGCTTTTCTAGCCTCCCAAACCATTTCTGAATATATTGAAGGTCCTTTAACTGTATTAGTTTCTGGATCAATACGCGCCAGCAAATCAAAATCAATAAAACTATCGTTCATTGGTGTAATTAATTTGTCTGCATTTGCATGAGCAAGCGCGCTATAATCAGTCAAAGCTCCAGGACAATCTATTATTATGTAATCATTTTCTTTTGATAGTTCAGTTATCAATTCATAAAAGTATTCTTTAACATGTTTAGTTCTATGGGGGTCTATTTTACCTATAGATGGTATAGGTAAAATATAGTTATTGCGTTTTAAGTTCTCTTCCCGATTTTCAAAAAATCTACATAAAGTTAATTGCCTAATATCTAGGTCTAGAACACCAACTTTTATTCCACTTTGCAATAAAGCGCACGCAACATGCATAGAAAGTGTAGATTTACCTGCGCCACCTTTTTCATTACCAAAAACTAATAATTTTGACATATATTTTTTCGATTCTAGATTGGGAAGGTGTAATTACAAACAAAAAACGCCGCTAAAAAGCGGCGCTTTTTAATAAATAGTTTAGGTAAATTAGAAGCCTAAACCAGCATATTTATTCTTAAATTTGGAAACTCTACCACCGGTATCCATTAGTTTTGAATTACCGCCAGTCCAGGCAGGGTGAGCAGATGGATCGATGTCTAATGAAAGAACATCACCTTCTGAGCCATATGTCGAACGAGTTTCATAAGTAGAACCATCTGTTAGCTTAACAGTGATCATGTGATAGTCAGGGTGTAATTCTTTTTTCATGATTTTGGCTCCTTATTTCTTTGCGCGATAATTTGTTTTTTCAGCAATACGTGCAGATTTACCACGACGATCACGTAAATAGTAAAGTTTCGCACGTCGTACACGACCGCGACGGACTACTTCAATATTATCGATGTTTGTTGAATATAGTGGGAATACGCGTTCTACGCCTTCACCAAATGATATTTTTCGAACTGTAAACGAAGCAGCAATTGTACTACCGCTTTGGCGTGCAATACATACACCTTCATAGTTCTGGATACGAGAGCGAGTTCCCTCTGTTACCTTAAAGCCAACACGTACTGTGTCGCCTGCTTTGAAATCTGGAATGTCTTTGCCTAATGCAGCAATTTGTTCAGCTTCAAGCTGTGCAATTAAATTCATAACGTTTTCCTTTTATACCCTTAGAGGGAATTTTGGTTTTCCAATTTTAGAGCTCTTGGTCTTCTTCCGGTACTCCTTAGAGCCCGCCAGAGATTAAAATCGACGTTTCGTGTTTCAATCATTGGTTAATAATAAGATGTTTCATATACTATCAAAACCGAAGAAAGTTTATATTTATATGGCTTATAATTAACTTCATGACTGCCTACTTTAGAACGAATCTTAAAGTAAGTTTGCGTGGTATATGTCGAAAGCATATAGACATCAAGACTTCTTTCCTAAACTAAAATTTACGTCTTTTAGTTTAAGTTTCATCAATTTTATGTTTATTTAATTTACTATACTTTTCCCATAAGTCAGGTCGACGTTCTTTTGTTATACGCTCAGACATCTCTGCACGCCACTCTTTAACATTTTCATGGTGGCCTGAAAGTAATACTTTTGGAATTTCTCTGCCATTCCATTCTGCAGGTTTAGTATATTGCGGGTGTTCTAAAAGCCCATTTGAATGGCTCTCATCTTTTGTACTTTCCTGATTACCTAATACATTTGGTATAAGTCTAACTGTAGCATCAATTAAAGCTTGGGCAGCAACTTCTCCTCCTGTAAGAACAAAATCCCCTAATGAAATTTCTTCTACATTGAATTCTTCCAAAACGCGTTCATCAACACCTTCAAAACGACCGCAAAGTATTGTCATTCCTTTAGCTTCACTCCAGCTCTGTACCATTGATTGGGTTAATTGTTTCCCGCGTGGTGACATATAAATAACTGGCCACTGTTTTGGATCCATTGGCGTTCCTCGTCTTGCATCTTCTAATGCTGGACCAACAACATCTGCTTTTAAAACCATTCCCGCACCACCTCCAGCTGGTGGATGATCAACATCTTTGTGCTTTCCTAAACCAAAACCTCTTAATTCAATTGTTTGTAATTGCCATAAACCTTCCTGAAGAGCTTTTCCTGTTAATGATCTGTCTAACACTCCTGGAAAAGCTTCTGGAAATAAGGTAATGACTTTTACTGTCCATGCGTTCTCAAGCTCTGGTGTATCTGTCATCAGGGCCCGTGGTTTTAAACTTGGTCTAATTGCAAGACGGCCATGTGATTTTGTTTTTTCACTCATCCCCAAGTTCCATATAACTTTTTGGTGCCGGAGGTTCTTCTGCTTCATCACTATCAAATACACCTTTAGGAGGATCGATAACCACGCGCCCAAGTTTTAGGTCAATAGTTGGCACAGACTTTTTTGTGAAAGGAAGTAAGGCCAAATTCTTTTGTCCAAGAGCTTTAATTTCTAAAAAATCACCAGCACCATGATCATTTACTGACATTATTTTGCCTAATTTTATTCCTCCAGTATCAAATACTGATAGATTTATTAAATCTGAATAATAATATTCATCATCACCTAAATCTGGCATTTCAGAGCGTAGTACATAAAGTGCTGTACCTTTTAAGTCTTCTGCTTGATCTCTATATTTAATACCAAAAATTCGAGCTGAAAACCCACCTTTAATTGGGCCAATAATTTCTAATTTAAATTTTTTGCTTCCTGTCTCGTCAGTAAGCTGATCATAATCACCTATAGATTTTGGGATAGAACAGAATGATTTAATGCGAATTTCTCCATTGATGCCAAATGCGCCTACAACAGCCCCTACACAAACTCGTTCAGGTATATTCATTTTTAGATTATCACTCACAAAAAATTTAACACAATTTTATATATTAATATAATACCTTGTTTTCTTACTGATTAAAAGTATCAGAACAATCTGTTATTTTAATGTATGTTTTATTTATCTTATAAATAAAAAGTAGCGTCAAAATATGACGCTACTTTTATATCATTGTAAGTAAAAGCTAGTTTATTATTCAGCAGCTTTTTCTTCAACTGCAGGTGCTTCTTCAACTGCAGGTGCTTCTTCAACTGCAGGTGCTGCCGCTGCTTCAGCTGCTGCAACTTTAGCTGCTTCCTCTGCTTCAGCTGCCGCAACTTTAGCTGCTTCCTCTGCTTCAGCTGCTGCAACTTTTGATGCTGCTTTTTCTTCTAAGCGGTCTTGGGCTTTTTTACCTGGTTTTGCTTTAATAGGATTATTGCGTTCTGTTTTTTCCATTACGCCAGAAGCCTCTAAAAAGCGAACAACGCGTTCTGTAGGTTGTGCGCCTTGGCCCAACCAGTAATTTACGCGTTCCATATTTAACTGTACGCGGTCTTCACTATCTTTAGCTAATAGTGGATTGTATGTACCTAATTTTTCAACATAACGACCGTCACGTGGCATACGTGAGTCTGCTGCAACTACTCGATAAAAAGGACGTTTTTTTGAACCGCCACGAGCGAGTCTGATTTTCATAGCCATGATATTTCTCCTAAGTGCTAATTAAATTGGTCATTTAAATTTGACCGTTATTCTTGATGTTTCTTATGGTGATTAATAACTTCTGCAATTATGAAGTTTAAAAATTCTTTTGCGAATACGGGGTCAAGGTCAGCTTGTTTTGCTAAATCCTCTAATCGTTCAATTTGCTTTGTTTCGCGTGCTGGATCTGATGGAGGCAAAGAGTGTTCAGCTTTTAAAAGACCAACTGCCTGAGTTTGCTTAAAGCGTTCTGCTAAAGTATAAACAAGTATTGAATCCAAACGGTCAATGCTTTTGCGATGTTCTTTTAATATTGATTCTGCGCGTGATGTATCTGTCATTTCTTTTTCCCAAAGCCAGATAAACCAAGTGGTAATCCACCACCTAATCCAGGTAATCCGTTAGGCATGCTGCCACCCATTTTTTTTGCGGCTTCTTCTAATTGTTTTGCGTCTATATCATTCATGTTATTTGGTATGCCAGCAGCTAAATTTCCAGGCCCTTTACCAAACATAGTACCCATTGCTTGTTTAAGCATACCACCTTTGCCCATTTTTTTCATCATGTCGCCCATTTGGCGCTGCATTTTCATTAATTGGTTTAATTCTTGGACTGATAAGCCAGCACCTTGAGCAACACGCTTTTTTCTACTAGCTTGCATAATTTGTGGATTTGCTCGTTCTTTTTTTGTCATGGATTGGATTAATGCAATTTGGCGTTTAAATATTTTTTCATCAATGCCACCTGCATTACTTATTTGTTTCTGCATCTTCTTCATACCAGGCATCATTCCCATAATGCCTTCCATTCCACCCATTTTCATCATTTGTTCAATTTGCGCTTTTAGGTCGTTCATATTGAACATACCTTTTTTCATGCGCTTCATCATTTTTTCTGCTTGTTCAGCTTCAATTGTTTCTTGAGCTTTTTCTACAAGCGAAACAATATCTCCCATACCTAAGATGCGCCCAGCCACTCTCTCTGGATGAAATTCTTCTAGGGCGTCAACTTTTTCACCAAGTCCTACAAATTTAATTGGGCGTCCAGTTACTGCCCTCATTGAGAGCGCTGCACCACCACGTCCATCACCATCCATTCGTGTTAAAATAACACCTGAAATACCAATGCGGTTATCAAAGTTTTGTGCTGTATGAACAGCATCTTGACCTGTTAACCCATCAACAACCAACATAGTTTCGCGTGGATTTGCAATATTTCGGACTGCCTCTACTTCTGCCATCAATTCTTCATCAATGGATAAGCGACCTGCTGTATCTAGAATAAATACATCATAGCCCCCAAGCATGGCTTGCTGTTTCGCTCGTTTTGCAATTGCAATAGCACTCTCGCCTTTAATTATTGGCAAAGAGTCTACGCCAATTTGGTTGCCAAGTATGGCTAATTGTTCCATTGCGGCTGGTCGATTAGTATCAAGGGAAGCTATTAATACTTTTTTCTTATTTTTTTCTTTTAAGCGTTTTGCAAGTTTTGCTGTTGTAGTGGTTTTACCTGATCCCTGTAGGCCTACCATTAATATTGGTGCTGGTGGATTATCAATTTTCAGTTCGCTGGCATTTTTATCGTTACCAGCTAAAAAGTGAACTAATTCGTCATGAACAATCTTTATTACTTGTTGTCCTGGTTTGACGGATTTTGTAACAGCTTGTCCTGAAGCTTTTTCTTGAATTGCTTTTATGAATTCCCGAGCAATTGGTAAAGAAACATCAGCCTCTAATAATGCAACACGTACCTCTCTTAAAGCGATAGAGACATCATCGTTTGATAATGTTGCCTTATTATTTAATTTGTCAAAAACACCCGAAAGGCGATCAGATAAATTTGCAAACATATGTCAGGCCCTTTCCACCAAAGTATTTTCCCAAACGCGTTTTACACCAGTGGGCGAAACTCGCTGACTGGTGTCGATCCTGGGACCGGAAGTGTATAACTTCCATGATTTAGACCTGCATTAGATGTCTTTTTCTGAAGTGTCAAGATTTGCAATTCTTTAGAACGTGTTTCATTTTAAAAAGTCTCACAAAATTGTGAGACTTTTAATTTAGTATACTAATAGTATAATCTATAATCTATTATAAATATAAAGCTTCTTTTGAGCTTATTACGTCTAGTTGTAATGCCTTTCCAACAGCTGCATAAGTCAAGTTTCCTTTATGTGTGTTTAACCCATTTAATAAATTAGAATCATCTTCACATGCTTTTTTCCAACCCTTATCGGCTAATGATATCATGAACGGCATAGTAGCATTGCTTAGTGCAATTGTTGAGGTGCGCGCAACTGCTCCAGGCATATTTGCTACGCAATAATGAATAATTCCATCCACTTCATAAATTGGATCATCATGTGTCGTGGCTTTTGATGTCTCAAAACATCCACCTTGATCAATTGCAACGTCTACTAATACTGATCCAGGTTTCATTGTTGATAGTTGTGGGCGAGAAATTAGTTTTGGAGCGGCTGCTCCAGGAACTAGCACAGCACCTATTACCATATCAGCTGTTTTAATTAATTTCGCAGTGTTTGCAGTTGAAGCATAAGCAGTTTTAAACACGTTTCCAAACACATCATCTAAATACCGCATTCTCGGTAATGACATATCCAGAATTGTTACATTTGCTCCCATTCCGGCAGCAACTCTTGCAGCATGTACACCAACATTGCCTCCACCAATAACGATTACTTCACTTGGACTAACTCCTGGAACACCTCCTAGTAAAGTACCAAGGCCACCATTCGCTTTTTGAAGAGCCCAACTGCCAACTTGGGGCGCCAATTTTCCTGCAACTTCTGACATTGGAGCCAGCAATGGTAATCCACCACTCCCATCAGTTACAGTTTCATAAGCAATTGCAGTAACTCCACTTTTTAATAAATCATTAGTTTGAGCTAAGTCCGGTGCTAAATGTAAATATGTGAATAAGATTTGATCTTCGCGCAACATTAAACGCTCAATTGCTTGGGGCTCTTTTACTTTAACAATCATTTCTGATTTTTTAAATAATTCTTCAGCAGCATCGATAATAACTGCACCAATATCCGTATATTCATTATCAGTAAATCCAGAACCATTTCCAGCTCCTGATTGTATTAGAACTTTATGACCATGCAATATAGCTTCTGCAGCTGCTGCCGGAGTAATTCCTACCCGGTATTCTTGATTTTTAATTTCTGTTGGGCAACCTATAATCATTATATTTCTCCAAGATAATCTAAATTATTAATGGGAGAATTGCATTTTAAGTTTAAAAAAAGCTTCATATTTGACGTGTATCGACATAATTTTTAGAATATAATATATATTAAATAGTAAATTCTTAGTGGATTCTTCGAAAAATGAAAATAGATGATACAGATCGCCGTATTTTGATGGTACTTCAAAAATCTGGCCGAATCTCAAATTCAGATTTAGCCGAGAAAATTAACCTTTCTGCATCTGCCTGTCATAGGCGTGTTCAGCGATTAGAAGCTGAAGGAATTATAAAAGATTATGTAGCTCTACTAGATCCAAGAAAAATTGATAGAAAATCAACAGTATTTGTTGAAATTACTCTTTCAGGGCAAGCTGATGCAATATTAGAAGCGTTTGAAAAATCTGTGGCATTGGTCCCTGATGTTTTAGAATGCCATTTAATGGCAGGTACAGCTGATTATATGCTAAAAGTAGTGGCTGGTGATACAGATGATTTTGCAAGAATCCATAGACAATATCTTGTTCGACTTCCTCATGTAAGTAAGATGCAAAGTAGTTTTGCATTGCGAACAGTATTTAAAACAAATGCTATGCCAGTATAATACATTATTGGTGATTATGGTTTATCTTTAACAAATATATTTGTTGCCAATTAAATTGGAAAACAGATTATTTGTAAAACTCTAATGAAATTTTTGCGGCAACAATTGCATTATTTTTTACCAATGCAATATTTGACTTTAAACTTTCGCCTTTTGATAATTCAAATATCCGTTTTAATAAAAACGGAGTAACTTCTTTGCCTGAAATATTATTTGCTTCCATTTCTGTTTGGGCTGTTTCAATATATTTATTTATTATCTTTGAAGGTATTTGATCTTTTTTTGGAATTGGGTTTGCAATTAAAACTCCAGAACAAAGTTGAAGTTCGTCACGTACTTTTAGAAAGTCAGATATTTGAGCTGCACTATCCATACGTAATGGAACAGCCAGGTCTGATCTTCTTGTCCAAAAAGCTGGTAAACTGTCTGTCTTATATCCTACAACAGGAACACCTTGAGTCTCCAAGACTTCTAATGTTTTTGGAACATCTAGTATTGCTTTTGCTCCTGCTGCTACTACAAGCACGTCCGTTTTCCCAAGTTCAGTCAAGTCTGCAGAAATGTCAAAGCTAGTTTCAACGCCTTTATGAACACCACCAATGCCCCCTGTTGCAAATATACGAATTCCAGCCATACGTGATATTATCATTGTAGCAGCAACAGTTGTTCCAGCTGTTTTGCCTTGTGAAATAGCAAAAGCTATATCTGCTCGTGAGATCTTCATGGCATTTTTCACTTTAGCAAGCTTAATAAGCTCTTCAGCTGTGAGCCCAATTTTAATTCTACCATCAATCACTGCTATTGTTGCTGGAACAACTCCATGCTCTCGAATTAACGCTTCGACTGATGATGCCATTTCTGCATTTTCTGGAAATGGCATGCCATGGGTTATAATTGTACTTTCAAGCGCAACAATAGGAATATTTTCATTAAGCGCTTTTGAAACATCTTCATGAATATCAACAAAACTTGGAAGTTTGGCTAGGTTCATTGTTTATCCTTATTTATTTTAAATTTTTTGAAAGGTATTCATATAAAATTTTACTGTTTAAATCTTGTCTAACATCCATTTGCGACTCCACAGTAAGCGCAGACAATGCTGCACCTATATCCGAAGCTTCACGAATGGATGCGCCAGTTAATAATTGGGAAATAAAACCAGCAACTAGTGCGTCTCCTGCACCTGATACGTTACAAACTTTAGATGATAGTGCGGGGGAAGTGAAAACTTCATTGCCTATATTTACAATATGTCCATTTGAACCATCAGTTAGCACAACACCTTTAGTACCTCTATTGCGTAATTGGTTTGCAATTGTATTAAGATCAGATTTTTTTAGAATATGGTCTAAAGCCAGAATTGATGCTGCTTCATCTTTGTTGGTAAATAAAATATCAACACTTGATAAATCTTTTGGTAGACGCATTGCCTTTGAAACTGAGACTGTATCTATAGCAACTTTGAAATTTGACTTTTGCTTTAGATCAAGGATTTTTTTAATTGTTTCTTGTGGTAAATTACAATCTAAAACGACCCAATCGCTTGATTTAATATTTGGCCAAGATTCTTCTATTAAATTAGGAGTTATTTGATCTAGAATATCCATGCTAGCTATACCCATCACTAATTCATTATTATTGTCGAAAACAGCAATATATTCAGCAGTGGGTTTATTATTTGAGATTGCAATTTGACTAGTGTCAACGCCAAGATTATGCATTTGTGTTCGTAATTCTTTGCCAGATTCATCATCGCCTATAATAGATAAAAGACAAACATCCACATCCATGCGTGCCATATTCTCAGCTATGTTGCGAATTACACCACCATGGCTTTTTATATTTATTGCTGGGTTAGATGTTCCAAAAATGGGTGCTGAATTTAATGAATATTTGCGATTAAATGCCATGCCACCAATGCAAGTGACTTTTTGTGACTTTGGTAGAATGTATCCACGGCCTATCAGAAGATTTTTGTTAATTAACTGTGTTATTTGAACTGCGATTGTTGATCTTGCAAGATTCAATTTTGCTGCAATTTTTGCTTGGCTAATTAAAGGATCATTAGAAATTAATTCAAGTATAGTTTGTTCAGTTTTTGATAACTTAGGCATTATTAACAACATTTGTTTGTTTATATAACATATGTCTGAACTAATAAATTACGTCAAGCTTACAAATATTTAGTTTATGATGAACATAGCAAAATATAATACTGAAATTCCCGCAACAACTGACCACAAGGCAGAGCGTTTCCATATTCCAACACAAAATGCTGCGCCCGCAGCAAGTAATCTTGGAGCATCCAAAGTACCACCAGTAGCATCAGGCCAAACTAAAAAAGGGATTATTAAACCAGGCATTACTGCTACTCCAACGTAATTTAAATGTTGAATAAGCCATTTAGGTAGTTGTCGATTTCCTACTAGACCTAAAAAAGAAAACCTAATCAAATAAGTACCAACACCTAAGAAAAATATGATTATCCAAATTTTTAATGGATCAGTCATTTTTATCTCTCCTTTTTAGCCAATTCTCGGTCTGCACCCCTGAAATCATGGCTAAAAATGCGGCTATTAATAAACCACTAGAATAAGGAGCTGAGATAAATACTAAAGTTCCAATCATTGATACTAATGCTGCAACGAAATGTGGAAGGCTTCGCATCATTGGTGCAGACAATGCTATAAAACAAATTGGCATAGCGAAATCTAATGCGTATTCGGGTGGAATTTTTGTTCCAAGAAGTGCGCCTAGGAGTGTTGATATTAACCAAACTGGGAGTAAGCATGCAAAACTTCCCATGAAATATTTACATTTTTGTGATAATGTCATTTCAGGATTATTTGTATATATATTTATTGATGTAGCGTAACTTTGATCAACCAGAAAATATGCAAAAAGAGCTCGAGTACCTAAAGGTGCTCGCCCTAAATGGGGTACTAAAGCAGCTGAATACATTGCCATTCTTAAGTTTACTGCAAGTGAAGTGGCTAAAATTATAAATGTCGGCGCATCATCATGGAGTAAAGTTAAAGCGGTAAATTGTGATGAGCCAGCAACTACAAATGCAGTCATTATCATTGTTTGATAAATTGAAAACCCAGCTTCAGTGGCAACAACTCCAAAGAGTAAGCCAAATGGTGCTACAATTAACCAAAATGCAATATTGTCGCGATAACCTAACCAAAAGGCCGATTTTTTGGATGTTGGACTGAACTTCATGTGATAGCATTCTAATAAGATTAGTTTTGTGTATTTGAAATATATTGGAGCCGCAATTGTCAAACACTTTTAAAAATTATATTTTACAGCCTAAAGAAGAGCTTGAAGGTTTAACCCAACTAGTAAATGGTTTTGATCAAAACGGGCAGGCTTGTGAAATTAATGTTGTCGAGGAGCAGCCTTTAACAATATTTTTAAATGGCCAAGAGATAGTAACTGCAATGACAATTGGAGATTATCCACAATATCTTGCATTGGGCTTTTTGAAGAATCAAAGAATGTTGTCAGACGGTGAAACTGTTTTAGGGATTGATTACGACGATGAGTTAAAAACTGTTGTAGTAAGAACAGATGGTCAAACTATTTATGAAGAAAAATTAAAAAAGAAAACGCGAACTTCTGGGTGTGCTGTTGGGACCGTATTTGGCGATATGATGGAAGGTCTTGACGATCTCAAATTACCTAATGCTGAATTTCGTGTTTCATGGTTGTATGAATTGTCAAATATAATTAATCAAACACCTAGTCTGTATTTAAAGGCAGGGGCTATTCACGGAACTGTTCTTTGTCATCAAAATGAACCATTAGTTTACATGGAAGATGTAGGCCGACACAACGCTGTAGATAAAATTGCAGGATGGATTTATTCACATGATAAATTAGTAAACGATAAAGCATTATATACTACTGGGCGTTTAACGTCTGAAATGGTAATAAAATGTGCATTAATGGGTATTCCTGTACTTATTTCCCGTTCTGGCTTCACTGCATGGGGTGTAGAGATTGCAAACCAAGTGGGTTTAACATTAATTGGTCGTTTGCGTGGGAAAAGATTTATGTGTTTAGGTGGGAAAGATCGTCTGATCTATGATGTAGAATGAGTATTTTAGGGGTTATACTAGCAGGTGGATTATCCACACGCATGAATGGCCATGATAAAGCATTAATTAAGTTATCAGGCTATCCATTAATTGAGCACTCAATAAATCGTTTGGAAAGTCAGGTAGATGGATTAGCAATAAACATAAACCGTGATTATAATTTATACAAAAAATATAATTTACCAATAATACCTGATACCATAGATGGTTTTTTAGGGCCGCTTGCAGGTATTCTAGCTGGAATGGATTATGCAGCTGAACACAAATATACTCATGTAATTACTGTTGCAGCAGATACCCCATTTTTTCCTTTAGACTTGAAAGATAAACTATTTGACGAGAATTTTGATATTAATATTGCTAAAACGATATCTGATATAAATCAAAAAAACTTACACCCCACTTTTGGCCTATGGAACGTAAAACTGCGGGACGAACTAAGGGCTGCGCTCATGGGGGATGTGCGCAAAGTTATGCTTTTTGTGAAGCAAAATAAATGGAGATCAGTTGGTTGGGAAAAAAAAGATTATGACCAATTTTTCAATGTTAATACGCCTGAAGATATGATTAATGCTGAATTGATTGAGAATGGTAAAATAGTATGAATATATTTGGTATTATTGGATGGAAAAATTCTGGAAAAACTGGATTAATGGAGAGGCTAGTTTCTGAAATAACTAGCCGCGGTTTTAAAGTATCTACATTAAAGCATGCGCACCATTCTTTTGATATAGACCACCAAGGTCGAGACAGCTTTCGACATCGAGAAGCTGGAGCTTATGAAGTTATGTTATCATCAAATAAACGCTGGGCATTAATGCATGAATTAAGAGGAGAAACTGAACCAAGTTTTACAGAACTTATATCTATGATGAAACCTGTAGATTTAGTTTTGGTAGAAGGTTTTAAAAAAGAAAAGCATGCTAAATTAGAGTGTTATCGTTTGGAAAATAAAGAGAGTTTAATTTATAAAATTGATAAATCTATATGTTTAATTGCATCAGATACTCAAATAAACAATATTGATATTCCCAATGTTAACTTAGATGATACAATTTTAATTGCTGATTTTATTTTAGAGCATCAAGGTTTAATATGAAAAATGCACCACCTTTAAGAGATGATTGTTTTGCTATGCCTCGAGGTGTAAGCTGGACACCTGTTGAGGAGGCTTTGGAAAAACTTCATAAAAGTTTAGAAAATATTTTAAATAGTTCAACAGTCAGAGTAAACGATAGTTGTGGAAGGGTTTTAGCTGAAGATGTATTGGCAATAACAAGTCATCCACCTTTTGCTAATTCAGCAGTTGATGGGTATGGTTTTACAATTGATACATTAATCGCTGATAATGAAATAGCTTTAGAGTTATCAGTAGGGCGATCTGCTGCTGGAAAGCCTTTCATTGGTAAAGTTCTTGAGGGATATGGTCTTCGTTTGTTGACTGGTGCTAAGATACCTGAAGGTGTCGATACAGTAATACTTGATGAAGATGTAAACAAAATTGAAAATACTATTTACTTCAATGCTGGCTTGAAAAAATATGCAAATATTCGTGCTGAAGGTGAGGATATTTTAGCTGGTTCAATTGTTTTAAAAAAAGGCACAAAGCTATGCCCAGCTGATTTGGGGGTTTTGGCCTCAACTGGGATAAAGTCAGTAGAAGTTTATGATCAACTTAAAGTGGCTATTTTGACAACTGGTGATGAGCTAGTTGAAATAGGCAATATTAGCGAAAATTCGCAAATTGTAGATGCAAATAGACCTATGCTTAAAGCACAAATTGAAAAATGGGGTTACATTCCACTTGATTATGGAATTGTTGCTGATGATGAGGCTTTAATTGAAGCTACTTTGAACGAAGCTGCTAATTCTGCAGATATTATTTTAACAACAGGTGGGGCATCAGCTGGAGATGAAGATCATATCTCTAGACTCTTGTTGCAAAAAGCAAATTTGCAAACTTGGCGTATTGCTTTGAAGCCTGGAAGACCTCTAGCATTAGCATTATGGAGAAATACACCAATTTTGGGTCTTCCTGGTAATCCGGTTGCGGCAATGGTTTGTGCTCATATATTTGCTTATCCAGCATTTAGTTTTTTATCTGGATCTGGGTGGCATGAACCAGTTAGTTTCAAAGTGCCGGCTGCTTTTTCAAAAAATAAAAAAGCTGGTCGAACAGAATATTTGCGTGCTCGTCTAAATATTGATGGGCATGCTGAAATATTTAATTCTGAGGGTTCAGGTAGAATTTCTGGGTTATCGTGGGCTGATGGTTTAGTTGCATTAGATCACGATACTGAAAATGTGAAAAAAGGGAATATAATTAAATATATTCCCTTTCAGATATAAATAATATTCTAAATGTTAAATAAACTTTATAGATAAAATTTCATAACTTTTAATTCCACCTGGCGTCTTTACTTCTACACTATCACCCTCTTCTTTACCAATTAATGCACGAGCTATTGGCGAATTCATATTAATTTGATTATTTTCTATATTAGCTTCATGTTCACCGACGATTTGCAATGTCCGTTCTGCATCTGTGTCTTCATCAACTAATTGTACTGTTGCTCCAAATTTTATGTTTCCTGAAAGTTTAGAAACTTCTATTATTTGAGCTAAGCTGATTATAGCTTCTAATTCTTTTATACGTCCTTCAATATGCGATTGAAGTTCTCTTGCAGAATGATACTCAGCATTCTCTGAAAGATCACCGTGCTCTCGGGCTTCAGCAATAGCTTTTATTACTGATGGTCGATCTACAGATTTTAACTGTTTTAATTCGTTATCAGCTGACGTGAAGCCAGCTTGAGTCATAGGTATTTTGTCCATTGTCGAACTCTTTAGATTATTACAAGAGTTAACCTTAAATTCATGTGAGCAAACACGCAAGATGTCTTTATTGAGTCGTGTAAGTAAAACTTATGTCGTGTTGAAGTTGTTGATGCCTAATTTTCTATATATAATGTTTAAATAAATAGTTAGAATAAATCTCTTTGGAGGAAAAAATGAGCCATCTTGAACGTGAAAGTATGCCATATGATGTAATTATTGTTGGTGCAGGACCAGCTGGATTGTCCGCAGCTATCAAAATTAAGCAACTGGATTCTTCTTTGGATGTTGTTGTGTTGGAAAAAGGATCAGAAGTTGGTGCTCATATTCTATCTGGTGCTGTTCTTGATCCAAGTGCTTTAAATGCTTTGATTCCTGATTGGAAAGAAAAAGGCGCTCCAATTAAAGTTGAAGTAAAAGAAGATATATTTTTAAATTTGACTGAATCTGGTGGATCTAAAATACCAAACTTTTTGATGCCACCATTGATGAACAATCATGGTAATTATATTGTATCGATGGGGAATGTTTGTCGCTGGATGGCAGAACAGGCAGAAAGCCTTGGTGTAGAAATTTTCCCAGGCATGTCATGTTCAGAATTAGTTTATGGAGAAAGTGGCGAAGTTAAAGGAGTAGTGGCAGGGGAGTTTGGCAAGAATGCTGATGGGACAAATGGTCCAGGGTATGAGCCAGGAATGGAGCTTCATGGTAAGTATGTACTACTATCAGAGGGAGTGCGTGGAAGTTTATCGAAAGAAGTAATCTCAAAATATAAATTAGATAAAGACAGTGATGTTCCAAAATTTGGACTTGGCATGAAAGAAATCTGGGAAATTAAACCGGAGAATCATAATGAGGGTCAAGTAACGCATACAATGGGTTGGCCAATGTCTAAAGATAGTGGTGGGTCGTTCATGTACCATTTGGAAAATAATCAGGTATATGTTGGTTTTATTGTAGATCTTAATTATAAAAATCCACATCTTTTTCCTTACATGGAATTCCAACGTTGGAAGCATCATCCAAAGATTGCCAAAGTATTAGAAGGTGGGAAAAGAATTTCGTACGGTGCCCGTGCGGTTACTAAAGGTGGTTACCAGTCAATACCAAGAACAGCTTTTCCAGGGGGAGCATTGTTGGGTTGTTCTGCAGGGCTTGTAAATTTACCACGAATAAAAGGAAATCATAACGCCATGTATTCTGGACAGCATGCAGCGGTAGCTGTGGTTGCTGCCATCAAGGATGGAAGGTCAGGTGATGTATTAGCTGAGTATGATCAGGCTCTGAAAGCAGGGCCAGTTGGTAAAGACTTAAGTAAAGTGAGAAATGTTGCTCCATTGCGGGCAAAATATGGATCATTTTTGGGAGTTATTTTTGGTGGCTTTGATATGTGGTGCCAAACTCTTTTAAAATTTAGTGTTTTTGGAACAGTAAAACATGGCAAAACTGACGCAGAAAGTACAGGAAAAGCAAGCGATTATCAAAAAATTGAATATCCAAGACCAGATGGGAAATTAAGCTTTGATAGGTTAACAAATGTTAGTTTCTCGGGAACTAATCATGCTGAAGGTCAGCCTGTGCATTTAAAGCTTAATGATTTATCAATACCAGTTGAGACAAATTTGCCGTTATACGCTGAGCCTGCCCAAAGGTATTGTCCAGCTGGTGTGTATGAAATTATTAGAGATGATAATGGCTCTAATCCTAAATTTCAGATTAATTCGCAAAATTGTGTGCATTGTAAAACCTGTGATATTAAAGACCCAAGTCAAAATATAACATGGGTGACACCTCAAGGAGGCGATGGGCCGAATTATCCTAATATGTAATTTTATTAATAAAAATCATAATGGTACATTGCGGTCATCTAAACCAATGGTTAGCATTATGTAGTGTTAACTTGGGTTAGAGTTATTATGATATTTAAAACTACTTTGTGGGTTATGACTTTTTCTTTAAGCTTCGTTGCTTCTGTTGCTAATTCTAACAGTTTGGCTGGATCTTATTTGGCAGGCTCTAATGCCGCCATGAGAGGTGATTATGTTGCTGCATCAAAATATTTTGCTGAGACTTTAGTGAAAGACCCTAAAAATGAATTTATAAAACATAATGCAATGTTATCTACTTTATCAATGGGTGAAGTAGATACAGCCATTAAATATGCTAAAGATATTTCCTCAAACTCTAATAATAGCCATCTTGTTGATTTATTGTTATTTATAGATTTCATAAAAGATGAAAAATTTATTTCAGCTTCAAATTTGTTAGAAAAAAATAAAGAAAACTATACTGAGTTGTTATATGGGCTTTTGAAAGGCTGGACTTCTCTTGGTCAAGGTAAGATGAGTTTAGTTTTGAAAACTTTTGATGAAATGGACAGCAATTCTACATTACAGATATTTGGACAATATCATAAAGCATTAGCATTAGCCGCAGTTGGTGATTTTGGAAGCGCTGATAAGATACTTCTGGGAAATTCAGAGGGTTCGCTGCGTTTCACACGTGGAAGTTTAATAGCGCATGCTCAAATAATGGCAGAGCTATCAAGAAAAAATGATGCATTAGAGCTAATAAATACTATAGCTTTAGAAGGTCAAGATGCTGAATTTGATCAACTTCGTAAGAAAATACAAAGTGGATTATCACATTATGATTATATAACTTCTTCTCAACAGGGTATAGCTGAGGTTTTATTTACAATTGCATTTGCACTTAATGGCTCGGAAAATGATCAAACAAGTTTATTGTATGTAAGATTAGCTCAGAATTTGAGACCAAAAAATGCAGAGACAATACTGTTAACTTCTGAATTACTCAGAAACCAGAAGCAATATGATTTAGCAATCAAAAATTATGAAAAAATTTCAAAAACAGATGGCTTGTATTTAAGTAGTGAAATTGGACGTGCCGAAACTTTAATTGCAGCAGAAAAGCCAGAAGCAGCAATAGAAGTATTGAAAAAATTAACGCTCATTTACAAAGATAATTCAAGAGTATTTATGTCTTTAGGTGATGCATATAGAGGGCAAAAAAAATTCACTTTGGCCCGCAGTGCATATGATAAAGCTCAGACACTCATAGGAAAACCTAATTCAAGTAATTGGTTTTTATTTTATACACTAGGCATATGTAATGAACGATTGGGAAATTGGCCAAGAGCTGAAATGAACTTTAGAATTGCATTAGACTTATCTCCAAACCAACCTTTAATTTTAAATTATCTTGGCTATTCATTAGTAGAAAAGAATAAGAATCTTGAAGAAGCTCGAGGGATGATTGAAAAAGCTGTGGCTGCTCGGCCAAATAGTGGATTTATAATTGATAGTTTGGGATGGAGTTTGTTTACTCTAGGCAAATATGAAGAGGCTGTTAAGCCAATGGAGCGTGCTGTAGAATTAATGCCAGATGATCCAATTATAAATGACCATTTGGGTGATGTTTATTGGAAAGTTGGCCGAAAAAGAGAAGCAAGATTTCAATGGCGCCGTGCTATTTCTTTTGAACCCACTCAGAAAGAATTAATTAGAATTCGAAAGAAATTAGAAATTGGTTTAGATGAAGTGCAAACTGAAGAAAATAAAAAAGTAAAATCAGGTGCTTAATAAACAATTAGCGAAAGCTAAAATAAATTTGTGTTTGCACGTAACTGGTCAAAATATGGAAGGTTACCATTTGCTTGATAGCCTTGTTGCATTTGCTAATTATGGTGACGAACTGGTATTTCATGATAATGAAAAAATAGAAATAGTTTCTGAAGGAAAATTTGGAAAAGATTTATCTAATATAAAAATTCAAAAAAATATTATTTTTAAAACTTTAAAAAGTTTGAATTTATCATCTGGTGTAAAAATAAAATTACAAAAAAACTTGCCAGTATCAGCAGGAATTGGTGGAGGGTCAGCTGATGCTGCTGCAACTTTGCGAGGTATTCTTCAACAGAAAAATATTCCATTTCCACCAGATGATGGATTGGCTTTGGGTGCAGATGTTCCAGTATGTATCAAATCCACTACTCAAAGAATGCAAGGAATTGGAGAGAAATTAACTGATGTTAAAGTTTTTCCAAAATTGGCTGCAGTATTAGTTAATTCTGGAGATAAAGTCTCTACATCTGTAATTTTTAAACTATTAAAAAATAAAGTTAATCAAGATATTGGCAACCTACCAAATAAAAAAATGACATTTACACAAACAGTTCATTATCTGAGTGAACTACGTAATGATTTGGAATTACCTGCGTTCGAATTAATACCAAACATAAAAAATGTAATTACTTTATTAAATAATAGTGGGTCAAGTTTATCTAGAATGTCAGGTTCTGGTGCAACATGCTTTGGTTTGTTTGCGGATTTTGAATTGGCAAAAAGCGCAGCAAATAACATATCTACAGATAATCCAAATTGGTGGGTTCAGCCGGTAATATTAGGCTAGACTAATCTATTTACCACAAAATCTGGTAAATCTGCTAAAATATTTCTTAGTGGGCTTTCAGGTAATACCATGATGGATTTCTTCGCTTTTCTGGCCCAAAATTTAGCATCTCTAACTGTATCTTTTAGCGCATTATGCTTGATCATTAATTCTAATGCATAGTCAAAATCATTATCATTTTGTTCACCTTTTTCTATTGTTCTCTCCCAAAACTCCATTTCTGTAGTGTTGGATTTTTCTAAAACTTTTATTAAAGGTAAGCTCATTTTTTGTTCTCTAAAATCATCGCCAATACTTTTGCCTAAATCATCTGATTTTCCATTATAATCCAAGAGATCGTCAGTTATTTGAAAGCAAATCCCTAATGCATCTCCATAAGATGCTAATGCGTCAATAAATCTGTCATCAGCATTTGATATTACTCCACCAACTTTACATGCAGCTTCGAAAAGTGCAGCAGTTTTACCTCGTATTACTTTGAAGTAAGTTTCTTCGGTTGTGTTCAAATTTTGGGCTACAGTTAACTGTAAAACTTCACCCTCAGCTATTGTTGCTGATGCATTAGCTAATATATCCAGAACTTGTAAATTTCCTGTCTCTACCATCAGTTGGAATGATCTAGAAAATAAATAATCGCCCACAAGAACTGAGGATTGATTATCCCACAAAAGATTAGCAGTTGGGCGGCCTCTTCTCTGTTTACTTTCGTCAACTACATCATCATGTAATAATGTTGCTGTATGGATGAATTCTACTGTTGCGGCTAAATGAATATGAAATGGTGTTTTATTTTGACACATTTTAGCTGCTGCAAGTGTTAGAAGTGGACGTAAACGTTTACCCCCAGCATCAATTAGGTGGCTTGTTACTTCTGGTATCCGCGGAGCAGCATCTGATGCCATTCGTTTCTTTATTAAACTATTAACTTCATCCATATCTTTGGATAAAAGAGAAGCTAACTGATCTAGGGGTTTTTGTTGTTGCACTTTATGTTCTCAACTTTAACTTCTCGACTTATCTTATCTGTATCTGTTAAATTAGCTTGATGAAAGAATTATTCAAAACAAATGATCCAACTCTTATAAGCTTCGCAACCGCGTTATTAAAGGGAGAACAAATAACTTGTTTTGCCCTGGACGTCCATATGAGTATATTGGAAGGCAGTATAGGAGTTATGCCAAGGCGGATGATGGTCCATAATGAAGATTATTTTATGGCATATACAATACTAAAAGATAATGATTTTGATTTACCGGATTACACATGAACAAAACATATGATTTATTTCTAAATGGAAAATTAAAAATAATCCAACCATCTGATGGTTATCGAGCGGCAACCGATCCAGTTTTTTTAGCGGCATCTATTCAAGCAAACAGTGGCCAAACAGTTTTAGACATTGGCTCTGGAGTTGGTGTGGCATCTTTGTGTTTGGGTGCGCGAATTAAAGGTTTATCATTAAATGGTATAGAATTGCAGCATAAATATGCATCTATGTCTGAAGCTAATGCAATTGAAAATAGTATGAATCTTAATGTTATTAATGCAAATCTTGAGGATTTACCTAGTGAATTTCGTCAAAAAAGTTTTGACCATGTAATGACTAATCCACCTTTTTTTATACCTAACACTTTATCTGAACCAATTTTTAAAGAAAAATCGACTGCAAATATTGAAACTATTGATCTCTCGGACTGGATTTATCTAAGTTTAAAGCGTTTAAAATCTGGGGGAAGCTTTAGCATTATTCATTTAACAGAAAGATTACCTGAGATTCTGTATTCTTTATCTAAGTCTTGTGGAAAAATTTGTGTTTTGCCAATGACTGCGAGAAGGTCGCGACCTGCAAAACGTGTAATTGTTCAGGGTATAAAAGGTTCAAAAGTAAGCATGAAGCTTTTAGAGCCGTTTATTGTACACGATGGTCAAGTACATACCGGAGATAAAAATGATTACTCAGAAATGGCAAATGATATTTTGCGAAAAGGGCACCCATTAGTTTTATAAATATTTAAAAGTTTATAAAATAATAATAGTAAGTTTTTTCTTTTATTACTTATCGGCAAGATTTGACTGTAAATAAGAATTAAAAAAAAATTGCATGACAGAAAAAATATTTTGTGCTTCAGTTTAGCATATAATTAATTGTGCAGAAAAAACTCAAAATAGGAGATTAATAATGGCAATAAGTTCTTATGTATCTGAACTAAAACAGAAGCATGCTAACCTCTCAGATCAGCTTGAGCGTTCACAAAGAATTCCTTCAATTGATTCTCTAGAATTAAAGATTCTAAAATTAAAGAAATTAAAAATAAAAGAAAAAATAATTAGATTATCTAATTAATTAAAAAGTATTTTTACTAATGCCACGATGCGATTGGTGTGGAACTGACCCACTCTATGTAAATTATCATGATTTTGAATGGGGCGTTCCTGAATATTGTTCTCGTGCTTTATGGGAGAAACTTGTTTTAGACGGCTTCCAAGCAGGATTGAGTTGGCTTACGATTCTAAAAAAAAGAGATAATTTTCGTAAAGCATTTGAAGGCTTTAACCCATATAAAGTTGCAGAATTTACAGATAAAGATGTTGATATTTTAATGCAAAATGATGGCATTGTTCGCAATCGTAGTAAAATAATTTCGACTATAAAAAGTGCACAGATATGGAAAGATATTGATTCCTCTATTGGATTTAATAATTATATTTGGGCGTTTGTTGATGGATATCCGGTTCAGGGCAAGTTTACGACAATGGCGGAAGTTCCAAAATTTACTGATTTATCCATAAAGATTTCAAACGATTTAAAAGCTCACGGTTTTAAATTCTGTGGGCCAACAATTACATATGCTTGGATGGAAGCCTGTGGCTTAGTTAATAACCATCTTATTCATTGCCCATGTCATGAAAAAGTTAAAAGTATGGTAATTAAAAATTAATTTTCTTATAATTTCTTAAAGTTTTGTATATATACAAATTATTCTGTACTGATAGTTAGTCTAATTTGTACAAATAAAAATGAAAATTTAAGGAATTTAATTTGCGTAAATTTATAATGACTTTTCTTATGGTATCTTTCGTTGCCATTACACCTGCAGTATCTGAATCTCTGAGTGAAAAAGAGATTAAAAAATTGGCACTAGAGGCTATATTAGAAAATCCACAAATTGTAATGGATGCTGTTAATCTTCTTCGTGAACGTGATGAAGCAAATAAAGAATCTTTAAAAAAACAATCTTATTTAGATAATAAAGAATTATTAAGTTCTGATCCTAATGCACCAACTTATGGCAATCCAAATGCTGATATCACAATTGTCGAATTTTTTGATTATAATTGTGGTTATTGCAAGCGGGCAATGACAGCCATGCAAGAAGTTTTAAAAAATGATAAAAATTTACGTGTAGTTTATCGCGAGTTCCCAATTTTATCTGAAGGTTCAATATATGCTAGTCGTGCAGCTTTAGCTTCACGGGCACAAAATAAATATAAAATTTTTCATGAAGAGCTAATGTCTGCACAACAGCTAAATGCGTCTTCAGTAATGCAAATTGCAAAAAGAATTGGATTAGATGTTAAAAAACTACAAAAGGATATGAATGATCCCGATGTTTTTGAGCACATCCAAACATCACGTGATTTAGCTGATGCTTTACAATTTACAGGGACACCATCCTTCGTAATCGGAGACAAGCTAATAGGGGGCTATATTCCTCAAGAGACTATAATGGAAATTATAGAATCGTTACGAAGTTGAAGGCTATGTACGAACTAAAAATTATTATAATATAGATTAAAGATAACAAAAAATAGGGCCATGTCATGCCTTGAAATTCTATGACATGCGCTGTATCACAACATTTGATAAGATATAGGAGTGCATTATGGCACGCACCAATCCCTTGCAGTTCATGCAGCAAGTACGAGCAGAAGTTTCTAAAGTCGTTTGGCCAAATCGCCGAGAAACAACCATAACTACTGTTATGGTTTTTATAATGGCTACTTTAGTTGCAATTTTCTTTTTTGGCGCAGACCAAATTATTAAATTGGGTTTAAACATAATTCTGGGCATAGGTACTTGAATTAACACGATTTCGGCGCTAAACGCCGGTAAATCATATTTAAATGGCACGCGACGATTCTATATGCGTGCCTTTTGTTTTGGTAATGAGATCTTTTAAGGTCTTGAAATTAAATGAATTAACGGACGAAATAAAGTCCTAGTAGAGGCATAAAAGCTATGGCTAAAAGATGGTATTCAGTAAGTGTTCTTTCCAACTTTGAAAAAAAAGTTGCTGAATTAATCAATGAAGCAGTCGAGCAAGAAGGTATGCAAGATGAAATCGAGCAGGTCTTAGTTCCGACTGAAGAAGTTATAGAAGTACGGCGTGGAAAAAAAGTGACTGCTGAGCGTAGATTTATGCCTGGTTACTTGCTCGTCCGTATGGATATGTCTGAAAAAGGCTATCATTTGATAAATAATATAAACCGAGTAACAGGTTTTCTTGGACAACCAGGCAAACCAAGTCCAATGCGTGACAAGGAAGTGGCTTTCATTTTAAACCAGGTTGAAGAAGGTGTAGAAAACCCACGAAACTTAATTACTTTTGATATTGGAGAACAGGTAAATGTAACAGAAGGACCATTCGAAGGCTTTGCTGGAATGGTTGAAGAGGTAGATCAAGAAAACTCTCGCTTAAAAGTTACTGTATCCATATTTGGACGGGCGACGCCTGTCGAACTAGAATTCACACAGGTTATGAAACAAACATAATCTTGTGATGTGCATGTGGAAGGAAACAGTCGCGCGCGATTGTGACCGTACCACACCAAATTGTTCCAAAGGGCACGCGGCCTGGAGGATCGGAGCTAAAGGAGGCCAATATGGCTAAAAAGATTGCTGGCACTATGAAACTGCAGATCCCTGCAGGAGCAGCCAACCCATCACCACCGGTGGGCCCAGCTTTGGGTCAACGTGGTATAAATATCATGGAATTCTGTAAAGCATTTAATGCGAAAACACAGGAACTTGAAAATGGTGCACCATGCCCAACTATTATCACATATTATGCTGATAAATCGTTTACAATGGACATTAAGACTTCACCTGCGTCATATTTTCTTAAAAAAGCAGCAAAATTAAAATCTGGTGCAACTAACCCAAGTCGTGAAATAGTCGGCTCCGTTTCTAAGAAGCAATTGCAAGAAATTGCAGAAGCAAAAATGAAAGATTTGAATGCAAATGATATTGAATCTGCAATGAAAATTATAGCTGGTTCAGCGCGTTCTATGGGAATTGAGGTTAAGTAATGGCTAAATTTGGAAAAAGAACGACCACAGCTCGTACTTCATTTGAAGGTAAATCTAGTTTATCAATTTTAGAAGCAGTAACCCTAGTAAAAGCTAATGCTGTTTCAAAGTTTGATGAAACAATTGATATAGCAATGAACCTTGGAGTTGACCCTCGTCATGCGGATCAAATGGTAAGAGGCGTTGTTGGCTTGCCTAATGGTACTGGTAAAACAATGCGTGTTGCCGTCTTTGCGCGAGATGCAAAAGCAGATGAAGCTAAAGCAGCGGGTGCTGATATAGTTGGTGCAGAAGATTTAATGGAAATTGTTCAAGGTGGAACAATCGAATTTGATCGTTGTATCGCAACTCCTGATATGATGGGTGTTGTAGGTAGATTAGGTAAAGTATTAGGACCAAGAAACTTAATGCCTAACCCACGAGTAGGAACTGTGACAATGGATGTTAAATCAGCCGTAGAAGCAGCCAAAGGTGGTGAAGTGCAGTTTAAGGTTGAGAAAGCTGGTGTTCTTCATGCTGGTGTCGGTAAAGCTTCTTTTAGCGAAGATAAACTTGCTGAAAACGTACAAGCTTTTGTAAATGCAGTGCGTAAAGCTAAACCAGAAGGTGCAAAGGGTGCATACATTAAGAAGATCGTTTTATCTTCTACAATGGGCCCATCAGTGACTTTAGATGTTGATGCAGCAACAGGGGCTTAAATAACTTAAGATTATTATAAAGGGCTCTATTATTATAGGGCCCTTTTTTTATTTTAACGTGATATAAATGATTTATTATAATGATAAAATTTTTAAAATTATTTATAGTAAATTCTGTACTAAGTTGAGTTCAACAAAATAAATATAAATTTTCAATCATAATAGAAACTTAACCCCTTCACAACAGAACTAAACCCACCTATACACCAGCTATTCAGATAAATATTGATTCGTTGATATTATTTTGAAACTGTCCGAGATGGTGGGTTTTGCACAAGCAAAATAATTCCTGCCTGAGATGGGATCCGAACAAATTATACCTCTGGTTATGCCTCGGGTGATTTTGGAAGGGGCCCGTAATTAGGACCCTAACTGCTGATCTTAAACGATCAGTTAAACTGAGCCGGGAAACATTTCGTTTCCTATAATTTGGAGAAACACTGTGGATAGAGCCCAAAAAGAAGCCTTAGTCGATGAACTAGGACAAATCTTCACGGACTCTGGTGTTGTTGTAGTATCTCACTATGCCGGCATAACAGTTGCAGAAATGCAAGACTTCCGTTCACGCATGCGTGATGTAGGAGGTTCTGTACGTGTAGCCAAAAATAAGCTCGCCAAAATCGCTCTTGAAGGTAAGCCATGTGAAAGTATTTCAGGTTTATTAGATGGAATGACAGTATTGTCTTTTTCAGAAGACCCTGTAGCCGCTGCGAAAGTAACGGAAGAATATTCCAAAGAAAACGGTAAGCTCGTTATCCTTGGTGGGTCAATGGGAGACAATGCATTGGATCGCGCTGGTGTTAAAGCCGTTGCCGCCATGCCATCACGTGAGGAGCTTATCGCTTCTATCGTTGGTTGTATTGCTGCACCTGCATCAAACATAGCGGGAGCCGTTGGTGCGCCTGCCTCTAACATTGCTTCTATTTTAGAAACAATTGAAGAGAAAGCTGCTTAATTGCAAATGGAATTGCCGGTGTTCGTAAATACGAGCATCACTGGAAAAACAGAATTTAAAATTGAACTGGAAATATCAAATGGCTGATATCAAAAAACTTGCAGAAGAAATCGTTGCGTTAACGCTTTTGGAAGCACAAGAATTAAAAACACACCTAAAAGATGAGTATGGCATTGAGCCTGCTGCGGGCGGTGCTGTTGTAATGGCTGCAGCTGGAGATGCTGCTGCTGAAGAAGAAAAAGATGAATTTGACGTGATTCTAAAATCTGCAGGCGATAAAAAGATTAATGTTATCAAAGAAGTTCGTAGCATTACTGGTCTAGGCTTAAAAGAAGCAAAAGATCTTGTTGAAGCTGGTGGAAAAGCAGTTAAAGAAGGCATTTCTAAGTCAGAAGCTGAAGAGTTGAAAAAGCAACTTGAAGCAGTTGGTGCGGAAGTTGAATTAAAATAATTATTGCACCTTAGGGTGTTATTATCTTTGGCTGGTTCTATTCATTTAGAACCGGCCACTCCTGTCTTAAAGAGAGCCTTTATTAGGGCTTTGTTTTAGACAGGGTTCATTCGGGAGTTAAAGGTGGCACTTTAGCAAGAATAGGATGAACTTTGTTACATGTGGCCGATTAGGTTGTGATGCCCGCACAAACTATGACGTGAACATTAGAAAAGGTGAAGACGAGCATGGCTCAGACGCATTCAGGTATAAAACGTATCCGCAAATATTATGGAAAAATCCGCGAAGTATTGGATATTCCAAATCTCATTCAGGTCCAAAAGAGCTCATATGATCTCTTTTTGAATTCTGGCGATCAATCTCAACCGTTAGACGGTGAAGGTATTAATGCTGTTTTTCAGTCGGTATTTCCAATTAAAGATTTTAATGAAACTGCTGTATTAGAGTTTGTTAAATATGATCTAGAAAAACCAAAATATGACGTTGAGGAGTGTATGCAGCGTGATATGACATATTCTGCTCCCCTCAAAGTTACACTGCGATTAATTGTTTTTGATGTGGATGAAGAAACTGGCGCTCGATCTGTGAAAGATATTAAAGAGCAAGATGTATTTATGGGTGATTTGCCTTTAATGACGCCAAACGGTACATTTGTAGTAAATGGTACTGAGCGTGTTATTGTCTCTCAAATGCACAGATCACCTGGTGTATTTTTTGATCATGATCGCGGTAAAACCCATTCTTCAGGAAAATTATTATTTGCATCTCGTATTATTCCATATCGTGGATCATGGTTAGACTTTGAATTTGATGCGAAAGATGTTGTATACGCGCGTATTGATCGTCGGCGTAAATTACCTGTTACAACATTATTATATGCATTGGGTTTAGATCAAGAAGGTGTTTGTTCAGCTTACTATGATACAGTTGATTATAAATTTGATAAAAAGAAAAATTCCTGGGTAACAAAGTTTTTCCCTCAACGTGTTAGAGGTACAAAACCAACTGAAGATATTATTGACGCGAAAACGGGCAAAGTTATCGCTGAAGCAGGAACTAAAGTTACACCAAGAACGGTAAAAAAATTACTTGAAGAAGGCAAGGTTACAGAAATTCTTGTACCATTTGATACAATTGTTGGGCGTTATGTTTCTCAAGATATTATTAATGAAGAAACTGGTGCAATTTATGTTGAAGCTGGAGATGAGCTTACACTTGAGCATGATAAAGATGGTGCTGTTAATGGTGGAACACTTCAAGAATTACTAGAAGCTGGAATTGTAAAAATTCCAACTCTTGATATCGATAATATAAATGTAGGGCCATACATCAGAAACACTATGTCCGTAGATAAGAACATGGGCCGCGATACTGCATTAATGGATATTTACCGTGTAATGCGCCCTGGTGAGCCACCAACTGTTGATGCCGCATCGGCACTTTTTGACACTCTATTCTTTGATTCTGAGCGTTATGATTTATCAGCTGTTGGGCGTGTTAAGATGAACATGCGATTACAGTTGGATGCAGAAGATACACAACGCACTCTTCGCAAAGAAGACATTATCGGTGTTGTGAAGGCTTTAGTTGAATTGCGTGATGGTAAAGGTGATATTGATGATATTGACCATCTAGGTAATAGGCGTGTAAGATCTGTAGGCGAATTGATGGAAAATCAATATCGCGTTGGTCTTCTCCGTATGGAGCGAGCGATAAAAGAACGTATGTCATCTGTTGAAATAGACAACATTATGCCTCAAGATTTAATAAATGCAAAACCAGCTGCTGCAGCTGTTAGAGAGTTTTTTGGATCTTCGCAGCTTTCACAATTTATGGATCAAACTAATCCACTCTCAGAAGTGACGCATAAACGCCGACTTTCTGCACTTGGACCAGGTGGGCTTACTCGTGAACGTGCAGGCTTTGAAGTTCGTGACGTTCATCCAACACATTATGGCCGTATGTGCCCAATTGAGACACCTGAAGGTCCAAATATTGGTTTGATTAATTCATTAGCATCTTTTGCTAGGGTTAATAAATACGGGTTTATCGAAACACCATACCGTAGGGTAGACAATGGTAAAGTTACTGATGAAGTTCAGTATATGTCAGCCACTGAGGAAATGAGATACACAGTTGCTCAAGCAAATGCTAAATTAGATGATGCGGGCAAATTTGCCAATGATTTAGTTTCTACTCGCCAGGCTGGTGAGTATATGCTGAATACCCCTGAAAATATCGATTATATAGATGTTTCACCAAAACAGTTGGTCTCTGTAGCTGCATCTCTAATTCCATTCCTTGAAAATGATGACGCTAACCGTGCGTTAATGGGATCAAATATGCAACGTCAAGCGGTTCCTTTATTGAAAGCTGATGCTCCATATGTTGGTACTGGTATAGAGGAAGTAGTTGCTCGAGATTCTGGTGCTGCGATTACAGCTGCACGTGGTGGTATTATTGATCAAGTGGATGCTACACGAATTGTTGTTCGAGTAACTGATTCAATGGATGCTGGTGACCCTGGCGTTGATATTTATCGTTTGCGTAAATTCCAACGATCTAATCAAAATACATGTATTAACCAAAGGCCATTAGTTAAAGTTGGTGATCGTGTATCAATGGGTGAAGTAGTAGCTGATGGACCATCAACTGATATTGGTGAATTAGCATTGGGTAAAAATGTTCTTGTAGCGTTTATGCCTTGGAATGGCTACAATTATGAAGATTCAATATTAATTTCTGAACGTATTGTAAAAGATGACGTGTTTACATCCGTTCATATTGAAGAATTTGAAGTTGCTGCTCGAGATACTAAGTTGGGCCCTGAAGAAATTACTCGTGATATTCCAAATGTAGGAGAAGAAGCTCTTCGCAATTTGGATGAAGCAGGAATTGTTTATATTGGGGCTGAAGTTGGGCCTTCAGATATTTTAGTTGGGAAAATCACTCCTAAAGGTGAAAGCCCAATGACGCCTGAAGAAAAGCTATTGAGGGCTATTTTTGGTGAAAAAGCATCTGATGTTCGGGATACATCTTTAAGATTACCACCTGGTGATTACGGTACTGTTGTTGAAGTAAGAGTATTTAATCGTCATGGAATTGAAAAAGATGAAAGAGCTTTGCAAATAGAGCGAGAAGAAGTTGAGCGCTTGGCAAGAGATCGTGATGATGAGGTTGGTATTCTAGACAGAAATACTTACGCTCGATTAAAATCAATGATTATTGGGAAAAAAGCAGTTAAAGGTCCAAAAGGTGTAAAATCAGGTTCATTAATTGATGATGCCCTATTAGAATCTCTTTCTAGAGGCCAATGGTGGCAACTTGTATTAGAAGATGAAACCGATGTTGCTAATATGGAGTCGCTCAACAAACAGTATGATTTACAAAAAGGAGCATTAGACGCTCGTTTTGAAGATAAAGTTGAGAAGGTTCGTCGTGGAGATGATTTGCCTCCAGGTGTGATGAAAATGGTTAAAGTTTTCATTGCTGTAAAGCGTAAATTACAGCCAGGAGATAAAATGGCTGGGCGCCATGGTAATAAAGGTGTGATTTCTAAAGTTGTTCCTCAAGAAGATATGCCATTTTTAGCAGATGGTACTCCTGTAGATTTTTGTTTAAATCCTCTAGGTGTTCCATCACGTATGAATGTTGGCCAAATCCTTGAAACCCATATGGGTTGGGCTGCTCGGAATCTTGGTAAGTCTATAGATCTCTCATTACAGGAATATAGACGATCAGGTGATATGTCCCCAGTTCAAGATGCAATGCGTATTGCTTATGGTGATGATCTTTACAATGAAGTTCTAAAAGATATGCCAAAGGATAATTTCCTTGAAGCTGCTGGTAACGTTACTGATGGAGTTCCAATTGCTACCCCAGTTTTTGATGGTGCAAAGGAAGCTGATGTAAACGATATGTTAACTCGCGCTGGGTTAGATACATCAGGGCAGTCTATTTTGTTTGATGGCCGAACTGGAGAACAATTTAATCGTCCAGTTACTGTTGGAATGAAATATATCTTAAAGCTTCACCATTTGGTTGATGATAAGATTCATGCTCGTTCAACTGGCCCGTACTCTCTGGTCACTCAACAACCACTTGGTGGTAAAGCACAGTTTGGTGGGCAACGATTTGGTGAGATGGAAGTGTGGGCGCTAGAAGCATATGGCGCTGCTTATACCTTGCAAGAAATGTTAACTGTAAAGTCTGATGACGTTGCTGGTCGTACAAAAGTATACGAAAGCATTGTTAAAGGTGAAGATAATTTTGAAGCTGGAATACCAGAAAGTTTCAATGTGCTTATAAAAGAAATCCGTAGCTTGGGCTTAAATATCCAGCTGCTGGATGCGGAGAGTGAGTAGGCGTTCGCGCCTGCTCCTTTAACTGAAATCGAGATTAGGATCTAGAAAATGAACCAAGAAATCACGAATAACCCGTTTAATCCCGTCCAGCCTCCAAAGACGTTTGATGAAATTCAAATATCTTTGGCGTCGCCTGAGCGGATTCTGTCATGGTCATTTGGCGAAATTAAAAAGCCAGAAACCATTAACTACCGTACTTTTAAGCCAGAACGAGATGGTTTGTTTTGTGCAAGAATATTTGGACCAATAAAAGATTACGAATGCTTGTGTGGCAAATACAAACGTATGAAATACCGTGGTGTAGTATGTGAAAAATGTGGCGTTGAAGTAACACTTCAAAAAGTACGCCGTGAACGCATGGGCCATATTGATTTGGCTTCGCCAGTTGCCCATATATGGTTTTTAAAATCACTTCCTTCACGAATTGGTTTAATGTTAGATATGACACTTCGTGAGTTAGAAAGAGTTTTATATTTTGAACAATATGTAGTTATAGAACCTGGTTTGACAGATCTAAATTACGGTCAAATGATGTCTGAAGAAGAGTTCTTAGA
>CAJJAY010000032.1 GCA_905182285.1 uncultured Amylibacter sp. | reverse complement strand
AAGGTAAGAATGTAACGGTTAGACTCAAAGATGATGCAAAAGGAGATTGTTGGACAAATTTAGAAGAAGTTGAGAGTTTTGTTCAGACTCAATTAAGCTTAGCTGGTGCTACCGTTTTAGAGAACTCAACACCTAACGGCTTTACATTTAATATAATAATTACTGGCAATCGTATAAGTTTTGGTGAAGAAGTTTCTAATATCTGTTATGCAAACATGGAGTTTAATATGCGTAAACTTTTACTTAATGAGGATGATGGGTATTATTATTGGAGTTATATGTTGCACGATAATGCAGTAGGTATTCAAAATGGTAACTTCAATAGTGCTATCATGAAATGGCTCGGCAAGCGCTTATCTAAAGTAGATTAAAAGTATAAAATAGTCTTATTGAATGGTTTGAATAATAATTCAAATTAATTTATTTTTTCTAAACTTTTTACACATTTTTTAAAAAACCTTTGTGTAGCAACGCCCATTATTCCTTGAGTTGATGTTACAAAATTGACATATCCAACACCCAACTCTTTTTGCGCTAATGGTAAAAGTTTATATCCTGCTTCGTTATATTCATGGGATTCACTTTCAAATGGCAAGCAAAATGAAACCATCTTTCTTTTGGATGATTTCAAACATAGCAACGGATCATTACTCTCTAATTGTGTATTGAAATTAACTCCAAGTTTAGCGCACACTCCGTCAATCTTATTTCGAAGATGTGTATTTTTTAAGGGTAATAAAACTTCCTGATCAATCAAGTCGTAAAACTTTATCCTATTTAGGTTGTTCAAATATAATTCTGTCGGTATTGCCGCATGGACTTTAATTTCAAATGCATGAATAATACTTAAATACTTGGTAACTATTGGTTGATAAAAAAATCCAAGATCAATCTGGTTAGAAATTAAATCATTTTCCATTATATTTTGATCAATAATTTTTATTTGAAATGCTATTTGTGGGTATTCATTTTGGAATTCAGCTATTTGATTATTAATGAAAATTCCGTTCAACTCAGCGCTAATTCCTAATCTAACAATACCAGTTTGTAGACCTTTTAAATCATTAATTTGTGATTGTAGTCGCTCAAAACTTCTTAACTGTAACAAAGCAAATTGATAAAATAATTCACCTTCAGTTGACAACCTTACTCCTACGCTTAGTCGATCAAAAATCTGTATACCAATATCAAGTTCTAAACTTTGAATATGCCTATTTAACGCAGATGGGGATATGGCGCAACTTTCTGCTGCGCCTCTTATAGAGCCAATCTCAGAAATTAATTTCACATATTTAAATGATTGTAGGTGCCGCATGCGAATATCTTTTTTGGTAAATATAAATGCCGGTGCAATAAATGCAACACAATTATACATATTTTGACGCAGACTGCACCAGCAATAAATTTTAATGTAAATGGAATCACTGAGATAAATCTCTCTAAGATTAAATCTAGCGCATCCTCCCGCGCTAAAATTAAAGGAAATAAAATGAAAAAATTTATACTTGCTTCTGCCTTAACATCATTGTGCATGTCGAGCGCAACGGCCGATATTAAGGTGGGCATATTACATTCACTTTCAGGTACAATGGCAATTTCAGAAACTACCCTTAAAGACACAATGTTAATGCTTATTGATCAGCAAAATGAAAAAGGTGGAATAAATGGAGAAAAAATTGTTCCTGTAGTGGTTGATCCGGCATCAAACTGGCCATTATTTGCTGAAAAAGCACGAGAATTATTAACCGTTGAAAAAGTTGATGTGATTTTTGGAAATTGGACTTCTGTATCTCGTAAGTCTGTACTTCCAGTTATTGAAGAACTTAACGGACTTTTGTTTTATCCAGTACAGTATGAGGGTGAAGAAAGTTCAAAAAATGTTTTTTACACTGGTGCAGCACCAAACCAACAAGCAATACCAGCCACTGATTATTATCTTGAAGAACTTGGTGTAGAAAAATTCGCATTACTTGGAACAGATTATGTATACCCCAGAACAACAAATAATATTTTGGAACAATACTTAAAAGATAAAGGTATTGATGAAGAAGATATTTTTGTAAATTATACTCCATTTGGACATTCAGATTGGTCCAAAATTGTTGCAGATGTTTTAGCTCTAGGTGCTGATGGAAAAAAAGTTGGAGTTATTTCAACTATTAATGGTGATGCAAATATTGGCTTTTACAAAGAGCTTGCTGCCGCGGGGGTTTCTGCTGATGATATCCCTGTGATTGCTTTTTCAGTTGGCGAAGAAGAATTAGCAGGACTTGATACAACAAATCTTGTTGGACATTTGGCTGCTTGGAATTATTTTCAATCTGCTGAAGGATCGGTTAATACAAATTTCATAAAGACATGGAAAGAAACCATGGGTGAAGACCGCGTAACGAATGATCCTATGGAAGCGCACTATATCGGTTTCAATATGTGGGTAAATGCTGTCAAAGATGCAGGATCTACTGAAGTGGATGCTGTTAGAGCCCAAATGTATGGTCAAAAATTCCCCAATCTTACAGGTGGTATGGCAGTAATGTTACCAAATCATCACTTAAGCAAACCAGTCTTAATTGGTGAAATACAAGATGATGGCCAATTCGATATTATAAGCCAAACATCAGAAGTTGATGGGGACGCTTGGACGGATTTTTTACCTTCTTCAGCAGTTCTAAAATCAGATTGGAAAGATCTAGGATGTGGAATGTATAACTTAGAAACTAAAAGCTGCGTACAAATAAAATCAAACTATTAAATTTAATACCGCCTAACAGGGATGGTTGGGGGGCGCTTTTTTGCGTCCCCATTTTTATAGGAAATTAAACAATGCAATTAATATTAAAGATTATTTTTTTTATGCTTATATTTTCAAATACGAGCAATGCTCAATCAAAATTTCAATCCTTAATAGAATATCAAAACTCAAATATTATAAAGCCATCTGTAAAAACAGCACCTTTTGTGATTAATTCCATCCAAACATTCAATGGTGAAATTTCAAACAAGTTTTTATTAGCGTGGCAGTTAAAAAAGCTATGGTATCGTAAAGACGATTATTCAATATTTCTTGTAGAAAAGCATTCAAACACTGAATATGCCACAATTGATTTAGAAACAGGTAAAAGTTTAGGTCTAGCGAAAAAAAATACAATTAAACAAATTAAACCAAACTCTGGTGTTCGTAGATTAATTGGATCAGCTTTGGTTACATCACAGCTTAATAGTAGTATTTTAATAAACCGTATTTCAAGCTTAGATAGCATTGGTCGAAATCCAAAAGCAATACACTTACAACCCCTCCGAAATGCTATATTAAAAGAATCTGATACAAATCTGAAAATCCAAATGGAAAGACTTGAAAGAATACTTTCAGTTAAATTTGAGATAAATGAAGTAAAGCGAATAGAGGCTATTAGAAGCTTTGATAATGATTTAAGTTTAGATGTTCGAGCTAGTTTGAATCCAATTTTAAACACTACTTTAGAACTTTCTAAATCACCTCCAAAGCAAGGAACTTACGCTCAAATTATTGATATGAAAAATCCTTCTAAATTCAATCGCTATCAGGCATATGATATGATTGTAAAAGAAGGATGGGCTATAAAATATATCACGTCTGAAATGAAACGGTCATCTTTGATAGAGAATATAAAAGATGGCGAAGTTTCAGGAATAAAAATAAAAAATTTACATACAAATTTATCACGAGATTTAGCATATTCAAGATTAGTAAATTCTGATTTAGCGCCAAAGGATGTTACCGAAAGTCAAATACAATCAGCTATCGATGGAACATTTTTTTATGAAAAATATATAGAAAAGTCACCCAATGTAATTCTAGCAACGCAACAAACTTTAAATAAAATAAAAACTAAAGTTTATATCGCAAGGGGTATTGATCTTTTTTTAGATGCTTTATCACTAGCGTCTATTTTTTTTCTTGCTGCAATTGGCTTAGCTATAACTTTTGGAGTTATGGGTGTCATTAATATGGCGCATGGCGAATTCATAATGATGGGGGCATATACTGGATATTTAGTGCAACAATATATCCCCAACTATACTATATCTATAATCTTAGCACTTCCAATTGCTTTTGCAGTCACTTTTTTTGCAGGAATATTAATGGAAAGACTAATCATACGTCACCTTTATCATCGGCCACTAGAAACTTTATTGGCAACCTTTGGAGTTTCAATTGCTTTGCAACAATTAGCCAAAAATATCTTTGGCACACAAGCAAGACCATTAACATCACCTGATTGGCTTGGTGGTTCTATGATTATAAATGATGTTATTTCTATTAGTTGGATAAGGGTTGCAATCTTATGTTTGTCTATTATATTTTTTGCACTTCTTTGGTTTACTTTAAATAAAACCCGTTTGGGATTAGAAACAAGAGCAGTTACACAAAATCCTCAAATGGCCGCATCGATGGGGATAAATCCACATAAGATTAATATGCTTACATTTGGACTTGGGTCCGGAATTGCAGGCATTGCAGGTGTTGCCATAGGCCTATTTGCAAAAGTTACCTCAGAGCTAGGTAATGATTATATAGTTCAATCGTTTATGACAGTAGTTGTTGGAGGTGTTGGGAATATATGGGGAACACTTGCTGGGGCAGCTATGATTGGCTTTTTACAAAAAAGCATCGAATGGTTCAATCCATCAAATACTCTTGCAGCTCAAACATTTATGATTGTTTTCATAATTATTTTTATTCAATTTCGACCCAGAGGCATTATTGCGCTTAAGGGCCGGGCAGCTGGAGATTAAATATGAAAAGTGTTCTCGTAAAGTTTTTGATTAATAACCCAAGTGTATTAATTTTTTTCTTAATTCTTTCTTTCATTACAGCATTTATCACAATAGGAAGTGAGGCGTTTGGCTATGGTTTTATTTCAACTTCTTTAATAAAAGTGCTTGGAAAAACCTTATGTTTTTGTTTGCTAGCAATAGCGATGGATTTGGTTTGGGGATATTGTGGAATATTAAGTTTAGGCCATTTCGCTTTTTTTGGCTTAGGTGGATATATGATTGGCATGTGGCTGATGTATGAACGAACAAAGTTAATTGTCATAGAAGCTGGTAAGAATGCAGAATTACCTATGACAATTCAAGAAGTTCAAAATGCTATTGGAGCACAGATATTCGGTGTTGTTGGGGGATCTGAATTTCCAATAATTTGGGCTTTTGCTGACTTTTTTTGGGTACAGCTTTTTTTAGTTATCTTAGTTCCAGGATTGTTAGCATTAGTTTTTGGATGGCTTGCTTTTAGATCCCGGGTCACGGGTGTATATTTATCAATTTTAACCCAAGCAATGACTTTGGCTCTTGCCCTTTACTTATTCCAAAATGACAGTGGTTTACGGGGAAATAACGGGCTTTCTGGTTTGCAAAATTTGCCAGGGTTAGAATTAATTCCACAATCTATAATATCAATATGGTTTTTTTGGGGGTCAGCTGCAGCTTTAGGACTTGGCTTTATATTAATAAAATTAATTGTTGAGAGTAAACTTGGAAATATTATTCGAGGCATAAGAGACAATGAGCAAAGGATGCGATTTTTAGGTTACAACGTAGAAACATATAAATTATTTATCTTCACGTTAACCGCTATAATTGCAGCAATTGCAGGTGCATTATATTACCCTCAAGCAGGTATAATTAATCCTGCTGAATTAACTCCAATTGCCTCAATATATTTAGCAGTCTGGGTCGCCATAGGAGGACGCGGTCGTATTTATGGCGCAGTCATAGGAGCTACTTTTGTTTCTTTGTTATCAAGTTGGCTAACTGGAGGACAGGCACCTAATATCTCATTAGGATTTATCGAACTAAAATGGGTAGATTGGTGGCTAGTTTTACTTGGCATCTCATTTGTTATTGTCACACTGTATGCTCCAAAAGGTATAGGTGGATTATTTGATAAGTTTACTAAAGGAATTTCAAAATGAGTGGGGCACTCTTAGAAGTAAATGCAATTTCTGTTTCTTTTGATGGTTTTAAAGCAATTGATAATTTATCATTTAACATAGATAGTGGTGAACTTCGTGCAATAATTGGCCCAAATGGAGCAGGTAAAACAACCTTTATGGATATAATCACAGGTAAAACACGCCCAGACAGTGGCGATGTTATTTGGGGTTCAAGAAACATAAGTTTGATACAAAAATCAGAAAGTGAAATAGCCAATCTAGGAATTGGTCGTAAATTCCAAAAACCAACTGTATTTGAAGATCAATCAGTAATGGAAAATTTAACCATAGCTTTAAAAAATAATAGGAATCCTCTGTCAGTACTTTTTTATAGATTTAATTCATTAGACAGAAATGAGGTTATAACTATTGCTTCTGACATTGGTTTAATTTCAGAACTAAAAAAACGTGCAGGTGATTTGAGTCACGGCCAAAAACAATGGTTGGAAATAGGCATGCTTTTGGCACAAAGGCCAAAATTATTGCTAGTTGATGAACCAGCTGCAGGTATGACTATTGAAGAGCGAAATCACACTGCATCTCTATTAAAGAAATTAGCTAAGTCTCATGCAGTAGTCGTAATAGAACATGATATGGAGTTTATCCGTAACTTGGACTGCAAGGTAACCGTTCTTCATGAAGGGACAGTTCTAGCCGAGGGAACAATAGATCATGTTGTAAAGAATAAAACTGTGATTGATGTATATTTAGGACGATAAAATGTTAGAACTTGAAAATATTGTATTACACTATGGAAAAAGCCAGATATTAAATGGTGTGAATTTAAGTGCTGAAAAAGGTAAAATTACCTGTCTTATGGGAACAAACGGAGTAGGTAAAACTAGTTTGCTTAAAGTCATCGCAGGTACTCACAATCATTCTGTTGGCACCTATAAACTAGATGGAAAAGATCAAGGATTATCATCTGCGCATATACTAGCAAGACGTGGTGTTGGATATGTACCGCAAGGTCGAGATGTATTTCCACTTATGACAGTCCATGAAAATTTGCAAACTGGATTTGCATGTTTAGATAAATCAGAAAAAATGGTACCAGACCAAATCTTTGAGTTGTTTCCTGTTCTAAAAGAAATGAAAAATCGTAGGGGTGGTGATTTATCAGGAGGGCAACAACAGCAATTAGCAATTGCAAGAGCACTGATTACCAGACCAAAATTATTATTATTAGATGAGCCAACTGAAGGTATTCAGCCAAATATTATTAAGCAAATTGGAGAAGTAATCTCATTCTTGAAAAACCAAGGAGATATGGCTATCCTTCTTGTTGAGCAATATTTCGACTTCGCATATAATCTTTCTGACCATTTTTATGCAATGCGAAGAGGTGACATTATCTTAGACGCTCCAAAGTCAAAACTTAAAAAGTCAGAACTACTTTCCTGTTTGTCAGTATAAATTACTAAATTATTTTACTGCATGATCATCTTGATATTTGAAACCGCCTAGCTCAGATAATATTTTCAATATTTGGTAGGCTCCGTCGCTATTTTTTAAACTAGAAAATACAAATGGTTTTCCAGCACGCATTATTTTTGCATCCCGTTCCATTACTTCTAGTGATGCGCCCACGTATGGTGCTAAATCTGTTTTATTAATAACTAAAATGTCTGATTTTGTAATGGCTGGGCCACCTTTTCGGGGTATTTCTTCTCCAGCTGCAACATCAATTACATAGACTGTCAAATCTGCAAGCTCGGGGCTAAACGTTGCTGAAAGATTGTCTCCACCACTTTCAATAAAAATAATTTCAATATCATTGTAGCGCTCATGCATTTGGGCAATTGCGGCAAGATTTATAGATGCATCTTCTCGAATAGCAGTGTGGGGACATCCTCCCGTTTCCACGCCTATAACACGGTCTCTTGGTAAAATTTGCATCCGCATTAATGCCTCAGCATCTTCTTGAGTATAAATATCATTGGTAATAACACCCACAGAATTATGTGGATGTAAGATACGTATAAGTGAAGCAGTCAAAGTGGTTTTTCCAGCTCCAACAGGGCCTCCTATCCCTATCCGTAATGGGCCATTTTTTGACAATTACTGTCTCCTTTAGGTTCTAAATATTCGAGAATATTGAGTTTCATGGCGCATTGCCATTATGTCTGACATAAAAGTATTACTAAACAAATCATCAATAGTTACATTTTTTACTTCTAATGCTAGTTCCAAAACAACTGATTTTAGTATTGCTTGAACTCGTTGACCATCTGTTTGCCCAAGTGGGACAAGCCGCATAGCGACGTTACACATATTGGCTACAAAAGCATTTGAAAACATTACAGTAGTAAGTTCAACGCTAAGCTTTAGAGCAAATGCTGTCCTAGCTAAAGCCACTGGGTAACATAATTTCTTAAGCTTCAAGTCCCATATGGAATTTACAGCATCACAAAATGCTCCTCCTTGTAAGTCTGTTTCTTTGATCCGTTCATTTGATGATGCAAACGCTCGGGCATAAGTATTGATATATTCAACATCAGACTTTTTAGCATTGTATGCGATATTTAATAATGCTGCATCAGTCCAGCCACTTCCTTGGGTTAATAAACACCTTAACCATTCTTCTAAATCTTTCACGTCAACAATTAAGCCTTCATTAATAGCACTTTCCATACCGTGTGAATATGCAAAAGAACCTACGGGAAAAGATGGTGAAAGCATTTGTGTCAATATAAGAATTTCATTATTTCTAATCATGTGATGTATGCCCATGATCATGGCTGTGAGTTCTCCCATAGCCATATGCACCTTTCTCTGGATTAAAAGGTTCTAAAATACTTTTTACATTTGCTCCTAAATGTTCAAGCATATGCCCAATTACAGGATCATCTTGAATTAACAATCTAGTTTTATCTATTTGGCAAGGAGTATGCCGGTTTCCTATATGCCAGGCTAATATCACTAGATTCTTGCCTGTTATTTCCAATAAGGGCTCTACTGCTGAGGTAATTTTAATAAAGTTTCCACCTTCAACTTTCAACGCATCACCATTTTCAAGTGAAGTAGTTTGAGGAAGATCAATTAGTACTTTTTTTCCACTGCAAGTATTTAAAACTTTACGCCTTAGAAACCTTTCATCATATGTAAGGATACATTCTTCGATTTTATGAACCCAAGTGCCAGATCGGCTTACTTCATGTGCTGTAAAATCTGTCATCAGAATAAAAAATATCTTTGCGCCATAGGCAATTCTTTTGCTGGTTCACATGTAAGTAATTCTCCATTAGCACGAACTTCATAAGTCTCTGGGTTTACTTCAATTTGTGGCATTGCATTATTTAAAATAAGATCTGATTTACCTATATCTCTAGTATTTTTAACTGGAACAACATCTTTTGATAGACCAAGTTTTTTTCCAATACCATTCTCATATGCCGCTTGTGATACGAATGTAACTGCTGAACGTTCAACTGAACGACCAAATGCACCAAACATTGGACGTGAATATACTGGTTGGGGTGTTGGAATAGATGCATTTGGGTCACCCATCTGTGCCGAAACAATTGTTCCAGAAAGTAAAACCATCTCAGGCTTTACTCCAAAAAATGCTGGATCCCACATAACAAGGTCAGCTCTTTTACCTTCAGAAATGCTACCAATTTCATGCCCAATACCATGTGCAATTGCAGGATTTATTGTATATTTTGATATATATCGACGAACACGATAGTTATCATTTTCTCCAGTCTCTTCTGGCAATCGACCTCTTTGCTTTTTCATTTTGTCAGCTGTTTGCCAAGTTCTTATCAATACTTCACCAACTCTCCCCATGGCTTGACTATCTGAAGCGATAATTGAAAAAGCTCCCATATCATGGAGAATATCTTCAGCAGCAATTGTTTCGCGTCTTATCCTGCTTTCTGCAAAAGCTACGTCTTCTGGAATTGATTTATCTAAATGATGACACACCATAAGCATATCTAGATGTTCTTCTAATGTGTTCACTGTAAATGGCCGAGTAGGATTTGTTGATGATGGCAAAACATGCTCTTCTCCACATATCTTTATAATATCTGGAGCATGGCCACCTCCCGCACCCTCAGTATGAAATGCATGTATTGTTCGCCCTTTCATAGCCTTAACAGTATTCTCCACAAAACCTGATTCATTGAGTGTATCGGTATGAATCATAACTTGGACATCCATATCATCTGCTACTGAAAGGCAGCAATCTATTGCTGCGGGCGTAGTTCCCCAATCCTCGTGTAGTTTTAAAGCACAAGCACCAGCATTTACCATTTCTATGAGAGCAGCAGGCTTACTTGCATTTCCTTTTCCAGCAAACGCAAGATTCATTGGGAATGCATCCGCTGCCTGCAACATTCGGCTTAAATGCCAAGAGCCAGGCGTACAAGTAGTTGCCAAAGTGCCATGCGCTGGACCTGTCCCACCTCCAAGCATTGTTGTTAGCCCAGAGTGAAGTGCATCTTCAATTTGTTGAGGGCATATAAAATGTATGTGACTGTCAAATCCGCCAGCGGTTAAAATACGACCTTCTCCCGCAATAGCTTCAGTTCCTGGCCCAACTATAATATCTACACCTGGCTGAGTATCAGGATTTCCCGCTTTACCTATTTTGAAAATTCTTCCATCTCTCAAGCCGACATCAGCTTTAAAAATTCCACTATGATCGATAATTAATGCATTAGTAATTACAGTATCTACTGCACCTTCTGCTCGGGTAGCTTGAGATTGGCCCATACCATCTCTAATTACTTTGCCTCCTCCAAACTTAACCTCTTCACCATAAATCGTTAAATCTTTTTCTACCTCAATAATGAGATCAGTATCAGCTAACCTTATTTTATCACCAACAGTAGGTCCAAACATTGAAGCATATTCTGATCTTTTGATTTTTACAGGCATTTATAAATCTCCCATAATTTTTTGATTGAAGCCATAGATGCATCTCTTTCCCAAGATAGGAATCAGCTGTACTTCACGGCGTTGTCCAGGTTCAAATCGAATGGCTGTTCCTGCAACAATATCTAATCGCATACCTCGTGCTTTTTCACGATCAAATTTAAGAGCTAAATTTGCTTCTCCAAAATGGTAATGACTACCAACTTGGATAGGGCGGTCACCTTCATTCGCAACCATTAAAATTTCTGAGACTGCGCCTTCATTAAGTATCAAAATCCCTTCGGCTGGGAATATTTCTCCAGGTATCATTTTTTCTCCTTCAGCGAATTGGATTATGAACTGTGACAAGCTTTGTTCCATCTGGGAAAGTAGCCTCTACTTGAACATCATGGATCATTTCAGCTACCCCAATCATACATTGTTCTTTTGAGATTATTTGCCCACCTTCTTGCATCATGTCAGCTACAGATTTTCCATCTCTTGCACCTTCAACAACAGCATCAGTGATAATTGCTATTGCCTCAGGATAATTTAGTTTGACCCCTCGCTGGAGTCTCTTTCGTGCAACTTCTGCAGCCATAGAAATTAATAATTTATCTTTTTCTCGCGGAGTAAGTTTCATTTTAAAGTTTCCAATTTTTTGGTACGGTATTGTCTGTTAGAAGCGAAAGTATAGGAAAAAGAATTTTTCTTAATTCATAACTATCTGAAGTTAAAATTCTTATAACCAACAAATGATCATTTATAAGACTAGCTCCTGCACTAAGTGGAAGAAGCATTCTAATATTATCTAAAATTTTAATTGAATTTGTGTCATAAAGTACAATGTTTGCCATTGCTTTATTATTATTACCAATAGATTTTTTTTTCAGCAATTCATTGATATCGCCATCTATTTTTATCCCATCAATATAAATGGGCTGGCCATTGCAAGTGATAGAAACGCTGTCTTTAAAATAACATGAAACTAACTCTTCCCCTGATGCTATTCGTCCAAAAACTAAAGGCTCAACAAAAAGAAATTTTGAAGTATTAGAAATTTCTACATTTAGTTGTCTTTG
>CAJJAY010000031.1 GCA_905182285.1 uncultured Amylibacter sp. | reverse complement strand
ATCAATAGCCATATTAGATCAAGAAGCGTTATTTACTGATACCATATGGGGTAAAAACATTCTAAATGAAATAGAGGTTAAAGTTTCATTATTAGCTAAAGAGAATAGGTCTATTGAAAGCCTTCTTGAAACTGAAGAATTGTTATTAACGAAAAAAAGAAAAACAATTTCAAAATTAGAATTTGATGTTTTAGCATTTGAATTTGATAATAAAGTTAAACAGATAAGAAATGAACAAGCTATAAAGCAACGTAAAATTAATGATTTTTTAAATGATAATAAAAAAATATTTTTTGAAAAAATTACTCCAATTTTATTAAGTTTTATTGATGAATTGGGTGTGGAAGTTCTTTTGAATAAAGATACTGTAGCATTGGCTAGTACTGGAAGTGATATTACAAAAGCTGCAATAGCTAAGATTAATAGTCAGTTGAAAAACTAATGGCTATAAATAGATTTAAAGGGAATTATTAATGTCAGAGTTAAATTCAAAAACACTAAATGCAGATATTCAAGACATCAAACGAATGATCCCTCATAGATATCCATTTTTACTTATAGATGCAGTTAGGGATATTAAATTAAATGAAAGTGCTATTGGAATTAAAAATGTAACATTTAATGAACCACACTTTCAGGGTCATTTTCCAGAAAGACCAGTCATGCCTGGCGTTACTATTGTTGAAGCTATGGCGCAAACAGCTGCAGTATTAGTTGTTAAAACATTAAATATGATTGATAATAATATGTTGGTCTATTTTTTAACAATTGATAAATGTAAATTTCGCCATGTAGTTTCTCCCCCAGATCAATTAGAATTACATGTTAGAGTATTACGTGGACGTGGAAAACTTTGGAAATTTTATGGTGAAGGTAAGGTTGGAGATGTTGTAGTTGCAGAGGCTGAATTCACTGCAATGATGGTTCCACCTGAAGAGGCTTAATTTTATGTCTGATAATCTACGCGCAATGATTCATCCAAGTAGTGTAATTGACGAAGGGGCAGTTATCGACCCTAGTGTATCTATTGGTCCATTTTGCTATGTTGGCTCTGAGGTAATACTTCAGAAGGGTGTAGAATTAAAATCTCACGTAGTTGTTAATGGTTTGACTGAAGTTGATGAGGATACAGTTATATTTCCATTTGCTTCCATTGGGCATATTCCACAAGATTTAAAGTTTAATGGTGAGCGAACAAAATTAAAAATTGGCAAAAGAAACCGTATTCGTGAATATGTAACGATGAATCCTGGGACAAGCGGCGGTGGTGGCCTAACTAAAGTCGGGAATGATGGATTATTCATGATGGGTGTTCACATTGGTCATGATTGTATAGTTGGTAATAATGTTATTATGGCAAATAATGCTTCATTAGGTGGTCACTGTATTATTGAAGACAATGTGGTTATTGGTGCTTTAGCTGGAGTACATCAATTTTGTAGAGTTGGTCGTGGTGCAATGATTGGTGGATTGTCTGCAGTTGTTGCCGATGTAATTCCTATGGGAATGGTTATTGGTGAACGTGCAAACCTTGATGGTTTAAACCTTATTGGCTTAAAAAGAGCTGGCGTTAATAAAGATCATATAAATGGACTGCGGTCGGCGTTTAAATCAATATTTCAGAGTGATGGAACGGTTAAGGATGCAATTGAACCAACTTTAAAAATACATAAAGGAAATCCATTAGTTGAAGAAATGATTTCATTTATTACTTCTGAAACTTCACGTTCACTTACTATACCATCAAAGGATTAATTATGGGTTCACCATGTTTAGCAATCGTTGCAGGGGCAGGTGAATTACCAATTAATATTGTAAAGCATTGTATAAAAAATAATTTAAATTATAAAATCATACATTTTGAGGGTGTGGAATTGCCATGGGCAAAAGATCTATCAGTAATATCTGCTAAATTTGAAAAACCTAATACTTTATTTTTATCATTAAAAGATTTTAAATGTGATCAAGTAGTATTTGCAGGTTCAATGAAGCGACCTAAACTAAACCCATTGAGATTTGATAAAAAGTTTTTATCAATTGCTTCTAGACTGTTACCTGCGTTGAAAAGTGGTGATGATACCACATTGAAAATTATTGCAGAAATATTTGAAAAAGAAGGCTTTAAGATAATTTCAGCTAATCAATTATTAAAAAATTTATTTGTTAGTGAAGGTATACTTACAAAATTAAAACCAAATGATGATGACTTAATTGATATAAAGCGTGGCTTGGAAATATTAGATCATATTTCAGCAATAGATGTTGGACAGGCTTGTATAGTTGGTCAAGGCCTATGTTTAGGTATTGAGACTATTCAAGGTTCTGATGAATTGATTAAATTTGCCAGTCTTAAAAAAGATGATTACCTCAATAATAAAGCTGGAGGTAAGGGTGTTTTTCTCAAATCGCAAAAAATAAATCAAGATACTAGAATAGATGTTCCAACTATAGGAATTAATACTATTCAAAATATTGCAAATGCAGGTTTTTCTGGAATTGCATTAAAAGCAAATAATGTTCAAATAATTGATAAAGAGGTCTGTATAGAATTAGCCAACCAACTTGGAATATTCATTGTATCAGTATCTAATAAACAATCATGCAAAAATTTAAATGCTTTATTATTGCTGGTGAATTATCGGGTGATAAGCTTGGTTCTTCACTCATAAATGGATTAAATCAACTAACTAATAAAAATGTAACTTTTTATGGAATTGGTGGACCCATGATGGAGGCAAGTGGTTTTAAAAGTTTATTTAATATGACAGATTTGTCTTTGATGGGTTTAGTGGAAATAATACCAAAAATTCCAATGTTATTTTCTCGAATAAACTTAACAGTAAAAGCAATAATTCTTGAACAGCCAGATGTGTTAATTACTATAGATAGCCCAGATTTTTGTCTAAGAGTTGCTAAAAAAATACGAAAAATTAACCCTAATATAAAGATAATTCATTACGTTGCGCCTTCCGTATGGGCCTGGCGCCCTGAACGTGCATCTAAAATGTCAAAATTTGTTGACCATGTCCTAGCACTTTTACCTTTTGAACCGCCGTATATGGAGGCTGAAGGGATGACAAGCGATTTTGTAGGGCACCCAGTAGTTAACAGCCCAATAATTAATGAGGCCGCACAAAAAGAATTTAAATTAAAGCATAATTTAAATAATGGCCCTATTATAACCGTTTTACCTGGTTCACGTCTTGGTGAAATAAAGAGAATGAGCCCAATTTTTAATGAAGTATTAATAAACATAAATAGAATATACCCTGATGCACAGTTTATTTTGCCGGTTGCATCTGCTGTTGAGGTTAATGTTATAAATGCTGTTAAATATTGGGGCGTTAAGCCGTTGCTTCTTCTTAATGATTTTAAGACACCACAAGAAGTAGAATATGATAAATTTCTATCATATTCTATAAGTTCAGCTGCCCTTGCTACATCTGGCACTGTTTCTTTAGAGTTAGCATCGCAAAAATGCCCAATGGTAGTAGCCTATAAAGCTAGTTGGATTACTACAAGAATGGTTAAGAAATTAGCTAAAATTGATACTGCTAATCTAATAAATATTATAACAAATTCTAAAATTATACCTGAACACCTTTTTGAGGAATGCACAGCTAATAAAATAACAAGTAGCCTTAGATCCTTACTGGAAAATGATAGCAATCAAATTACAGCAATGACTGAAACAATGAATCAGTTAGGTATAAATAAGAAAGATAAACATTTATTAGCTGCAAAATCTGTTTTAAAAAATATATAGATGATTTATGAAATTTGCGTATTTAAATTAAAAAGTGACGTGATTAAGCTTTAAATATTATTAAAATGGAATATTAAAATTATATACAATTTAGGAAATTAGTATGGTTTTTAAAGGAAATCTTAGTATAGACCCTCGTGGGTTAATTTTTGAATCATATAGAATTGAAAATATCACAATTGAAGAATGTCGAATGATTTTTTTAGATTGGGCACTTGAAGTGGCCAAATCAGATATGACAGAAGACATAAATACTTTGTTATCAGAATATAAAGAAATTTATGAAGATCATCCAATGACAGAAGTACTTCTAGCGGGTTTATCAAAGGTACAAAGCACTGGCAGAAGGGGTGGAAGATCTGGTAGATCTTATAAATAAAGTCTATTTAAACATATACTTGTATGATTAAGCTAATGCATGTAATATTCTAACCCAAGACCTCATGCCTTTATGGAAACTACGAATATCGTATTTTTCATTTGGTGAATGTATCGCATCATCATCTTGAGCAAACCCTATAAGCATTGTCTCTAATCCAACAATTTTTTGAAAATGCCCTGCAATTGGAATTGAGCCACCACACCCGACATATACTCCTGAATTTTTCCACTCTTGGGATAATGCATTTCTAGCAATTTCAAATGATTTATTGTCTATTGCCATATTAGAAGCCATGGATGATCCATGTAATTTATATTCTAATGAACAATCACCTGGAATATGACTTGCTAAATGTTCAATAAAAGCAGTTTGAATTTTATCAGGATTTTGGCTGCCAACTAATCTGAAACTAATTTTTGCATGAGCCTCACTTGGTAAAACTGTTTTAAAGCCTTCGCCAGTATATCCTCCCCAAATACCATTAATTTCAGCAGTTGGCCTTGACCAAATTTGTTCTAAAACAGTTCTATCTTTTTCGCCTGCGGGTAATTTTAATCCTACATTCGATAAAAATGTGTCTTCATCGAAAGATAAATTGTTCCATTGCTCCATAACTTGATCAGGTATTTCGACTACACCATCATAAAAGCCATCAAGTGTTACACGGCCATTTTCATCATGAAGGGCGCTTAATGCTTTTGTAAGTACTCTTATTGGGTTGATAGATGGGCCGCCATACATTCCAGAATGTAAATCTTTATCAGGACCTTTAATGGTAATTTCTTGACTTAACATGCCCCTGAGCATTGTAACAATTGATGGTGTATCTTTTTCTACCATCCCTGTATCGCAAATTAATGCTATGTCCGCTTTTAGTTCTTCAATATGTTCTTTCATATATGGTACTAATGATGGTGATCCACTTTCTTCTTCTCCTTCAAAGAAAATAGATATTTGATTTGGTAAATCACCAGTAACTTCTTTGAATGCCCTACATGCTTCAAGAAAAGTCATTAACTGGCCTTTATCATCTGAAGCTCCACGTCCTCGAATTACTGGGCCATTTTTTGTTTCTTCTAATTTTGGCTCAAAAGGAGCATTATCCCATAATTCAATTGGATCAATAGGTTGCACATCATAGTGACCATAAAATAAGGTATGAGTACCCCCTGAACCACCTTTTGCGTAAACCATAGGGTGTCCTGGAGTTTCTCTTAATTCAGCATCAAAGCCTATAGAATTTAAATCATCAACAAGCCATTGGGCTGCTGATATACATTCATCTGAATATTTTGGGTCGGTTGAGATACTTTCAATGCGTAATAAATCCATAAGACGAGCAATTGAATTCTCAAGAT
>CAJJAY010000030.1 GCA_905182285.1 uncultured Amylibacter sp. | reverse complement strand
TTGGGTGTTTTAATTTGTGATACATTCAAAATTGAAAGAAATAGGCCACTCGCAGCAAGGAAAATAGAAAAGCCAAATTTTTCAAAATATTGTGAAAACATAAATAAAAATACAAGAATAATGCTATTATTATCTATAGCTAATCCTGTGTACTTTGCATCGCTAGATAAACCAAATGTACTAAAATAGCTCAGGCGAATAGCACCAAAAACTAACATTATAAATGCAATTGGTAAGAATAATGGGTTAAAATTGGCATAACTTAAAATAAGGATTGCAGGTGTCACACCATAACTTACAATATCAATAATCAGATCAAGTTGCCCACCAAATTGACTATCTGAGCCAGTTCTCCCCTTCATTTTACGAGCGATAAGGCCATCTGCCCAATCAAATGCAACAGCCCAAATCATGCCAATCATTGCAAAATTATAAATGCCTAAAATTAAACAATAGATTGCAATTAATGTACAACACAAACCTGCAATTGAGCATATATTAGGAAGATCTTTTAGATAAGACAGGATTGGACGAGATGGCAGTACTTGAACTGGAGTGTTTTTGGTTGTCATAGCAAGTCCTTTAAGTTAAGTGTGAAGTGCATAGTCTATGAAAGACAGGCAAAAATATTTTTGTTGTATGCAAATTTGAATCATAAAAAAAATATTCAAAATATCAACTGGTTCCAGACTTTCGTGTTTGGAATTTCTCAGCTTAATTGTATGTAACTACTAAATAAATATCTTGTGATCGTGTATTAAGTTTGCACCAACTAACATTATTTATAGGTAGGTAAAAGGATAAAGTATTTAATGATAGTCTATACGGTCGGTACATTTGATTTACTTCATGTGGGCCATCTTGCCTTACTAAATCACTGTAAATCTTTGGGTGATATTCTTGTTGTTGGAGTTGCCTCTGATGCAGTTGTTAACATGTATAAACCTAATGTTCCGGTTGTTCCATTAGAACAAAGGGTGGAAATGCTAGAGGCATTAAGTTGTGTTGATATCGTTCGCCCCTATCATCAATTGGAATATGTTTCTGGATGTAAGGCAGTGGACGTAGACATTTTTGTTGTTGGTGAAGACTGGGGTAAAAAACCTCATAATCTTGATGTAAATAACTACTTAAGGAAAATGGGAAAGGAAATAGCCCAAGTTACCTATAATCCAAGGACTTCATCAACTAAAATCAAAAAAATGGTTTTGGCTCAATCACAAAAAACCTTGGTATAAAATATTTCAACGGTAATATTATCAGAATAATATAAAGTTTTATTTTTATACTATGAATTTATTGAATATTTTTATAAATTTTTGTTCATATAAATTTAAATATTAAAGGAACTTCCAATGTTATTTATGATTCAACATACACATGATTATTCAACCTGCCAAACGCACCATCCAGAGAATGGCCCTAAATTCAAAGAAACACTCGCAAATCTTGGTAGTCATGGTGTGAAAGTACACGAAATGTATTCCAACAGATTAGAACATACTTTGTTTATTGTTTGCGAAGCGGATTCATTTGAAGCACTAGATCAAGCTTTCGATCCAATATTAGAAATGGGTCATTTGGAAGTTACTCCAGTTATGAAGAGAGATTAAGTCTCATAGTAATTATATTACTGAATGGATATGAGTATAGAGATTGTAATTATGTATAAATTTTTGACTATATTTCTTATTTTTGGGGTATCAAACTTTGTTACGAAAGCTCACGCAGACAATAATGGCATACAAGAGATCATCAATAACATTGATGCAAATGTAATTTTCATGCGACATGCTCTGGCACCAGGAATTGGTGATCCAACCAATTTTAAAATCGGAGATTGCTCTACACAGCGCAATCTCAATCAGGTTGGAATTACTCAAGCAGTTTTAATTGGCAAGCAGCTCAAAGAAAATAGTATTCAATTTGATAAAGTGTATTCAAGTTATTGGTGCCGTTGTTATCAAACAGCTTCCTTACTTGATATAGGTCTTGTTCATAAATTTTCAGGATTGAACTCTATTTTTCAGAATTTTGTACCTAGAAAAGAAACGTTAAAAAAATTAGAACAAAAGTTATTCGAACTTCCATCAAGTAGTTTAGTAATTTTTGTAACGCATCAGGTTAACATTCAAGCCATAACAAAGAAAAATGTAATATCAGGTGGAATGGTTGCTTTTAATACTTCAACAAAAGAGGCTCATATAATCGATTTAAATTAAGAAACACTCTACAGCTTTACATATATTTTACGTATTCAATTTGAAATAAATTTAAAGCTATTTTTGAACTTGAGATTATATTTAAACCATGTTCTGTTGCTCAGATAAGGATCTTTTTGAAAGAGATATAAATATCCAATTTAATAGGTGTGTCTTGGCTAAACAACCAAATATTCTTTTCATAATGGCTGATGATCATGCTTCTAAAGCTATTAGTACATATGGATGGGGAATTAATAAAACTCCAAATATTGATCGTATTGCAAATGAGGGCATAAGGCTTAATCATTGTTATGTAACAAATTCGATTTGCACGCCAAGTAGAGCAGCAATTCTTGCTGGAACATACAATCATGTAAATTGTGTAACAACTTTGAATACCCCTATGAATAATAAAATGCCTAATGTTGCTAAACATCTTCAAACTGGAGGTTATCAAACTGCAATAGTAGGTAAGTGGCACCTTGGTGAAGGTAAAAACCATGAACCAACTGGATTTGATTATTGGTCTGTATTGCCCGGCCAGGGCGATTATTTTGACCCCCATTTTATTGAAATGGGTAAAGAGATTGAAGTGCCTGGCTATGCGACTGAAATTATAACAGAGAAAAGTATAGGCTGGCTCAAGAAAAGAGATACTAAAAAACCTTTTTTCTTAATGTGTCATCATAAAGCACCTCATCGAGAATGGGAGCCTCATCCTAAATATCGAGAGCTTTTTCAATCTGATATTAAAGTTCCAAATACTTTTGATGATGATTATAAGAACCGCGCCAAAGCTGCTGCTGAGGCTAAGATGCGTATAAAAGAAGACATGACTTATGATGATCTTGGCTTGGTACAACCAGAGGGTGGTTCAGAAATTGGTCTACGTACACGTCCTAAAAGTTCTAAACGGAAAATCCCAAATCCCACGAATGTAAAAGATATAGTTCTTATCGATAAACATACTGGTGAAAAATTTACTTTTGTGTCCCAAAAAGAATTTCATCAATTTAAATATCAAAGATATATGAAACGATATCTTGCGACAATCGCATCCATCGACGAAAGTGTTGGGCAACTCTTAGATTATCTTGATGAAAATCATTTAACTCAAAACACTATTGTGATTTACACATCGGATCAGGGCTTTTTCTTGGGTGAGCATGGGTGGTTTGATAAGCGATTTATTTATGAAGAGTCATTTCAAATGCCTTTTTTATGTCGTTATCCAATTGAGATAAATTCAGGACAAGTATGTGATGACATATGCTGCAACGTAGATTTTGCGCCAACATTTTTAGATTTTGCAGGATTGAAAACTCCCACATACATGCAAGGGAAAAGTTTGAAGCCTATCTTAAGAAATAAAGTTCCTGAGGATTGGGCGCAAGCGGCTTATCATAGGTATTGGATGCATAAAGACCCTGACCACAACGCTTTCTCTCATTATGGTATCCGCGATCAGAACTATAAACTGATTTATTGGTACAATGAGGGCTTCGATTTGCCTGGAACAAATCATGGAGGTGAGGATCGCGAATGGGAGCTGTTTGATTGTAAAAAAGATCCAATGGAACTTTTTAATGAAATCAATAATCCAGAATACGCAAGCATAAAAAAGAAAATGAGAGAGCTATTGGATAAAAAAATGGCTGAAATTGGTGATGAGCCGGTTCACTAAATACTATAATTTACCACTTTTATAATGACACTAGTTTCGTAAATAGTATGGTATTTTATTTTTCTATTAGTTCTAAATTTTTTAGCGATTAATCTTAAGACTGCTAAAACATAAAAATTTAAATATATTGGAGAATAAAATGCTTGGAGAAAAAGCAGGGTCTATGACCTTTAAGGAAACTAATAAGGCGATAGACACAGGAAAGTATGGAATGCCTGGTATGGAAACTAGCACCGTTGGTGGTGGTAAACTTCTAGGACATGACGTTATGGCCCAATCAACATTTACTGCTGAGATGCGACCTGATGGTTCATGGCTGGGTGAGTGTCCAAATGCAGGCATTATATTTTGTTCTGAAGGTGTTGCGACATTTAGGGCAAATGGTGTTGGTAATATGACAGAATCTGGTGGAGTCGCATTTAGAGGTGCAGCTTCATTTGAAACTTCATCTGAAGCATTATCTGAACTGAATGGTAAGTGTTATATGTTTACTTACGACTCAGACCCAGAGGGTAATGCAGAATGGAACCTTTATCCCTGTAAATAAAAACTACTTTTAATGTGAAACTAACAGTTCAAAATTTATAGAATTATACTTCACATACAATAAGTTTTTACACAGCTAATTTCCCAAAATAACTGAGAAATGGCAAATAATTTAAACAAAAGAAAGAAATAAAAAATGGCATCATCATTCTACATTGTTAATCACCACCTTAAACCAGGAATGGCAGCTGAGTGGTGGGGAAAGCTTGGCGCGCTTATGGGCGACGAAGTCGCTTTTGCAGAAAATGTTAAGTCCAATATGAACAAAGGTTTTTTTAATCACTCTTTCATGCCAATGAGTCAAGAGGGTCCAATTTATTGTGTTTGGGAAGCCAAAGAGGGAATTTCAGATTCTGATTTTCAAGATTTTATTGATGGTCCTGATGGGGTTAATTTTGGCCTTATTGCTCTAAATAATAACGTAATGAAACTTGATTTGGCTTTAACTGGTGGACAAACACCATATGAGAATAAGTTCTAAGCTTCTTAAATCTTACCTTGGGTGATGGGATCCTTACAATTGGGTCCCATCACATTTTTAATCTTCTAGTATTAAGACCAATCTTGATGTACTTCACCGCGGTACGCGTTAATTTTCATATCATCAAATATGCCACTGTATTTTTCAGCAATCTCCTCACCGTTTTTTTCCCAAATCTTATTGCAAGCTTCAAAAGCTGCCATATCGCGATATTCAAGCCAATTTCCAAACATTAATTTTCCTTCAGGCAGAAAAAGACGGCTTGAATGAAATTTTATCATCCCTAGTGGTCTGAGTTTATCCGCAAGAGCTGTCATTTCCTTTTGAAATATTTCAATTGACCTTTCCATTGAATCTTCGTTTGGATATTCAATCGTTGTAAAACTAATTATTGTACCAGACATTTAATGGTCTCCATGATTATTAAAATAATAAGTAAAATCTAATAAATAAAATTTCTTTAAACTAGTCTGACTATAAAACTAGTTTAGAGAAAAGATTTCCTTTTAATATGATTAGTTTTATAAATATGCATAAAGCTTTGCAGAAAAAGATTTGCTGCCTTAGGATATTTTCTTTGTATTGATTTGTGGTACTAAAAAATATTGTTTTATTAGTAGTGTTAAAGATATGATTATGATGCGTTATGTAGAGTTAATTATTTTTTTTATAGTTATACCTCTAGTGTTGGCAATTTATCTTCCACCAAAAGCTATGTACCCAGTGTTATCGATTAGCACATTATTAGGGCTGATTTTATTACATTTCACAAAGGGTTTTTTATGGAGAAATCTGCTTGGAAAAATTCATTTTGTTCCAGTAATTAGTCTTAGTTTAATTACTTTCATATTTTCTAGTTTATTGTGTTGGATAATCCTACCTGAGCGATTGTGGTCAATTATTCTCACCGCACCTTATATGTTGATTGCAATAGCTATCCTTTATCCTTTGCTTTTAGTTGTTCCTCAAGAACTAATATACCGCGTTTTATTTTTTGAACGATATGGAAATCTTTTCAAAAACCAAAGTCATGCAGTTTTTGTTAACGCTGTATTATTTTCGTTTGCCCATCTTATGTATTGGCATGTTGTAGTATGGCTTGCTACCTTCATCGGCAGTTTCATTTTTTCATATGCTTATTTGAAGCCTCGTGGGTTTGTACAAACTTGTGCCTTACATAGTTTAGCTGGTGTGGCAATTTTTGCGAGTGGTCTGGGATGGTTATTTTTTTCAGGTGGAAATCTCGCACAATAATCCCTTTGGGTATTTTGTAAAAATATACTTTAAGATTAAATCTTAATGTTTTTTAAACTGAGCTGCCAATTGGTGGATTTGCATATGAAGGATTGCTAAAAACGGTGTTACCTAAACCTTCTGCTTTGGCAGCTATTAGTACAGATGGGTGCATTTCTAACTTTTGTGTAATACGGGTTAAATTTTTAAAATTTTCTAGTGAAAACCAATCAGTTTTATCTAATGGGTAAAGTTTCATCCATCTAAGCATAACACAAAGATAAATATCTAAAATACTGGGATTATCAGAAAGAAAAAAAGTTTTTTTGTTTGCCTCTGTATTTAACAAAGTAAGATGAGTATTTAATTGTGCGCTTATATTTAAGCGTAATTCATTTATTGCTTCCCCACTATTATATTTTTCTGAGTAAAATAAAATTCGAAGCGAAGAATGAACAGTATTCGATAGAAAAAATAACCACTTTAAGGCGTATGTTCTATTTTCATCACCAACCATTGGAAAACTGCTTTTATGATTGTCTGCCAACCAAAGTAGGATAGCAGCTGTTTCAAATATTGTACCGTGTGGAGTTTCAAGAACTGGGATCAAACCATTCGGGTTCAAAGTAAGGTATTTTAGATCTTTTTGCTCATTTTTTTTACGATCAACTAAAGTAGTAGAATATTCTGCACGAATTTCTTCTAAAAATATACGTATTATTAACGACGCATTATCTGGTGCAAAATGTAATTTATAGCTCATGTATTTCCTATTAAATATATCAATTAGATTGTCATTATTTGGTTAAATATTCCTTTAAACACCAATCACTTTACTTCGTCTTTCCATGAGTAAAATATCACGCCAGAGGCCGTTCATTTTACCAAGTTTTTCTCTAATTCCTAATTTTTTAAAGTCGTTTTTGAGATGAATATTTATACTTGCTTGATTTTCAGGGAATACCCCAGCCTGAAGTGTCCAAATACCCTCTTGCTCTGATTTATTAATTAACTCACTTAGCAATAAGTATCCTGTACCCTTGCCTGAATGTACTGAAGACACATAAAGGCTCACTTCAGCTACTCCACTATAGACAAATCGTTTAGATACTGCCGATAGAGCAGCCCAACCAATAACCACACCATTGAGTTCAGCAACTATTCTGCAAGAGTTTAAAAAGTATTTATTCCATTCATCCCATTCTTTAGCCTTCAATTGAAATGTTGCATTTCCTGTATCAATTCCTTGTTGGTAAATTGATTTTACAGTGGGGAAATCAGATTTTCTAAAGTCACGAATTTTCATAATTTTATCACTCTGTTAATTTTAATTACCCATAATTTTTCTACGACGTTCTTTCATACGAACATCGGCCTCATTTGTACCATCATGAAATGAGCCAAAAAATTTATCCCATGGAATTTCAAGAGAGCCGTAATTACATTCAAAATATCGATGGTGCATTTGATGATGAAATGTTCCAAGTGCTAATCTATTCTGGTCTTTAACAACCAAACCCTCAAAACCAGTATGTGTAGTCGCAGCAGTCAATGCATAATATTGGAGGTGGTATAAAATGTGCACAGGGTGAGCAGCAACGAGCCAATGAATTAGAACTGACCCTAAGAATATAAAATGCTCTACTGGGTGCATTGAAAGCCCAGACCATGGACCAACGTTTATATTGCGATGATGAAGTGAATGTACGTGCTTATAGAAAAATGGGATATGTAAAAAGCGATGAATCCAATAGAAATAAAAGCTTTCCCAAATTGGTATTAAAAAAAACATTAGAACAAACCATATTGGATGTGCAGCCCAAGTTAGCATCGGAGCATAACCATTGCTTATAGCCCAAAACATTAATACTTCGTAAATAGTCCAGATTGTAACGCCACTAATTAAGGTCCAAAACATATTGTCTCTGATTTGCCCGCCCAAAGTAAATTGACGGCCATTTTTCATCAAAGGACGTGGGTCATATCTTAAATCTTTACCTTGTTTAGTGAAAGTATAAAAGTAAAGATGAAGTCCACCTGCCACAACACTCATCAATATCATGTTGCGGATATACATTTGGACAATCCAGCCAAAAGCTAATGTTTTTGTTTCCTCTAGCGGAGGTTGAAACCAATAAAAAGAAATAAAGGCTATGCCAACAATGATCAGTTTTTCAGTGATTAAAAACCAAGAGTTCCAAAACCATGCAAGTATTTCTAAAGGGCGTAATGGCCAAGTAAATAATGGAGAAACATTTATTGGAACATTTGGAGTGTGATTCCAGCCTTTAAGTTTTCCATCATCCATTTGTAGTTATTTCCCTTTTTAATAATTACATTTAAATCATATGTGTTTTGTGATGTAAAATTTAACCTTTATTAATCTTACTGAAATTATCTATTTATTATTTATGATGCAGTTTTTTGGTGTACAGTTTAAATATATAAAAACAAATCTTGTTTTAATACTAGTTTTAATACTAGAGTTTATTTTTAAATTTAAAGAGTTTTCATTTAATTTAATGCTAATATTTTATTTATTATTCAAGTTATAGGTATTTATATTTGTTTGGTGTACTGTAAATCTGTATTTAATAGGAGAAAAAAAATGATAGAAAATTTTGGTGGAATGTTAAATTTTGTCGTATTTATTGCGCTTACATTGGGATGGGCAGCCTATGCTTTTCAAATGTCTTTTGGAATAAATGCATTTTATGAGAAATTTAATATTAGTAAAACAGCAACAATAATTGGAGGCTTTGTAAGTTCTTTTGCTGCGTCAGCAGTTGTTATGCATTTGATACTTTTATTCAATGGAGTTGAGGGTGCTTGGTACCTCTTTACATATTTTATTGTACAGGCTGCTTTTGCTGCATTTTTAAGTTGGAGAACAGTATCTGCAAAGGTTGCTGCTGATGAGGGTGTAATTTATACTATGGAGCCAATTATTGCACCACTTGTATTTGGCGGTGCATACTGCTTTTTATTGTACAGAATGCAAGATATCCTTTATTTGTCGTAATATAAAACAAACATTATTTAATACAATTCAGGGGTCTTTGATTATCCCTGAACTAAATTTTAAATATGAGTTTAGTTTTTAATAACAAATTTATTGCTAAAAAAATCACTACAATTTTATTTACCAAAAGAATAATTTAAAATTTATAAGTATGATTATTTAACTGATAGATAACTTGGGAATATTATAAAGGTTCTTTAATTTGAATAACCAGATATATGAAATAGCGCAGCGTCAGTTAAATGATTATCGTTCCACAGAGCCAGGTATGTGCTTTTCCAAAAAAGATTTTAGCTTAAATGTTGAAGATGCATATGCGGTTCAAGATGAGATAACACGATTGCGTATTGATGATGGTGAGCGAGTTGCCGGGTATAAAGTTGGATGTACTGGACCAGGAACAACGAAGTTATTTGGGATGAAAGGGCCTATTCGGGGAACATTATTTGATACTGAAGTTCATAAAGATGGTGTGGCATTGGATGCTAGATCTTTTTGTAATCTTGCAGTTGAAGCAGAAATGGGAATTAAGATAGGAGCGCAAGGGCAAATTCTATCTGTTTTTCCCGTCATTGAATTGCATAATTTTATATTTAGAGGACCAAAGAAATCTTTGTCAGAATTGATTGCAAATAATGGTTTAAATAAAGGTATGGTTTTGTCAAAAAAATCTTGGGAAAAGATGCCAGAAATGTACAAAGAAAATTCTGTATTATCTCTAGAGATAAATGGTTCAGTTGTTGACAGTGGTAACCTATGGCCAATGGATGGTGGGCCATTATCTTCTTTAAGCTGGTTAAATGCTAATCTAGCAAAGTATGGTTTGAAATATTGTGGCGAAAATATTATTTTAGGTGGCACAGCTTTAGGCCTATATCATATAAAGCCAGGCGATACGGTTAACGTTAAGGTCGATGGTCAATCTGCTGTTAAATGTTTTGTTTCTTTATTAGCAGTATGATTTTTTTAGAATTTTAGAATCTTGGATGATTATTAGCGGTTTTGTGAATGATACTCTGGATTTGGTTGCATGTTAGTGGCGCTAGCAACGCGATTTGTCATATTAAAAAAACCAGCAACGGAAGCAATATCCCAAATATCATGATCAGAAAAACCATTCGTTCGCAAAGCTTCACGGTCAGATTCTTGGATATTCTTACTATTTTCAGTCATCAGAGCAGCAAAATCTAACATTGCCATTTGCTTTTTATTAATATTTGAACTGCGATAATTCATGACTAGCTGCTCACCTAAAATAGGATCTCCAGAAAGTTTTCTTACCGCTGCACCATGTGCTGTAAGGCAATAATAGCATTTATTAATTGAAGAAACTACGACAGCAATCATTTCACGTTCTAATTTTGATAGACCACTATCTGCTAACATCACATTGTTATATAAAGTTGTAAATGCATCAAGCTTATCAATATTAAATGCATATGCTTTTAAAACGTTAGGAACTATTCCTAACTTTTCTTCACAAATATTAAAATATTTCTTTGTTGAGTCTGGTAAAGGATCCAACATTGGTAAATCAAGTGCGGTTGGGATATTCCTCATAAAGTTTCCTTTTAGTTTTTGTTGATATTGATTTTGAAATCATCTGATATCAAGTAGGATGATTCAAGAGGTGATACAATTTCTATAAGTCTAACTAATATGGTAAGTATCATAAGTTTATAAAAATTGATGGACACAAATAAAATATATTTGCAGAATTGTCCTTATTATTTTGGAGTTTTAAGATGAGTGCAATTTTATGTTATGGAGACAGTAATACTCACGGTACAATGCCTATTCTACCGGGTCAGCCACTGGTGCGCTATGAAAGGGGTATTCCCTGGCCTGATAAAATGAGTAATATATTGGGCACCGAGCACATAGTTATATCTGAAGGTTTGCCAGGACGAACTACAGTCCATGATGATCCAATCGGTGGAGGAATGCGTTCTGGGATTGATTTATTACCAGCAATATTAAAAAGTCATGAGCCTTTAGATTTGTTGATTATTATGTTGGGTACTAATGACCTAAAGCCTCGGTTCTTATCTTCATCTTTAGATATAGCCCAGTCTGTTGATAGAATTGTAAAGGAAAGCCAATGGTATGCACCTGGATTAGATGTAATGATTATCTCACCAGCATCTGTTATACCAAATGGTACATTAACAGATGTTTTTTTTGGGGCAGAAATACGCCAAAAAGATTTATCGACACATTTGCAAAATATTGCATCCATAAACAAAACTGGATTCATGAATGCTGATGATTATGTGAAAGTATCTCCAATTGATGGCGTACATTGGGATGAAGATACACATAATTCTTTTGGGATTGCAGCTGCCCAAGTCGTCTTAGATTACTTAAATAAACGTAGAAAAATAATTACATAAAAATTATATATTTAAGCTTAAAGATTTTTTTTCTTTAAATTCTAGATTGTTTAAATTGTAAAAATAGAATTGGAAGCATAAGTACGATTCCTATGGCCATTGTCATTAATCCGGGTGCAATAAATAAGAATGATACAATTGCGACCCACCAACGTTCCCATTTCTTTAGTGGAGATTTAAAATATCCTGAGAATGCTACACCAAGTGATGCAATGCCTAACATTGCACCAATAAGTGTTACAGTAAATAACCACCACGTAAAGCCATCTGCAACAAGCAATAATGCAGGTGAATAAACAAAAACAAAAGGTACAAGAGCTTTAGCAATCCCAAGACGGAATGCAGTGTTGCCTGTTTTGAATGGATTTGATCCTGCAATTCCAGCTGCAGCATATGCTGCTAAAGCCACTGGAGGTGTAATATCTGCTAAGACACCATAATAAAAAACAAAGAAGTGTGCCACGATTGGCTCTACATTAAGAACTGCAAGTGCGGGCGCAGCTACTGCTACTAAAATGATATATGTTGCAGTTGTTGGGATGCCTGCACCCATAATGATACAAGAAATAGCAATCAAAATTAGAGACGTGAATAATGCCCACTGAGCCACACTAAAATAACCTAATAAAGGTAGCGAGCTCAACATTGTACCAATGTCTGTTGCTGTTTGTACAACAACGTATCCCAAGCGAAAGCCAACCCCAGTCAATGTAACGACCCCAACAACTATACCTACTGTTGCTGCAGCTGCGCCAACTGCTAAAGTATTCTTTGCACCAAAAGCTAGACTGCCCCATAAATCTTTAATTGAAAGTCGATGATTAGGATTAAGAAATCCGACCACGACACAGGCGATGATGCCATAAACTGCTGCATAGTCTGGGGTTTTTCCAGATAGTATCATGTACACTAAAATGATCAGTGGAATAAGGCTTAACCAATGATCTTTCAAAACCACTCCAAGTCTGGGTAATTCCTCAGAACGCAATCCACGTAGGCCTAATTTTTTAGCTTCTAAGTGTACCATGATAAAAATACCAAAATAATGTAGCAAAGCAGGAAAAAGAGCTGCAGCTAAAACATCTCGTAATGGTATTTCTAGATATTCAACCATTATAAAAGCAGCGGCACCTAAAATGGGTGGAGTAATTTGACCACCAGTTGAAGATGTAGCCTCAACGGCACCTGCGAAATGCGCTGGGTAACCTACGCGTTTCATAGCTGGAATAGTTAGTGCGCCTGTTGTTACAGTATTTGCAATTGATGAGCCGGATATTGTTCCCATGAATGCGCTAGAAAAAATAGCTACTTTAGCCGGGCCACCAGAATAACGGCCAGCAATTACCATTGCCATATCAATAAATAATTGCCCTAACCCAATTCTAGTAGCTAAAACACCAAATAAAATAAAAAGGAAAACATATTGTGCCATTACGCCAATTGCGATTCCATAAATGCCTTGGTTTGTCATATATAGATGATTGACAATGCCAAGCCACGAAGATCCACCATGCTTCAAGGCTCCAGGCATTATAGGTCCAAAGTAAGCAAACCCAATGAAAGCTAAACCTATTATTGGAAGCGTTGGCCCAACGCTGCGTCTTGCAGCTTCAAGTGTAAGCAAAAGTAAAGCAGAGCCCATGAAAACATCAAATTGTGATGGGTTCCCGACACGTTGCGCTAATGCTGATGCTGGCAGAAGTGGTAAATACATTGATGCAACAACTGCTAAAAATGCAAAAATTATGTCAATTAATGGAATGCCATCAAATCTATACCAAGCTTTAGGAGGTAAACTATCGCTTGTTTTGCGAACGCCAAATAATAAAAATACTAACCCAAGAACAAATGATAAATGTATACCACGATGCACCAATTCACGCACTAAGCCAAAACCAGAAGCATAGAAGTGATAAACAGACATTAATACTAAGATAAAGCTAATCACATAACCAAGTAATTTACCTGTATTGCGAAATGCTGTTTCAGGATCAAATTTACGCTCAATTTCAGCTAACTGCTCAGGTGTAAGCTCAGGTGTTGTATCTGTAGGCATGATAAATTCCATATCAGTATAAATAAAACAGCCTCAGGCGTATAAAACACCTGAGGCATATGTAGTTTTTTTAAATGATCTATTTAATCAAACCAACTTCACGATAAAATCGCTCTGCACCAGCATGTAAAGGTACGCCTACGCCAGCTAATGCTGTATCAGGAGTTATAGTCTTACCTTTTGCATGGCCAACATCAAGTAATTTACGAGACTCTTTGTTCCATAATGCTTTAGTGATGTTGTAAATCAACTCATCATCTTCTGAAGCAGAAGTGAACCATTGTGCGCCAACAGATACTGTTGAAGTTGCGGCAACACCTTCATAGGTTCCATCAGGAATATCTGAAGATGCAAAGAAGCCGTACTTTTCAGTTAATGCATTAGCACCTGCTCCATCAATCGGTACAAGTTTAATGTCTGCAGCTGATGCTAATTCAACCAAAGAACCAGTTGGATAACCAGCAACTACAAAGAATGCATCAATTTTACCATTACGTAATGCTTCTGCAGCTGCGCCACCTTTAAGTGCTTCTGCAGTTAAATCAGAAGCTGATAGGCCATTAGATTCAAGAATAAGGTTTGCATCAACGTATGTACCAGATCCTGGCTCATCCAATGAAACTCTTTTACCAGCTAAATCAGCAACGGAGTTTATGCCACTGTCAGCTAAAGCTACAAGATGTATATGCTCTTCGAATAAGGCTGCAATTGTGCGGAGTTCTGTAGCAGGTTTGCTGCCTTCCATAGTCCCTGTACCTGTATAAGCCCAATAAGCTACGTCAGATTGTGCAAAGCCTGAATTACGTAAACCAGAAATAATTGCGTTAACATTATCAACAGAGCCACGTGAAGATACAGCTGATGCTATTAAGCCATCTACGCCACAAGATCCGCCTTTGCCACATTCGCGTGACCCTGGAGGTTTTGAAATTGCATTGGCAATTACACCACCAACTGGGTAGTAAGTATAAGCTGTGCCACCTGTTCCGATTGTGAAAAAGTTTATATCTTGCGCAGATGCGTTTCCACTAAAGCCAAGTGCTAGTACAGCACTTAAGGCAGCTGTTTTAAATAATTTTATCATTTTTTCCCCTTTTTT
>CAJJAY010000029.1 GCA_905182285.1 uncultured Amylibacter sp. | reverse complement strand
TTGCGTGAAATGTTTGTGGAATGTGATAGGCTAAGAGACGAATAGAAATTCTTTATTGTTTAGTGATCCAACCACCACCATATATTCTTGTGCCTTCAATATCATAAAATACACAAGCTTGACCTGGAGCTATACCTTCTTCAGCCACGAGTAATTCTACAGACGCAGTTGTCTCAGTTATTGGGCGAATTATAGCTTCCTTTGGTGATCTTGTAGATCTTACACGAACAGCAATGGAACGTTCGCTCGAATCTATAAATTTATCCTCTCCCAACCAATTTACTTCTTTAATCATAACGGTTCTCGTTGCTAGTGCTTCTTTTGAACCAACTATGACTTGTTGTTTATCTGCATCAAGTTTAACAACATAAAGTGGATCTCCACCACCAATGCCAAGCCCACGACGCTGACCTACTGTATAGTTAATTATTCCTTTGTGCGTACCAAGTATTTCGCCATTTAGGTTGACTATATTTCCAGGATTTGCTGCCTCAGGTCTAAGTTTTTCAATTACGGCTGCATATGAGCCATTCGGTACAAAGCAAATATCCTGACTATCGGGCTTATCAGCAACAGGCAGGCCATATTTTCGAGCCAATTCTCTTGTATCTTTTTTTGATTTTAAGTGTCCAAGTGGAAATCGCAAATAATCTAACTGTTTTTGTTGTGTTGAGAATAAAAAATAACTTTGATCACGGTCAGGGTCTGCAGCTTTATGTAACTCAGCTTTCCCATTTTCAACAAATCGTTGTATGTAATGCCCAGTTGCCATGCAATCTGCATCTAAGTCCTTTGCAGTCTCTAATAAATCTCTAAATTTAACCCGTTCATTACATCTTATGCATGGAACTGGTGTTGCTCCTGCTAAGTAAGCATCTGCAAACTCATCGATTACACTTTCTTTAAACTTATTTTCATAATCTAAAACATAATGTGGAAAGCCCATTTCTTCTGCGACCCTCCGAGCATCTTGAATATCTCTACCAGCACAACAAGCACCTTTCTTCGCAAGCGCTGCTCCATGATCGTAAAGTTGCAATGTCACTCCAACAACGTCATATCCTTCTTCAGATAGCATTGCAGCAACAACTGAGCTATCCACACCACCAGACATTGCAACGAGAACGCGGGTATCCTTAGGAGCCTTAGGAAAGCCCATTGAGTTTAGAGCTTTAATGTTTTGGGTCATAATCATATCCGTTTCTTATTACTTATAGTAAATTCTTACATTCTCTCAAGCCTATAACTTAGCATTTAAAAGAATAATTTCTTCATAAATGTATATCAAAGTATATTTTATTAATTTATCCTTTACCCTAGATCATCTAGAGCTTAAATTTTTTTGTATATATTATTTAAGTGGGCTAAAAAAATGTCAGAAGATTATTCTGTAGAATTGTTGAATGCTATTGAGGCAGAAAAAGAATTACTCCGCTTAGATAAAATACTTAATCAAGCAAATTCTGATTATTATATTAAAGACGCTCCTATATTATCCGATTCAGAATATGATGATTTGAAAAAGAGAAATTTAGATATTGAATTGCGCTTTCCAACTTTAAAATTAGAAAACAGTGTAAGTAATAAAGTTGGAGCTAAACCTTCAGATACATTTAAAAAAATAAAGCATTCAGTAAGGATGTTATCATTAGCAAATGCATTTGATGAGCAGGATGTAAAAGATTTTGATATAAGAGTAAAAAAGTTTCTTGGTAATGAAGGAAAAGTTATTTCTTATGTTGCTGAGCCAAAAATCGATGGATTATCACTTTCTCTCAGATATATTAATGGTGAGTTAGTCCAAGCTACCACCAGAGGCGACGGTGAAGTTGGAGAAAATGTTACAGCTAATGCAAAAACGATATCTGATATTCCAAAAAATATTAGTAATGCTCCAGAAATATTAGAGATTAGGGGCGAGGTTTATATGAGCCTTGTTGATTTTAATAAATTAAATGCAAAGCAAGAAAAGAAAAATGCTAAAATATTTGCAAACCCAAGGAATGCTGCTGCAGGATCACTTCGTCAGCTTAATTGCAAAATTACTGAATCAAGGCCATTAAAATTCTATGCATATGCATGGGGAGAGGTTTCTTCTCCAATTGCTAATAAACAATTTGATGCAATTAAAAAATTAGAAGAATTTGGTTTTTCCACAAATAATATGACTAAAAGATGTTCTGGACATGAAGAATTAATATCTCATTATAAATATATTTCAAATAAACGTGCTGATCTTGATTATGATATAGATGGAGTAGTTTATAAAGTTGATGATTTATCTTTCCAAGATAGATTAGGTTTCAGGTCAACAACGCCTAGGTGGGCCATCGCTCATAAATTTCCTGCTGAAGTTGGTCAAACTTGGTTAGAAGCGATAGAAATTCAAGTTGGTAGAACTGGAGCTTTGTCGCCAGTAGCTCGATTGAAGCCTGTTAATGTTGGAGGAGTTGTAGTTTCGAACGCAACTCTTCATAACGAGGACTATATAAAAGGTGTTGATTCAAAGGGTGAATTATTAAGGAATGGGATTGATATTCGTGAAGGTGATTGGGTCTTTGTATATAGAGCAGGTGATGTTATTCCAAAAATTAGCGATGTTGACATATCAAAGCGTAGTTCAAAGAGTAAACCTTATTTATTCCCATCATTTTGTCCTGAATGTAATAACCGAAGTGAACGTATTAAGGGTGATAGCGTAGCAAGATGTACCGGTGGAATGACTTGTCCTGCTCAAGCAGTTCAAGGATTAGCACATTTTGTTTCGAGAGGTGCTTTTGATATTGATGGACTTGGAAATAAACAAATTGAACAATTTTATGAATTAGGATGGGTAAAAGAACCATCTGATATTTTCAAACTTAAGCTAAGGTATGAAAAGGGCTTAAAACGATTAGAAAATAGAGATGGATGGGGTCAAAGATCAGCAAATAATTTATTTAATGCAATAGAAGAAAAACGAAAGATACCACTAAATAGATTTTTATATGCTTTGGGAATTCGCCATTTGGGAGAAACATCTGCGGCACTCTTAGCAAAACGATACAAATCGTTTGAGACACTAAAGCAATCAATGGATGAAGCTTACAGTTTTTCAGGTGATAGTTGGGATGAATTGTTATCAATAGATGGTGTTGGAGACATATTAGCTAGAGCAATCGTTGAAGCGTTTGAAAATTCTTCTCAAAGAAAAATTATTGATAAATTGGCCGATGAACTTGATATTGAGAGTGAATTAGAGGTTTTATCTACAGGGAGCGCTATTGAAGGTATGATTGTTGTATTTACAGGTAGCCTTGAGATTATGTCACGATCAGAAGCTAAAATATCTGCTGAAAGACTTGGAGCAAAAGTATCTGGATCTGTTTCTAAAAAAACTAACTTTGTAATTGCAGGGCCAGGGTCTGGTTCAAAATCTAAAAAAGCACTAGAATTAGGTGTAAAAGTCCTTACTGAGACAGAATGGTTAGATTTGATTAATTTAAGCAATGAATTCAATGCCAACTAGGCCTGAAATATTATATCCATTATTTGGGCAATTAACTCAATTCTCGGGCATAGGACCAAAAATTGCACTTAATCTTGCTAAATTAAATATAGATTCTCCTCGTGATCTCATTTTTACACTACCACATTCACTTCTAATAAGAAAAAAAATTAAAACAATTTTAGAAGCAAATGAAGGTGATATTATTATTATTGGGGTTACTGTTGATGAACACATCGAAAATCAACAAAAAAATAAACCATATCGAATAAATGTAAGTGATGTGAAAACATCATTTCAGTTGATCTTCTTTCACTCAAGAAAAAATTGGCTCCGAGATCTATTTCCTATTGGGGATATTGTAATAATTTCTGGAAGATTGGAGCATTTTGAAGGCAAAGTTCAAATTACTCATCCAGATTATACGTGTAAACCAAGTGATATTGATCAAATTCCATTAATAGAGCCAGTTTACTCTCTTTCAGCAGGAATTACACAAAAAACATTATCAAAGTCTACTAAGCAAGCTTTAAAAGGAATACCAGATTTAAAAGAATGGATTAACCCATCAATCATAAATAAATTTAAATGGCCAAAATGGAAAGATGCACTTCAAGAAGCTCATTTTCCCAAAGGTATTGATCAAATATCTATTAACTCACCTATCCGACAAAGATTGGCATATGATGAAATGTTGGCACATCAATTAACATTAGCAATTGCCAGGCAAAATTACAGAAAATACAGAGGGACTGAAAATTTAGGGACTGAATTATTATCATCAATAGTAATGAAAGCGATACCCTTTGAATTAACTAATGCTCAGAAAAGAGTTATATTAGAGATCAGAAATGATATGTCACAACCATTTCGCATGAACAGGCTCCTACAAGGTGATGTTGGATCTGGGAAAACGCTTATTGCTTTTCTGTGTATGGTCACAGCTATAGAAGCGGGTGGACAAGCTGTTATTATGGCCCCAACTGAGATTTTAACAAAACAACATGAAGATACATTGAGGCCGCTTGCAGAAAAAGCTGGAATTACTCTTGAAAGCTTAACTGGAAGAGACAAAGGAAAAAATAGAAAAGCAAAAATTGATGCATTGGCTGATGGTAAAATTCAAATTATAGTCGGTACTCACGCTGTCTTTCAAGAAAATATAAAATTTAATGACCTTCGGTTGGCTATTATTGATGAACAACACCGCTTTGGTGTGCGCCAACGTATGGATTTAGGCAAAAAGGGAGATGCTGTAGATATATTGGTAATGACTGCAACCCCTATCCCACGATCCTTAGCATTAACTAATTATGGTGATATGGAGCTGTCTGAATTGGATGAAAAACCCACTGGGCGAAAGCCCATCAATACAGTTATGGTTTCAAATAGTAGAATAGAAGAGGTGATAGAAAGGCTAAGCATAGCAATTAAGGATGGAAGCCAAGTTTATTGGGTGTGTCCATTGGTTGAGGAAAGCGATTACCTTGATTTGACTTCGGCCGAAGATAGGGCTCGTCAGTTATCAAGTGTATTAGGTCAAGACAATATCGGGCTAGTTCATGGTAAAATGTCTGGTGAAGAAAAAGATAAAGTAATGTCAAATTTTATCAGAAACAAAATAAAAATTCTTGTAGCAACCACTGTTATAGAAGTTGGCGTTGATGTCCCTAACGCATCAATAATCGTAATAGAGCATTCTGAAAGATTTGGTTTAAGTCAATTACATCAATTACGTGGGCGTGTAGGAAGAGGTATAGATACTTCTACATGTTTATTAGTTTACGCGTCTCCATTAGGTAAAACCGCTAAAAAAAGATTAGAAACAATAAGAGAAACTAATGATGGTTTTAAAATTGCAAATGTTGATTTGAAATTACGTGGTGCTGGAGATATTTTGGGGGTAGCTCAATCAGGACTACCTAAATTTAGAATGGCTGATATTGAAACACAATCAGATTTGATGGAATTAGCTAAAGATGAAGCGCGATTAATTCTTAATAACGATCCATCTTTACTAACTGAAAAGGGAAAGGCATTGCGCAACTTACTATTTATTATGGGTGCGGATGAATATATTAAAATGTTATCAGTAGGATAGCTGCTTAAATTAATGTAAATTGCAGCTTTTTAGTTTTTATCAGTTTTTATTTTTGAAAATGCATCTATTATTGCCTCAAAGCTCAGCATAATTGATGCATGACGATTTTTATAGCTAACTGCTGGTAACAATACTTCTAATTTTTCAAATGGACTTTCAGGAATGGGTCCATTTTCAACAAGCATACTATATAGTTGATCTCGTCCTTTTATAATTTGATCATAATCTAATCCTATTATTTCCGAAGCAATTATAGATGATGAGGCTTGTCCTAACGCGCATGTTTTAACATCATGCCCAAAGTTAATAACTACTCCTTCAGCAACCTCAATCCATACTTGTAAATTTGAACCACACATTGGTGAGCGTCTTGTCGCGGTGCCAGAAAAGTTTTCAATTGTTTGTGTAAATGGGATATTACCAGCAAATTCCAATATTTTTTTTGAATAAAGATCTATCATATCAGAATTAATAGTCATATCTTTTAACCTTTATTATCATTAACTATAACCTTATTAGGTCATGTAAATAGAAGTTAAAAGACAAAGGAGCAACAAATGATTAAATTTGATATTTCTTCACTTAAGTTTAATGAAAATGGATTAATCCCAGCAGTAGTTCAGAGTTCATCAACTTTAGAAGTTTTAATGCTCGCCTGGATGAATAAAATTGCAATTGAACAAACAATTGACACAAATTTGGCAACTTTCTGGTCAAGATCAAGAAATAATTTATGGATTAAAGGGTTGACCTCTGGAAATACACAAATGGTTAAGTCATTACGTTTCGATTGTGACAGGGATTGTATTTTATTACTTGTTGAACCAAATGGACCAGCTTGCCATACAAACAGAAGAAATTGTTTTTACACAGAATTAGTAGAAGGTGAAGAGCATACCATATTAAATCCTGAGATTTAGTTCAACATTGATATAATTTCCTTTTTTGTTGATCCGGCTTCCCTATAAAACTTTATTGATTTCGCATCATCCCTTTTAGCAAGCCTTTTGCCAGAATTATCTCTGATGAGCTTATGGTGATGATAAATTGGAGTAGGGAGCTTTAATATATATTGTAGAATTACATGTATTTTGGTTGCCTCCAATAAATCTTCTCCGCGTGTTACATTAGTAATTCCTTGAAATGCATCATCTAAAACAACAGATAAATGATAGGAAATACCTATATCTTTTCTTGCAAGAATAATCGATCCTACCTGTTCAATAGCATCTTCTTTTGTAAATGAAATTTCCCCATATTTTTTATCAAAAAATGAAAAATTTTCTTTATCTAGATTATTTAAGTTTAATCTTAGAGCTGTTTCCGGCATATTTTTTAATTTTAATTTATTAATACATGTGTTTGGGTATATTATACCATCTGGTCCAAACCTTTGGGTCTCGTTTGGTGCTGAAGCAATATTAATTTCTTTACGCGAACAATTACATGCAAATAAATAATTAGTTTTCCATAATTTTTTGAGTACGTTTTTATATTCAAAAAAACGTGTGGATTGACTTAGAATTGGCTTTTCATACTTTATGCCAAGCCAATTTAAATCATCTAATATTTGAGATACATACTTTTTCTTACATCTGACTCGATCAATATCTTCTATACGTATTAAAAATTTACCCCCAGATTCAAGGGCACTATTATAAGCTAGTAATGCAGAATAAGCATGGCCTAGATGTAAAAAGCCTGTTGGAGAGGGTGCAAAGCGTTCAATTGTCATATGTAACCTGTTTTTAGGTAACTATTTATTTATCTTTTAACCATGATGTCCAGTCATCTTTTGCTCTATCTGTATAAGCTTTATAGCGATCTTTTCGATTTTTACGGCCGCCTTTTACATTTTCAACAGGTGGAAATAAACCAAAATTTATATTCATTGGCTGGAATGTTTTTGCATCAGCGCCGCCTGTAATGTGGCTTATCAATGCACCCATTGCAGTGGTGTTTGGTGGACTTGATATTTTTTTTCTAGAATATTCAGCTACAACTAATTTTCCAGCAAGTAGACCCATTGCGGCACTTTCAACATAACCTTCTACACCAGTTATTTGCCCTGCAAATCTGATATTAGGGCGCGATAATAATCTCATTTGGTCATCTAATAATAAGGGAGAATTTATGAATGTGTTACGGTGTATTCCTCCAAGTCGTGCAAATTTTGCATTTTCAAGGCCTGGAATCATTGAAAGCACACGCGCTTGTTCACTATATTTCATTTTGGTTTGGAAGCCTACAATATTAAAGAGTGTTCCAAGGGCATTATCTCTTCTTAATTGCACGACTGCATGGGCCTTGACAGTTGGTTGATGTGGATTTGTTAAGCCAACAGGCTTCATTGGGCCCCATCTAAGTGTTTCCCTTCCTCTTTCAGCCATAACTTCAATTGGTAAACAACCATCAAAGTATGGTGTATCCTTTTCCCAATCTTTAAATTCAGTTTTTTCAGAACTTAACAAAGCATCTATAAAGGCCTCGTATGTATCTTTGTCCATAGGACAATTTAAATATGCTGTTTTTTCTTCTTCAGTATCACCTTTATCATAGCGAGATTGCATCCATGCCTTTGACATATCAATACTTTCTGAGAACACAATTGGTGCAATCGCATCAAAAAAAGCTAAAGATTTTTGATCTGTATTATTTAGTATATCATTTGCCAAACTTTTTGATGTTAATGGGCCCGTAGCTATTATTGAGTGCTCCCAATCCTCTAATGGTAGATTATGAATTTCGTTTCTATCAATTGTAACTAATGGATGATTTAAAAGTTTTTTTGTAACTGAATTGGAAAATGCATCTCTATCTACAGCTAATGCTGATCCAGCAGGTAATGCGTGTTTGTCACCCATTTCCATAATTATAGAATTAGCAGCTCTCATTTCCCAGTGTAATAAACCTACAGCATTTGCTTCATCATCATCAGATCTAAAAGAGTTTGAACAAACCATTTCAGCTAAATCTTGTGTCTGATGGGCAAAAGTTTTTACAGTTGGCCGCATTTCATGAATAATTACAGGGATGCCTGCAGAAACTATTTGCCAAGCTGCTTCTGAGCCAGCCATTCCACCACCAATAATATGAATAGGTTTAATCATTATTTTATATCTATTTTCTTAAGTAAAAGAAAAGAGCCAACTAAAGTTGGCTCTGAATATTATTATTTATCCTGATGTGTAGTATCATCTTCAGATACTTCATCATCTTCAGTATCTGCAATGTAGGCTACAGAAACAACTTTTTCATTATTTTTTGTGTTGAATACAGTCACACCGGAAGAAGAGCGACCCTGCAAAGATATTCCTGAAACTGGACATCGTATTGATTGACCCGTTGATGTTGCTAACATAATTTGATCTTCTTCATGGACTGTGAATGCTGCTACAACAGTATCATCTCTACGGTCTAAATTCGCAGCAGCTACTCCTTGACCTCCACGACCAGAAACTCTGTACTCATGAGCTGAAGATCTTTTACCAAATCCACCTGCTGTAATAATTAAGATCCAATCTTCAAGATCAGATAATTGGTCATAGCGTTCCTGACTTATTTCGTTGCTTGGAGTTTCATCATCTGCAATTGCTCTTCTCATTTTAAAATATGCTGTTCTTTCATCTGATGATGCATTTACATGCCTTATAACTGCCATAGATACTACTTTATCATTAGGAGCTAACCTAATTCCTCTTACACCAGTTGAGTCTCTTCCTTTAAATACTCGAACATCAGTTGTAGGAAAGCGAATTGCTTTTCCTAATGATGTAGTAAGTAAGAAATCATCATTTTCTGTTGCTATACGTACATTTACAATAGAAACGCCATCAGGCAATTTCATCGCAATTTTTCCGTTTGATTTTACGTTTGTAAAATCTGATAGAGCATTTCTTCTAACACCACCCGCATCAGTTGAAAATACGATTTGAAGGTTGCCCCACTCTTCATCAGGTGCATCTATTGGCATTAATGCTGCTATCGATACTCCTGTATCGATTGGAAGTATATTTACTATAGCTTTTCCTTTTGCATTTCGCCCCCCGAGGGGTAAACGCCATGTTTTTAGTTTATAAACCATTCCATCTGTAGTGAAAAAGAGTAAAGCTGTGTGAGTATTTGCAACAAACATATTTGTTACAAAATCTTCATCTTTAGTGGACATGCCTTGGATACCTTTGCCACCACGTTTTTGCTCTCTAAATTCAGCTAAATTTGTTCGCTTTATGTAACCAGAATTTGTTATTGTTACGACCATATCCTCTTTTTCGATAAGGTCTTCATCATCCATATCACCAGCCCAATCAATTATCTCAGTTCGACGAGGAACCGCAAACTTTTCACGAACTTCACGTAATTCTTCTGAAATTATAGACATAATTCGATCTCTAGAACGCAATATTTCTAAGTAGTTTTGAATTTTTCCAGCTAATTCCTCCAATTCATCTGTAACTTCCTTAACACCCATTGCAGTTAAGCGTTGAAGTCGCAGCTCTAATATTGCTCGGGCTTGAGTTTCAGAAAGATTGTATGACTTATCGTCATTAAGCGTATGGCTTGGGTCATCAATTAAAGTGATATATTGAGAAATATCTCCAGCGGGCCATCGCCGTGTCATAAGTTTTTCTCGAGCCTCGGCTGGATCATTTGATCCCCTAATAGTAGCAACAATTTCGTCAACATTTGATACGGCAACAGCAAGTCCACATAAAATGTGACTCCTTTCGCGTGATTTATTTAATTCAAAAGCTGTTCGTCTAGCTACTACTTCTTCTCTAAAGCTTATAAAATAACTTAGAAATTTGTATAATGTTAATTGTTCAGGCTTTCCGCCATTTAATGCCAACATATTACAACCAAATGAAGTTTGAAGAGGTGTAAATCTGAAAAGCTGGTTTAAAACAACTTCAGCTGTTGCATCTCTTTTTAATTCAACAACAACTCGGATACCAACACGGTCAGACTCATCTTGAACATGCGATATACCTTCGATTTTCTTATCTCTAGAAAGTTCGGCAATTTTTTCAATCATAGTTGCTTTATTAACTTGATATGGAATTTCATCGATAATAATTGCATATCGACCAGAACGTATTTCTTCAACTCTTGTCTTTGCTCGGATAATTACTGAGCCACGACCTTCATTGTAGGCCTTGATAGCCCCAGAACGGCCCAATATCATAGCTCCTGTAGGGAAATCTGGCGCAGGTACATATTCCATCAAATCAGAACTTGTTAGTTCTGGATTTTCTATAAGCGCTAAAGTTGCATCAATTACTTCACCTAAATTGTGTGGTGGAATGTTAGTTGCCATACCAACTGCAATTCCTCCTGCACCATTTACTAACATATTGGGATAACGAGCGGGTAAGACTGTAGGCTCAGATTCTTTTCCATCATAATTGTCTTGGAAATTAACTGTGTTTTTATCAATATCTAAAAGTAAGTATTCTGATGGCTTATCTAATCTAGCCTCTGTATAACGCATTGCAGCTGCATTATCACCATCCATTGACCCAAAATTACCTTGGCCATCAATTAAAGGTAATGACATAGAGAAATCTTGTGCCATCCGGACTAACGCATCATAGATTGCGCTATCTCCGTGAGGATGGTAACTCCCCATAACATCACCAACTGATTTGGCAGACTTTCTATATGATTTATTGTGAGTATAACCATTTTCATGCATTGCATAAAGAATTCTTCGGTGAACAGGTTTTAATCCATCACGCAAATCAGGAATTGCACGACTAACTATAACGGACATTGCATAATCTAAATAAGAGGTTTTCATTTCCTCTTCTATTGAGATTTGTGGGCCATCATATACTGGAGTTTGAGGGATCTCATCCGTTGGCGTTTTTATTTCATCAGTCACTATACATTTACCTGCTATATTTTGTGTATTTTATAGCATGTATTGTATTAAAACGCAACTTGTAGTGTTTTAATAAGACCTAATATAATAATTCATAAGTATTTAAATTTTTCACATAAAAACAGTAACTTGTATGGCTATGTTAATACAATATACTCTAAGAGTTTGGAATAACTTCATATCCAATTTCTTCGGGTTCATCATCTGTCATTTGAGAAGGGAATCCATCAGCTAAAACGCTTAAGCCAGTAGCATCTTCTAATCGCTTAATAATATTTGGAGACCATTCTCGTGGACCATATTTTTGAATACCATCTTTAAATATTGCATTTAATAAAGGCGATATTTCTAACGGTATATTGTATCTGTCTGCAATATCTTGAAATAAGCCAATATCCTTAGCCACCAAATCCATTGTAAAACTGATATCCCTTGATCCGTTTAGAATTACTTGACTTTCGGTTTCATGAACAAAAGAGTTGCCAGAACTTATTTTAATTGCTTCAAAGGAAGTGCTCAAGTCCATTCCAGCGGCCTTGCATGTAACTAATGCTTCTGCACATGATAACAAATTAGCTGTGGCTAGATAATTTGTAACAACTTTTAAAACTGATGCAGAACCCAATTCACCTGTATGTAGAATTCTGCGTCCCATTTTTTTTAAAAGTGGTAGAATAGTTTCAAAAGTTTTTCTTTCACATCCTGCAAATATCGCAATGTTACCTGTATCAGCTCGGTGGCAACCGCCAGAAACTGGACAATCCACGGCAAAACCAGATTTTTTTGATATTAATTTACCAATTCTTATAACTTCATTTTGATCTGTCGTCGACATTTCCATCCAGATTTTACCTGGCTTCATACCTTCTAATAGACCATTTTCAGCTTCCATGACTGATGCTGATGCTGATGGAGATGGTAAACAGGTAATTACTGCATCACAGTGTTCCATAAGCTCTTTGTTACTTGAGAAGGTTTTTGCACCAAGTTTAGTAAATTTTTTGACCAGATCTAAATTTAAATCCCGAACGGATAAGTCAACACCATTCCTTATTAAAGAGCCTGCAAGTTTACCACCAACATTTCCTAGACCAATAAAACCAATTTTCATAAGATATTCCTTTCAATTTTATTTTAGAAAATAATAAAAAGAAAAAAATATCACTTCAAAAACCGACACTTTTAATGACGCAATTCAACTACAGTTATTTTAGATGCTATATTGGTAAGAAAGTTTTAAAGATAAGTAAAAAACATTTTAATTTTAGAATGGAATGTCATCATCTAGATCGCTTGGAGTTGGCATGGATTGGCTCTCTTGCCCAAAGGAACCTGAATCAGATCCTCCCATGTTGCCTCCACTTACATTATAACCAGTGCCTGAAGAATTATCTCCACCAGATCGTCCATCAAGCATAGTTAAAGTGCCACCATAGCCTTGAATTACCACTTCAGTGGAATATCTATCGTTACCAGATTGATCTTGCCATTTTCTAGTTTGCAAAGCACCCTCAATAAATACTTTAGATCCTTTTTTTAAGTATTGTTCACAAATTCTGACAAGACCTTCTGCAAAAATTGCTACTGTATGCCATTCAGTTTTTTCTCTATTTTCACCAGTATTTTTGTCACGCCATCTATCTGAAGTTGCAATTCGTAGGTTGCAAACTTTTCCACCATTCTGGAAAGTTCGTATTTCAGGATCTGCTCCTAAATTTCCAATTAACATAACTTTATTTAATGAACCTGCCATATTTAACCCCGTCGAATCTATTATATTTTCAAACATAATCATAGCTTCTTGAGTAATGAATAAAAGGCAAAAATTTTTAATATCAAAATATTTTTTTATATTCATATTTTATGGTGCTGATTATTTTAAAAAAACCATGGTATATTATTAAAGTTGCCTTAGATGTTATAAATCTATTTAAGGCAAAATCATGACAGAACTTAAAAAAATTGAAATTCGTGGTGCTCGTGAGCATAATCTCAAATCAATTGATGTTGATATTCCAAGAGATAAGCTAGTTGTAATTACTGGATTGTCTGGATCTGGTAAATCATCTCTAGCCTTTGACACCATTTATGCTGAAGGACAGAGACGATATGTAGAAAGTCTTTCTGCATATGCACGTCAGTTCTTGGATATGATGCAAAAACCTGATGTAGATCACATATCAGGACTTTCACCAGCGATTTCAATTGAACAAAAAACAACTTCAAAAAATCCTCGTTCTACTGTTGGTACTGTAACTGAAATATATGATTACATGCGACTACTTTTTGCTAGAGTTGGTACTCCATATTCTCCTGCAACTGGAAAAGCGATAGAAGCGCAGCAAATTTCAGAAATGGTTGATCGTGTAATTGCCATGGAAGCTGGAACACGAGCTTATCTTTTGGCTCCCATAGTTAGAGATAGAAAAGGTGAGTACAAAAAAGAATTTAAAGAGTTAAAAAAACAAGGATTTCAAAGGGTAAAGGTCGATGGATTATTTTATGATTTAGATGATGTTCCTAATCTTGACAAAAAATTCCGACATAATATTGATGTTGTAGTAGATAGAATAGTCATTAAAGAAAATATCGAACAAAGATTAGCTGATAGTTTTAGAACTGCATTAGACTTGGCCGATGGAATTACTATATTAGAAATTGCATCAAATGATGAAAATTCTGATCGAATTACATTTTCTGAAAAATTCGCATGCCCAGTTAGTGGATTTACAATACCAGAAATAGAGCCGCGGTTATTTTCTTTCAATGCTCCTGTAGGCGCATGCCCAGATTGTGATGGTTTAGGGGTTGAATTATTTTTTGATGAAAGGCTAGTTGTTCCAGACCCTACCTTAACACTCTATGATGGTGCATTGGCTCCTTGGGCTAAGGGTAAATCTCCTTATTATAAACAAACTATTGAATCTCTTGCAAAATTTTATAAATTTAAAACTAATGCGAAATGGCGTGATCTTCCAAAAAATATTCAAGATTTAATGCTATACGGTTCAGGAAATGATGAAATAAAATTTAGATATGATGATGGTGGGCGAGTTTATGAAGTCACAAGGAAGTTTGAGGGCGTTATTCCAAATATGGAAAGACGTTACCGGGAAACAGACAGCAATTGGGTAAGAGAAGAATTTGAACGTTATCAAAATAATCGACATTGTGGATCTTGCACAGGTTACAGGCTAAGGCCAGAAGCCCTAGCAGTAAAAATTTCAGGAATACATGTTGGGCAAGTTGTTCAAATGTCAATTAGTGAAGCGCTAGATTGGATATCATCTGTACCCAAGGATTTATCAAAACAAAAAAATTCAATTGCTCAAGCAATTTTAAAGGAAATTCGCGAGCGTCTTGGGTTTTTAGTTAATGTTGGATTGAATTATTTAACTTTGTCTAGATTTTCTGGCACTTTATCCGGTGGAGAAAGTCAGCGTATAAGACTTGCTAGTCAAATTGGCTCAGGTTTAACTGGTGTATTATATGTTTTAGATGAACCTTCTATTGGTTTGCATCAAAGGGATAATGGACGACTTTTAGAAACATTAAAAAATTTACGAGATCAAGGTAATACTGTCATTGTTGTTGAGCATGATGAAGAAGCCGTTCGAAGTGCAGATTTTGTTTTAGATATAGGCCCAGGTGCAGGTGTTCATGGTGGTAATATAATTGCCAAGGGTACACCTAATCAAATTATTAAGAATAAAAATTCTATCACTGGTCAGTATTTAAGTGGATCTAAAAAGATAGATGTGCCTTCTCAAAGACGAAAAGGTAATGGTAAAGAGATTAAAATTACAAACGCCACTGGAAATAATTTAAAAGGAGTAAATGCATCTTTTCCATTGGGTACCTTTACATGCGTAACGGGTGTTTCAGGTGGTGGAAAATCTACTTTGACTATTGAAACATTATTCAAAACAGCCTCGATGCGTCTCAATGGTGCAAAGCAGACACCTGCACAATGCGATGAGGTTAGCGGGTTAACATATCTTGATAAAGTCATTGATATTGATCAACGTGCTATTGGAAGAACGCCAAGATCAAATCCAGCAACTTATACTGGGGCATTTACTCCAATAAGAGAATGGTTTGCAGGCTTGCCTGAAGCAAAAACAAGAGGATACAAACCTGGTAGATTTAGTTTTAATGTTAAAGGCGGTAGATGTGAGGCTTGCCAAGGTGATGGATTAATAAAAATAGAGATGCATTTTCTTCCAGATGTATATGTTGAATGTGAGACATGTAAGGGAAAGCGCTATAATCGAGAGACACTAGAAGTTTTATTCAAAGGTAAGAGTATAGCAGACATATTAAATATGACAGTTGAAGACGCAGAAAGCTTTTTTAAAGCAGTACCTAGTATCCGTGATAAAATGACTGCCTTAATGCGTGTGGGGCTAGGATATATTAAGGTTGGTCAATCTGCTACAACATTATCAGGTGGAGAGGCTCAAAGAGTTAAATTATCTAAAGAACTAGCTAAAAGATCTACTGGAAGAACGCTTTATATACTTGATGAACCTACTACTGGATTACATTTTGAGGATGTCCGTAAGTTATTAGAAGTGCTTCATGAATTGGTTGAACAAGGTAACACAGTAATTGTAATTGAACATAATCTAGATGTTATAAAAACAGCTGACCATATAATTGATATTGGTCCAGAGGGAGGTGATGGTGGTGGTAAAATTGTTGCCACTGGCACACCTGAGATTGTTGCCAGATCTAGCAAAAGTTATACTGGTTTTTATCTTAAAGACATGATTTGACGAAATGATTAAAAATTTTCTTTAAAATATTAAATTGATTACCATATTTTAACTAAAGTATTTGTATTAAAATAATATTAATGTAGTTAGTACATGTAATTTTATGCAACCAAAACTTTTAATTTATAATACGAGGTATAATATGCGTATTGGACTTTATCCTGGGACGTTTGATCCTTTCACGCTCGGTCATTTAGATATTATAAAACGTGCATGTGTTTTAGTTGATAGATTAGTAATCGGAGTAGCAATAAATAGAGATAAAAACCCTCTATTTTCGCTTGAAGAACGTGTTGAAATGATTGAAAGAAATCTTTCAAAATTTGAACACAATGATACAGACATAATTGTTGAGCCATTTGAAAATCTTCTAATTGATAAAGCGACAGAAGTAGGAGCACAAATAGTTATCAGAGGCCTAAGGGCTGTATCAGATTTTGAATATGAATATCAATTGGTTGGTATGAACAGGGCAATGAATGATAGTATCGAAACAACTTTTTTAATGGCTGAAGCAAAACATCAAGCAATTGCTTCAAGACTCGTAAAAGAAATAGCCAGATTAGGTGGTGATATTTCTAATTTTGTTACACCTGGGGTTGAAGCTGCATTAAAAGAAAAATTTAAAGATAAATCTTAATGATTAAAGGTTTGTATCAAATATAAGTTATTCAACATAAAGTTAAATAAACAAAAAGGCGAAAGAAATGTCAGAAAATCAAGATCTAGAAAATACAATTATTATTGAACTTAAAGATGGGCCAGTTCATATTGCTTTATTGCCTGATGTGGCGCCACTTCATTGTGCTAGAATGAAAGAGCTAGCGCGATCAGGTCAATATGATAATGTTTGTTTTCATAGAGTTATAGATGGTTTTATGGCTCAAACTGGTGATGTTCAAAATGGGGACATGGAAGATGGCTTCAATTTAGGTTCAGCCGGCACAGGTGGATCTGACTTGCCAAATTTACCAGCAGAATTTTCAAAATTACCCCATGATCGTGGAACTATAGGTGCTGCTCGTTCAGCTAGCCCTGACTCAGCAAATTCACAGTTTTTTATTAATTTTAGCGATAACAATTTCTTAAATGGACAATACACAGTTTATGGGCGTGTAATATCTGGAATGGATCACGTTGACGCAATTACTAGAGGTGAACCACCTCATTCACCTGATAGAATGATTTCTGTAAAAGTGGCTTCTGATTTATGATTAAATCAATAAATATTTATGCAGCAATTTTTCTTTTTGTATCTTCCATTTGCATGGAAGCTGCAGAACCTGAAAATATATTAATGATTGAAGTTGAAGGCGCGTCTAATGGTATTATTGAAATAGAATTACTACCAATGGTTGCTCCATTACATGTTGAACGGATTAAAATCTTAGCGAGAGATGGATTGTACAATGACGTGGTATTTCATCGAGTGATAGAAGGATTTATGGCCCAAACTGGTGATGTTAAATTTGGTAAAGTTGAAGGTTATAAACAACGCTATGCAGGTCAAGGTGGATCTAACTATCCTAATTTGAAGTCTGAATTTAGTGATTTACCATATCTTGAGGGTACTGTTGGAATGGCGAGAGCTCAAAATCCTAATTCAGCAAATTCTCAATTTTTTATAATGTTCAATAGAAGCCCAAATCTAGATGGTAAATACACTGTTTTTGGTAAAGTTATAAATGGTCAGGACGTTGTAAATAATATTAAACGTGGTTCAATGAATGACAATGGTTCAGTTCTAAATCCAGATATAATGAAAAAAGTATGGATTAAGGCTGATAAATAATCATTAAATTGCTTGCTGGTATATTGTAAATACCAGCAAGCAATACATATTATTGTATAATTTTTATTAAGGCATGTTTCTTTTTTGATGCAGTAATTTTTAAAATATTATTTAATTCAGACCTTTCAAGCATATATCCAGCATCAGTTATTATTTGATCATTTAAGCGCGCACCACCTCCAGCAATAATCCGTTTTGCTTCTTTACCAGATGATACAAGTCCTGTTCTTAGCAATGCTTGAGTAAAGCTGAGACCATCTGATATTTCAGAATTATGAATTTCTAATGTAGGCAAATTTTCATCAGATCCATCTTCTGAAAATACCTTATGTGCAGTATTAGCTGAATTAATTGCTGCTTGTGATCCATGGCATAATTTAGTTACTTCATTTGCCAAAATAATTTTTGCTTCATTGATATTTTGTCCTTCTAAAGCTCCTAGACGCTCACATTCAATTACTGGTAATTCTGTAAATAGTTTCAGAAATTTACCAACATCTGCGTCTAACGTATTTCGCCAATATTGCCAAAATTCGTATGGAGATAACTTATCAGAATTTAGCCATATAGCACCATTTGCAGATTTACCCATTTTTGAGCCATCTGCTTTTGTTAATAATGGTGTTGTTAATCCAAAAACAGAATTTTTATTTAAACGTCTTGTAAGATCAATTCCATTTACAATATTACCCCATTGATCTGATCCACCCATTTGCAAGGCAACTTCATAGCGATTATTTAATTCCATAAAGTCATAAGCCTGAAGCAACATATAGTTAAACTCAAGGAATGTAAGAGGTTGTTCTCTATCCAAACGCAGCTTAACACTTTCCATAGATATCATTCTATTTATAGTAAAATGCTTACCAATATCCCTTAAAAACTCTATGTAATTAAGTTTATCTAACCATTCAGAATTGTTTATAATTTTAGCATCTGTTCGATTGACGCCAAATGTTAAGTATTTTTCAAATACTTTTTGAATTCCTGAAATATTTGTATTTATTGTATCTGTTGTTATTAATTGTCTACTTTCATCTTTACCAGATGGGTCACCAATTTTAGTGGTGCCTCCGCCCATTAAAGGCATTGGTTTATGCCCTGTTTTCTGTAGCCATCTTAACATCATTATTTGTATCAATGAACCAATATGAAGACTATCAGCTGTTGCATCAAAACCAATATATGCAGGCATACAACCTTCAAGTAGTTTTTCATCTAATCCTTGCAGGTCAGTACAATCTTGTAAGAAGCCACGTGTTAGCATTTCTTGCAAAAACTCTGATTTAGGGTTGTAAGTCATATTGGTTTGCTTTCATTTGTAGATATATATGCCCTTTTAGCGCCAATTTTGCGAGTGGCAAGTAGGAGACAGTAGATTATGATTTATAAGTGCTTAGGATTAATGTCTGGAACTTCTCTGGATGGAGTGGATGGAGCAGTCTGTGTAACTGATGGCTCTAAAATAATAGATTTTCAAAAAACTTTTTTTCGTCCATATACTTCAAATGAGCAAAAAGCACTTAGATCCAAACTTAATACTTGGCCTGAAAGCTTTAATTTTGAAGAAGAAATAGAAATTATTCATAGAGCACATCTGGATGTAATTAAACACTTTCCAGATGTGGATCTAGTAGGTTTTCATGGTCAAACCCTCAATCATGACCCTAAATCGGGTAGAACTTTTCAATTGGGCAATGGAGCACTCTTAGCCAAGAAGTGTGGTAAAAAGGTAATATGGGATTTTCGAACTGCTGATATTGTTAATGGCGGAGAAGGGGCCCCATTAGCTCCATTTTTTCATTTTGCATGCGCTAAATTATTAAATATCGAAGAGGCAGTGGCATTCGTAAATCTTGGTGGTGTATCAAATATTAGCGTCATAAATAAAGATATGGAAAATCCAGAGGACAAAGGTGCTGTTATTGCATTTGATACAGGTCCAGCAAATGCACCAATTAATGATTTCATGATGAATAGGCTAGGTAAGCCCTTTGATAAGAATGGGTTCATTGCTCAATCTGGAATTATCAATAAAGAAATTTTAAATAATTTTTTGGATTTAGATTATTTTAAAAGAAAGCCACCAAAGTCATTAGATAGGAATGACTTTTCATTCATAATGGATCTGACCTCCAAGTTATCAACCAAGGATGGGGTTGCTACATTAACAGCAATTTGTGTAGAGACTATTGTTCTTTCACAAAAGCATTTACCGATTAAACCTTTAATTTGGCTAATCTCTGGCGGAGGTAGACATAATAAAGCAATTATGGATAGCTTAAAAACTCGGCTTAACGGAACTGTTATGAAAGTTGAAGATGTTGGATTAGACGGCGATATGATTGAAGCTCAAGCCTTTGGGTATCTAGCTGCAAGAGTAATTAATAATCTTCCAACTTCAGGACCTTCAACTACAGGCTGTTCAAATCCAACAATAGGTGGAAGAATCTCCAAACCTTAGTCAAAGCTTAATTTATCTTGTATTTTCTGTTAATCTTCTTCTGACATAAGTATCAACTGATCCGATCATAGTATCCATATGATCATTTTCAAAAAAGTGACCTGATCCTTCAATTACTTCGTGTGTAATTGTTATACCTTTTTGTTCATGAAGCTTTCCAACCAACCCTTCAACATCAACTGGAGGAACAACACGATCAGATGATCCGTTAATTATTAAACCAGAAGCTGGGCAGGGGGCTAAGAAACTAAAGTCATAAGTATTGGCTGGAGGAGCTGCTGAAATAAAACCTGATATTTCTGGTCTTCTCATTAAAAGTTGCATTCCTATCCAGGCGCCAAAACTAAATCCAGCGACCCAGCAATGTTTAGCATTAGGATTCATAGCTTGAAGGTAATCTAAAGCAGAAGCTGCGTCAGATAGTTCGCCAACACCTTGATCATATTCTCCTTGAGATCTGCCAACACCTCTGAAATTAAATCTCAAAACAGTGAATCCCATATTATAAAATGCATAATGTAAGTTATAAACGACTTTATTATTCATTGTACCACCAAATTGAGGGTGAGGGTGCAATAGTATTGCAATTGGTGCATCTTTTGTTTTTTGTGGGTGGTATCGACCTTCAAGTCGACCATCTGGACCTGGAAAAATTACTTCTGGCATGATATTGTTGTTTCTCTCAAATTTGCTTCTCATTACCATTTCAATTGTTGACTAAAATGGTCTGTAACTTTAGAATGGTTCTAAATTGAGGCTAAGTCCCCTACTAAACACTCTGAGTAAGGATTTGGTAAGGTTTCGTCAACTAAATAGGGCCTGAAATAGTATGAAACTTAGCACAAAAGGCAGATATGCCATGATTGCATTAGTAGATTTAGCAATTGAGGGTGAAAAAGGACTGGTTTCCTTGGGAGAAATTTCTGATCGACAAAATATTTCTTTAAATTATTTGGAACAATTATTTCTAAAGTTACGTCGAGAAGATATAATTTCTTCAGTACGGGGTCCTGGTGGAGGCTATAAATTAGCAAAATCAGCAGAAGCAATTCGAGTTTCTGATATATTAACTGCTGTAGATGAAGATATGAATGCTTTGTCAAAAGGTGCTGGTGTGTCAGGTGCTTCATCTGGTACTAGAGCTCAATCGCTTAGCAATAGACTTTGGGAAAGCCTATCAGCACAAGTGTTCGTTTATTTACATGCAACAAGACTATCAGATCTAATTGAAAATCAAATTGCACCATGCCCTGCGGTGCCTTCACTTTTCCAATTAGTTGATGAAGGTTAATTGTAATGCATAACAATATGAAATTATTAAATTTTAATCTATTATGAATCGTATTTATCTTGATTGGAACGCAACTGCACCTCTGCGAGATGAAGCTCGTGATGCAATAACATCATCACTAGACGTCATAGGGAATCCATCAAGCGTTCATTTTGAAGGTAGGCAAGTAAAAAGATTAATTGAAAAAGCAAGAATGCAATTATCTGATGCTTTTGGTTGTGATCCTAATGGAATAATATGGACAAGTGGTGCAACTGAATCCGCAAGCTTAATGATGTACGACAAGAAATTAAGTTGTGCTGAAATTGAGCATGATTGCGTTAAATCTCATGGTATTAGCAATCTATCATTAAATGATCATGGAATTGTTAAACCAGCAAATAATTTTGTACTTCAGGGAGCTAATAGTGAAACTGGTATTTGCCAGGGAGATAATATTCGCGGTGCAGTATTAAGTGATCAGGTTCAAACTTTTGGCAAACTTCCAATTTCATTTAACTGGCTGGGTGTTCAAAGTGCAATATTATCAGCTCACAAAATTGGTGGTCCAAAAGGTATCGGCGCGTTGGTTTTGTCTGATGGTGTTGATGTTTGTTCAAACATCAAAGGTGGAGGTCAAGAGCAAGGTCGTAGATCAGGAACAGAAAATCTCTTTGGAATAGTTGGTTTTGGTGCTGCATCTGAAGCTGCAATAAAAGATTTATCAGATGGTGTCTGGGAAAATGTATTAGAGCTAAGAAATAAAATGGAAATGAGAATTGCCGATATTGCAAGTGACGCTATCTTCATTGGTAAGGATGTGGCGAGGTTACCAAATACAAGTAATTTTGTGGTTCCTGGTTGGAAAGGTGAAACTCAAGTTATGAATATGGATCTAGCTGGATTTGCTATTTCTGCTGGTTCTGCTTGTTCTAGTGGAAAAGTTAAATCAAGTCAGACCTTGATGGCAATGGGCTATGATGACATTACAGCGTCAAGTGCAATTCGAGTATCACTTGGGCCTAAAACGACTGAAAAAGAAATAATGAGCTTTGTCTATGCTTGGAGCAAGGCTTACAAAAAATTTGCAGCAAAAGCTGCTTGAAGGATAAACTATATGACTGATATGATTGCAAAAGAAGGTGTTGAAGCTGAAACTGTGGAGGCTGTAAAGTCTCTAAGTGGCAAATATAAATATGGTTTTTCTACTGATATAGAAAGTGAATACGCCCCATTAGGATTAGATGAAGATATAGTAAAATTAATTTCCAAAAAAAATGATGAACCAGAATGGATGTTAGATTGGCGTTTACAGGCTTTTGAGCGTTGGAAACTCATGAAAGAACCTGAATGGGCAATGGTTGATTATCCAAAAATAAATTTTCAAGATATTTATTATTATTCAAGACCTAAATCAATGTCTGAAGATAAACCCAAATCTCTTGATGATGTTGATCCTAAGTTACTTGAAACTTATGCAAAATTGGGAATTCCATTAAAAGAACAGGCGTTACTTGCTGGAGTAGAAGCTCCTGAAAATGATAGAAAAGTTGCTGTAGATGCTGTTTTTGATTCAGTATCTGTTGGTACGACTTTTCAAAAAGAACTTAAAAATGCTGGTGTTATTTTTATGTCGATATCAGAGGCTTTAAAGGAACATCCAGAACTTGTAAAAAAATATATAGGTTCAGTAGTTCCTCAATCTGATAATTTTTATGCGACACTAAATTCTGCAGTTTTTTCAGATGGTTCATTTGTATATATACCCGAAGGTGTAAAATGCCCTATGGAGTTGTCGACTTATTTTCGAATAAATGCAGAAAATACTGGTCAATTCGAACGAACTTTAATTATTGCTGAAAAAGGATCCTCAGTGTCATATTTAGAGGGCTGTACTGCACCAAAACGTGACGTAGCGCAATTACACGCTGCTGTAGTTGAACTAGTTATACTTGAGGATGCTGAGATAAAATATTCAACAGTCCAAAACTGGTATCCTGGTGATGAAAATGGTAAAGGTGGGATTTATAACTTTGTTACTAAACGTGCAGATTGTCGAGGTGACAGGGCTAAAGTAATGTGGACGCAGGTTGAAACTGGTTCCGCTGTGACATGGAAATATCCTTCATGTATTTTACGTGGAAATGCTAGCCAAGGTGAATTCTATTCAATTGCTATAGCAAATAATATGCAACAGGCAGACACTGGCACTAAGATGATACATCTTGGTAAAAACACCAAATCTCGTATTGTTTCAAAAGGAATTTCTGCGGGCAAGGCACAAAACACATATAGAGGCTTAGTTTCTATGCATCCAAAAGCTGCAAACGCACGGAATTACACGCAATGTGATTCACTATTAATTGGAGATAAGTGCGGTGCACATACTGTTCCTTATATTGAAGTGAAAAATAATACTGCACGTGTGGAACATGAAGCAACCACATCAAAAGTAGATGATGACCAATTATTTTATTGTCGTCAAAGAGGAATGGATGAAGAGGAAGCTGTTGCATTAGTTGTAAATGGTTTTTGTAAAGAAGTATTACAAGCATTACCAATGGAATTTGCAATGGAAGCACAAGCGTTGGTAGCAATTAGCCTTGAAGGGTCAGTAGGATAAAAAATGTTAAATATTAAAAATTTACAAGTTGGTCTTGAAGAAGAAAACAAGCAAATATTAAAGGGTGTGGACTTAAATATAGGTGAGGGTGAGGTTCATGCAATAATGGGCCCAAATGGCTCTGGAAAATCAACTACATCGTATGTTCTAGCTGGCAAAGATGGTTATGAAATAACCGGAGGAACAGTAGAATTAAATGGACACAATCTTTTAGATATGGATCCTGAAGAACGCGCTGCAGCTGGTCTTTTTTTAGCTTTTCAATATCCTGTAGAAATACCAGGTGTAGGAAATATGACATTCTTGCGAACAGCAGTAAATGCACAACGTAAAGCTCGTGGAGAAAAAGAATTAACTGCAGGTGAATTTCTTAAAACTGTACGTGAAAAAGCAAAATCACTAAAAATTGATTCAGATATGCTCAAACGCCCTGTAAATGTTGGCTTTTCGGGTGGAGAAAAAAAGCGTAACGAAATTCTTCAAATGGCAATGTTAGAGCCTAAGATGTGTGTTTTAGATGAAACTGACTCAGGTTTGGACGTTGATGCCATGAAATTGGTTGCAGAAGGTGTTAATGCACTTCGTGATGGTAAGAGATCTTTTTTAGTAATAACTCACTATCAAAGATTGTTAGACCACATTAAGCCTGATGTTGTCCATATAATGGCGAACGGTCGAATTATAAAATCTGGTGGACCCGAATTAGCACTTGAAGTTGAAAAAAATGGGTATGCTGATATTTTAGCAGAGGTTGCTTAAAAATGAATTCATTAAATGCTAAACAAGAAACTTCAATGTCATTGGCAAAACAATTCAAACAACCACATGGTGCAAAATGGGCTAATGACATTAGATTAGCAGCCTTGAATAGATTTAATGACCAGGGAGCCCCAAATAAGCGTGACGAGTATTGGAAGTATACAAACCCACAAAAATTGACTTCTATTCCCACTGAGCCTGCAGCCTTGTTTTCAAACGAAGAATTGCCAATGTTTGATGGTGTTGACAGGCTAAAAATTGTTTTTGTCGATGGCGTGTTTGATAAAGACCAGTCAGATGACTTAACTCTTGAAGGTGCAATAATCGAGACTTTATCTGAAGCAACTTTGATGGATATACATTGGGCTAAAGATTTATTTGGAGCATTAGAAAAAAATGGCCAGGATCCAGTAGATCGTCCTTTAGCAGCATTAAATACTGCAATGGCAGAGCAGGGTTTGATTATACATATTACAAGTAAATGTATTAAACCTCTCGCAATTCGCTATATTCATAATTCTGAGACATCAGATGTTTTAGTACATAATGTTATTAAATTAGAAAAAAATTCTGAATTTACTCTTCTAGAAAGTGGTGCAGGTGCAGCTAGGTTTAATTCGGTTCTTGAGGTAGATGTTGCTGATAATGCAAAATTCAATCACATTAGAACACAAGGCAGGGATCACGAGCGTAAAACGGTAACACATCTATTTGCTCGCCTCGCTAAAGAGAGTATATTTAAATCATTCACAATGACCGTTAATGGTATTCTTACTAGAAACGATGCTATTTTAGAGTTTACTGGAGATGATGCTAAAGCAACTGTAGCTGGAGCAACGGCAGGTGATGGTGTTAGTTTTCACCATGATGATACAGTCTTTATTACTCACGATGCAGTTAATTGTGAAAGTCGACAAGTTTTTAAGAAAGTATTAAGAAATGGTGCAACTGGTGTTTTTCAAGGTAAAATTTTAGTAAAAAAAGATGCACAAAAAACAGATGGTTATCAGATATCACAAGGTCTACTTCTCGATGATAATTCTAATTTTTTAGCTAAACCAGAACTTGAAATTTATGCTGATGATGTTGCTTGTTCACATGGATCGACTGTTGGTGCAATTGATGAAGATGCATTGTTCTATTTGATTTCTCGTGGTGTGCCACGAAAACAAGCTCAGGATATGCTAGTTTTAGCATTTTTGGCTGAAGCAATAGATGAAATTGATAATAATGATTTAGCTGAAGATATAAATGCTCGCTTAGCTGCATGGATGGATCGACGGTAAAACAGTGCCAGTATTATCTGATATAAGATTATCTTACCTTCGGCCTAGTAAGGCAATGAGGAATCAAATTGAATTCGGTA
>CAJJAY010000028.1 GCA_905182285.1 uncultured Amylibacter sp. | reverse complement strand
TAATTGCTATAAGTGCATTAATGGGATTGCCAGTTTGGAGTTAAAAAATGGAAATAAATGAAGTTTCATTTACAGGACAACCCCCTGTTGATGCTTATGGCCCTGGCTTTTTTCGTGTTGCTAATGCAATTCATAATGGAGGATTAGTTTTAACAAAAAAAGGGCCAGTTGAATGGGTTGGTTTAAGTGACCTAGATACAATAATTATAAACAAAGAAGATTTCGATGTTATTTTTATCGGTATGGGGGATGAAATTGCTCCACTACCAAAAGAGATATCAAAGCAGCTTTTAGACGCCAACGTCCCGTTTGAGGTTATGAGTAGTCCTAGTGCTTGTAGGACTTATAATGTTCTATTGTCGGAGGATAGGCGTGTAGGATTGGCAGTTATACCAGTTTGAACAATTGTAATTATTGCTATTTAGGCTTTCCCTCTTGGATACAAAGGCTATATTAGTGACAGAGATTTAACTTTAATTATGGAGGCCCAACATGGCTTTTGAACTTCCTGAACTTCCTTATTCCCACGATGCTCTAGCAAAAGGTGGGATGTCATCAGAAACATTAGAATTTCACCATGATTTGCATCACAAAGCATATGTAGATAATGGCAACAAACTTATAGCTGGTACAGAATGGGAAAATAAAACATTAGAAGAGATCACAGTTGGAACATACAACTCATCTAGTGTGGCCCAATCTGGAATATTTAACAATATATCTCAGCTTTGGAATCACAATCAATTTTGGGAAATGATGGGGCCAGAAGGGCGAGCTATACCAAGTGAATTGGAAGCAGAAATAATTGAAAGTTTTGGTTCGGTTGAAACATTCAAATCAGAATTTGGTGCAGCAGGTGTAGGCCAGTTTGGCTCTGGTTGGTGCTGGTTAGTTAAAGATAATGATGGAAGCTTAAAAATTACAAAAACTGAAAATGGTGTAAACCCTTTATGTTTTGGTCAAAAAACATTGTTAGGTTGTGATGTTTGGGAACATTCTTATTATATTGATTTTAGAAATAAGCGCCCTGTTTACATAGCAAATTTCTTGGAAAATCTAGTAAATTGGGAGAATGTGGCTGAGCGATTATCAAAATCTTGATAGATAAATAATTGGTAAAATAAATATTTTATTGACTCTATTACAGAAAATTGCATTGTAACCTCAAATAAATATAGCAATGTGACGGGAGGACTAGGCTTTTTAAGGTCTAGGTCACATGGCATAAAGGCCCCGTTGATAACCTCAGCGGGGCTTATTTTTTAGATTGGAAATAACTTGAAGCGTGAAACTATTGGCGTTTTAGCTATGCTTTTAGCCTGTGTTATTTGGGGGTTTTCTGCATTTTATTATAATTATATATCACAGGTACCACCGTTAGAAGTTCTGTCACATCGTACAATTTGGACAGCTGTATTTATTGGATTCATTTTGGTATTTAGGGGGGGGGTAATAATTATACCTCGCGGTGCATTTTTACGTGTATGTTTTGCAGCTATTTTTATTAGTATTAATTGGTTTTTCTTTATATATGCTGTTCAAGTTGGAAAAGTCACACAATCAAGTCTGGGATATTATATTTTTCCCTTAGTTGCTGTAGCCTTTGGGGCTATATTTTTAGGTGAACGTTTGAGTTTTTCACAATGGTTTGCAATAAGTTTAGCCGTAATAGCGGTAGTTCTATTAAGCCTTGGTGTTGGTGAGTTTCCATATATATCTATTATATTGGCTTTGACCTTTGGACTTTATGGATTAATTAAAAAACCTTTGACAATTGGTCCCTTGAGGTCAGTTTTTTGGGAAGTTGTTTGCTTACTTCCTGTTGCAATAACTTGGTTGATTGGAGTTCATTTTTTGGGTTGGCAAGGCATTCTAGGACGTGATGGGGGCTTTTTTGCAAGCAATATAAATGTAAGTTTGGCTCTTATATTTACAGGAGCTTTAACAGGTTTACCACTTATTTTAATGGCATTTGCAATGGAAAGACTAAGATTAGCTACAATTGGCTTAGTTCAATACGTAAATCCTACGCTTCAGTTTTTAATAGCTACACTTATATTTATGGAGCCAGTTGAAAAAATTCACTTTATTGCATTTGGACTTATATGGTCTGGCTTGGCAATTTATTCATATTATGCAATGCGTTATGAAAGAGCTTGAATTAATTTTTCTTCAAGATCCTCTATTTTATCAACTACTGTAAAAAATTTGGTATTGTTAGATAGCACAAATCCTTCTGAAATTTGGTTTTCAATCAATTTTAAAAGGGGATCCCAATAACCTTCAACGTTAAAAATAAAACATGGCTTGGTGTGGAGCCCTAGTTGTCGCCAAGTTATTAATTCAAAAAACTCTTCTAGACTTCCAAAGCCGCCCGGTAAAAGTATAAAAGCATCTGAATTTAAGAGCATGATTTTTTTACGTTCGTGCATATTTTCAGTAATAATAAAGCTATCTATATCCTGTTTGCCAATTTCAAGCTGAAGTAAATGTTCTGGTATTACTCCTAAGATCTCCGCTTTCCCTGATTGCGCCGAATTTGCAACCTCTCCCATTAATCCAACATCTCCGGCCCCATAAACTAAGCGCATATTGTGTCTGGCAATCATATTACCAGTGTCTCCAGCCGCTTTTAAGTAACTGGATTTTATTCCATTACGGTGTGCACAATAGACACATATGGATTTTTTGCGTTGTAAATTCATTGTTAATACTTACAACTATTAGTATGTACCGCCAAGGGGGCAAACGAATATGAGTGCAAAAAAAACTGAGATTCTCAAATTAGAGAAATCTTTAAGGGTAAAAAAGAAATTTGGTAATAGCTCGGAAGATAAAGTTATCCTTTCTTTTGCTGCGGCTTTTGCATTGTTGGCAGTGTTTTTTATTACTATGGAAACTGTTGAAAATAATATTCCTGCTATTGAAAAAGCTACTGTCTCAGAAATACTTTCAGGCGATATGGCTTCTACCAATTTAGAACCAAAAAAGACAGAAGAGTTGGCTTCTATTAAAGAAGAGTCAGCAGCTACAGAAGAGGTGGCCACTGTTAAAGAAGAGCCAGTTACCACAGAAGAGGTGGTCACTATTAAAAAAGAGCCAGTTACCACAGAAGAGGTGGCCACTGTTAAAGAAGAGTCAGTTACTACAGAAGAGGTGGCCACTGTTAAAGAAGAGCCAGTTACTAAAAAAGAGGTGGCCACTGTTAAAGAAGAGCCAGTTACTAAAAAAGAGGTGGTCACTGTTAAAGAAGAGCCAACTATAAATGAAATTAAGCCATCATTTGATCTAGTGAGAGTCGAAGAAGACGGATCTGCTATTATTGCGGGCTCTGCTAAACCAAATAGTGAAGTAAGACTTCTAGTTGACGGTAAAGAGTTAGAAGTTGTTGAGGCGGATTCATCTGGTACTTTTGCAATTTTAACAACAATACCTTCAGGTAAAGACCCCTTAGAGCTTCAATTGGAAGATACTAATGATAATACAATTAAATCTAATGATACAGTATTAGTGATTCCAAACAAAGTTGATGAAAGTAAAGCGCCAAAAATTGTTATAGCTGAAGCCAGTGGTGATATAATTGTTCAAGATCAAAACGAATTAGCACCTACTATTCAGCCGTTATCTCTTGATACAATTAACTATGCTGCAAGTGGCGATGTAATATTAGCCGGCCGAGCATCTTCTGAACAAATAGTTCGCATATATGTAGATAATAAACCAGTGGTTTTGGGAGAGGTCACTGATGGAAAGTGGCATTTTGAGATCCCAAATATTGAAGAAGGTATTTATACATTAAGAGTAGATGCAATAAATGATAAAGGCAAAGTGGTGGATAGAGTGGAAAGCCCTTTTCAACGAGTAATTCTTGAGATGCAAAAAGGGCAAGCAACAATTCAACCTGGATTTACACTTTGGAAATTAGCAGAGTTAAAGTATGGATTTGGAATGCGATATGTTCAAATTTTTGAAGCTAATCGTAATTCTATTAAAGACCCAGATTTAATTTATCCAGGCCAAGTATTTAAGATACCAGAAAACTAATATTTTGTAATTTTGATTTAATTAACTGGTCAATTTTATTGTAGGGCACTATGTTAAGTCTTCAAGGAGATACAACTCAGTGCGACCAACTACATCATCAGTAAATTTGAAACGCGGTCAGGCAATGAACGTGATAAAATCGGTTTTACCTTACCTATGGCCAAAATCACGAAAAGATATTCAACTTAGAGTTGTCTTTGCAATGGTAGCTTTAATCCTTGGAGAAATTCTTGGCGTTCTAGCGCCATACTTTTATGGTGTTTCTGTTGATGCTCTTGCGCCAGGTGCAGATGAAAACCAAACTTTGTTTATGCTCACTGCAGGGGCAATTGGAATGGTTGTTGCCTATGGAGTAATGCGGATATTGTCTGTTGGTTTTAGCCAATTAAGAGATGTAATATTTGCCCTTGTTGGCCAACGTGCATTACGTCAATTGGCTTTAGAAACATTTAGACATATGCATCGTTTGTCTCTTAGATATCATATTACAAGAAAGACTGGTGGCCTAAGTCGAGTAATGGAACGTGGTGTTAAGGGTGTAGAGTTTCTTTTACGATTTATGCTTTTTTCTATTGGGCCATTAATTCTAAAACTATTAATTGTTGCAGGCATTTTTTATATAGAATTTGGATTTATTTATATGGCGATCGTTTTGGGTACCATCGTCTTGTATATTTGGTTTACTTTCTCAGTCACTGAATGGCGCGTCAAAGTACGCAAAGAAATGAATGATAGGGACACAGACGCTAACCAAAAAGCTATTGATAGTCTTTTGAATTTTGAAACAGTAAAATATTTTGGCGCAGAAGAGAGAGAAGCCTTAAGATATGATGAGAGTATGCGTGGGTATGAAGCAGCCGCTCTCAAGACAAGTTATTCTCTTGCATTTTTAAATTTTGGACAAACAATTTTAATTACATCTGGTTTGATTGCGGTGATGATATTAGCAGCAATGGGTGTCCAACGTGGTGAGTTCAGTGTTGGAGATTTTGTAATGGCTAATGCATATATGATCCAGATAACTATGCCACTTGGTTTTTTAGGTACAGTTTACCGAGAAATTCGCCAAGCTTTAGTAGACATGGGAGAAATGTTTGAACTGCTTGGGCAACCTCAAGAGGTGATAGATTCTCCAGATGCTGAAAATCTAAGTGTAAAAGGAGGCCTTATTGAATTTGATGATGTTTCATTTGGATATGATCCTGAGAGAATAATATTAAAAAAATTGTCATTACGTATCAACAAAGGTAAAACAGTTGCGATTGTTGGCCCATCGGGCTCAGGGAAATCGACTATTGGTCGTTTATTATTTAGATTTTATGATGTAAATAAAGGAAGTTTAAAAATTGATGGGCAGGATGTGCGAGATGTTACTCAAGCATCCTTACATGCATCAATTGGGATTGTTCCTCAAGATACTGTCTTATTTAATGATACAATTGGGTATAATATTGCATATGGTCGTTCTGGTGCTTCAAGAAAAGAAATTATAAATGCTGCAAAATCTGCAAAAATCCATGATTTTATAATAAGCCTTAAGGATGGATATGACACAACTGTGGGTGAACGTGGACTGAAACTTTCTGGTGGCGAAAAGCAAAGAGTAGGTATTGCTCGGACTCTGTTGAAGAATCCACCAATTTTAATATTAGATGAAGCTACATCAGCTTTAGATACTGAAACAGAACGTAGCATACAAGAAAGCTTGCGCATATTAGGCTCTGGTAGGACAACAATAACTATTGCGCACAGACTCTCTACGGTGGTTGACGCTGATAAAATTGTTGTACTGGAGCACGGTATCATTATTGAGCAGGGTACCCATGATGAGTTACTTAGTCTTAATGGTCGCTATACAAAAATGTGGCAAAGCCAAGAGTCAGAGACTGAGATGGAAAGCCAGTATTAGCCTATGGTTAATATTTTTATTTATTTGTGTAAGATTGTATTTTAAATACTTTTGTAAATCCTACATAAGCACCTTTGCTTACCCACACTCTTAAAGCTAATAGAGAAGGTGTTAATACAAGAGTTAATACAGTTGCAATACCAAGACCAAAGACTACGGCTGTTGCCAATTGTTTCCACCACAAAGCAGTAGGCTGATCTATGAAGTAGCCACCATTAATAAAATCAATTGATATCCCTAGCATCATAGGCGTTAATCCTGCCATAGTAGTTATTGTTGTTAGTAGAACAGGACGAATTCTAGCTTGAGCTGTTTTTGCTATAGCATCAAGTGGCGCCATGTTTTTAGAATATTCTTGATAAGTATCAATTAGAACAATGTTATTGTTAACAACAATCCCCGCTAAAGCTACGATCCCAGTACCTGTCATGATAACACTAAATGCTTGGTTCATCACTAGCATTCCAATCAAGACACCAGCTGTGGATAAAATTACAGCAATTAAAACAAGTGCTGAATTATAAAATGAATTAAATTGTGCTAATAATATAACAAACATTAAACCTAATGCGCCAAGAAATGCTTTGCCCAAGAAAGCTGAACTTTCAGCTTGATCTTCTTGATCGCCCTTCCACTCCCATTCAACTCCATCTGGCAGTCTTTGTTCAGATTCTAACCATTTTGTAATTTCTGCTATTTTTTCTCCAGCATTTATACCTTCTGCCACATCAGCTTTTATGTCAAAATATCGTTTGCTATCATCTCGATCAATTTGGCCAAGTTTCTCAACTGGTTTTAAAGTGATGAAGTTTGATATTGGAATCAAGCCAGAGTTGGTTCTAACGCGTAATGTTTCTAGAGTTGAAAGAAGTCTATCTTTCTTTGGAAGTCGAACGCGAATATCAATATCCTCATCAGATGTATCTACAGTCATATCCCCAAGTTTCAGGCCACGTGTAACAAGTTGTACCATTGCTCCAACCTGTGCAACATCCGCTTTATATCTACCTGCTTTTTCAACATCGACATCTACTTGCCAATCTATACCAGGGAGTGGCCTTGTATCTTCAATTTTAATTGGGCCATCAATTGACTCATAATGATTGCGAATAATTCCTGCTGCTGTTTTCAAGTCGCCAAAGTTTGATCCTTTAACTCTAATAGTTAAAGGCTTGCCAGATGCAGGGCCTTGAGCGAGTTCTAAGATTTCTACTTGAACACCAGGAACATCTGCAATTCTTGCCTCTACTTCTTTAAGTATATCAAAGCCTGATGGTGAGCCTTGCCGTGCTTCCCAAGGTGTGGTTTCAATTTGGATTTGCCCTATAGTATCTAATGGAGCAGTGGCTCCACCTGTATTATTATCCAACCCACCATCGCCTGCAAATGCAAATGCACTTTGAATGCCATCGATACCTTTGATTAAGCCCTCTACGTTTTCTACTAGGATATCTTTTTCAGTTAGGGATAAATTGCCTCGGGCACGTACATAAACAATGGCATTTTCTGGTTCTGTCGTAACAAAAAATTCAACACCATTATTATTTTTTCCAAAAACAGAGAAAACTGTTACTAAGAAAAATATTGTGAGACCTATTATTACAGCTGGCATATACCATTTATTAACGATTAAAGTAATTAGACGTGCATATAGATTTGGCTTTAAAGCCTTATTATTTTTAGAAATTGATTTTAAAGAATTTGTTGTGGCTGAAGTAGCCATGCATCCCAAGAAAAATAATACTGCACCAATAATCGCAATGCCATTTACCAATTGAATTACACCTGCAAAAATGAGTGCAATTGATAAGATGACTAGAAATAAGCGCATTATGAGTTTTGAATTATTTCTCAAACTATTAGAAATATTCTCTAAAATACGTGTTAATCTTCCAGCTACTCCACCAATTACAGGAAGATAAATAAGAGCAACAAGTAATGAGGCTGATAATACATATATTAATGTTATAGGTAACATTCTCATAAATTCGCCAGGGACACCTGGCCAAAATAACATTGGTAAAAATGCACATAATGTAGTTGCTGTTGAGGAAACGATAGGCCAAAACATTCTTTTGGCAGCTGAGCCATATGCTTCCATTGGACCAGTACCTTCAGCTATACGTTTATCTGCGTATTCAACAACAACTATGGCACCATCAACTAACATTCCAACAGCTAGTATCAGTCCAAACATTACCATATTAGAGATAGTGATTCCGGATATTCCCATTAGGGCAAAGGCTAAAAGGAAAGACGTTGGAATTGCAAAGCCAACAAGAAGTGCAGACCGAATTCCCAGTGCAGCTAAAACGACAATCATAACTAGAGCAATGGCAGTCAAAACTGAACCTTCAAGTTGGCTTACCATATCTGAAACTTGTCTAGATTGATCAGATGAAAAATCTATCGTTATTGCATCTCTAAGTTCGGGCTCCCATTCAGAAATTATTTGTTCTACTTCAGCTTTCACTAAACTAACTGTACTTATTAAGTTTACACCTTTTCGCTTTATTATTTGCAAAGTAACAGTTGTCTCTCCATTAAATCGAGCTGTGCCAATTCTATCTTCAAATGTTAGCCTAATGTCGGCCAGATCTTCGAGAGTAATTACTCTGTTGCCGTTAACCTTCACTGGTAAATTATAGACATCTTTTGGCTCGTTGAAAGACGAAGGTATCTTAATAGCAAAGGCACCTGCTTCGTTTTCTATCTCACCAGCAGCAATTAATAAGTTATTATTTGTTACAACATTAATTAATTCACCTGCAGTAACATTGTAGGCTTCAAGTTTTAGTGGATCGATCAAAACTTCTAACATTTCATCACGCTGGCCAGCTAAACCAACTTCCAGAACCTCAGTCATGGACTCTATTCTATCCTGAAGATTCTTTGCTACTCTAGTCATTGTTCTTTCAGGTAATTGCCCTGACATTGAAACAACTAATATTGGAAACCTTGAGAAATTAATTTCATTTATTGAGTACTGGTCAGCACCGTCTGGAAATTCAGCTTGAGCTTGGTTAGCCTTGTCACGAACATCTGCAATTGTAGCAGATTTATCCCAACCAAATTCAAATTCAAGTGCCACACCACCATATCCTTCGGAAGCAGTTGCTGACATGGTTTTTAAACCATTAATATCACGCAACTTGTTTTCTAATGGTTTTACAATTAACTTTTCACTGTCTTCTGCAGATATTCCAGGAAAAGGCACTGAAACGAATAAAGCAGGGATGTCTATATCTGGCTCACCTTCTTTTGGTAAACTTGTATATGCTAAAATACCTGCTGCTAATGACATAGCTACAAATACCAAAATCATTCGGGCTCTGTCTGTTGCCCAGTCAATCATGCCAGTCATTATTTAGCATCCTTATAAGATACTTTAATGTTTGAGTTGTCTGTAACGTATTCTTGCCCAACTACAATTACTTCAGCTGAATTTGGAAGACCTGTAACCCAAATGCCTTCTTCTGCGTCACGGATAATTTGGATTGGGATAAACTTTGCTTTGTTATTAATTGCAACTCTCACACCAAGCTCACCTGAACTATTTAATGTTAAAGAAGATTGAGGAAGTAGATGTCCTTTTACCCCTGCTAATGAAATGTAGATATCAGCAGTCGAGCCTTCTCTAATATTGTAATCATCATTTGAGACTGTTGTTTCTACTAAAAAAGTGCGCGTTGTTGGGTCGGCTGATCTTGAAATAAAGCTTACGTTGCCTGAAACTGTATCGCCATTAATTAATTTTGCACCAGCATTTGTTCCAACTTCAATTCTAGAAACTTGCGTTTCAGTTGCGTAACCCACTAGTTTGATTGGGTTAAGCGATAATAGTGTACCACACAGAGCCCCGGTTTGCATAAAATCTCCATATTCGGCAGTATCTGTTTCAAGTAGACCATCAAATGGTGCGATAATTTTTGTGTTGTTCAATTCTGTTGTTGCACGGTTTATTCTCGCCTCAACATTTGCAACAGCCTGTCGTTTACTTAAAGACTGAGTTTCTGCGCTTGATGCGGATAGCTGCGCTGCTTCAACTGCTGCCTCTGTTCCAACGCCACGCTTCAACAAAGATTTTTGCCGCTCTGCAGCTTGAATACGTAATTGGTACTGATTGATAGAGGCTTGTAATTCATCATTTGATAATGCCAAAGCTTCTTTTGCTTCTGATAAAACATCTGATTTTGTTCCCACTTCAAGTTCACAAAGTAGTTCGCCGTTTTTTACAAAAGTTCCTTTGCGAATTGGTTGAGATATTACAGATCCGTATGTTTCTGCTTTTACTTGTACAGATTTAAATGCTTCCGTTTGCCCACGTAAAAGTATACCGTTTGTAACTTCTTGTTCGTTTGATTTTTGTACTAAAACAGAAACAGATTTTTGTGTATTTTTATTAAAATCTTTTATTTCTTTTGAACTATTTTCTATTTTTGCGGGGTCTTCATTTTTTTCCACATAATTACTTGAACTTGTATTTATTAAAGCTTTTATATCATTTCTAAATATGAAACCTGCAATACCTGCGCAAACTATGATTGCAATAATGATTGATGAAAAACGCATGGTGAACTCCAATTTTAGTATGTAATTTATTGAAACAAACAATAAACTCAGATTCTTGCTTTCTTTACGCTTTAATTACGTTCCTTACAACTAGATCAAGAGCAAGATATTTCTAGTTTAAATATCTGATTATTATAATAAGTTTAACTATTCAGCCTCGTAATTTGCATAATTATACTTTAATCAATAAATTAACATTAGTGCATGGGGATATATCAAAATGTCTACAATTTCAAAAAAGATAGACGTAAAGCAAATTGGACAACCAGATAACTCATCGATGAATCGAAAAGTTATGACTGTGCCTAATTTTCGAGATCGAAAAGGGGGTAAGCCACTTGTTTGCTTAACTGCTTACACAGCCCATGTAGCTCATTTAGTTGATGCTGAAGCAGACATGATTTTAGTGGGTGATAGTTTAGGAATGGTTATCCATGGTATGCCTAATACATTAAGTGTAACTATTGAACATATGATCATGCATGGCCAAGCAGTAGTACGAGGTGCTAAAAAAGCATTAGTCATAGTAGATATGCCATTTGGTAGTTATGAAGAAAGTCCTGAAGTTGCATTTCGAAATGCTAGCAGAATCATCAAAGAAACTGGGTGTACTGCTGTTAAGCTCGAAGGTGGCAAAGAGATGGCTAAAACTATTCATCATTTAGCAGCGCGCGGTATTCCAGTAATGGCTCACGTTGGATTGATGCCACAACAAATGAATACAGCTGGAGGCTTTAAAGCTGTTCAAGATCAAGAGTCTTGGGATGATGTTATATCAGATGCAAAATCTGTTGAAGCTGCGGGTGCATTTTCTGTGGTTATTGAAGGTGTTGCAGAAGAATTAGCTCAAAAAATTACTAAAAATATTAAAATTCCAACAATAGGTATAGGCGCTTCTGCACATTGTGATGGCCAAATTTTAGTATTTGAGGATATGATTGGATTATTTCCTCGCGTACCAACTTTTGTAAAAAGATACGGAAATATGGAAGAAATGATGATTGATGCAATACAAAAGTATTCAGCTGAAGTACGTGACAGAAGTTTTCCAGCAATCGAACACACATATAGACCAAAAAAAGTTTAATCTGACTGGCATTGATAACATATTCAGTTTAAATGAACGCAACAATAGTATTTGGAGGCTCTCAAGTGAGTAATACAGACGGTTTTATCGAAGAAGTATCGGAAGAAGTACGCAAAGATAAATTATTTGCGTTATATAAAAAGTACGGATGGATACCAGTGGTAGTTATCTTAAGTCTAGTTGGTGGTGCTGGGTTTTTAGAATACCAAAAATCTTCAAAAGCAAGTGCAGCTTCTGCGCGTGGAGATGCTTTAATTGCTGCTTTAAACCAAGATGATGCAATCATTCGCGCTTCAGAGTTAGCGTTAATCGCAGAAAAGGGTGGTGCGGAAGCGCCTATTGCAAAATTGCATCAGGCTGGCATTCTCTTAGAACAAGAAGATCTAGCTGGGGCATTGTCTGTATATGATGATTTAAGTGCTGGTGTCGATATTTACGCTCAAGTTGCAACATTAAAAGCAATTATGATTCGTGGAAATAAAATGGAAATTAACGATCGTTTGAAAGCTCTTGATGCTATTGCTACACCTGGAAACGCTTTCAGAGTAATTGCAATGGAACAAAAAGCAATTGCACACATCGATTCAGGAGAAATCGACAAAGCCATCGCAATTTTTACATCATTGATTGATGAGTCGGGTGTTTCACAAGCTCTAATGGCTAGATGTAAGCAAATGATTTTAGCTCTTGGGGGGAAATTACCTGATTGAGTAATACAACTGACTAAAATTATGTAAATTTTATTTTGTGCTTGAGGAATAAGTATTATGCTAAGTAAACAAAAAGCTTTCATACTATTGGGTATTTTATTTTTGACAGCATGTGCTGAGAAAGAAGATATAGTACCAGGAATTAGATTGGATTTAAGGTCTGCAGCTGATGTTTCTGTAGTAGCAAATACAAATTTAAGTCTTCCGAAAGCTAAAGTAAACAAAGAATGGTCACATAGAAACGGTAGCCAAAGTCATTTTATTAGTCATCCTTCCTTATCAAATGAACCTGTTCAAATTTGGTCAACAAAAATTGGAGTTGGTAATAAGAAACGCCAAAGATTAGCTGCTGATCCAATTGTAGCTGAAAACCTAATTTTTACTTTAGACTCAAATTTTGGTGTCACAGCTTTTAATCTTGATGGTATAAAAGTATGGGCTGCCGATTTAACTTCAACAAAAAGCCCCAAAGATAAGATATCTGGTGGTGGCCTAGCTTATTCTAAGGGTAATTTGGCTGTTTCAACTGGATCTGGAGAAGTTGTTTTAATGGATGCTGGTTCGGGGATCATCCAATGGAGACATGATGTACAAGGTTCAATTTCTGCTCCACCAACTTTTTCAAATGGAATAATTATTGTTATGACTGGAGGCAATCAAGCCATAGCATTAGATTATAGAAATGGTCGTGTTATCTGGACACAAGAATCAAACACAACTGGAGCAGGTATTTTGGGTGCTGGTACACCAGCAATAAGTGGTGATCTTGCAGTTTTACCTTTTACATCAGGAGAGGTATTGGGCGTCTCCCTAGATGACGGCCTTCAATCTTGGAGCCAAGTTATAAATGGAAAACGTGTTGGATCTGCTAATGGATTTGTAAAAGCTGTATCAGGTGATCCTGTAATAGTTGGGAAAATTGTTTATGCCGGAACGAACTCGGGGCGTTTAGCAGCGATTGATACCCAATCAGGGTTAAGGGTTTGGACAAAAAAAGAAGGTGCAATAGGGCCAGTATGGATAGCAAATAATGCTTTATTTGTTCTTACGGACCAGCAAAAGTTAAAACGGTTGGATCGAAAGAACGGAGCTGAAGTTTGGTCTTTTGATTTACCTATTTATAGGAACCCAAAGCGATCAACAGGAAAATATGGGCATTACAGTCCAATTTTAGCTGGTGGAAAATTATATGTTGCTGGCACAGATAAGAAGATCCGAGTATTTAACCCAGAAAATGGTGAATTGATAAATTCAATTTCTATTCGCGGTGGTGCAGCATCTCAAATAGCTGTAGCAAACGATCGGATGTATATAGTATCAGGTTCTGGCAAACTGATAGCTTTCCAATAGGGATATTATTGTTTAAAGGCTCACAGAGATTGTTGTGTGTTCAAATGAATTGGGCACATTTTTACAAAGGCCCAAAAAATGACTTTTACCGTCGCACTTGTTGGACGACCCAATGTTGGAAAATCTACACTATTTAATCGTTTAGTTGGTAGACGATTAGCATTGGTTGATGATCAGCCAGGCGTCACACGTGATTTACGCGAAGGTGATGCCAAAATGGGCCCAGTCAAATTTACTGTTATCGACACGGCAGGATTAGAAGAAGCCACTGATGAAAGCCTTCAAGGCCGGATGCGAATGTTAACTGAACGAGCAGTTGATATGTCTGACGTATGTATTTTTATGATGGATGCTAGAGCAGGTGTATTACCTGCAGATCGAGTGTTTGCAGAAATTCTGCGAAAAAAATCTGCCCGGGTAGTTTTAGTTGCAAATAAAGCTGAAGGAAATGCGGGTGAAGTTGGTTTTTTTGATGCTTTTAGTCTTGGCTTGGGAGAGCCTGTTCGCTTATCAGGAGAACATGGTGAAGGAATGGTTGATCTTCAACATGTTTTGATGCCTATTTCTGAAGAATTTGAAGAAAATGAAAATCAAGATGAACTGGAACCAGAAACAGATATAGAAATTGAAGAATTAGATGATGAAGATAGTGGTCTTGAAATCACCTATTCATCTGAAAGACCTTTGCAAATATCAATCATTGGCCGCCCAAACGCGGGTAAGTCTACACTCATAAATCAGATTTTAGGCCATGAGCGGATGCTAACTGGACCTGAGGCTGGAATTACAAGGGATAGTATTTCTATTAATCATGACTGGGATAATGTTCCAATGCGGTTGTGGGATACGGCCGGCATACGAAAAAAAGCAAAAGTGCAAGAAAAATTAGAAAAGTTATCAGTTTCTGATGGATTAAGAGCTGTAAAATTTTCAGAAGTTGTGGTCGTTCTATTAGATGCAGCTATCCCATTTGAACAGCAAGATTTACGTATTGCTGACTTGGCAGAACGAGAAGGTCGAGCAGTAGTAGTTGCTGTGAATAAGTGGGATGTAGAAAATGAAAAACAAGAAAAATTAAAAGATATTAGAGAAAAGTTTACACGCCTACTGCCCCAATTGCGAGGTGCACCGTTAGTAACAATTTCGGCTAAAACTGGTCGTGGATTAGACAGGCTACATTCAGCTATTTTAAGTGCCCATAAAGTTTGGAATAAACGCTTATCAACTTCTCAATGTAATCGCTGGTTAATGGATATGACTGATGCTCATCCACCGCCCGCACCAGGTGGCCGTCGTATTCGATTGAGATACATGACACAGGTTAAAGCGCGCCCGCCAAGCTTTGTGGTTATGTGTAGTCACCCAGATTTGCTTCCAACCAGTTACAGTAGATACCTAGTGAATGGACTAAGGGAAGATTTTAGTATGCCTGGTACACCCATTCGTATCTTTATGCGATCTCAATCAGATAAAAATCCATATGCTAATAAAAAAGAAAAGAAAGTAACAAAACTAAATAAACACCAAGAAGGTCGCTATGTTAAGGCACTAGGCCGAGGTGCTAAAAAAAATAAATGATTAATTAACTAATAAATTTAAATTTACCTAATAACCAAAATTTTAGCATAAAATTTAAAAATCTTGGTCACGAGTGCCTGATTGCCATGGTTTTACTAAATTACCAAATCTTGTGAATTGACCTTCGAAAGATAAATCGACAGTTCCGATTGGCCCATGACGTTGTTTGCCTATAATTATTTCAGCTTTACCATGTAAGGCCTCCATTTCTTCTTGCCACATCATCATTTTATCCGCCTCATGGTCACCTGGTTTCTCACGTTCTTTGTAATATTCTTCTCTAAATACAAACATAACAACATCTGCATCTTGCTCAATTGATCCAGACTCACGTAAATCTGATAATTGTGGACGTTTATCTTCTCTAGTTTCAACTGCACGTGATAATTGTGATAGCGCAATGACCGGAATGTCTAATTCTTTTGCAATAGCTTTCATGCCTTGCGTAATTTCTGATACCTCATTTACCCTGCTATCTTTTGCAGACGCGGGGCGAACAAGTTGTAAGTAGTCGATAATTAAGACATCAAGGCCGTGAGTTCGCTTAAGGCGACGAGCTCTTGCTGCTAACTGGCTAATTGGAAGTGCTGGTGTATCATCTATATATAGTGGACAATTTTCTAATTGCTTGGCAGCTTCAACAAAACGGCGAAATTCAGATTCTGTCATATCACCAGAACGAATTTGAGTAGATGGCACTTCAGAAGCTTCTGATAAAATTCTCGCTGCAAGCTGTTCAGCAGACATTTCTAGAGAATAAAAACCGACTACTCCACCTTCTATTGCTCCTTCGGTTCCATCATGACGTTGTCCTTTTTTGTAAGATTTCGCAATGTTAAATGCGATGTTTGTTGCTAACGATGTTTTGCCCATTGATGGGCGTCCAGCTAAAATCAGTAAATCTGATGGATGTAACCCCCCAAGCTTTTTATCTATGTCCGTCAACCCGGTTGATATGCCAGCCATTCCACCTTCACGTTGATAAGCTTGGTTGGCCATATTTACTGCATCTGTGACCGCCTTCAAAAATGATTGGAATCCACTATCAACTTGCCCCTGCTCTGAGAGAGCATAAAGTTTTTGCTCTGCTTCAACAATTTGCTCTGCAGGTTCAGAAGAAATATCGATTAGTCGAGCTTTATCCGCTATATCTTCCCCAATAGCCATAAGATCTCTTCTTATTGCCATGTCATATATCATTTTAGCATAATCACGTGCAGCAAAAACTGACACGGAAGCTCCTGCTAATCGAGCTAAATAAGATGGGCCGCCTAGTTCATTTAATCCTTCATCATCTTCAAAAAATGCTTTTATCGTAACAGGAGATGCAAGTGCATTTTTTTGAATTCGATTTGCTATTGTTTCGAAAATTCGTGCATGAACAGGGTCAAAAAAATGAATATCTTTTACTATAGAAGCAATTTTGTCATAAACATCATTGTTTACTAATAGTGCTCCCAACAAAGCTTGCTCTGCTTCAATATTGTGAGGTTGTAGGATTGATTCTACTTCTTCAGAGGCTTGTGAATTGCCTAAAGGACTAATCTCATTCATTAATTCACCTGCTTATCTAAATAACTAAATTATGTTTTTAATTATTATGCCACAGATATTTTTTATATTCTATCTGGATATCCTGTGGATAAGTATATTAATCTAAATAATTTTTTTATTAAAATTTGATAAAGCTAAAAAATAAATTAACTATCTCTAACTTTCCAATAAACTTTATGACCAGGATCAAATACTGTTACAGGTCCATCATTAGTCTGAATTTTTTCAGGAAAAGAACTAGCTGTGTCAGATTTCACTAATGTAATTGTGTCTTGATTTGGTTCCAGGTCATAATGTTTTGGGCCATTGAAAGATGTAAATTTTTCTAAATTTTTTAATTTATTATCTTCATCAAATACATGAGCCAATAATGGCATTGTATTAGTTGCAGTAAAGCATCCAGCACAGCCACACCCAGTCTCTTTGTTTGGATCTAAATGAGGAGCACTGTCAGTCCCTAGGAAAAAGCGACTGTCACCCGATGTTGCAGCATCTCGTATGGCTAATCTGTGTTCCTCTCGCTTAACTACTGGGAGGCAATAATAATGTGGTTTGATCCCACCAACTAACAAATGATTTCTATTAATCATCATATGATGAGTTGTTATTGATGCTGCATGATTTTTGGACTGACTTTTAACATAGTCGACACCATCTTTGGTTGTGATGTGTTCTGAAGTAGTCTTTAATTCTGGAAGATTAAGGCGCAGTGGATTTAGAACTTTATCAATAAAAACAGCTTCTCTATCAAATATATCTATCTCAGGATCTGTTACTTCTCCATGTATACAAAGTGTGAGGCCAATCTCTGCCATCTTTTCCAAAACAGGCATCACATTGTTTATATTGGTAACTCCACTTTCAGAGTTTGTCGTTGCGCCTGCAGGGTAATACTTAACAGCATTAATTAAACCATCTGCAAAGGCTGAAGACACATCATTTGGGTCAGTCTTATCTGTCAAATATAATGTCATTAGAGGATTAAAAGTAGAACCAACTGGGCGAGCTGCTAGAATTCTATCACGATACATTCGTGCTTCGTTTGATGTAATAACAGGTGGTATGAGGTTTGGCATGATAATAGCACGCCCAAAATGCCGTGTTGTTTCAGGCATTATACCTTTTAGCATATCTCCATCTCGAAGATGTAAGTGCCAATCATCAGGTCGGGTTATTGTAATTTTATCTATCATAGTTTTTGGATAACTGGTTTTTTTATCCTTTTCTACCGTTGAATGCATCTGGACGTTGTTAATTTTCATGTTTATATTTAAATAATTCTCAGGGCGGGGTGTAATTCCCCACCGGCGGTGATAGCCCGCGAGCGCTCTTATTACGAGAGGTCAGCAGAGTTAGGTGAAATTCCTGCGCCGACAGTTATAGTCTGGATGGTAGAGAAGGGGGGTGTAGTAATTCTAAACCTCTAACGCTCTGGGGCTTTGTCTATTAATAGGAGACCCAAAATGACAAGACCCCTTAATATCGTAATTATAAAAGCGCGTTGGCATGCTGATATTGTAGATCAAATTCAAATAGGGTTTGAAAATGAAATGAAGCAAAAAAAACGTTCATACAATTTAAAAGAAGTTCACGTGCCAGGAGCGCTAGAAATGCCTCTGGTAGCAAAAAAATTAGCAGAAACAGGTAACTATGATGGTATTATATGTGCTGCTTTAGTGGTTAACGGTGGAATTTACAGGCATGAATTTGTAGCCCAGGCTGTTCTTGACGGTATTGTCCGGGCAGGTATGGATACAGGCGTTCCTGTATATTCAGTTTCTTTAACTCCGCATGAGTTTCAAGAAACTCCAGATCACATTGAATTTTATACTAAACATTTTTCAAAAAAAGGTTCAGAAGTTGCTAATGCTGTTTTGATGATGGATGATTTAGAACTCTAAAAAA
>CAJJAY010000027.1 GCA_905182285.1 uncultured Amylibacter sp. | reverse complement strand
TGCTGGCGCAACAACTCAACTAATAGCTGATGTCGCAAATCTCCCTAAAGCAAATGTTCATTATTATTTCAAAACAAAACAGGATATTTATAGACAAGTTGTTTATAATATTTTCGACATATGGATGGAAGCAGCATCTGCATTTGATACAGAATTAGGCCCACGCGAAGCACTTAGCAGATATATTGATAAAAAAATGGATTTAGCTCGAAGCCATCCTTATGGTTCTAAAGTATGGGCATCAGAAATAATTCAGGGCGCACCAATTATTCAAGATTACTTAGAAGGCCAATTAAAAGAATGGTCAAAAGATAGAAGTATGCATATCCAAAGATGGATTGATAATGGTGAGATGGATAAAATTGATCCAGAACATCTTTTATATATGATTTGGTCTACTACGCAACATTATGCAGATTTTGCACATCAAATAGAAACTTTAAATTCTGGCAAACCTTTTTCAGATCTACAGTGGCAGACAGCTAAAGTATCAGTTAAAACAATTATATTGAAAGGTGTTGGTCTTTCACTAACTTAACAACAATTAGGTAAACATTTTATGGCCAGATCAGAAACAACAAAGAAAACAACAAGAATTCAACGCCAAAAAACTGATATAATATTAGAGGCTGCTTTGGATGTTTTCTCAGATTTTGGCTTTAGAGGATCAACAATTGATATGATTGCTAATCGTGCAAATTTATCAAAACCAAATATTTTATATTATTTTGATAATAAAGAAGCGATACATACTACCTTATTAGAAAAGCTATTGGAAACGTGGTTAGAGCCCTTGCACCAATTAAATGAAAACAATCCTCCAATAGAGGAAATCTGCAAATACATAGACCAAAAATTAAATATGGCGCGTGACTTTCCACGCGAAAGTAAACTTTTTGCTAATGAAATTTTACAAGGTGCACCACATGTTCTTCCAGAACTACAAGGATCCTTAAAAGACTTAGTAAATGAAAAAGCAAAAATTATTAGCAATTGGTCAAAGCAAGGTAAAATTTCTAATGTAGATCCACATCACCTATTCTTTTCAATATGGGCTACAACTCAACACTATGCTGATTTTGATATTCAAGTGCGTTCAGTATTAAGCGATAAAAATATAGATCCATTTGAAACAGCTGCACCATTTTTAAAGAAGATGTTCAGCACAATGCTTAAAACATAATCATACTTTTGTTTGTTCCTTTAAGAGAAGTAATAAGGCAACAATGGTAAAAAATATCCCTATATAATCAGATGGAGATGGTCCATCTTTACCAATTATAATATACCAAACTATGACCCAACTTGGGGTTAAATAAGTATGTGCCATAACTTTAACAGATGGTAATTTCAAAGCTGCATATTGGATCAATAAAAAAGTAGCTGCACTTGCAAAAATAGCCAAATATAAAATAATAAGAAGATCATATTTTGTGATTAACATAAAGTTTTCATTTAATATTTCGCCTAATGAAAAAAGAAATGATATGAACAATGCAGCAATTATAATGCCAAATGTAAATATTAATGGTGGTTCATTATAATTGAACTTTTTCACTAAAGGCACGTGAAGAGCGTAAAAGGACATCCCAATAAAAAATAATAACTCCCCCTTGCCAATTCTAAACTCCATTAACCGATTGAAATCACCATTAAAAATTACCCAAATAGCACCCAAAGCACCAATCACTAATGCAGTAAATATTCTTAAATTTATTCTCTGACCTAAAACTAAATATCCAAATAGCCCACTTATGAAAGGAGCCATTGTAAATTCAACTGATAATGAAATAGCAGATGTTGTTTTGAGGGCTTCGAACATTAATACAAAATATAATGTGACACACAGTCCTAGTATAAAATATCGCCAAGGTGATATGAAATATATTTTTTTCAAATCATGTTTGAAAAAAATTAACCCACCCAAAAAAAGTGCTGTAATCGAAAATCTAATTACTGTCACGATTAGTGGCGATAGTTCAGAAGAAATCATGCTGCCCAAAGCAAATGATCCTGCAATAAATGCTGAAAAGCATAGCATTGCAAGATGCCCTTTGAGCTCTGAAGTCATAAAAGATCTTTATTCAGCTGCAAAAGCGCTTGGGTTATTAGGATGAGAAGTCCAGTCACCATGTTTCTCTTCAACAACTTTGTTTGTACGTGGATCAATCATACCTGGTTCTTGTTGAACCATTGTTATGCAACTTTCAACAGGACACACTTCAACACATAGATTACATGCAACACATTCAGAATCGATTACACTAAATTTTCGATCTGCAGACATTTCTATAGCTTGATGAGATGTGTCCTCACAAGCTGCGTAACACCGCCCACAACTAATGCAATCATCTTGGTTAATTGATGCTTTTGCAACATAATTTAAATTTAAAAACTGCCAATCTGTGACATTAGGCACTGCTTGGCGCACAAAATCATCCGTTGAAGAATAGCCTTTTTCATCCATCCATTCTGATAAACCACTTATCATTTCTTGGACAATTTTAAATCCATAAGTCATAGCCGCAGTACAAACTTGTACATTTCCACATCCCAATACCATATATTCTGCAGCATCTCTCCATGTAGTAATCCCACCTATCCCAGATATAGGTAGTTCTGAAGTTTCAGGATTACGAGCTATTTCCGCAACCATATTCATTGCTATGGGCTTTACTGCAGGTCCACAGTATCCACCATGTGTACCCTTACCATCAATTGTTGGGCTTGGAGCCATTATGTCTAAATCTACTGAAATTATTGAATTAATTGTATTTATCAATGATACTGCATCAGCTCCACCTGCTTGGGCAGCAGCAGCTGGCTTACGCACATCGGTTATGTTTGGTGTAAGCTTAACAATAACTGGTTTTGAATAATATTTTTTACACCAGCTTGTAACCATCTCTATATACTCAGGCACTTGCCCAACTGCAGAGCCCATACCTCTTTCAGCCATTCCATGAGGACAACCAAAATTTAATTCTATGCCATCAGCACCTGTTTCTTCAACAAGGGGTAGTATCGCTTTCCATGCCTCTTCTTCACAAGGAACCATTAGTGATACAACAATTGCACGGTCAGGATAATCTTGTTTTACTCTTTTAATTTCTTCTAGGTTTTTATATAAATCTCTATCTGTAATTAATTCAATATTATTAAGACCTAGAACGCGTCGATCAGAACCATGAACAACTCCATATCGAGGGCCATTTACATTCACAACAGGTGGACCTTCAGATCCCAAGGTTTTCCATACTACACCACCCCAACCTGCTTCAAATGCTCGTCTAACATTATATTCCTTATCCGTGGGTGGAGCTGAAGCAAGCCAAAAAGGATTTGGTGATTTAATGCCAACAAAATTACTAGTAAGATCTGCCATATTATTGCCCTTCTTTCTTAATCTGTTTCATTAATTGTGAGTTAATATCAATTGCTGCATCTCTGCCCTGGGCAACTGCGGTTACTGTAAGATCATCACCAGTTGTCACGCAATCGCCTCCTGCCCAAATATTTGAGATATTTGTCTGGCCATTTTGATCTACATAAATTTTACCGTTTGAAATTTTTAAAGAATTTATTTCTTCAGAAAGATTTTGCCCAATTGCTTTAAGTACTTGATTGGCTGCAAGGTTAAAGGTTTCACCTGTTTGCTTAAGTTTATTATCAATTGTTTCTGTATAGCCAAATTTTACATCTAAAGTTGAATTATTTTTTACAACTTCCAAGGGAGTTGCATTGTAGATAATACGAACTCCTTTTGATGTTGCTAAATCTTGTTCATAAATTGAAGCACTCATATCTTCTTTACCACGACGATATACTAATGAAACGTTTTGAGAACCTAATAATTTGGATTGTACTGCTGCATCAACTGCAGTCATTCCACCTCCAATTACGACAACGTCTCTGCCAACTTTTACATTTAATAAACTATCTGCTTGGCGAAGCTCAGAAATGAAATTAACTGCATCATCAACATTTTCTAGTTCTTCTCCAATACATCTAAGAGAATTCACACCAGACAATCCCATACCTATAAATATAGCGTCATAATCCAATTGTAATTGATCAAGGTTAATTTCAGACCCTACTTTTTTACCATATTCAATTTTTATTCCACCAATAGATAAAAGCCATTCAAGTTCTTTTTGAGCAAAATCATCATTTGATTTATATGCGGCAATACCAAATTCATTCAGACCACCACCCTTCTCTCGGGCTTCATATATGATTACGTCATGACCAAATGTTGCTAATTTATGCGCGCAAGCCAAACCAGCCGGCCCAGCTCCAATAACTGCAATTGTTTTACCAGATGAAGCTTTTCGATCAAAAGGATGTATATTTTTAGACATTATGTTGTCTGTTGCAAATCTTTGCAACCGACCGATTTCTACAGGCTTTCCTTCTGCAACTTCTCGAACACATGCTTCTTCGCACAAAGTCTCTGTTGGGCATACACGTGCGCACATTCCACCTAAAATGTTTTGAGATAAAATAGTTTTTGCTGATGCATCAATCGTTCCAGTAGCTATTTGGCGAATAAACAATGGGATATCTATGGATGTTGGGCAAGCCGTCATACATGGAGCATCATGGCAAAAATAGCATCTATCAGAAGCTACTAATGCTTCATGCTTTGACAATGGAGCATGTAGGTCTTCAAAGTTTTGTTCAAGTAATTCACTATCAAGACGGCCTGATACTATACCTAATGTTGATGTCGAATGTGCCATTTATACCTCCCCATATATATAAACATTGGAATCAGGATACACTCAAGAAAAAAATTTATCAAATGGTAAATTTTATAGCCCGGAGAAATTAAAATAAATGTGCGGCTTCGTTATTAAAGCTGAAGTTAGCTGTGTCACCAATTTTCAGTTTAGGAAGTTCTGGTGACGTAAACCTAAATAATGTTTTATCACTAGTTATTAACTCAATAATCGTTTCTGTACCAAGATGCTCAATAAGAGTAACCGTTCCAATTATACCACCCTTAGGATCTAGATATAAATGTTGTGGTCGTATTCCCAACTTAACAGTATCATTATCTGTTTTATTCTTTGAGACTAATCTAATATTCTTTGCCTCAAAACCATTTCCCTTAAAATTTGCAAGTAACTTATTTTTAGATTTAGATAACTTCCCATTGAAAAAATTCATTTTAGGAGAACCTAAAAAACCAGCTACAAACTCATTCTCAGGAAGGTTAAATAGTGACATAGGTGTGCCAACTTGCATTACTTCACCGTCTTTTAACACGACGATCTTATCTGCTAAAGTCATTGCTTCAACTTGGTCATGTGTCACATAAATTGTTGTAGCGCCTAATTGGGAATGCAATCTTGCAATCTCAACTCTGGTATCATGCCTAAGTGCAGCATCCAAATTTGATAATGGTTCATCAAAAAGGAACACATCAGGATTTCTGACTATCGCTCTTCCAATTGCAACCCTTTGTCTCTGCCCACCAGATAAAGCAGCAGGCCTCCTATCAAGTAAATCTTCCATTTGTAGTATTTTTGCTGCTGCCTCGAC
>CAJJAY010000026.1 GCA_905182285.1 uncultured Amylibacter sp. | reverse complement strand
AACTTTTTATTAGCTGAACGTAATGCCATCTCTGGATCGATATTCAAATGGCGAGCAAAATTTACCATAACAAACATTAGATCACCATATTCCTCTTCTTGTTTTTTATGTGATAAAGTATTTCGAGCTTCATTTAATTCATTTATTTCTTCAGAAATTTTATCTGTAACGCCCGATATATCAGGCCAATCAAAACCAACACGTGCAGCCCGTTTTTGAAGTTTTGTTGCATAAGTTAGGGCTGGGAGGTTTTTTGCTATTCCATCTAGTGTTTTTGACGGTGAATTTTTTGATCGCTCCTCTTCCTTTATTTTTTCCCAATCTGTTATTTGTTGATCTGTTGACTTGTAATGTTTTTTGTCTCCAAAAACGTGTGGATGCCGTCTTATCATTTTGTCTGAGATGTTTTTCACAACACTTTCAAATGAAAAGTGCCCATCTTCACCACCCATTTGGGTGAAATAAACGACCTGAAGCAGAAGATCTCCAAGTTCACCTTCAAGTTCTTGCCAGTTTTCTTGGTCAACTGCATCAGATACTTCATAAGCTTCTTCTATGGTATATGGTGCAATTGTTTCATATGTTTGCTCTATATCCCAGGGGCATCCATCTTTTGGATCACGTAATCTTCTCATTATTTCCAAAAGGCGCGAAAGTTCACCGCTGGAACTTAGGCATATGCGTTGACTTTCATTTTTTTCTTTTGTCATATCCAACATTCTGTTTATCTATAATAATTTGGAGAATAGCAAAGCCATGCCCGTTATCAACCGTATAGCTGAATTTTATGAAGAAATGAAAATTTGGCGTCGTCACATACATTCGAATCCTGAAGTTGGGTTTGAATGTTTCAAAACAGCAGACTTCATCAAGAAAAGATTGCTAGAATTTGGTGTTGATGAGATTCATGAAGGGTGGGCCAAAACGGGCGTTGTAGCCATCATAAATGGTAAAGGTGAAGGGGGCAGTATTGCGTTGCGAGCAGATATGGATGCTTTGCCAATGGATGAAAAAACTGATTTAGATTATGCGTCTGTTAACGCTGGTGCGATGCATGCTTGTGGTCATGATGGGCATACTACAATGTTGTTAGGTGCTGCAAAATATTTATCTGAGACGCGTAACTTTTCAGGCCGAGTTGTTTTGGTTTTTCAACCTGCAGAAGAGGCAGGAGGTGGAGCAGGCGTAATGGTTGAAGAGGGCTTAATTGAGAATTTTAATATTAAGCATGCTTTTGCTCTTCATAATTTACCTGATTTGGATGTAGGAAAATTTGAAACAACTGCAGGGCCACTTTTAGCTTCAGTTGATGATTTTGAAATTACAATTCATGGGAGGGGTGGACACGCTGCACATCCAGATCATACTGTTGATCCTATTTTAGTGTCTGTAAATATTGTGCAAGCATTACAGTCAATAATTAGTAGAAATGTGGACCCACTGGAAAGTGGCGTATTATCTATAACAAAGATGAATATTGGCAGTGCAAATAACGTGATTTCACACAGTGGGGAAATAGTGGGTACAATTCGCGCTTTTCAACCAGCTGTAAGATCAATGATGATAAGTCGATTGCAGGAAATTGTTGAAAATATTGCTATAGGTTTTGGTGCTACTTCAGAAGTACGGTTTCTAGATGGTTATCCCTCAACAATTAACCACCCTGAAAGTGTTGAATTCGCTGCAAGCATAGCAAGAAATGTAGTTGGGAATTTAAATGTTAATGAAAATGCAACGCCTAGCATGGGAGCAGAGGATTTTGCATTTATTTTAGAGAAATGTAAGGGAGCGTATTTATATATTGGTAATGGTAAAAGTGAAAAATTACATAATGAAGGTTTTGATTTTAACGATGAAATTAGCCCTATAGGTGCAAGTTATTTTGTTGGGCTCGTAGAAAGCTCACAACCACTGAAAAGCTAAATTAAAAATTTTGATTATGTTATGTATTTGCGCGTTCTAATGCTTGCTCTAAATCGTCAATCAAATCATTCACGTCTTCAATTCCAATTGAAAGTCTTAAAAGGTTGGGATGTACTGGAAAGTCATCGCCTGAAACAGTTGCACGATGCTCTATTAAACTTTCCACTCCCCCCAAAGAAGTTGCCGGGTAAAACACATTACAATATCTTGCAACATCTATTGCAGTTTGTTTATTCCCCTTTGTTATTAGAGACATCATTCCCCCAAACAAGCGGCCTGTTTGTGCAGCTTGTACAGCATGACCTGGATGACTAGCCAAACCTGGATAAAGTACTTTTTCGATTAACGGATGATGTAAAAAATGATGAGCAATGTGGTTCGCATTTTCAGTAGCTTTTTCAAATCGTAAAAAAAGAGTTCGCATGCCACGTATTAATAAGAACGCGTCAAATGACTGCAAAACTGAACCCTGTAGCTTTCTATTTAGTGCAATTGCTTCCCAAAATTCATCAGGTGACCTGACAGATAATGAACCTGATGTAATGTCTGAATGACCATTTAAATATTTTGTAGCAGAATGCATGGAGATATCTGCACCAAAATTTAGTGCTTTTGTTGCGCAAGGTGGTGTTGCTGTACAGTCGGTAAGAATTTTCGCTCCTTTTGAATGTGCAATATCTGCTGCTTTAGAAATGTCTGTAATTGCCCAGTCTGGATTATTGGGTGTTTCGACCCAAACAAGTGCAGTATTGCTCTTCATTGCATTGGAAAGCTCTTCTAAATTTCCAGCTGTATAATATGAAATTCTTAATCTATTTTTTGCTTCATATGCTTGAAATTGTTGCAAAACGCCATGATACATTGCTTTTGGTATAACTACGTGTGCGTTTGGGCTTAGGGCATCAATTACTGCAGTTGCAGCGGACATTCCCGATGCAAATAATAATGTCTCTGCAGCCTCTTCGAGCTCTGCGATCATTTTTTCAGCATGTAAGGTGGTCTCATTACCATCCCTTCTATACCAATACGGTTTTTTAATTTCATAATTCTCATCACGAGCATAAGTTGCCGTTGATTGGATGGGTGGAACAATTGCCCCAGAATCTTTATCTAGATACCTTAATGCTTGAACCATTTTAGTTACAGATGAGAGTGTATGGTTTTTTTTTGTCATAATTATCCTGAACAAATGCTTTGAGTTTATAAAATCATATTATAAAATTTCTAATTACAATCCAAGAGCCCTGTAACTGTCTGCAACTTTAGTTAATGCTAATACATATGCAGCTGTTCGCAGACTATCAATATTTTTATTAGAACGCCATGTTTTATGCATTTGTTGGTATGCTGTGCACATAGTATCTTCTAAGCCTGATCTGACTAACTCCAATTCTCCAGCACCCTTAAAAAATTTATTTTTGAAGTCTTCTGATACGGGCTTTCCAATTAGTCGTTCCATTTCTTCGACTAAAATATGATTTGAAGAAGCTTGTTGGCGCCTTTGCATACGGCCAAACCTTATATGAGATAAATTCTTAACCCATTCAAAATATGATACTGTAACACCCCCAGCATTTGCGTACATATCGGGAATAATTATTGTGCCCGCTGCAGTTAATATTTCATCTGCCCCAGCTGTTACTGGTCCATTTGCGGCTTCAATAATTACGTTTGCCTTTATTCTTTGAGCGTTCGAAAGATTAATTACGCCTTCCATCGCTGCAGGTATAAGAATATCACATTCTTTTTCTAGTATATCTGAGCCATTTTTTGTATATTTTGCGCCTATAAAACCCTTAACTCCTCCAGTTTTGATAAGATGTGCTTGCAGTTGGTTTATATCAATTCCTTCTTTATTAATAACAGCACCATCACGTTCAATTACTGCAATTATTTTGCATTCATCTTCTGTTGAGAGAAAGTGTGCTGCATGATAACCGACATTGCCCAAACCCTGTATTATAATATTCTTTCCTTTTAAAGAACCAGTTAATCCAGATGCTTCTACATCATCTTTGTGGCGAAAAAATTCTTGCAATGCATATTGTACGCCACGGCCAGTTGCTTCCACACGTCCAATTATTCCACCTTTATTTAAGGGTTTACCTGTTACACAAGCATCTGCATTTATTTCAGATGTGTTCATTCTTCGAAATTGATCTGCTATCCATGCCATTTCTCTTTCACCAGTACCCATATCAGGTGCAGGGACGTTTTGTGACGGGTGTATGAGATCTCTTTTAATTAATTCATAAGCAAAACGACGTGTAATTTTTTCAAGTTCATCTGGTTCCCATTTGGTTGGGTCGATATGTAGCCCACCTTTTGATCCTCCAAAGGGTGCTTCTACCAATGCACATTTGTATGTCATGAGTGCTGCCAGTGCTTCAACTTCATCTTGGTTAACTGATGTCGCAAACCTAATCCCACCTTTTACGGGTTCTTTATGTTCTGAATGTACTGAGCGATAACCAGTGAATGTATGAATATCACCACGAAGTTTAACACCAAATCTAACGGTGTAAGTAGAATTACAAACTTTAATTTTTTGTGCAAGCCCAGGTGATATATCCATTAAACTAATGGCTTTATCAAACATCATATTTACAGATTCACGAAAAGTAGGCTCTAGGCGCCTTGTCATAAAAACATCCTTTTATATCTTAATTTGAATTAGTTGCCACGAAATGGTTCAACATATTGTAGTGCCATATCCCAAGGAAAGAAAATCCAAGTATCTTGGCTAACTTCGGTTATGAAAGTGTCTACCATTGGATGGCCTATTGGTTTTGCGTAAACTGTTGCAAAATGTGCTTTTGGATACATCTTTCTTACAATTTCAAGAGTTCTTCCTGAGTCAACTAAGTCATCTATTATTAATATTCCTTGGCCGTCTCCAATCAATTCAGAATCTGGAGATTTTAATACAATGGCGTCTGATTGAGCTTGGTGATCATAAGATTTTACTGATATTGTATCAACAATACGAATATCTAATTCTCTTGCTACAATCATTGCTGGCGCCATGCCACCGCGAGTTATTCCTATAACTGCTTTCCAATTACCTTTATCAGGACCTTTTCCATCTAATCTCCAAGCTAAAGCTCGACTATCGCGATGCAATTGGTCCCAACTTACATGGAAGCCTTTTTCATGGGGGAGTTGATTAGTCATTCTTTTCGTCCCGTTACAACATCAATATCAGGGGCATCAACTGCCTTCATTCCAACAACATGATAACCTGCGTCAACATGCAGATTTTCACCCGTTACACCTGATGACAGGTCAGACAACAAATACATTGCTGATTTTCCAACGTCATCAATATTTATATTACGCCTTAAAGGTGAATTTAGTTCGTTCCATTTTAAGATATATCTAAAATCACCAATGCCTGATGCAGCTAGAGTTTTTACTGGCCCTGCTGATATTGCATTTACGCGAATTCCATCTTTTCCTAAATCTTCTGCTAAATATTTGACTGAAGCCTCTAGAGCTGCCTTTGCTACACCCATTACATTATAATGAGGCATTACTTGCTCAGCGCCATAATATGTTAAAGTCAATATGGAACCACCCTCATTCATTATTTTTTCTGCTCGCTGGGTTACAGCTGTAAATGAATATACTGATATATCCATTGTCATTCGAAAGTTTTCAGCTGTTGTATCTACATACCTTCCACGCAGTTCATTCTTGTCTGAAAATCCAATTGCATGAACTACAAAATCTATTTTGCCCCATTTTTTCTCTAAATCAGTAAATAAAATATCCATTGATTCTTCACTGGTAACATCACATTCTAAAACTGTGTCACAACCTATACTTTCTGCTAGTGGGCCAACACGCTTTTTCAAGGCTTCACCTTGATAAGAAAATGCCATTTCTGCACCTTGTTCATGGCACGCTTTAGCAATACCCCATGCCATTGACTGTTTATTGGCTACACCCATAATCAGTCCGCGTTTTCCATCCATAATGCCCATGATAATTCTCCGGTGAGTAAAAATATTTAATCATGAATAGAACAAGGGCGTCAGACCTTCAAGAAAAAGGATGAATTTGTATTCATTTACTTGTCTTTAATAGTATTAAGGTTATTTTGTTATCAAACAAGGACAGAAAAATGGACAGAGCAGGAAAATTTGCGGGTGAAAATCCTTTTGAAATAGCAAAAGATTGGATGAAACAAGCCAAAGAGCAAGAGCTCAACGATGCTAATGCTATTGCATTGGCAACAGTTGATAGCAATGGTTTACCTAATGTTAGAATGGTATTGCTTAAAGAAATTGAGGAAAATGCTTTTGTTTTTTATACAAATTATGAAAGTAAAAAGGGGCGTGAACTAATTGCATCAGGTCAGGCGGCTTTTGTGATTCATTGGAAATCCCTTAGGCGCCAAATTAGAGTTCGTGGTTCTGTTGAGAAAGCACAAGGAAAACAAGCTGATGCTTATTTTGACAGTAGATCCCCACAAAGTAGGGTTGGTGCGGTTGCATCTCGTCAATCGCAAGTAATAAATGATAGATCTGTTTTAGAGGGTTGGTATGAGGAAGCTTTGGCAGCTAATGGTACAACACCTTCTCGGCCAAGTTTCTGGGGTGGGTTTAGAATTAATCCAACAGAAATTGAATTTTGGGCTGATGGTGAAGCTCGATTGCACGATAGGTTTAGGTGGACACGTGATACAAACCAAAATAATTGGTCAATTGATAGGTTGAGCCCATAATAAACATAATAAGAATCATTTTTATAAGTCTTATATTAACGGCATATGGAGTTGCATCTCAGGCATGCTCAGATAAATACGTAGATATTAGATGGAATGGTGGAGCTGTAAAAATCAATGTTGAACTTGCTAATAATGAGGCTGATAGAGCAAAAGGATTAATGTTTAGGAAATCATTAGATCGTTTTTCAGGTATGTTATTTGTTTACGACCAAGAGCAAGAAGTAAATTTTTGGATGAGAAATACGTTAATACCATTAGATCTATTATTTTTTAATTCAAAAGGTATTTTAAAAAATATTCACCAAAACGCTCAGCCGTTAGATCTTACAAACATATTTGGAGGTAACTCTATACAGTATGTACTTGAAATTAATGCAGGGATGGTTGCTGAGCTAGGAATCACTACTAATTCAGAAATGAAATTTCTTTTAATTCCTCACGATATTGCAGTATGGAAGTGTTGATTTTGAAATTTTCCTGTAAATGTTGCATTTTAGGCTTTTCATTGTTGAACTAGTTTTGTAAACCGCGCATCAGTCGGGGCGTGGCGCAGTCTGGTAGCGCACTTGTTTTGGGTACAAGGGGTCGTTGGTTCGAATCCAGCCGTCCCGACCATTTTATTAAAATAAAAAATTAAATCGCTTTTTAGCGATTTTTTTTATAAAGTAACTTTTATATATTTATTTATCTGGTTTTATACTTTTAGATCGCTATCTATCTAGAAATATTAATTTTTTTTGGTGCATAAATTTCGGTGTAGATTTTTTGACTTATCCACAGGCCACTGTAAACATCAAGTCAACTAAAAAAAGTGTAAAAAAATGAAATAAAATCGTTGACCGAGGCGTCAGTATGATACAGTTTGTGCTATAGTTCCCGTGGTCTACTACATATAGTAGTTAGCAATACTTTAAAAAAAGTGGCTATCTAAAAGTCAAAAAGCTTAATTTGGGCTAAATGGGTAACTAAAGAGGCAGTAATTAAAAAAAGATGAGGCAGAGATGAAAATAGAACGACGGTTTACGAAAGCTAATCAAGACGCATACACTGGAATTGAATTTCACCGAACAACTTCTGAAATACGTAATCCTAACGGATCAATAGTTTTTTCCCTAGATAATGTTGAAGTTCCAGAATCATGGAGCCAAGTTGCATCTGATGTAATAGCTCAAAAGTATTTTCGCAAAGCCGGTGTTTCGAATGATCTTGTCCGTATTAAAGAAGATGATGTGCCTGAGTTTTTATGGCGCTCAGCACCGAAAGATGGCCAGCAGGTAAAACCAAATGGTGAATATTTGGGCGAAACATCTTCCAAGCAGGTATTTAATAGGTTGGCAGGAGCCTGGGCTTATTGGGGTTGGAAAGGTGGCATGTTTGACACTGAGGATGATGCTCAGACATACTATGATGAGATGCGCTATATGTTAGCCGCTCAAATGACTGCTCCAAATAGTCCACAATGGTTCAACACAGGATTGCACTGGGCATATGGTATAGATGGACCATCACAAGGTCATCATTATGTAGATTTTAAAACTGGCAAAATGGTGCAATCTCAAAGTTCCTATGAGCATCCACAGCCACATGCATGCTTTATTCAGTCCGTAAAAGATGACTTAGTCAACGAAGGCGGAATTATGGATTTATGGGTTCGTGAAGCGCGTTTGTTTAAATATGGCTCTGGAACAGGTACTAATTTTTCTTCTCTAAGGGGTTCAGATGAGTCCTTAGGGGGTGGAGGTAAATCCTCAGGTCTTATGTCTTTTCTAAAAATTGGTGATCGCGCAGCAGGTGCAATTAAATCAGGCGGTACAACTCGTCGTGCTGCTAAGATGGTTATCTGTGATATGGATCATCCAGATGTAGAAGAATTTATTAGCTGGAAAGTAAAAGAAGAGCAAAAAGTAGCCTCACTTGTTGCTGGATCTAAATTACATGAACTTAAATTAAACGAAATTTTTGCGTCTATTCGTTCTTGGGATGGTGCAGAGACAGATGCTTTCGATCCTAAAGTAAATTCAGCTTTAAAAGTTGCAATTAAGTCTGCAAAAAAAGTTATGATACCAGAAACATATGTAAACAGAGTTCTACAATATGCTCGCCAGGGTTATAGCAGCATTGAGTTTCCTAGTTATGATGTTGATTGGGATTCTGAAGCATATAATACCGTTGCTGGTCAAAACTCAAATAATTCAGTTCGCGTTACTGACGCATTTTTGAAAGCTGTACAAAATGATGAGGATTGGGAGTTAATTCGCAGGACAGATGGCAAAGTTGCTAAAACTGTGAAGGCAAAAGAATTATGGGAAGATGTAGGGCATGCAGCTTGGGCATGTGCTGACCCAGGAGTGCAGTATCATGATACCATTAATGCATGGCACACTTGTCCAGAAGATGGTCAAATTCGTGCTTCCAACCCTTGCTCTGAGTATATGTTCCTCGATGATACAGCTTGTAATTTAGCGTCGATGAATCTTTTGAAATTTTTCAAAGACAGCGAGTTCGATGCAGAAGCATACATGCATGCAACACGTTTATGGACGATAACTCTTGAAACATCTGTATTAATGGCACAATTCCCTTCTGAAGCAATCGCACGTGGATCATACGATTTTAGAACACTTGGATTAGGATATGCTAACATTGGTGGCTTATTGATGAATATGGGTTTGTCATATGATAGTGATGAAGGCCGATCAATGTGCGCTGCTTTGACAGCTTTGATGACAGGAGTATCATACAAAACTTCTGCAGAAATGGCGAAAGAATTAGGCCCATTCCCTGGATATGCAAAAAACGCACAACATATGTTACGCGTCATGCGAAATCATAAACGTGCAGCATTTGGTAAAAAAGCTGGATATGAAGGACTGGAAATAAAGCCGGTGCCCTTAGATTCAAAAAATTGCCCAGATCGTCACTTAGTCGATTTGGCAAAAACATCATGGGAAGAAGCTGTTCAGCTTGGAGAAGAACATGGTTATAGAAATGCACAAGTATCTGTGATTGCTCCAACAGGAACAATTGGACTGGTAATGGATTGTGATACAACAGGTATTGAGCCAGATTTTGCACTTGTTAAATTTAAGAAATTAGCTGGTGGTGGATATTTTAAAATAATCAACCAATCAGTTCCTGCAGCTTTAGCAAAAATGGGATATGGATCAGCAGAATCAGAAGAAATTATCTCTTATGCAGTTGGCCATGGCACAATGGGTAATGCTCCAGGTATTAACCATACTGCACTGATTGGCCATGGTTTCAGTCAGGTAGAAATTGACAAAGTAGAATCAGCATTGCCATCAGCTTTTGATATAAGATTTGTTTTCAATCAATGGACCTTAGGAGAAGAATTTTGCAAAGGCACTTTAGGAATACCTGAAGAGCTTTTAAATAATCCAACATTTGATCTTCTTTCACACCTTGGTTTTACAAAAAAACAAGTTGAGAATGCCAACAACCACGTGTGTGGTACAATGACACTCGAAGGAGCGCCACATTTAAAAGAAGAGCATTACGGTGTATTCGATTGTGCAAACGTTTGTGGTCGTATTGGTACGCGATACCTATCTGTTGAAAGTCATATAACTATGATGGCTGCAGCTCAATCTTTCATATCAGGAGCGATATCAAAAACAATAAATATGCCAAACGATGCAACAATAGAAGATTGCCAAGCTGCATATGAGTTATCATGGTCTTTAGGAGTGAAAGCAAATGCTCTTTACAGAGATGGCTCTAAGCTTTCTCAGCCACTATCATCGGCTCTAATTGATGATGATGATGATGATCTAGAAGAAACACTCATGGAAGCACCTGCTGGTGAACGTGCACAGATTTTAGCTGAAAAAATAGTAGAGAAAATAATTATTAAAGAGGTAAATAAACAAGCCCGTGAGCGCTTGCCTGAACGCCGAAAAGGCTACACTCAAAAAGCAAATGTGGGTGGTCATAAAGTTTATCTTCGAACTGGTGAATATGAAGATGGTAAAATAGGTGAAATTTTCATTGATATGCATAAAGAAGGCGCTGGTTTCCGAGCAATGATGAATAACTTTGCTATAGCTGTTTCGGTGGGCCTACAGTACGGAGTTCCATTGGAAGAGTTTGTTGATGCATTTACTTTCACAAGGTTTGATCCAGCTGGCATGGTGCAAGGAAATGATAGCATTAAATCAGCAACATCAATTTTAGACTACATATTCCGAGAACTAGCTATTTCTTATTTAGATAGGACTGATTTAGCTCATGTTCAACCTGAAGGCGAAAGTTTTGATACACTTGGTAAGGGAGTTGATGAAGGCGTCTCAAAAAATCAACAAACTAATGAAGAAAACCTTGCAATGATCAAACAAGTATCATCTACGGGTTATCTCCGTAAGCGTTTACCGCAAGAGTTAATGGTTTTACAGGGTGGGCAGGCTAATCTGTTTGAAAATAATGCGCCTATTCAAGAGGCAACTGGAACTATCAGTACTGTCTCGGTAAATGTTCAAAAACCAACAAGTCTTCCACAATTAGATGATCGTGCGAAAGCTAAAATGCAGGGATATGAGGGTGACGCTTGTGGTGACTGTGGAAATTACACATTGGTGCGAAATGGAACATGTATGAAATGCAATACATGTGGTGCAACAAGTGGATGTAGTTAAGTTTAATTGCTATCTTTGATCCAAAAATGGGGGGATTTATCCCCCCATTTTATTGCCTATTATTTATTGTATGAAATTGTCTCAAAGTCTGAAACGTTTTGAGTTAAAATAAATATATAATAAACTAATTAAAGAACATAAAAGTAAGCTTGAACCAGCAAAAAACATCCCCAATGTATCTGCGACCCATCCTATCAGCAACGAACCTAAAGACATTGAACCAAGAGTAATCATACCCCATAAACTCATGACACGACCACGAATATTATCATGCAAGTCTGCTTGTATTTCTGCTTGAAAACTCACCCCCAAATAAGTGGCTGCAAAACCCATGCAAGCTGCTGATACTAGTGCCAAAGGCCATAGTTGCGTAATAGTTAGTATCCAAGCTGATATCATGCCAAAAATAGTAACTATTATTATTGAAATGCTAAATGCTGGAACACGTTCTGAAGTTCCCAACGCTTTATAAAGTGCAGCGCAAAGAGATCCAGCACCTACCGTAGCAGCTAAATGGCCTAACCCACTTGCACCATTTGAAAAAGTACCATCAGCAATTACAGGAAGGATTTCTGCTACAGATCTAATTGATATGGTATAAGTGGCTGAGATGGCAAAAATAAGTCGCAAATATTCAGAGGCCCAAACAAATCGAAATCCTTCTTTTATTGCAGCACTTATGCTTTGATATTCTTTTGATATCTTTAAAACTCTAGGATGCAGCGTAGAATATATGATTATATTAGGTAGATATAATATTATTGCAGTTAAAAGTGCGTAAAGTGTTCCAAAATTATCAATTATAATTCCGGCTATAAAAGGGCTAATTACTCTAGCAGTATTAAAATTTAATGCTGCTAGAGCTGATACTGAACTTATTTGATCTTTTTGAACTAATCTTGGCCCAAGTGATAACCTCATAGGATGATGTGCTGCAGTTATAACTCCAATATAAAGAGCCAATAATATTAAGAAAAAAGGAGAAATAATATTTAATAATAAAGAAATAATTGCAATAAGAGCTGCAATAATCATTCCAATATTAGTAGCATAAGCTGCTCTTATTATATTGGATCGATCCATAATTGCACCAAAAAGAGGACCAATTATCATGGTAGGAAGCATTGTAAGAGCAGCTATTAACCCAACAAATGTTGCAGACAGTGAGGTTTCCCAAGCTATCCAAGTGACTACTACACGAAGTATCCATAATCCATTTACTGCTGCTGCTGAACCAATTAAATAACGTCGATAGCTGGGTGATTTTAAAGCTGTTAGGTTCATAAAGTTCCAATTGGGGTGTTCCCCATGATGTTTCTTGAAGCTGGGTTACATTCGATGTAATTGAGAAGCAAGGTGATGGATAGGTAAAATGGCAATATATTTGAAAGATGTAATCTTTGAATTTGAAAATCATCGCGTGATAGATCAAGTTGATCTAAACATTATAGAGCATCGTGTTGGAATTATTGGAGTTAATGGATCTGGGAAATCTACTTTAGCTAGATTGATTGCAGGGCTGATTAGTCCTATTCATGGGACTATAAAAATAAATGATATCGACATATATAAGGACCGTAAGTCAGCATTAAATACTGTTGGTATTATTTTTCAAAACCCTGATCATCAAATAATTTTTCCTACATGTATTGAAGAAATTAGTTTTGGATTAATTCAACAAGGAATTACACGCTATGAAGCTGAAAAAGAAGCACTTAAAATTTTAAAGAGATTTGGCAAGCTTCACTGGGCAGAACAGTTAGCGCATAATCTTTCTCAAGGCCAAAGACATTATTTATGTTTAATTGCTGTTTTAGCGATGAAGCCAGATGTGATCGTATTAGATGAACCATATGCAGGTCTTGATTTACCTACTTCATTAAGATTAAAACAAACGTTAGAAAAATTAAATCAACAGTTAGTTATGATCAGTCACGATAAAGAAATTTTAGCGGATTTTGATCGTATTCTATGGATTGATAATGGTAAAATTATAAATGATGGATCATTTGAGAATGTGTTTCCTGATTTTGAAAAAGAAATGCGAAGGCGTGCAAATGTTAGCGATTAGTTTGGCGGGAACATCTTGGGCTCATAATTCTCGTGTAGGTTTTAAGTTGGCAGCTTTAAGTTTAATTTCAATACTTATTTTTTTTATTACCAATTGGATATTATTATTATTTTGTTTAATTGGAATAGTTTTTTTATATTATTCGGTATCGTTTAATGCTTTACGCAAGGGGATGAATTTATTGCGCCCAATAGTATTAGTTATTGGTCTTATCTGGATTTTTCATATCTTACGCGGAGAATATTTATCAGGTATTATTATATGTCTACGCTTGCTTGTTTTAGTTGCACTAGCTAATTTTGTAACACTTACATCAAAGCTTTCTGATATGATGGAATTATTTTTGTGGATTTTGAATCCACTGAAACTAATTGGCATTAAAACTGCCCCAATTGCACTTGCACTTGGAATGGTTATTCGATTTACACCAGTACTAATTGAACGTGCAAAGCAATTATCTCAAAGTTGGCGTGCGCGAGGATTAAGGTATACGAATTGGCGCATTATTATTCCAATTTTTATTACGGTTATTGATGATGCAGATAGGGTCTCTGAGGCCATACGTGCAAGAGGTGGGGTCTAATTTATGGAAAAAAATATAGTTTATATTGCATTATTTTCTGGATTAATAGCAGTTTTAGGGCTTCTTCCAAAACTCACGCTGGTGAGTGGAATTCCAATTACAGCTCAAAGTCTTGGCGTAATGTTATGTGGAATAATTTTGGGAGCAAAAAGAGGGGCCTTAGCGGTTCTATTGTTTCTTTCTTTGGTAGCTTTGGGGTTACCACTTTTAGCAGGTGGCCGCGGTGGACTAGGTGTCTTTACAACTCCTTGGGCAGGATTTTTGTTTGGATTCCCTTTTGCCGCATTTGTAACTGGCTATATAATGGAAAGATTAAGAAGTTTACCAATTAGCATTGTGGCAAGTTTTTCAGCAATAATTGGTAGTATTTTTATATTATATGCAATTGCAATTCCATATTACATGATTGGAGCCAAAATGAACTTTTTCCAATCTATACTTACTATGTCACCGTTTATCCCCGGGGATATTCTAAAATGCATTTTGGCAGGATTTATTGTAAATGGCATTCATAAATCAAGGCCAAATGCTATCTTGTCATGGGCTAGAACAAGATAAGATAAGTGAACTACCAAGTCCACCAGCAGCTGCAATTGATGCTAGTCCGAACCCACCTGTATTTTGTAATTCATGATATAATCTAACAGCTAAAATGGCCCCTGATGCACCTATTGGATGCCCGCGAGCTAAAGCTCCTCCACTTCTATTTATTGAGTTTTCATTAAATTTAAATGCTTCTGTCGCTATTAATGCCTGAGCAGCATAGGCTTCCATTATTTCTATCGCGTTAAATGAGTAAGGCACTATTTCTGTTGCATCTAAAATTCTCTTAATAGAATTAAGAGTTGCAAATGCCGGTGCATCTGGAGTTCCTGCACAAGATACTCCAGCTACAATTTTAATCGCATTTGAATATTTTTTAGCAATCTCTTCATTAACTATTAAACAAAAAGCTGCAGCATCTGAATCTACTGCCGTTGTCGCTGATGTAATATTGCCTTTTAAAATTGGTGCGCGTTGGCAGATTTTTTTACTAAGATTTCGGGTAAATGAATCTTTTGTTTGATTGTTTATATCAATTATTTCGTCTGAAATCTTTTTGTTTAATGCTTTCCTGTGACTATTGATTGCCCAATCTTCTTGTTTATCTCTAGAAATTTTTGATGAATATGCGATTTCTGCCATAGATTCTAACATACCTGGATCTCTACCTTCTAAACCAGTAAAATTTGGCTGATCATAAGGTACTGGTCCAGCGCCAGTGTTGTTAATCGCCATTCTAATTGGGCGAAGTGAAGCACTTTCTGCACCACCAGCAATTACAATATTATGTGTGCCTGACATAATCATTTGAGCTGCTAGCCAAATGGCATCAAGTCCACCAGCGCATTGTCTATCAATAGTAAATCCACCAATACTTTCTGGTAAATTAGAAGCTAAGACTGAAGGTCTTGCAGGGTTACCGCCGCCTCCTACAGCATTTGATAAAATTAGCTCATCAATTGAATTTCTTGAAATATTTGCTTTTTTTAATAACCCATTAATAACTGGTGCAGCTAATTCATGGATCTTAAGTTCACAAAAAGCTCCACCTTTTGGAATAACAGCTGTGCGTTTTGCCGCAATAATATATGCAGTATTTTTCATAAAAAAGCCTTTTGTAAAATTTCTTTCACTTTAAAATAATCAGTTTTACCGGATAAAAGTATTGGCCATTCTTCCAAACAAATTATTCCAGAAATTTGAGGATGAGTTATATGGCACCCACATACTGCTGCGAAAGCCTTTTGGCCACGTTTTTTATCAGGTAAAGTAATTACTGCAGCGTGCTCAATTCCAGGAAGTGATATAAGATCCTCTTCTAATGCATCTAAATGAATAAGTTTATCTGATATGTTGACTGCTCGATCTGATCTACCTTTAAGAAATAGAAAGTTATTATCATCAATCCAACCTATTTCTCCAGTAGAGAATGGTAAGTTAGGATCCATGATTATTTGATTATCTAGGTAATTTGTTGCCAGCATCGGTGTTTTAACTGAAATTGCACCTTCCTTAATATAAATTTCCACACCATCATAAGTTTGGCCAACAGAATTTGGAGGAGTTTTACTATCAGAAATTGTGATGAAACTTGTTTCAGCTGTGCCATAAAAAACCTTTATTTCTGCATTAGGGAAACGGTGTTTACAAAAAGTTTTATCGTCATCACTAAAATGGCCACCACCTATAAAAATAGTTCGTACTTGAGAATAGATTTCATCACTTTTATAGACTAACTTTAATAATGTAGGTGTAGCATATAATATAGTGGGCTTACCTTGAGGGCGCATTCCTAAAAAAATTAATTTGGCACCAATGTGCATTGCTTCTGTTGCCGCATATAGTGCTAATGAGTGTGATAAGTGACCCAAAACAGCAACTTTATCACTTTTTAAGACACCATTTCTTTTGAAGCTATATATCCAACTTTTATGTGTGCGTAAAATTGCCTTTGGCTTTTTGGTTGATCCACCTGAAAAGGTTATAAAATTATTTTGAGGTTTAATTGTAGCCACGTGATTTGATGGAGTAATCTTTTTGTTAAGAATTATGAATCTCTTATCAAGATTTTTAACTATATCGCTTGATGCAATGCATACTTGTTTTCCTACAAGAGAAATCCCAAAGAAAGCTGCTATTTGATGATCAGGATCATTTAGGCAAATTGCAACTATTTGCTGATTGCTTATTTTGGACGCCCAAATTCCATAAGCATTTTGAAGTTTTTTGTTTTTTAGAGATATGAAACGTTCTTGCATATAGTTCTTATATATTTAATATTTTTTTCTCGCAATTGTGAGACTTGGCTTGGTGAACGAATCTAGATAAAGATTAGAAAATTCAAAAAGGCTTTAATATGACTTTTCCAAATACTTTTGCAACTAAAGATCAAATGGCAAATTTAGCAGCTAAGATGTTTCTAGAAATTGAAGCAGTAAAATTTCGCCCTAACGAACCTTATACATTTGCTTCAGGCCTTGCCTCACCTGTATATATTGATTGCCGAAAATTAATTAGTCATCCAAGAATTCGCTCAGCATTAATGGATTTTGCTGTTGCTACCTTATACCAAGAAGTTGGTTTTGAAAAATTTGATAGTGCTGCAGGAGGGGAAACAGCTGGTATTCCTTTTGCAGCATGGATTGCAGACAAAATGTCATTGCCAATGCAATATGTTCGAAAAAAACCAAAAGGCTATGGTCGTGATGCACAAATAGAAGGTGATATTCATCCAAATCAACGTGTATTATTAGTAGAAGATTTAACTACAGATGGTGGGTCTAAGCTTATGTTTGCTGAAGCAATAAGACGTGCAGAAGCAATTTGTGAACATATTTTGGTAGTTTTTTATTATGATATTTTTGAAAATACTCATGAAATGCTTGCTGAAAACGGATTAGAGCTTCACTATCTATTAACTTGGTGGGACATACTTAAAGCTGCACGTGAAGGTGGTAACTTTGATTCTGCATCTTTGGACCAGGTTGAATCTTTTTTGAGAAATCCGTTGGAATGGTCAAAAGAAAATGGTGGAATCTCAGAGTTAGGTGTAAGTAAAAAATAATGACCTAGCTATAAATATTAATTTATCAGGAAAATATCATGACAACATCAAATATAAGTGATGATGCTTTTAAGCAGATAGATAATGATTTGTTATTTCCAATATATAGATCCACACATCCAGTAAAAATTCTAATATTATACGGTTCATTAAGAAAAAAATCATATAGTAGATTGGTTGCTCAAGAGGCTAGAAGAATACTTATAAAGTTAGGTGCAGAAGTTAAACTCTATAATCCAACTGATTTACCTTTAGTCGATGAGGAGAATTCATCTCATCCTAAAGTTTTAGAGTTACATGAACTCGTAAAGTGGTCTGAAGGAATGGTTTGGTCTTCACCAGAACGCCACGGCTCAATGACTGGTGTAATGAAAACCCAAATAGATTGGGTACCTTTATCTGATGGTGCAGTTAGGCCAACGCAGGGAAAAACTTTAGCTTTAATGCAAGTTAATGGTGGGTCACAAAGTTTTAATACTGTAAATCAATTGCGAATATTGGGACGATGGATGAGAATGCTCACTATTCCGAACCAATCATCAACACCAAAGGCTTGGAAAGAATTTGATGATAATGGACGTATGAAACCATCTGGAAATTATAATCGGATAGTAGATGTAATGGAAGAATTAGTGAAATTTACTCTTATTACTCGTGATATAAAACAAAACTTAGTCGATCGATATTCTGAACGTGTTGAAACAGCCGAAGAGCTTATGGAGCGAGTGAAAAAAGATAAATAATTATATTGCTTTCATTTTTTGACAACCCAGGCCCTCAACCTCAACTTCTACGGTATCACCAGATCTTAGAAACATTGGCTTTGGTTTAATTCCTGCTCCAACACCCTCAGGGGTTCCAGTGATTATTATGTCACCTGTTCTTAAAACCATATATTCTGATAATTTTGATATTATTTCTTTTAAGCTAAAAATCATGTCATCAGTATTAGAATTTTGCATTACCTTACCATTGATAGTCGTTTTAATTGATAAGTTTTGGGGATTATCTATTTCGTCAGCAGTAACTAAATATGGGCCAATCGGTGCAAATGTTGGTGATGATTTCCCTTTAACCCATTGGCCTGATCTATGTTTTTGGTAAGTCCTCTCGGATACATCATTTGCAGTAAAGTATGCTGATACGTAATTTAAAGCTTCATCCTCTGATACTTGGTAACAAGGTTTTCCTATTACTAATCCTAATTCTACTTCCCAATCTGTATGAACTGATCCTTTAGGGATCTTAATATCGTCATATGGCCCGTTAATTGCTGATGTTGATTTATTAAATACTAGAGGTTCTTCTGGTAATTTACTTCCTGTTTCTGCAGCATGTTTTGCATAATTCAATCCAATGCAAAAAAAGTTTGGTGCATCAGCCAGACACGAACCAATTCTATCACCTTCTGGACATATTGGTAATTTTTCAAAATCCAAGGCCTTAACTTTATCTAAATTCTGTAGTGAAATAGAATCTCCGCTTAACTCTTTTATATGTGCTGAAAGGTCTCGAATATTGCCTTGCAAATCAAGAACACATGTTTTTTCTTTTCCAATCGAGCCATATCTCAAAAGTTTCATTTTTTAATCCTACTTATTCTTAGCATCAAACGATTAACTAATTAAATATATAGGTAAAGTAAAACTGTAAAATTTTTTTCTAGAAACGACGAAAGGCCACCCTTAGGTGACCTTGTCGTTACCATATTTTGGTAATTGGAGCGGGCGAAGCGATTCGAACGCTCGACCCTAACCTTGGCAAGGTTATGCTCTACCCCTGAGCTACGCCCGCATCCTTGAAAGAGAACAATTATTCTCTTGGGTAAGGGCGTTATACGCAACTATTTTCCTGCCGCAAGAGCTTTTTTGTTTTTTTACAATTTATCTGGCATCGCATCTATAGAGGAGGCTATTGCTTGCCTTGCTATTTCGTAATCTTCTGTATGGGCTATTATACTTTGGTCATCAAACAAGATTATACCGTATGCTGCTGGTTCTTTTACAGAAAGACTAGAATCAGCTGAGATTAAATTCATAGGCATTTGATGACATGTACTTTTAAAAATAGAAAAACCAATATTGTTTGTGTGTCCAGAAATTGTCCTGTGAACATGGCCAGAAAATATATGTTTAATATTTACATATTTTTTTATTATTTCAAATAAATCGTTGCTATTGCTTAGTTTGATTTTATCCATTCCTGGGAAGCCAACATTATGCGGGGGATGGTGTGTGAAAATTGAAATACGTTTATTTCTAATTTTATTTAATTCTTGCTCTAACCACTCTAATCTTTTGGTGCATAATTTACCTTCATGCTTGCCCTCTAAATATGGTGGGGAATTAAGTGTGTCTAAACAAATAAGGACATCATTTCCTAAATTTATTACTGTTTGGAGGTGACCTTCTTTTGTTAAAGGTATCTCAGGGAAAATTTTTACAAAGTTTTCGCGATTATCATGATTTCCAAGCATAAAAGTTATTGGAATTTGATAATTGTTTATTGCCCTTTTTATTAACTCATATTCTTTTATATGACCCGAGTGAGCAATGTCTCCCATGAGTATTAAATGTTCAGCATCTGGATGATTCTTTTGCCCATGAGAGAGGGCATTTTTAAACTGCTTTAATGGGCTCAAACCAATGATGCTTTTTTCGATTGATCGAATGTGTATATCAGATATGACCAATATTTTGCGCAAATTTAATCTCGTTTAATTAGCCTATTAGTACTGTCAGCAAGTTCCTTAATCCCCATTTGATACATATTTGTATTAATATCATCTGACAAAATAAAGGCCATTTGTTCAAAACCTTTTTTACCTAACGCTCCAAGGGCATAATGAAAAGCACGCCCTAACATAACAAAGTTTGCTCCAAGGGCAATTGCTCTCAATATATCCAGACCACCTTCCACACCACTATCAAATATCAATGGAAAGTCATTTCCTACAGCTTTGCGTATTTTAGGTAGTGTTTCTATGCTACTTTGGCCGCCATCAAATTGTCTGCCTGAATGATTTGATACCCATACTGCATCTACCCCAGCCTTTTTTAGTTCTAATGCGTCGTGTGCAGACGTGATACCTTTTACAATTATGTGGCCATCCCATTCATTTCTGAGTTCTGATAGATATTTCCAGTCAGGTTTACCTCGAATTATGTACCCTGGATGAGCAGTTGATGATGTATTGCCCTTAACTTTGACATAGCTTTCAGCAAATCGAAGGCGAGGTTGCCCATATTTTGCTGTACCTAGGGCCCATGAAGGATGTGTTGCTGTTTCCCACAACATTTTAGGAGTAATCTTTGGTGGTATAGTTAATTGAGCTCTTCGCTGACGTTCTCTGCGACTTGGAGCAGGAACATCGACTGTCAATACAAGTGTATGAAATCCAGCATTTTTTGCACGAAGCAACATGTCTCTACGAACATCTGCATCTGTTGGTGGGTAAAGCTGCATCCAACCCATATCTCCAATAGATGATGATATCATTTCTGGTGTCACAGTTGCTACCGCTGATAGGCAGTATGGAATTTTAGCTTTGGCGCATCCTCTTGCAAGTATGTATTCAGCTCCAGGCCATATCATGCCAGACATACCTACGGGTGCTACACCAAATGGATGGGAATAAGTTTTGCCTAAAAAAGTGGTTTTTTGATTGGGAACGTATTCACCTTTTAATATTCGAGTCTCAAATAAAATTTTATTTAATTCTTCTCGATTTCGATTTTTTTGATCTTCTACACCAGTAGCGCTGTCTAAATATTCCCAAGCAAAGAATGGAAGCCGGCTCTTAGCTCGTTTTTTTAGGTCGCTTAGACTGGGGTATATGTCATCTATATTCATAAAGTTACCATTAAAGTGATCCAGATACTCATGCAAGAGAATGTCAACAAGTTCGATATAATCGAAATCTTGTTTGAGGGATTTGGATTGATAAAAATAGAAGAACAATGATAGAACATGCTTTTACATTATTAATGAAACCGTTATGCTACAAAAATGAATAATCGAGACGAAAATCAAGCTAATCAAGTGGCAAGTAATATCCCCTTATCTCATCAAGCTATAGGGTTGAGGCCTAAACCATATTTAGATGATTTGAATTCTGCTCAAAGATCGGCTGTGGAAACATTAAATGGACCTGTCTTAATGTTGGCTGGGGCAGGTACGGGTAAAACAAAAGCCTTAACAACAAGAATTGTTCATTTGATGAACATGAACGAAGCTCGGCCAAATGAGATACTTGCTGTAACTTTTACAAATAAAGCTGCTCGAGAAATGAAAATTCGGGTTGGATCTATATTGGGTAACTTAGGCGGAGAGCTCCCTTGGCTTGGAACATTTCATTCTTTGTGTGTCAAAATATTACGCCGACATTCGGAGATGGTTGGTTTAAAGTCAAATTTTACAATTCTCGATACAGATGATCAGTTAAGGTTGCTAAAGCAGTTATTGCGAGCTGAAAATATTGATGAAAAGCGTTGGCCGCCACGATTATTATTAGGACTTATAGACACATGGAAAAACCGTGCTTGGGGTCCAGACAACATACCAGCTGGTGAAGATGGGTTTAATGGTCGAGGAGCCGAATTTTATTTGCAATATCAAAATCGATTGAAAATTTTGAATGCTGCTGATTTTGGAGATCTTTTATTACATGTTGTGAATATTTTTCAAAAAAATTCTGATATTTTACAAAAATATCAAACTTGGTTTAAATATATTTTGGTTGATGAGTATCAAGATACTAATATTGCGCAATATATGTGGTTAAGACTTTTGGCGGCAAAGCATAAAAATATTTGCTGTGTTGGTGATGACGATCAATCAATTTATGGATGGCGTGGTGCAGAAGTAGGGAATATTTTGCGATTTGAAAGAGATTTTGAAGGTGCGAAAGTTATTCGTTTAGAGCAAAACTATAGATCTACTCCTGATATTCTTGCAGCAGCATCTGGTATAATATCTGGAAATACAGATCGATTAGGTAAAACTCTATGGACTGCTCAAGAAGGCGGAGAAAAGGTACGTTTAATTGGTCATTGGGATGGTGAGGAAGAAGCTCGATGGATCGGCGAAGAGCTAGAGAGCTATCAAAGGGGAACGCGGGGAATTTCTTCATTTGGATTAAACAGTATGGCTATATTGGTTCGAGCTTCTCACCAAATGCGCGCATTTGAGGATAGATTTCTCAGTATTGGATTACCATACAGAGTTATTGGTGGGCCAAGGTTTTATGAACGGATGGAAATACGAGATGCCATGGCATATTTTCGGGTTGCGGTTAGTCCAGACGATAGTCTTGCGTTTGAACGTATTGTTAATACACCTAAGCGAGGAATTGGAGACAAGGCTCAACAAAAAATTAATGCAATAGCACGTAGTAACGGGGTATCTATGTTAGAAGCTGCTCGGTTAGTGGCCCATGAAGGTGGACTATCATCTAAGGCATCCAATTCTTTGAAAAAACTAATAGATGGATTTGATCGGTGGGGTAATTTATTGGCACCCTCAAATGTTGTGATAAACTCTAGAAATGAAGTTTTGGAAAACTTAGATAATGTTTCAAACGCTGTTAATCACGTTGAGATTGCACAAATAATATTAGAAGAAAGTGGGTACACAGATTTTTGGCAAAATGATAAAACACCAGAAGCAGCAGGTAGGCTGGAAAACTTAAAAGAGCTTGTTAAAGCGTTGGAAGGATTTGAAAATGTCCAAGGTTTTCTTGAGCATGTGAGTTTAATAATGGAAAATGATGTTTCTGACTCTGTAGAAAAAGTTTCCATTATGACGCTGCACGGCGCTAAAGGTCTTGAGTTTCCAATAGTATTTCTACCTGGCTGGGAAGATGGGTTATTTCCATCACAAAGATCAATGGATGAATCTGGCCAGAAGGGATTAGAAGAAGAACGCCGATTAGCCTACGTCGGAATTACTCGTTCTGAAGCCATTTGCACTATTTCATTTGCTGCTAATCGTAGAGTTTATGGGCAATGGCAATCGTCGATGCCATCAAGATTTATAGATGAATTACCGCCAAAAAATATAGAAGTACTCACCCCACCAGGTTTATATGCTGGTGGCTCGTCATCTCAAGAAATTGAATTTGAAAGTGACCTTCCTGAACGCGCTGCAAAAGCTGATGCATATAATTCACCTGGGTGGAAACGAATGCAGGCTAGAACATCCCAAAGGTTTCTAAATAAATCTGACAACACTCAAGGCATTACCATCGATGCTAAAGTCTCAAAAAAGTATTCAATTTCTGATCGAGTAATGCACGTAAAGCTTGGAAACGGAACTGTTATTGGTATTGAAGGTGATAAGCTATCTATAGTATTTGATTCAGGTGGAGCAAAGAAAGTTGTAGCCAATTTTGTATCTCATATTGATGATGAGTCTTTTTGAAAATATTTCATAAAATTTATCCAAAAAAAAACGACAACATGCTGGGAGGAGGTAGCATATTACCGTTCTTTTTTTTTGGCCCCAGCATTGGGAGAATTTGGTGCCATTTAAATTTCTCGACCGGGAGGAGGTGGCCGATGAGTTTTTCATCTCATATACTTTAAATAGCTAATTTTCTAAATTTTAAAAGTGTTTATACTGCAAAGCCGATATGCATTTGGTGCATATCCCTAATTGCCAAATTAGTTAGCGGGGCATGCTAAAAGGCTTTTTGTATTTGTTTTATCTGCATTTGGACAAAATAATTGTTTGCCATCAACTTTGAAATCTCCAATCGCTTTTTGACCTTTTGAAGATATTAACCAGTTGGCAAATATTTTGGCTTGTGTTGATTTAATATGTGGGAAGACATCAGGGTTAACTAGTATCAGTCCATAAGGATTCTGCATAATAAGGTCGCCAGCCCATTTAATTTCTAAATCACCTTTATTTTTGAAAGATAACCAAGTTCCTCGATCGCTCAATGTATATGAATTAGTTGCAGATGCCATATTTAAAGCTGCACCCATACCAGATCCAATTTCGATATACCATTCTCCACTTGGATTTCTATATGTAAAAGCATTCCATAGTTCTATTTCTTTTTTATGTGTACCGCTATCGTCACCTCTTGAAATAAATCTAAATGTACCAAATTTTCCTGCCTCAATAAAAAAATCTGCAAGATTTTTAAATGTAGCATTTGTATTTTTTGGGCCAATTAGTACAAAGTCGTTGTACATAATATCATAACGATAAGTTCCAAAATTTTCTTTCATAAAAAGATCTTCAGATGGTCTATGATGAACTAATAAAGCATCTGCATCGCCATTGCGCGCTATTCTAATGGCTTGGCCTGTTCCTACTGCAACTACCTTTACCAAAATACCCGTATCTTGAGTAAACATCGGCAAAATATAATCATAAAGACCAGAGTTTTGTGTTGAAGTTGTGGATGACAAAATTATTTCTTGTTTTTCTGCTTTTACAGAATTGGCAAAGAAAAGAATTAATAAAAAAATAAATTTCATTATATGCCTTTGATGTAATTTTTTGCTTTTATAGATCGTGGATTTTTAAAAAATTTATCTGCTTCATTGCTTTCATCAACCTTACCACCTGCTATAAAAATTATGTCATCAGCAAAGCGCTTTGCCTGGGAAACATTATGCGTAGCCCAAAGGAATTTTATACCAGAATTTGCACTTTTTGATATTAATTTTTCAAATTCAGTTGTAGCGCTTGGATCTAAACTTGAAGTTGGCTCGTCCATTATTATTGTTTTAGGATAAGTTGCCAATGCCCTAACAAGTGCCATTCGTTGTACTTCCCCACCAGAAAGGGTAGATGCTGGATCATTTCCCTTTGCTTCCAAATTAGCCATACATAAAAGTTCTTCAAGGCGGCTTTCTATTCTTTTTTTTGTCCACCCAGCAGTTTGCATAGGTAGTGCAATATTTTTCTTCACAGATCTAAAAAGAGTTACTCGATGTTGAAATATAAAACCTCTTAAATGTCTTGAAGAATAAGCTGAATTTGTGCCCCAATATACATTGCCAGATGTTGGCTCAATCATTGCATGACATATTTCTAAGAATAATGATTTACCTGCACCATTATATCCTAGAACATTTGTAATACCTCTTATATTTAATTTTAAATCAATAGGACCAAGTAAAGTTTCACTATTTTGTGAAAAACAAACAGAGTTAAAAGTTAGTTTCATTATCGTGACTCCCTATGATATTTTTGTCCCATTGATTTGAAAATATGCATAATTGAATTAACCATAATTGCTAAAAAAATAAGTATAATTCCGAGAGCCAAAGCAAGTTCCAGGTTACCTTTTGATGTTTCTAAAGCTATTGTTGTTGTCATAACTCGAGTTGATCCTGCTATATTGCCACCAACAATAATTACTGCGCCAACTTCTGCAATAGCACGCCCGAATCCTGCTAAAATTGCTGTAAAAATTGAAAATCTTGCATCAATGATTAATATTCTTAAGCGAAACCATTTGGATGCGTTAACACTTTTTAGTAAACGTCTATAATTTTGTTCAAGAGGTGACACAGCTTCTGTTGTTAAAGCTAAAATAATTGGAAAAATCAAAACTGATTGTGCTATTATCATTGCAGTTGGCGTGAACAGCAATCCGTAATCACCAAGTGGGCCGGAGCGTGATAAAAGTAAATAAATTGCTAGTCCTACAACAACGGGAGGAAGAGCCATTAAAGATGACGAAAACATTATAATTAGTTTACGCCCACTGAATCTTCCCATTGCTAATGCAGTACCTATTGGGATTGCAAAAAGTGCTGCAATTAAAGTTGCTGATAAAGAAATGCGTAAAGATAAAGCAACAATACTCCACAAAGTATCATCACCAGATGAGATTAAATGAAAAGTTGCATTTAAAATGTTCAAAAAAGTATCTTTCTGGCTGCTTAAGCCTTGCTCTTAGTGTTAAATTACGAAAGTTAGTTACATCAAATATAAGGACGCATCTCACATGTCTATCACAGTAGAAGCAATTATCGAAGAGTTGAAGAGAGTTCAATTGCCAGATGGAAGTAACATAGTTGACTCCGATATGGTCCGCGCAGTTACTATCAATGAAGGTCTGGTAAATTTTGTTCTAGAAGTGCCTGGAGAGCTGGGAGAGCGTATGGAACCGGTTAGGTCAGGAGCTGAAGCATTAATATTGCGAATGGATGGAGTTCATAAATGTAATGTAATGATGACAGCTCACAGCGCACCTAAGCAACCGCCTAATTTAAAGATTGGTGGTCACGCTAAGCCACAAGATGACAAGCAACCTATTAAAGGTGTTAAAAGAATTATAGCAATTGGTTCTGGAAAAGGTGGAGTCGGGAAATCAACTGTTTCAAGTAATTTGGCTGTAGCACTATCAAAATTAGGCATGAAAGTTGGACTTCTTGATGCAGACATTCATGGTCCTTCACAGCCTAGGATGATGGGCGTTTCAAAACGGCCAGCAAGTCCTGATGGTAAAACCATCATTCCACTGGAGGCGCATGGGGTGACTATTATGTCATTGGGACTGATGCTCAAAGAAGATGAAGCAGTTATTTGGCGAGGCCCTATGCTAATGGGTGCATTACAGCAAATGCTGAATCAAGTTAAATGGGGTGAATTAGATGTTCTATTAATAGATTTACCTCCTGGTACAGGTGATGTGCAGCTTACTTTATCACAAAAGACAGAAGTTTCTGGTTCTATTATAGTCTCGACACCTCAGGACGTAGCATTGTTGGATGCAAGAAAAGCAATAAATATGTTCAATCGAATGGAAGTGCCAATAATTGGAATGATTGAAAATATGTCGAGTTATCATTGTCCAAAATGTGGTCATGAGGCACATATCTTTGGTCATGGAGGGGCGCGTGAGGATGCGAAAAAATTTGAATTACCGTTTTTAGGTGAAATTCCCCTTGAGCTAGAGATCCGAGAGGCAGGCGATGGTGGTATACCTGTAGCCGCTACTGATAGTAAGCACGCTGCTGCTTATCTCGCAATAGCGCAAAGGCTAATTGATAGTGATATATTATGATATGGGATAAGAAAAAAATTCAAGACGCAGGAATAGAAGGTAATTGGGTTATGGGGCTGCATGATTTTGTTCGATATAGTGATCTCGATACATATGATCACGTAAACAATAAAGTTTATCATACATGGTTTGAAAATTTACGTATTATTTATTTATCAAACTCAGGATTTGATTTCAAAAATAAATCAAATCCAATGCCAGTGGTACGCACAGCTAGCATTGAATTTAATCTAGCAATGTTTCTAGGGGAAAAATATACTACGGTAATTCGGTGTTCAAAAGTAGGAAATACTAGTTTTGATTTGGATTACGAGGTTCATAGTGAGCAAAAATTAAAGGCAATTGGGCGTACAAAAATAGTAATGGCAGACTTGGTTGCTGGTAAGCCGGTTCCATTAAATAATAAATTAAGAGAGCTTTTTATTACGAGAGACATTGCATCATACTAATAAAACACATCTGTTTTTATAAAAAATCAAGTATTATAGATTTTTGACACTTGACTCGGAGCCTCATCCCGCTACAACGCAACTTCAAGTTTAATCGGAATATTCCGACCCGTATGGAGAAGTCTCATGGCAAAGCCAACCACAATTAAAATCCGTTTGAATTCAACAGCGGACACTGGTCATTTCTATGTGACTAAAAAGAACGCTCGAACAATGACTGAAAAAATGGTCGTAAAAAAATATGACCCAGTTGTTCGAAAGCATGTTGAATACAAAGAAGGTAAAATTAAGTAAATAAATTTTTCTTTTAGTAAAATAGCCGTACTTTAAGTGCGGTTTTTTTATGTCAATTTTTATATATAAAATAAAAAAGCCAAGGTAGTTACCTTGGCTTTTTCTAATAAGTTTTTATGAATTTAACTATTCACGGCCACCCATGAAGTGAAGTAAAAACATAAACATATTTAAAAAGTCTAAATAAAGACTTAAAGCACCCATGATTGCTGCTTTACCCAGCCAGTCTGTTTGACCATTTGATGCCATTGCAATGTAAGTATTTTTGATTTTTTGAGTGTCGTATGCAGTAAGCCCTGCAAATATTAATAAACCAATCACAGAGATTGCAAAAGTCATTGCAGATGAAGCCATCCATATGTTTAATATAGATGCAACAATTAACCCGATTACACCCATAATTAAAAAGCTTCCCCAACCTGATATATCACGTTTGGTTGTATAGCCATATAGTGATAATCCACCGAATGCTATTGCAGTGGTAAAGAAGGTTTGGGTTATGGATATCCCAGTGTAAACGGCAAAGATCCATGAAATAGACAAGCCCATTAATGCTGAGAAGGTGATAAATGCTAATCTTGCGCCAGTTTGTGACAGTCGATTAATCATACTGCCCAAGAAAAAAACCATTACTAATGGTGCAAACATTACGGCCCAGCGCAAACCGCCTGTAAATAATGTTGCTAAAAGAGCATCGTTTTGACCAGTCATGTATGCTACTATTCCAGTAGTTGCCATACCAGCACTCATTATTCCATAAACGCTACTCATATGAGCGCGCAGTCCCTCATCAATATCTAATGCACTTGCACCTGCACGATTGATTGTTTGATAATCTGCCATTTTATACTCCTAAATTGTTGTCAGCGTTACTAAACGCGTTCATGTGCATATAATGACTTTTATGTAGGAAATTTCAAGATCAAACGGAAAATTAAGTGGTGATTTGTCATAAATTTTCTACACTACGTGCATTTTTTTCTAGAAGTTAGGATTATATACTTAGGATAGTACTAAATTATGATTTTTTTATGCTGGTGTTTAAGTGCACCGTAGTCTAAAGCGCGCAATAATTCTTTTCCCTAAAAGGCCATCTATCATGGATATGAGAAATATTGCTATTATTGCACACGTTGACCACGGCAAAACAACATTAGTTGACGAACTTTTAAAACAGTCTGGTATTTACCGCGATAATGAAACTACCACTGAACGGGCTATGGATAGTAATGATCTTGAGCGTGAGCGTGGAATAACTATTTTTGCAAAACCTACTTCTGTTGAATGGAAGGGTACTCGAATTAATATAGTAGATACCCCTGGTCACGCAGATTTTGGTGGTGAAGTTGAGCGTATTCTTTCAATGGTCGATGGAGTGGTTTTGCTTGTCGATGCTGCAGAAGGCCCAATGCCTCAAACAAAATTTGTTACATCAAAAGCTTTAGCTTTAGGGCTCCGCCCAATAGTTGTTGTAAATAAAGTTGATAAACCTGATGGTGAACCTGATCGTGCTTTGGATGAATGTTTTGATTTATTTGCTAATTTAGAAGCTTCTGATGAGCAATTAGATTTTCCATCAATGTATGCATCGGGTAGGTCTGGTTGGGCTGATATGGATTTAGATGGTCCAAGAAAAGATTTATCAGCTATGTTTGATTTGATTTTGCACCATGTTCCCCCACCGGCCCAAGTCGGAAGACGAGATGAAAAATTCTCAATGCTAGCAACTACTTTAGGTGGTGATCCATTTTTAGGTCGTTTGTTAACAGGTAGAGTTGAAACTGGTAGATTGAAAGCGGGTGAAACGATAAAATCAATGACACGTGATGGTGAACTTATTGAAAGTTTTCGTGTCACAAAAATTATGGCATTTCGTGGACTATCACAAAGCGCAATAGATGAAGCAGAAGCGGGTGATATCGTTTCTATAGCAGGAATGAGCAAAGCAACTGTTGCGGATACACTTTCAGATCTCTCTATCCATGAAGCTATTCCGGCTCAACCAATTGACCCACCAACTATCACAGTTACTTTTGGCATTAATGACAGTCCTCTAGCTGGTCGAGATGGTAAAAAAGTCCAATCACGAGTAATTCGAGATCGCCTATTAAAGGAAGCTGAATCTAACGTAGCAATTAAAGTTAGTGATACTCCTGGTGGAGAAGCATTTGAAGTCGCTGGTCGTGGTGAATTACAAATGGGCGTTTTAATTGAAAATATGCGACGCGAAGGCTTTGAATTATCAATATCAAGACCACAAGTTCTTTATAAACAAGTAGATGGTCAACGTATGGAGCCAATCGAAGAAGCAACGATTGATGTTGATGATGAATACTCTGGCAAAGTTATTGAAAAATTGACTGGTGCTCGAAAAGGTGAACTGATTGAAATGAAGCAGGTTGGTGCTGGTAAGACTAGAATTGTGGCTCATGTCCCGGCTAGAGGCTTAATTGGATATCATGGTGAGTTTTTAACTGATACTCGCGGCACAGGTGTTTTAAATAGAGTATTTCATGATTGGGCACCATATAAGGGTGTTATGCCAGGACGTAGATCAGGTGTATTAATATCAATGGAAAATGGACAATCAGTTTCATACGCTATTTTCAATTTAGAAGATCGTGGTCGTTTCTTTATTGGTCCGCAAGAAGATGTTTACCAAGGCATGATTTTAGCTGAACATAATCGTGAAAACGATTTAGAGGTAAATCCTTTAAAAGGTAAACAATTAACAAATGTCCGAGCATCTGGAACTGATGAGGCTGTTCGTCTAACAACACCAATTAAACTATCCCTTGAAGAAGCTATTGCCTATATCGACGATGATGAATTGGTTGAAGTGACACCAAATGCAATCAGGATGCGAAAAAGATTTTTAGATCCGCATGAAAGAAAACGTCATGCAAAATCAGCCAAAGGCTAAATATTTAGTTTAAGGTGGTTTTTTTGTTTGTTGAATGTGGCGATTTAATCGCCACATTTTTTTATCTGTATTTATAAAAAATAATTCGGTTTAGTTGTCATTATTGCTGCAGCGTCTTGTTGACCTGAGATGCTTATTATGAAAAGTTTCAATTGTTTTATTTTATTTGGAGTGCTTTGTGATCCTAAGCGATTTTGACAAGAAAAGTATAATTGATACGGCAATTATTATGCTTGATTCTGCTCGACCAATTGCATTGTCTTATTTTCGAAAGCAAACCCAAGTAATTGAAAATAAATTAATAAATGGATTTGATCCAGTAACAATGGCTGATAAAGAAATAGAGCTTATCTTTCGTAAAATACTTACCAAAGAACGCCCTGAAGATGGTATAATTGGTGAAGAATTTCAAAATATCCCCAGTCAAAGTGGTCTCACATGGATCCTTGATCCAATTGATGGTACAAGAGGATTTATTTCTGGAACTCCTACATGGGGGATGTTGATTGGAGTAAATAACGGGTCAAAAACAATATTTGGTGCTATAGATCAACCATACACTCAAGAGCGTTTTATTGGAGGGTTTGGACATTCTTCTTTAGAAACTAGAGATAAAATAACAAATATTAATGTTAGGCCATGTTCTAAATTAGAAGATGCAACTTTGTTTTCTACAATGCCTCAAGTTGGTAATATTTCTGAGACAGAATTATTTAACCTTGTTTCTAATAAATGTAAATTAACAAGATTTGGAATGGATTGTTATGCATATGGTCTATTAGCACTTGGTCAAATTGATTTAGTTATTGAAGCTGACTTGAATATCTATGATATCCAAGGTCCTCTAGCAGTTGTTGAGGCAGCTGGTGGGGTTGTTACAGACTGGCAAGGTGGCCCTGTAAATAGCGGTGGACAAATCATAGCTTCAGGGGATTCAAAAATTCATGCTGAAGTAATCAAAATACTAAATTCTGGCGAATAAGTTTTTATTTTGAATTCAATTTTTTTGCTAAGTTTATAGCAATCGAGATATTGCCTTTAATTTTAATTTTTCCAGTCATAAAAGCGCTTGTTGCCTTAATATTTCCTTTAAGAATTTTTTCAAAAGTTCCTATGTCAGCAATCATTGTACAATTTACTTCAGAAGGTTGAGTAAATGCACCATTTTTATTTATGATTATAAATCCTTCGTTTAAAATTTCTATTTTTATAGAATCTTCAAAGATATTATTTTTTAATTTTTCATTTATTTTTATTAAAGCATTTTCAATTATTGTACTCATACCAAACCCTTTGTTGGGTTCATGACCCTTTATTTTAAAAAATAACGTGCTAAATTTATCATTATGACAAATAGTAGTGTGAAGCGAATACTTTTTTACCTTGTTCTAATAGGTATATTTTCTTTCTCAAACCAGTTCGGTTTCAGAGACTATGCATTTGCGCAAAATTCAAAAATTGATAGTTTATTCATGAAATTAAAAGATGAAGATACAAAAAATTATCAGGAAATAGAGGAAAAAATTTGGTCAGAATGGCGAAAGTCAGGTTCTACAAAAAGTGATCTACTTTTAAGACGCGGAATGGATGCAATGTCACGAGGAGATTTTATTGCTTCTGTTGAACATTTAAGTGCAGCAATTGATTATACGCCTAATTTTGCTGAAGCTTGGAATATGCGAGCAACTGTATTTTTCTTGATGAAAAAATACAATTTATCAGTATCAGACATTCAACAAACACTTAAGTTAAATCCTCGTCACTTTGGAGCTTTAAGTGGTTTGGGAATGATATTTGAACGATCAGGTAAACCAAAACAAGCACTAGAGGTTTACAAAAAGCTTTTAGAAGTGCATCCACGTTCTCGTAATGCAATCCAGTCAGTCAATAGATTAATTAAAGATCTTGAAGGCACCTCTCTTTAAGGCAAATTATGTCCCAATATCAATCTCGTTTAGCGGCTATACTTGGTCCAACAAATACGGGTAAAACTTATTACGCTATCGAACGCATGTTGGCACGTAATTCAGGTGTAATCGGCTTGCCATTACGTTTATTGGCACGCGAAGTTTATGATAAAGTTGTAACTCTACGTGGATTAAATTCAGTTGCTTTAATAACTGGAGAAGAAAGAATTGTACCTGCTAAAGCTAAGTATTGGGTTTGTACAGTTGAAGCTATGCCTCAAGATATTGGTCCTGAATTTGTAGCTATTGATGAAATTCAGCTCTGTGCAGACCAAGAACGAGGTCATGTATTTACAGATAGATTGCTTAATATGCGTGGATCAATGGAAACACTTTTTTTGGGTGCCGATACAATGCGTAAAGTTATTGGGCAGTTAATACCAAATGTTGAATTTGTTACCCGATCAAGATTTTCTGATTTAGAATATACTGGGCCAAAGAAAACCAGCCGCATGCCTACTCGTAGTGCAATAGTTGGGTTTTCAGTAGATAATGTTTACGCAGTTGCAGAATTACTACGAAGGCAAAAAGGTGGAGCTGCTGTAGTTATGGGGGCATTATCTCCAAGAACACGTAATGCTCAAGTTGAATTATATCAAAATGGTGATGTTGATTATCTTGTAGCTACTGATGCGATTGGTATGGGTTTAAACTTAGATATAAATCATGTTGCATTTTCTAGTCTTACAAAGTTTGATGGTAGTCGTATGCGTTATTTAATGCCAAACGAGCTTGCCCAAATTGCCGGAAGAGCAGGAAGGCATTTGAACTCTGGTACTTTTGGAGTGACAGGTGAAGCACCACATCTTGATCAAGAAGTTGTAGATGCAATTGAGAATCATAAATTTGCACCTCTAAAAAAACTTCAATGGCGGAATTCTCGACTCGAATTTGGCACAACCAATGCATTAATCAACTCTTTAGATAAAAGTTCTGATGATCCACTTTTAATAAAAGCACAGCCAGCCGAAGATTTCCGAACTCTCTCAACATTAGTTGAAGATGGAGAAGTATCTGCTCGTGCTAGTGATGGGCCGTCAGTAAAATTGTTATGGGATACGTGTGGAATACCAGATTTTCGTGGGGTTAGTTTTACAGACCATACAACACTAGTTTCCAGAATCTTTAATTTTTTGCATGAAAAGGGTGAAGTTAGTGAAAATTGGCTTGCACAAAAGATTGCAAATATTGATAAAACTGGTGGAGATATAGATACTATATCTAAAAGATTGGCATTTATTCGTACTTGGACCTACATTTGTCAAAGAAAAGGATGGGTTCAGAATGAAAGCTATTGGCGTGAAGAGACGCGTGCAGTAGAAGATCGCCTATCTGATGCGCTTCACAGCGCATTATCGCAACGATTTATTGACCGGCGCACATCTATGTTAATGCGCCGCTTGAAACAAAAGGAGAGCCTTGTGGCTGAGGTTGATACAAAAGGTGAAGTAACCATCGAAGGTGAATTCGTTGGTAAATTAAACGGGTTCCGTTTCCAAATGGACAAGGATGCAACTGCTGAAGAAGGTAAGACTTTACGAGCTGCGTCTATTCAGGCGCTACAGCCTGAATTTAATTTGCGAGCTGACCGCATGTATAATGCGCCAGATACAGAATTTGAATTCACTGAACAAGGTGGCCTTATGTGGGGTGAATATGGTGTAGGTAAACTTATTAAAGGTGATGATATTTTATCTCCTCGCATTGAAGTTTTTGTAGATGATGAAGCTGGTAATGAAGTTTTAATAAAAGTCCAAAAACGATTGAGACATTTTATTGAGCGAAAAATAAACTCAGCTTTTGAACCATTACTTGTAATGCGTGATGATGAAATGGTTACGGGAATGGCACGTGGATTGGCTTTTCGATTGGTTGAAAGTTTAGGTGTTATTCCAAGATCTGTTGTTGCCAAAGATGTTAAAGAGTTAGATCAAGATGGGCGCGGTTTATTGCGCAAACATGGCGTACGTTTTGGCCAATATACATTATTTCAACAATTAATGCTGAAACCTGCTCCAACTCGATTACGACTTGTTCTCTGGTCATTATTTGAAGGTTTGGATGAATTTCCAGAAGCTCCTCCACCTGGATTGGTTACAATTCCAGAAACAAAAGGTTCCCCGAAGGGATACTATCCCAGAGCTGGATATCGTTTAGCGGGTGATAGGGCTATTCGAATTGATATGTTGGAAAGGTTAGCAGATTTAACACGTTCTCAAAATGTAAAAGATGGATTTGAAGCTAATTCTGATATGCTTTCAATATCTGGGACTACGTTAGAACAATTCTCTAACATGATGGAAGGTTTAGGTTTCTCAGTTGAGAAAAATCAGCGTGAGAAAATAAAGCCTGAAGTTAAAGAGGGTGAAGTTACAAAAGATGATGAAGGTGATGAAGACACGATTGAAACATTTTATGTTTTTAAATGGGTTCCAAAAGTACGTTCTGTACAAAAAGAACATACTCAAAAAATAAATAACCAAGCAAAGAAAAATAAGAAGCCAAAAAGTACTAATTTTAAAAAACAGTCATCATTACCAATTAAAAAAGATAAACCATTGGATCCTGATAATCCATTTGCGGCATTAATGGCCTTGAAAGGTAAATCCTAATTTCTGAGAGAATAGATAAATGGCTTTGGCATGCTAGATTTTTAAAATCTAGGAGTTTGAGTGCAAAATTAATACGAGAAGGCAAAGTCCGTGTTAATGGCGCAAAAATTTCAAAACCATCTTACACGATAGAAGTAGGAGATAACTTAGTCTTTTCAACAACAGATTGGGTTCGCTTAATAGAGGTTGTTAAAATTGGTGTGAGACGAGGGCCAGCTTCAGAAGCTCAAGAATTGTATTTAGACCATTCTGAGCCTCGACCAATTAGGGAAAAAATACCGCTTAATCCAAAATATGAAGGAAAAGGGCGACCTACAGGCAAATGGCGGCGTGCATTACATTCTTTTTCAAATAGTGGCCTTGATTGATTGGCCAACACCTTTTAATAGGCTGGAGATTATAAATTTTGGACATAATAAATGACATATATCGTCAATGATTCCTGTATTGCTTGTAAATATACTGATTGTGTAGAAGTTTGCCCTGTAGATTGTTTCTATGAAGGGGAAAACATGTTGGTCATTCATCCCGATGAATGTATTGATTGTGGCGTTTGTGAACCTGAATGTCCTGCTGACGCAATTTTGCCAGACACAGAGCCAGATACTGAAAAATGGGTTGATTTCAATCGAAAGTACTCTGAAATATGGCCAGTGATAATTAGTCAAAAGACACCTTTGCCAGATGCAGAGGCTCGTGATGGTGAAGAAGGTAAACTTGAAAAATATTTTTCTGAAAAGCCTGGCGAAGGTGGTTGAAAGAATCATATTTTATGAGAGTAAATATAATCTTAAATAAATTTAATCAGTTATAATATATTAATAAAATAACTCGTTATTGCCTTCTGGCATAATGGCAAAATTTATGTTATAATGAAATCAAGAACCAAGGAGTTTTCTGGATTAATAATGCTTTAAATTTATAATTTTAATTCAATATATCCCAACATATTTAATCTTAACGTCGCTATATTTAGTGATTTTTTTATGTGTTTAAGCTCAATAGATAAAAGGACAGCTAAGTATGGCTAAAGGTAAAAAATTCGGTGAATTTCGATTAAATGATTTCGTTGTATATCCTGCACATGGTGTTGGTAAAATTACTACAGTTGAAACACAAGAAATAGCTGGAACTCAAATGGAATTATTTGTCATCGCTTTTGAAAAAGACAAGATGACGCTCAGAGTGCCAACTGCAAAAGCAACAGCAGTAGGAATGAGAAATCTAGCAAGTGTTGAGCTAGTTGAAAAGGCAATGAAAACACTTAAAGGTCGTGCGCGTGTAAAGCGAGCCATGTGGTCTAGGCGTGCCCAAGAATATGAGCAAAAGATTAACTCGGGTGATTTAATGTCAATTGCTGAAGTTGTTCGTGATTTACACAGAAACGATGAAGAGCGAGAGCAATCATATTCTGAAAGACAATTATATGAAGCTGCACTAGAGCGTCTAACTCGTGAAGTTGCTGCGGTAGATAGTACTGATGAAGGCATAGCAGGCGAAAAAATTACAGACATACTCATTGCGAAAGCATCTTAATTATATCGCTTTAAAGCTCTATTAGTTTAAAATTGATAGAGCTTGTAATACTAGTATTGTAGCTAGTGTGCCAATTTCAGAAAATTTTTGAGATGCACCTAATACATCTCCAGTTTGACCATTAATCTTTACTTTTCCTATTAAAAAAATTGGTAATGCAGATATTAATCCGACTAGTAAGATTAATAATCCAGACGTTCCAAAACAAGTTAATGCTATTAATATTGCTAAAATGATCGCTATTAGAACAGAACATAATTGAGGCATACCAACACTTGCTGCTAAGCCATTGTTTCTGGCATTTGGCACATACCTCATTGCTATTACCATAGGGAGTCTACTAATTGCTCCAACACCAGCGAGCGACCAAATAGGATCTATTGCAATTAAAGTTTCAATTGCTGATAGCTCTGCTAATAAAAATATAATAAGTGCACACGCCCCATAAACACCAATAGAGCTATCTTTCATTATCTCTAGTCGTCTGGATGAGCTTTGCCCACCCCAGAAGCCATCAGCACAATCAGCTAAGCCATCTTCATGCATTGCGCCTGTGATAGCAATAAGAACTAAAAGTGTAATTGCAGCACAAAAACCACTTGGAAGTCCTATTAGGCTCATTAACGTTAAAAATAAGCCTGATATAGCACCAACTATTGCACCAACTAATGGGTAAGCCCATGTGGCATTACTTGCTCGATTACCAGCACGATTATGGTTAACTGGAATCCTTATACGAGTTAATAAACTAAATGCAGCCCATATGTCATGAGCTTCAACACAAGATTTTTTATTATTGTCGGTCATTTGTTGCATACTTCGTATATGGGATTTTAACTTTTATTACATGGCGTTAAAAGAAGATAAAAATCAATACAGAAGTGACAATATTATGAACGATGCAGAATTTACAAATCTTAGTGAATTTAAAGAATTACTACTTAAACAACCGGAAACAAATACTTTGGCTGAAAAACTAGCATCAGATAGAAATAATCAGCTTACGAAACCACCAGGAGCACTGGGCCGTTTGGAAGAACTTGCAATTTGGTTTTCAGGATGGAGTGGAGATTCTTTACCAAAGATCATCTCTCCTCAAGTAGTTGTTTTTGCAGGAAACCATGGTGTAACTATACAAGGCGTTTCTGCATTTCCGTCAGAGGTTACGGAACAAATGGTTTTGAACTTTCAGAATGGTGGTGCAGCTATAAATCAACTTTGTAAAACTTTTGGCGCAAAGTTAGATGTAATTGCTATTGATCTAGATAATCCTACAAATGATTTTACGAATGAACCGGCAATGTCTGAGGCTGAATGCATTGCCGCATTAATCACAGGGTGGAATGCTGTTGATGAGAATTGTGATTTATTTGTTGCTGGGGAAATGGGAATTGGAAATACTACTTCAGCAGCAGCTATAGCAAACGCATTGTTTGGTGGTAGTGCATTGGATTGGGTTGGCCGTGGTACAGGAGTTGATGATCAAGGATTGCAAAACAAGGCGCGAGTTGTAACTGCTGGTTTGGAAAAAAATACATCAGCAATTAATAATGGCCTTGAGGCACTTAGATGTCTTGGTGGGCGTGAGATAGCAGCAATGGCAGGCTCAATTGCTAGTGCAAGATCGAAATCTATACCGGTAATATTAGATGGGTTTATTTGTACAGCAGCTGCGGCCTGTCTTGAAAACACTGTTTTTGGATCTTTAGATCATTGTGTAGCTGGTCATGAATCGAATGAACAAGCACATAAAGTGCTTTTAAATAATCTCAATAAAAAACCATTGCTTTCATTTGGAATGAGATTAGGTGAAGGTTCTGGTGGCGCAATGGCAATAAGTGTTCTTCAAGCTGCACTTGCATGCCACTCAGGCATGGCTACTTTTGCTGAAGCTGGAGTTTCAGAAGAATAGATATAATTATTATAAGAAAGTAATGTTCAAAATAACTGGTTACTTTATTTTTTTGTACTATTTGTTATTTGAGAGTTTGGGAAAAAGTAATATGGCTGATTTAGAAGTTCTATATAATTCTGATTGTCCGGTTTGTGATAGAGAAATCAGGCATTATAAGAAATTAGCAAAAAATGATATTACATTCACACCAATTACACCAGAAACTGCAGAATTATGGAATTTAACCGAGGATCAGGCTGCAAAAAAACTACATGCTAAATTAGATGGAAAACAAATTAATGGTGTTGATGCTTTTCAAGAGATTTGGAATAAATTGCCATATTATAGATTTCTTAGTAAAGTTATAGGGATATGGCCAATTAAAAGTATATCAAATTTAATATACTTGGGACTTTTAGCACCCTTACTTTTTAAATTTCATAAATATAGAAATAAAGTATAATTTTAAAAGTTTTTAGCTTTATCCCGTAATAGAAATTTTTGTATCTTGCCTGTTGATGTGCGAGGAATAGTTGTAAAAACAAATTTCTTTGGAATTTTGTATGAGGCAAGAAACTTCATACACCAAGTTTTTAATTCACCTTCAGATATCCCGTGTTTATCGATTGTTTGTATAAATGCACATGGTGTTTCGCCCCATTTTTTGTGAGGCATAGCTACAACTGCAGCAATTTCGATAGCGTCGTGTCTATATAAAACTTCTTCTATTTCAATAGATGAAATATTTTCACCACCAGATATAATTATGTCTTTTGATCGATCTTTTAGTTGCAGATATCCATCGGGATGCATAACCCCTAGATCTCCTGAATGAAACCAGCCTCCACTGAATGCTTCTTTAGTTGCTTTGGGGTTTTTAAAATAGCCTTTCATTACAACATTCCCACGAAACATAACTTCACCTAATGTTTTTCCATCTCTTGGCACGGGTTTCATCGTAATAGGGTCTAAAACATCTAATCCTTCTAGTGGCAGATATCTAACGCCTTGACGCGCTTTTAATCTAGCCTGATCTTCCTGGGTGAGTTTAGACCAATGATCTTGCCAGTCATTGACTACTGCTGGTCCATAAGTTTCTGTCAATCCATAAAGATGAGTGACATTAAATCCTGATCGATTCATTTCAGTTAATATTTTTTCTGGTGGTGGTGCTGCAGCTGTCAAAAATTGAACGCTATGATTAATCTTACGCTTATCAATATCATCTGCATCTACTATAACTGACATAACTATTGGCGCTCCACAAAGATGTGTGACTTTATATTCAGATATTGAATGCCATATTTTATCTGCACGAACCTGCCTAAGACAAACATGGGTTCCAGATATTGCAGACATTGTCCAAGGGAAACACCATCCATTGCAATGGAACATTGGTAGTGTCCAAAGATATACCGAATGTTTTGGCATTGACATAGTCAAGGCATTCCCTTGAGCTAATAAATAAGCGCCTCTGTGATGGGTTACTACCCCCTTAGGGTCGCCTGTCGTTCCAGAAGTATAATTAATTGAAATAGCATCCCATTCATCTTCTGGCATTAACCATTCAAATGTTTCATCACCTTCATTTAGAAAGTCATCATAATTTATGGATTTAAATTTTTCTCTTTTACCGATGTATTCAATATCATCATATTCAATAATTTTTGGTTTATTTTTTGTATGTTTAAGAGCTTCTTTAGCTAATGCAATGTATTCACTATCAACAATCATTATCTTAGACTCTGCATGATTTAATTGAAAAGATATAACAGCTGGGTCAAGTCTTGTGTTTATTGAATGTAATATTGCTCCAGACATTGGGACACCATAATGACACTCTAACATTGCAGGCGTATTTGGTAACAATGCTGAAACAGTATCTCCTCGTTTAATCCCAGCTTTATTTAATGCTGAACTTAATTTTACAGAACGGGTATATAAATTTAAATAATTTTGACGTAAATCACCATGAATAATTGCTACTTGATCTGGAAATACACTTGCTGCGCGCTCTAAAAACGTTAGGGGTGTAAGCGGTTGATGGTTGGCAGGGTTTTGATCAAGGTTTTGATTGTATGGATTAGTCATATTTACTTACTTGTCTTTCCAGATTGGTTCACGCTTTTCTATAAATGCTCCAATTCCTTCACTTGCATCAAGCGCTAACATATTATCTACCATAATTTTTGATGTGTAATCATATGCTTCTGATAGGCTCATATCACATTGCTTATAAAAAGCAGCTTTTCCCGTTGATAATGTCATGCTTGATTTTGATGAAATTTTTTCTGCTAGTTTTGTCACGGTGTCTTCAAGAATGACGTGCTTTACTGACTGATTAATTAAACCAATAGTTACGGCATGATCGGCTGATATCATATCACCAGTTAAAAGCATTTTCATGGCATGTTTTTTTGAAACGTTTCTTGATAATGCAACCATTGGAGTCGAACAGAATAGTCCAATATTTACTCCAGGTGTGCTAAACTTTGCATTATTATCTGCAATTGCTAAATCACAGCTTGCCACTAACTGGCATCCAGCTGCTGTTGCAACGCCATCTACTTCTGCAATTACAGGTTTATTGCAGTTTGTGATATCCTGCATCAAACCAGAACACAAATTCATTATATGGGAGAAAAATTCCTGTCCATTGTCTTCATTTGAGCGTGCTGCAGTAAGTTCTTTAAGATCATGGCCAGCAGAAAAAGCTGGTCCCTTTGAACTTAAAATTATAACCCTGATGGAACTATCTGTTGAAGCGTCAGTAAAGATCTTAGATAATGTCAAAAGCATTTTTTCAGATAATGCATTACGTCTTTTTTGATCATTTAATGTAATTCTTAATATACCATTTTCTTTTAGTTCGATTATAATAAAATCATGTTCACTAGTGGTCCAATGCATTACATTATTCCTTAAATTAAATGTTACCTGTTTATGTTTATCATAACACTATCAGCTAATGTATTTGCAATAAAACAATAATTTTTATTACGCTTTTGCACGTTTTGCAATTCAGCTTCTGTGCGGTGCCAGCCTAAATGTATTGATAGCTCATTCATTCATTTGTTATCCCTAGATTGTACTAGACGCAGTAATCTTCTTTTTAGGATCATAAAAAGGCTTTTCAACAACTAATGCTGGTTTTGGGCCAAAAGAAGTTTCCACATTAAGTGTTGTATCAATTCTAGAGTTTTCTAATGAGACCATAGCCAATGCAATATTTTTCTTTAAACGTGGTGAATAAATTGCTGATGTAACTTTTCCCACGACTTTATTATTTTTTGTAATTTTCCAAAATGTTGTATTTGGTCCTTCAAGTGCTTCACAATTTATTATCAATCCTACTTGTTTTCTTTTTATGCCATTAGCCTTAATTTTGCGTAATGCATCTTGCCCAATAAACTTTGTTTCAATGTCTAAGTTAATTAACCGATCCATACCAACTTCAAATGGATTAGTGTTTATATCCATATCAGCATGATATGATAGCATACCGCCTTCTATGCGCCTTATTGATGATGTATGCCCAGGATTAAGGTTAAACTCTTCTCCTGCTAACATAATTTTATCCCAAAGTTCACTTCCACGAGAGCCATCTTGTAAGTAAATCTCATAGCCTAATTCACTGGACCAACCTGTTCTTGATACAACTAAATTAATTCCATCTAAGTTTAGATGCCTTAGCCAATAATATTTCAAATCAATAATGTTTTCACCAAAAAGCTTTTGCATTATTTTTCCTGATTTGGGCCCTTGCAATTGTAATGGTGAAACATCTGGTTCATGAATTGTAACCTCCAAGCCAGAATTTACTGCTACGCCTTGCGCCCAAAGTAATATATCACTGTCAGCTAATGAAATCCAAAACCTATTTTTCTCTAGGCGAAGCAAGACTGGGTCATTTAATATACCGCCTTGTGCATTCGTAATAATTATATACTTACATTGCCCAATAGCTAATCCTGATAAGTCACGAGGTGTAAGAAGCTGTACAAATTCTGCAGAGTCAGGCCCATTTATTTCAACCTGTCTTTCGACTGCAACATCACATAAAATTGCATCATTTACTAAATTCCAAAAATTTTGTACTGGATCACCAAAATCACGTGGAATGTACATATGATTATATACAGAAAATCCCTTAGCGCCCCAACGAATAGTTGCGTCAAAATAGGGAGATTTTCGTATTTGTGTTCCAAATCCAAAGTCATCTTTAATTTTTTTTGGCTGCATTTTCATTTGCTCATATATTATTAAATTTACAAAATTATACTTTAATTTTGGCTAATAAACTGTACTAAATTGCTAAAAAAAACAGTCTGATTAGACTAAATAATCTTACTTTTGTATATTTTCTAATCTGTTGGTATTAACTTAGTCAAATTAGGATGAGATGATTTTATATTTTTTGTAATTATATATGTCATATATTTGTCTATTTTTAAGTCATCAGAAATTAATTCATTCATTAATTCCTGAAATTTACTTAAATTTGATGTGATTACTTTCATTATATAATCAGTGCCACCACCAGTTGCTATACACTCGGTTATTTCGGATATGTTTTTTATATAATTTTCAAATTTTTCAAAATCAGATTTTCTGTGATGTGATAAAGAAATGGTAACAATAACACTTGTTATATCAATAATCTGATCTAAAGCTATGTTCGCTGAGTAACCTTTTATAAGGCCTGATTTTTTTAGTTTATCGAGACGAACCCAACATGGTGTTGCGGATAAATTTACTGCTTCTGCTAATTTTGATTTACTAAGGTTGCCATAATTTTGTAATGCATTGAGTATTCGAATGTCTGTTGCGTCGAGTGATATATTTTTCATAAATTGGTCCATAAAAATTATAAAGCAAATTAATTTTAAGTCTAAAGAACTTTTAAATAGATATAATGAATATGCAAATTAATTTATAATTTTAAAACGATATTTAACTATACCTTATAATAATAAATGTTATAAATTTATAAATAAATGAAAGTAATACAATAAATGAATAATATTGCAGTCATTGGTCTTGGATCTATGGGGTATGGAATTGCTAGCTCTTGTTTGCACAGTGGCCATTCAGTTTGGGGTGTGGATACAAATAATAAACTAATGACTAAATTTTGCGATCTAGGTGGGCAAAAAAGTCATCTAGATGATAGTATTTTGGATATTGATGTAGTTGTTGTAGTCGTTTTAAATTCTATCCAAACAGAGTCAGTACTTTTTAATGATAGCGGTATTGTAAAAAAATTAAAGCCAGGTTCTGTCGTTATTTCATGTGCAACTGTTGCTCCAAATTTTGCAAAAGAAATGGAATTGCGATGTGAAGAATTTGGAGTGCTTTATTTGGATGCTCCAATTTCTGGGGGATCTTTAAAAGCTGCAAACGGACAGCTTTCAATTATGGCATCAGGATCAAAAGAAGCTTTTAGGTGTGCTCAAAAAACCTTAAATAGCATATCTGAAACTGTTTTTGAATTGGGCAATGAAGCGGGCGCTGGAAGTGCCATGAAAGCTGTTAACCAATTATTAGCTGGTGTTCATATTTCGGTTATGGCTGAGGCGCTAACTTTTGGAATTTCCCAAGGAGTAACGCCTGCAAAATTTATTGAAGTTATTAGTAAGTGTGCTGGAACAAGCTGGATGCTAGAAAATCGCGCACCTCATATAGTAGATGGTGATTATACGCCTCATAGTTCAGTTAATATTTGGCCAAAAGACCTAGGTATTGTGTTGGATGTGGCTAAAAATGCTAAATTTGATGCGCCAATAGCTTCTGCTGCATTAAAACAATTTAAAACTGCTGTTGATATGGGGTTGGGTTTAGAGGACGATGCAGCAGTTGCGAAGGTTTATGCAAAATCAGCTAATTTATCTTTACCCAAAAAGTTATGATAACTTAATTTTACTAATCTAAGGTTTAATGATTTATGACAACTTATTTAGGATGTATTGCAGATGATTTTACTGGAGCAACTGACTTAGCAAGTATGCTAGCTAGATCGGGTGTTAAGGTATCTCTTAGGATCGGTGTGCCATATTCAAATTTGGAAACTACTGCCGATATTGAGGTTATTGCGCTGAAAACAAGATCAATGTCTTCGATTAATGCTGTTAAAGAATCTTTATTGGCATTGGAGTGGTTGAAGAAAGCAGGAACTAAAAAGTTTTTTTTTAAATACTGCTCAACATTTGATAGTACATCTAAAGGCAATATTGGTCCTGTTGCAGAAGCGTTGATGAATGAACTCAAGGTTAACCAAACAATCTATTGCCCTGCTTTTCCAGAGAATGGCCGATCAATTTTTATGGGAAATCTTTTTGTTGGCCAAAAGCTTTTGTCAGAAAGTAATATGAAAGATCATCCACTCACACCTATGAGCGATAGTAATTTAATGCGCCTTTTGGGTGCTCAGGTTACAAAACGAGTTGGTTTGGCTGACCGAATGATTGTAAGTGAAGGATCTAATGCATTAAAGGAAAAATTAATTGAACTAAAAGAAAATAAGATAACACACGTCATTATTGATGCCGTAGCTGATAGTGATTTAAGTATTATAGCAAATGCTTGTCAGGATATGAAATTCATTACAGGTGGCTCTGCATTGGCAATGCCCTTATCCGAACTTTATAAATTATCAGGAAAAATATCAGAAAATAATAGTTTGTATAATAATAATAAATTAAGTGCTGGTAGTTTAATATTGTCAGGTAGTTGCTCAGAAATGACGCTCAAACAAGTTAATGATTTTGTTTCTCGGGGTGCAATCTCGTTTCAACTGGATCCTATCGATTTAGCCAAAAATGGTACTAAAAAAGTATTAAAATGGCTTTTTAAACAGGATTTTACGAAAAATATTATAATTTATGCTACTGCTGATCCAAAAAGTGTAAAAAAAGCCCAAGATATACTTGGCATAGAAAAGGCTGGTAAGATTGTTGAGCAGGGACTTTCAGAATGTGCAATTAGAGCAAAAGAATTAGGTATGAAGCGCTTTATAGTTGCTGGAGGCGAAACATCAGGTGCAATTACAAAAGCTTTTGGGGTAACTCAGCTCAACATAGGCAAAGAGATAGCTCCAGGTGTTCCTTGGACTTTTTTTGGCCCTAAAGATAATCAAATTGCCTTATCACTTAAATCTGGTAATTTTGGTAGAAAGAGCTTTTTTACTGATGCTTTGAACAAATTGGAAAATATATGAATGACGAAATTAAACTTCGTGAACAGATTTGCATATTAGCCAAATCAATGTTTGATCGTGGACTTACAGGCGGCAGTACTGGGAATATTTCTTCTCGAACATCTGATGGTGGACTTTTAGTGAGTCCAACAGGAACAAGCTTTGGGCGCCTTGATCCAGGACGACTTAGTAGATTTGATGCTGATGGTGAATTCATGTCTGGGGATAAGCCAACAAAAGAAATGCCACTTCATACTGCATTTTATGAAACTCGAGGGACTGCAGGAGCCGTGGTTCATCTACATTCATGTCATTCTGTTGCCCTTTCCCTTATGCCTGATATTGATCATGAAGATTTTTTACCACATTTTACTCCATATTCTATTATGAGACTAGGTCGCGTAAAATTATTACCTTTTTTTATGCCAGGAGATCCTGAAATGGGCAAAGCAGTACGTGGTTTATCTGGGAAGCGATCAGCCGTGATGCTTGCAAATCATGGTCCTGTCGTAGCTGGAAAAGATATTGAAGCAGCATGTAATGCTATTGAAGAGCTAGAGGATACAGCTCGACTTGCAATGATGACGCGTGGAATGAATGCAAACTCTTTGAATGATGATCAAGTTAAATCAATAATTACAAAATTTGATGTGGAGTGGGACTCATAAAGTTTTCAGCAAATCTTGGGTTCCTTTGGAGCGAATTGACATTAACTGGAGCAATTTATGCCGCTAAGGAGGCTGGGTTTGATGCTGTTGAATGCCATTGGCCATATGAAACTGACCCTAAGGATATCTCTAAAGCACTTCTAGAAACAGATTTTATAATGATTGGCATAAATACTCGAAGGGGTGATGTTGATGCAGGCGAAAATGGCTTGAGTGCATTGCCTGGTAGAGAGAAAGATGCAAAAAAAGCTATAGATGAGGCGATTTCTTATGCGAGAGTTATTAAGGCAAAAAATATTCATGTGATGGCAGGATTTTCATATGGTGATAAAGCCAGGGATGTTTTTATTAGAAATTTAAAGTATGCATGTGATAGAGCAATTGATCATGATATCACAATTTTGATTGAGCCTTTAAACGAATATGATGCACCTGGATATTTTCTAAAAACAACGTCTCAAGCTTTAAATATCATTAAAGATATTAATCGTGCCAATCTAAAGCTTATGTTTGATTGTTATCATGTTCAATTAACTGAAGGTAACATTTCACTCAAACTTAAAAACTTAATGCCATATATTGGACATATACAATTTGCTTCTGTTCCGGGTAGAGGTGAGCCAAATGATGGTGAGCTGTCGTATAAATTTATTTTCAAGTTAATTAAACAATTAGGTTATCATGGTCCAATTGGGGCAGAATATAAACCAAAAGGAAATACTAATTTATCTTTGGGCTGGCTTAAAAAATAAAATTTAGTATCAATATTAAATAGTTTTTTTAAATCATTAAATACATTATGATTTATCAGTAGATTTAAATTTAAAAAATATATTATTTTTTATAAGTAATATATGATATTATTATCATATTCATATTTTACAATACATAATAGACAGAAATATAATTTTTCCGTATAGTGTATTAAATAGATATTAATGTGAGATTATAATGAAATCAAATTTTGTAAAAAAAATCATATTATTGAAACAAATGCTAGATGATATGGAAAAAGATATTGGATTAGCTTCTCTGTCGGGTGTGGAAAAAAATGTCTATTTTGCAGCTCAAGATATGAAATCAAGTGATGGATTGGTTAGAACGAAAAATATTCTTGAACATAAGTTCACACAAAATATGTCACGACCTACATTTTTTAGGGCGTTAAAATCTATAGAAGCAATGGGTCTATTATCTCATTCGGATGAAAAAAAAGTTGGCTTATTTTTTGTTGGTAATGGTAAAGATTAGATATTAATTTATTTATAAATAATAAATATTTCTAAATAAATTAATATCTAAAGTACGCATATCATGTATTGTTCTTGACCTAACCCAAACGGTCGTTATCATAAATATATGCTTAAATATGCAACTTTGATATATCTAATTTCAATGCCAGCTTTGGCTTATGGTACTTTTACATGTAAGGAATTGGATAGAATTTCATTAGCAGCAGAAGGGTCAATGACCCCAGCTTATCCAGGAAGAAAATTTACTTTTTCTTGGGATATTAATGGATTTTCTGGAGATGGTGTATTTTATCATAAAGACTATGAAGTGACTAAGATTAGTGAAATGGAATTTAGCGCAATTGCAAAAAATTCTGATCGTCATGACCTTTTTAGATTTGAGAAAAGTATTTTAATGCACACAGCGATTGTGAATTACAGATCTGAACCGTCAATACAATCCCAAGTCTTTAGTTGTATGGAAGTTAACTAGATTTAATCCATAATATTCCATTTATATTAATAGAAATATGATTGCTATTTTTTTGTAGTGCGCATAAAAATTATAAAAATGTCTATTGTATGAATTCTAAGAAAGGAATTTATATTTAAGTTTAGCCTAAAAAATCACTTCTTATGGAATATTTATGTCAGAGTTTATTTTGCATCATTATTGGCCATCACCTTTTGCTCATAAAATACGACTTGCATTTGGATTAGCTGAAGTTGAGTGGAGCTCTGTTGAAATACCTCGAATTCCTCCAAAGCCTTATTTGATGCCACTAACTGCAGGTTATCGTCGTACACCAATATTGCAGATTGGGTCTGACATTTATTGTGATACTCAAAATATTATACGCACTTTAGCTGAAAAAGGTTTGGCAAGCGCTTTATTTCCAAACGGATGCAAAAGTAAAGCACTTGTATTTTCATCATGGATTGATGAGACTGTTTTTGAACTTGCAGCACGAATTGTTATCACTAAATCAATTGATTCAGCTCCAAAAGAGTTTATTAAAGATCGGGGTGATTTGTATTTTGAAAAAGGTTGGAGCCAAGAGAGCCTCTTAACAAAATTACCAAGTGTGATATTGCAACTTGAATCTAAATTACAAATAATAGACGATATTTTAGCAGAAGAGGGAAATGTATTTTCGAATAAATTATCCTATGCGGATATTTCTGTTGGGTACTTATTGTGGTTTTTAAGGGGCAGATGGGAAGATGGCCCAAATATTCTTAATAAATATGACAATATATTGAGATTAGAAAATCAAATTAATCAATTGAATGAAAAGCTTTCTAAAAATTTAAGAGATATTGATGCTTTAAAAATTGCTTACCAATCTTCGCCAGAATCTCCTAATGGAGTTCATAATAATCTGGTTACTCAATTGAAAATAGGTCAGAATATTTGCATCAAACCTAAAGGCGATTCCTCTGATCCAATAGTTACAGGAAAGTTAAGGTTTTTGGACAGTTTAACTGTATCAATAGATTATAATTCATCCGAAGCAGGGCATACTGCTGTTCATTTCCCAATTTCAGGTTATGAAGTATTAGCGAAAAATTAACATCATGGTACATTGGTAAAACAAAATAATGAATTTATAGGGGATTAAATTATGTCTATGTCTGGAACACCAAAGGAAAAAACTGACCAAGCTCTAATTGATGCATTTTTAAAAAAAGGTGGGAAAGTAACAAAGGGGAAGACTAAGCCCATGAAGCATGAATTGGGACTTAGTAATAATGTGTGGAATAATCCACTAACAAAAGATGAAAAAAAATCTCTAAAAAAGTAAATTTATTTAATTTTATAACTTACTAGATTTATAGAATAACCCCGATATAATTATAATGACGTGTCTACTTGTTATTCGTAAAGAGTTATACCCATACTCAAGGTAGGCACGTTTTCGCTTTTATCAGAATAAATAATACAATTGTTTTACAAATATGATTTTTCGAACCATTCTTGTATTAACGCACTTAAGTCACTCCACTGCTTGAGTGCGTCAGATACATAATCATAAACTGATATTTAATTTCTAATACTAGAATGAATAATTTTAGTAACGTGCCTAGAAGGGATAGTGAAAGTATGACCAAAAATATATTATTCATTATGTTCGATCAATTGCGTTATGACTATCTTTCATGCGTAGGTCATCAAACGCTTGAAACGCCAAATATAGATCGTCTAGCGTCCATGGGTGTTAGGTTTTCAAACTGTTATGTTCAATCGCCAGTTTGTGGTGCGTCTCGAATGTCTACGTATACTGGAAGGTATGTAAGTTCACATGGGGCTGCATGGAATAATGTACCTCTTAAAGTTGGAGAGTTAACTTTGGGAGATCATTTGCGAAAGGCTGGGATGGATTGCTGGCTGATTGGAAAAACACACATGAAAGTTGACGCTGATGGCATGGAACGTCTGGGGCTTGTACGCGATAGTGTGATTGGTGCTCGAGTTTCTGAGGCTGGTTTTGACGTCTGGTTACGCGATGATGGATTATGGGCATATGGCCCAGATGGGCATTATGATAATAAGGTGTCGCCATATAATAATTTCCTAAAATCAAAGGGCTATGAAGGTGACAATCCTTGGGCTGATTTTGCGAATGCTGGTGTGGATAAAGACGATCAAATGACGTCTGGTTGGTTTATGAAATATGCTGGAACAGCTGCAAATATTCGTGAGGAGGATAGTGAAACGCCCTGGCTAACAAATGAGGCGATCAAGTTTATTGATACACAAGGCGATAAGCCATGGTTGTGCCATTTAAGCTATATTAAACCACATTGGCCCTATATAGTTCCAGCACCATATAATGATATGTACACGGCTGCAGACGTGCCTGATGCCATTAGAGATGATGCTGAACGGGATGATCCTCATCCCGTTTATAAAGCATTTATGGAAAATACTATTGGTAAGACTTTTTCACGCGATGAAGTGCGCGAAACTGTAATTCCTGCCTATATGGGACTAATTAAACAATGTGATGATCAGATGGGGCGGCTGTTTAAATACCTTGAAAATAGTGGGCAAATGGAAAATACAATTATCGTGCTGACCTCTGATCACGGTGATTATTTGGGAGATCACTGGCTTGGTGAAAAAGATCTTTTCCATGCACCTTCAGTCAAGGTTCCTTTAGTAGTATACGACCCATCCAGCGCAGCAGATTTAACACGTGGTACAGTAAGTGATGCGTTAGTTGAAGCGATTGATTTGACAGCCAGCTTCGTTGAACATGCATCGGGTGAAATCCCTGATCATATACTTGAGGGGAAGTCCCTGTGGCCCATTATTCATGGGCAAGTTGTCGAATTGTCTCGTGATTTTGTAATCTCTGAATATGACTACTCGCAGCAAAAAATGGCTCAAAACTTGGGTGTCAGCGCAAGAGATGCACGTTTGTTTATGGTGGCTGATAAGCGGTGGAAATTTATTCATGCTGAAGGTGGCTTCCGCCCTATGTTGTTTGACTTGGAAATTGATCCAAATGAGTTCACTGACTTAGGTGGAAAAAGCTCACATCAAGATATCATTGAAATGATGTATAAACGTTTAGCGCAATGGGGGCGTCGAATGGCACAACGCACAACAATTGATGATAAAAGCATTCAAGAAAAATCTGAAATGGATGGTGCTGTAGGTATCATATTGGGTGTTTATGATGACGCGGATGTCCCAGATGTTGCCGCAGATTTTTATCGTGGTACTGCAAAAGGTAACTACCTTAAATAATCAAAAATGTTGGGGGTTAGATTTTTTTCTATAGATAATTATTTTAGATTGTGCTCAGTAATGATTTCTAATGCATTAATGTTTTTGACGATCTTGTTTATTTTTTCCCATTTGGTTTAGGGGTTGATGAAATCAGATGACGTCATAATTTGGAGGCGAGTACCGGAATCGAACCGGTGTACACGGATTTGCAATCCGCTGCGTCACCACTCCGCCAACTCGCCTTCCGATGTGGTAAGATGGGCTATATCAACGAGTAGAATATGGTGCAAGATGAAACGTATGATTTTGTTAAGCTTTTGATTGCGGGTATAGTAAAATTTAGGGTATGCGCAATTATATTATTTTGTTAATTAATTAATTCCTAAATATGAGAAGCAAAAATGGTGAAGTCTATTATGATTCAGGGCGCTGGCTCTAATGTTGGCAAGTCAATGATTGTTGCGGGCCTTTGCCGTGCGTTTAGCTCTAGAGGATTGAAGGTTTTACCATTTAAACCACAAAATATGTCAAATAATGCTTCTGTGACTTCAGACGGTGGAGAAATAGGTCGAGCTCAGGCTATGCAAGCACTTGCATGCGGTGTTAAGCCAAGGATTGATATGAACCCTGTATTGCTAAAACCTGAATCTGAAGTTGGAGCACAAGTTATTGTACAAGGTCAGAGATTAACAACAGTAAAGGCACGTGATTATGCTAAGTTAAAGCCAACTTTAATGCCTAGAGTAATGGAAAGCTTTAATCGATTAGCTGATGATGCAGATCTAATTATAATTGAAGGTGCTGGAAGCCCAGCTGAAACAAATCTTCGAGATGGAGATATTGCAAATATGGGTTTTGCAGAAGCTGCTAATGTTCCAGTTATTTTGGTTGGTGACATCGATCGGGGTGGAGTCATTGCACAATTAGTTGGAACACATACGATTTTGCCTGCTAGTGATTTATTAAGAATCAAAGGCTTTATGATTAATAAATTTAGAGGTGATGTAACATTATTCGATGGTGGATTAAGCGATATTATCAAGCACACAAATTGGCTATCAATTGGTGTATTGCCTTGGTTTTTAGACGCTGTTTATCTTCCTGCTGAAGATGCGTCTGATATAAAACCTAAATCGATGGGCAGTGGATTTAAAATTGTAGTACCAAAATTATCAAGAATAGCAAATTTTGATGATTTGGATCCACTGTCTGCAGATCCAAATATCTCTGTTGAGATAATTTCTGCCGGTCTCCCATTGCCAATGGATGCTGACTTAATACTTTTGCCAGGAACTAAATCAACAATTGGAGATTTAAAGTTCTTTAGAAAACAGGGATGGGATATAGACTTAGCTGCTTATATTCGGGCGGGAGGTCAAGTACTGGGAATTTGTGGTGGATATCAAATGTTGGGCAAGGAAATAATAGATTCTGAAGGAATAGAAGGTACTGCTGGAAAGTATGAGGGGCTTGGCCATTTAGATGTTATCACAGAGATGCTCCCTGAAAAACAGCTGGCACTAGTTTCTGGTGTTGATATTGAATCAGGTGCTTATGTTGAGGGTTATGAAATCCATATAGGACAAACAAATGGTGATGATTGTAATAGGCATTGGCTAAATATTAATGGAAATAGTTCTGGTGCTGGTTCGCCAGATGGTAAAATTCAAGGATGCTATATTCACGGACTGTTTTCATCGGATGAATTTAGGAAAGAATATTTAGAGCGTGTTGGCGCAAATATTGCTAAAACTGAATATTCTGTAAAAGTTGAGAATACTTTAGATGCACTTGCAAATCATATGGAAAAGCACTGTGATTTAGATAAAATATTGAAGATTGCAACTGAGAGATAATTTTTACTTATTTTGCAATTTTTCTAGAATCTTAATTCTTGCCTCACCTAAAGGTGATTTTTTTATAACATTATTGTAATCAATTTCTGGATCATAAGCTTTTATATCCAAATTTAGATTAGAGGCTGTTAATTGTCCCATTTCAGATATTACATTGTATGCTTGAACTTGCTCATCCCGCAAAGCAGAAACTAAGTTTGATCTTGCAGATAGTAGCTCTTGTTCTGCATCTAAGACATCTAAAGTAGTTCTTGACCCTAATTTTGCTTCTTCGCGAACGCCTTCAAAGGCTATTTTTGAAGATTTGATTTGTGCATTACTTGCTTTTATTGCTGCAACTGCTGCAAGCCATGAAGAATGATAAATTTGCAGATTAGATCTTGTCATTAATATTGCATTATCAAGTGCATATTTTCTTATCTGTTTATCATTAATGGCCGCGCGGCGCTTACTTCTTAGTTCACCACCACTAAATAATGGAATAGTAGCCTGAATTGTTGCGCCAGTTGAAGATCTTATAGATGAGCCCGTTTTAGTAGTTAAACTACCTGAAATAGTAGGGCTTCCAATTTTTCTGGATGCATTAATTTTATGCTCTGAAGATTTGAGATTAAGCTTTGCAGCGCGAATACGAGGATGATTTTCTAGGGCAATTTTTTCAGCTATATGCAGTTCAATTGGAACATCAGGATGTTTAGGTGGGTTTGCTAATTTACCAGGATATTCTCCGACCACGAGAAGATAGCTTGCACTTTTACTTGATAAACTTGCTCGCCGTGCCTCTACATTACTTAAAGCTAACGCAAGCCTTGCTTCAGTTTGACTGACGTCAGTTCTTGTTACCTCACCAACTTCATACCGATTTTTTGATGCTCGCAATTGTTCTTTTATAACTTTGATATTGCTTTCTGCCAAATCTAGATTTGCTTTAGCTTGCCGAAAATCCATGTAGCTTGTGATCGCTTTTAGTAAATTATCCTGCTCTGCTTTAATCAATAACTCACGCTCGGCAAAAACAGCATATTTAGACGCATCAATTAAATTTAAAGATTGGCCACCATCATAGATAAGTTGTTTTATAGTTATATTAGCACTGTTGGCGTAGTTTCCATTATTGTCATCAAGGTTTTGTGAAAGTGTGGCGCTAATCCCTGGCATTATCAAGCTTGATTGTTGAACCACAGATTCATTTAATTTTAATATTATTTCACGTTGCTGTGCAATCAATGGATTGTTCGCATATGTTGCTTCGAGTGTTGTTTTGAGGTCTGTTTCTTGAGCATTAACAGAACAAGCCATTAAAGAGGATATAACAAGACTAATAATAAATTTGTTCATGGCATTCCTCGTAGGATTCTATTTATATTTATATTTATTTTTAATTAAATCAAATTAATGAGAATGTTTCTGTAATTGCAAAATCTTTTAAAACTGGTGCTGAGGCGTCAAATTCTGAACGCCATGTAATATTAGATCCTTTTTTAATACCTAAATAACATTGCCCCATTGCGCCATCAGTAAATATTCCAATAATTCTTCCACCATCTTTTAATTGTTCTTTTAACTTATCAGATAGTTTTCCTACGCCACCTTCTATTATTATCACATCATATAAACCATGCTTTGCATCACCATTGCTTAGCTCACCTTTGATTACAATTGCGTTATCTACTCCATTATCCTCTAATGCTTTTTGAGCAAAGGTTGCCAAGTTGTGATCTGACTCTAATGCTACTACAGCTTGAGCTAATCTTGCTATAACTGCTGTAGAATACCCAGTACCACAAGCAACATCTAAAACTAGCTCTTCAGATTTAATAGATATTGAATCCAACATTTTTGCAAATATTCTTGGATCCAAAATTACCCGATTATCTGAAATTTTTAAATGTTCACCCATGTATGCAATGGATTGCTTTTCGATGGGGACATATTTTTCTTTGGGTGTTTGTAGTAGTGCATCTATAATTGGATACTTTGTCACATCAGATGGCCGCACTTGGCAGTCTACCATAGCTACACGCGCAGTTTGAAAATTAGTCATTTGTAATATCAACTTTGAAAAAATAAAATGGTTTGTGCTTATTGCCATAGCTTAGATCGATCAGCAAGAGAATCTTAGTTTTGAATGTTGCGTAATGATAAGTAAATTATTATTTATCTAGATAAATGAATTTTTAAATTGAAAATAGATTGTTTCCAAATCGCGAACAATTATAAATTTTAGTAAAATTTCTCCCATGGCTTACAAGTTGTAAACCAAAAAACAGGTTAATGTTTTTTTTTTGAAATATATAAATTATTGAAATTTAACGATCTTTATCTATTTTTTGATATTCATAAATATATTGTATATTTGCATCTCGTGGTTTGATTTTTTATATTATTTGGCTCACGGAGTTTTGTAATATTTGGTAAATTTAGTTGACCAATTACAAACATATGCTAACCTCAATATTGTTAATCCATGGTCTTTAATTGATGTTTTATAAATCCGTCATTGATTCTGAATCACACTGTTAACAATTTTTCTAGTTTTAAAATAAACCTTACAACTAGTATTATAATCCACATCCTTGGGAGGGGAACATGACAGATAAATTAAACCGTAGAAAATTTTTGCGTGGAACCGCAGTCGCAGGAGCAGCTACTCTTGCAACGCCAGCAATCGCTGGTAGTCACGCAACAACATTGAAAATGCAAGCTGCTTGGGGCGGTGGAATATTTTTAGAAAATGCACAGTCGTATGTTGACCGTGTTCACGCTATGGCAGGCAGTGCACTCAAAATAGATTTATTAGCTGTTAATTCGGTTGTTAAAACATCACAAATGCAAGATGCGGTACACCGCGGCGTATTAGATGCATGTCACTATGTTCCAGCATATTGGTACTCAAAGTCAAAATCAGCATCATTATTTGGAACTGGCCCATGCTTTGGTTGGTCTTCTCAAGAAGTACTTGGTTGGGTAAACTACGGTGGCGGACAAGAATTATTTGATGAATTGATGGGTGATCTAGGTTTGAATGTTGTTTCATTCTTTAACTCACCAATGCCAGCACAACCACTTGGCTGGTTTAAAGAAGAAATAAAAAGTGCTGCTCAAATGGATGGATTGAAATATCGTACAGTTGGTTTGGCTGCAGATGTTTTACTAGAAATGGGAATGTCAGTCGTTCAGCTTCCAGGTGGTGAAATTCAGCCAGCAATGAAGTCAGGGCTAATTGATGCTGCAGAATTTAATAACCCTACATCTGATCGTGATTTCGGTATGCAGGATGTATCAAAAGATTACCATCTCGCATCTTTCCACCAATCTCAGGAATTTTTCGAAGTTTCATTCAATAAGAAGAAATATGATAAATTACCTGCAGAATTGCAGGCTATATTGAAATATGCATCAGAAGCAGAAAATTCAAACTTCTATTGGCATAATACAAAGCGCTATGCTGATGATTTGCAAACATTGCAGAATGAGCAGGGTGTCAATGTTCACAGAACACCAGATAGTGTTATGCAAGCTCAGTTAGATGCTTGGGATATTGTAGTTGACAGAATTTCAGGTGAAGATGCTTTCTTTGCTAAAGTGATTGAAAGTCAAAAAGTATATGCTGAAAATGTTATGGGTTACCTGAATTTGAATCAACCTGATTATAAACTGGCATATAAGCATTACTTCGGTTAATTAATTTATAAATATTACGAGGGCCAAATTTGGCCCTCGTTTTTTTATATAAGGGAGAGAGCTATTGCTCAAATTTGTTCATAGCATTGAAGGCCTAAGTATATGGGTTGGGAGAGCTTTTGGTTGGTGTATATTAATTCTTACACTTTCAGTCTCGTATGAAGTTTTTATGAGATATGTATTAAACTCTCCAACGGTTTGGGCATTTGATATGATGGTTCAAATGTATGGAGCATTATTTTTAATGGCTGGACCATATGCATTGGCGCAAGATACGCACGTACGCGGTGATGTATTGTATCGATTGTTTCCAGTCAGGTGGCAGGCTAGATTAGATTTTTTACTCTATCTTATATTTTTCTTCCCGGGTATTTTGGCACTATTTTGGTACGGTTGGGAAATTGCATCTGATAGTTGGCGGTACAAAGAAGTAAGCTGGAATAGTCCAGCAAGAATACAAATTTATTTTTTCAAAACATTAATTCCATTGGCTGGCATACTTTTACTTCTTCAAGGATTTGCTGAATTAGTAAGATGTTGGGCCGCAATGCGAACAGGTATTTGGATGAAAAGACTCGATGATGTTCGTGAGACTGAAGATATGTTGATGAATGATGACAACTTATCAGAAATTTTAAACATTAACAAAAAAGCTTAAACACAGCATTAACGAAAGTTACTAAAATGACAAATCCTGAAGTTGCAATATTGATGCTATGCATGTTTATTATGCTAGTTTTATTAGGCTTTCCTATTGCATTTACATTAATAGCTATGGGCGTTGGTTTTGGTTATTACGCATATTACGACGGTCCACCAGAAATCTTCTCTGAGATATTTGATAACAATATATTCTACTTGTTAAATCAAAATACGTATTCTGTTATGGAGAACGATACCCTGGTAGCAATACCGCTCTTCTTGTTTATGGGTTATGTTGTTGAAAGAGCAAATATTGTAAATAGGCTCTTCTTCTCGCTATATATGGCTGCTCGTAATTTACCAGGATCTCTTGCAATTGCTGCATTACTTACTTGTGCCGTATTTTCAACGGCATCAGGGATTGTTGGAGCCGTTGTAACGTTAATGGGATTGCTAGCTTATCCTGCAATGGCAAATGCAAATTATAATAAAAGTTTTGCTTCAGGCGTGATTTGTGCAGGAGGCACTCTTGGAATACTCATTCCACCTTCGATTATGTTGATTGTGTATGCTGCAATTGGAAATCTTTCACCACTACGTTTATATGCTGCAGCTGTATTCCCTGGGTTATTATTAGCTGGATTCTATATAGTCTATGTTATTTTTAGGGTTTGGTTGACGCCATCCTTAGCACCAAAACCAAATTTAAAAGATATACCACCACAGCGTCAAATTTATTGGGATCTCTTAGTATCTTTCGTTCCTTTAACTCTATTAATTACGGTAGTTTTAGGCTCAATTCTTGGTGGACTTGCAACACCAGCTGAAGCTGCTGCGATGGGTGCTTTAGGCGGTATTATTTTAGCTATATTATACCGAGCTATGACTTGGGATAAATTAAAAGAAAGTGTGTTTTTAACCGCAAAAGCAACTGCAATGGTCTGTTGGTTGTTTGTTGGTTCTTGGACTTTTGCGTCTGTATTCTCATACTTAGGTGGGCATGACTTAATTTCACACTGGGTTATTGGTATGGATTTGACAACGATCCAGTTCTTAATTTTAGCACAGTTAATTATATTCATATTGGGTTGGCCATTAGAATGGTCAGAAATATTAATTATTTTTGTACCAATATTTCTTCCATTATTAGAGCCTTTTGGAGTTAATCCATATTTCTTTGCTATGTTGGTTGCACTGAATTTGCAAACATCTTTCCTCACGCCTCCAATGGCCATGTCTGCCTATTATTTGAAGGGTGTTTTAAAAGATCAAATTGAATTAATTGAAATATTTAAAGGTATCATGCCTTACTTATCTATTGTTATCTTTACGATGTTTCTCATGTATGTATTCCCTGGAATAGCCCTATGGTTCCCAGACTACTTATTTGGTAAATATATACCATGATTAAAGAGCCTAACACTTTAACAGCGATGGAAGCTGTAAATTCCATCGCTTCAGGGTCACTAAGTTCAGTAGATTTAGTGCAGTCTTGTTTAGATCAAATATCAAAAACTGATAATGAAATAAATGCATGGGCATACCTTGATAGTGAAAATGCTCTAAAGCAAGCTGAACAATGTGATCGAATACGAAAAGAGGGAAAAGCAACTGGGCCGCTTCATGGTATACCAGTTGGTTTAAAAGATGTGATTGATACATCTGATATGCCAACAGAGTTTGGAACTCCAATCTTTGAAGGTCATCAACCTCATAAAGATGCCAGAATTGTAGAAAGATTACGAGAATCTGGTGCTGTGATAATGGGAAAAACAGTCACAACTGAATTAGCCTTTATGCACCCAAGCAAGGCACGAAACCCTCATGATTTCAAAAGAACACCAGGAGGATCGTCAAGTGGATCAGCTGCAGCTGTAGCAGCCAATCATGTTCCAATTGCAGTTGGTACACAGACAAATGGTTCTGTAATTCGACCAGCATCATTTTGTGGCACCTATGGCTTCAAACCCTCATCTGGCACCATTCCTAGATCTGGTGTGCTTCAAACATCACAAACTCTAGACCAGGTTGGATGTTTTGGTCGCTCCTTGGCTGATGTTGGGCTTCTAAGTGATGTTTTAGGTTCATATGATCAAAATGATTTAAATAGTTTCTCGCGCCCACGCCCAAAAATGATGGATGGTGCACTCTCTGAGCCGCCAGTTACTCCAGATTTAGCTTGGTTAGATTTGCCATTCTATGATCGCTTGGCATTAGAAACACGTGAAGGTTTAGATTCTATAACAGACATTTTAGGCACACAAGTTACTAAAATGACTGCTGCTGATCAACTTTCTAATTTGGTCGCTGTACAAGCAAGAATACATGAATATGAAATTTGCAAACATCAAAGCAATGTTTTTGATCAAAATTGGGATAGACTTAGTGTTACTATAAAAGAAGTTATTAGTCGTGGTCGTCAGATTAGTGAAGATGAATATAATGACGCGCTGGCTGTTAAAACTTCAGCTCAAGATTTTTTTGCTGATTTCTTTACTGAGTTTGATGCTATTATCGCTCCCGCTGCAATTGGTGAAGCACCATTTGTTAAGGACCAAACAACTGGAGACCCAATTTTTTGTACACTTTGGACATTGGCTGGGTTACCATCCGTAACACTACCACTTTTGGTAGGGGAAAATGATATGCCAATCGGTGTCCAATTAATAGGTGAGATCGAACAAGATGGGCGTTTATTAAGAACTGCAAGTTGGCTACAACAATTTTTGGCTTCAGAAGCCTCAAAATAAAGGAGAGAAAATGTCTTATAATATTAAATTATTAGTTGGTTTCATTGGCACAGCAATATTAGTTATATTTATTGGTGGTTTATCCTATTCAATTTCTACTGGATTTGCTGGGTTCTCAGGTGGTTTCCCATTCATGATTATTGCAATAATTGTATGCTCTGCTGCGATCTATGATTTTTGGTCTGAATGTGTTCGTAAAAAATGAATAAACCCCGCTTATGGATAACGCGGAAATTATCAGATGCTACCCTTGAGCGGGCTGATAGAGATTATGAACTTGTTGTAAACTTAGCTGATCATCCAGGGACAAAAGAGGAAATAATTTCTGCAAGTTTTGAATTTGATGCTATAATTCCTTGCCACTCTGAAATATTTTCCGCTGATGTAGTCTCCAAATTTGGCCCACGATTAAAAATTGTTGCTAATCACTCTGTTGGTATTGATCATTGTGATTTATTAGCATTAAAAAGCAGAGATATTATAGTTACAAATACACCAGATGTATTATCAGACGCTACAGCAGAAATAGCCATGCTACTAATGCTTGGTGCGGCCAGGAAAGCAATCTCTGGTGATAATATCGTCAGAAGTGGTGCTTGGACAAATTGGTCACCATCTTTTATGGTTGGAAAACAAATTACCGGTTCAAGATTAGGCATTATTGGTATGGGGCGTGTTGGGCAGGCGTTTGCAAAAAAAGCTCGTGGTTTTGATATGGAAATACACTATTTCAATAGAACTAAATTAAGCAGTGATCTTTCTTTTGGTGCAATTTATCATTCTTCAATTGAAAGTTTACTTGAAGTATCTGATTTTCTATCGTTGCACTGCCCTTCAACACCAGAGACTTATTTATTAATGAATGAAATTCGCTTAAATCTAATGCCTATGGGATCCATTATTGTTAACACTGCGAGAGGTTCATTAATTGATGAAAAAGCTTTGATTAATGCATTGCAATTGGGACAAATTTCAGCAGCTGGGTTGGATTGTTATCAAGATGAACCAGGCGGTAATCCTGAATTTTCAAAGTTTAATAATATTTTTATGTTACCCCATATAGGTAGTGCTACTGTAAAAACTCGAGATGCAATGGGTTTTCGTGCACTTAACAATTTAGATTCTTATTTTGCAGGAAAGACACCTGCTGACATATTATAAATAAAAGGAAATAAAATGACACAACTTGCTTTTCTGGGACTTGGTGTAATGGGTTATCCAATGGCTGGACATTTATTGAAAGCGGGACACGATGTAACTGTCTATAATAGAACAATTGCAAAAGCTGAAAAGTGGACTGAAACTTACGGTGGAAGTTCTAGAGAGAAACCTTCTGAAGCAGCTGAAGGTGCAGATATGGTTATTGCTTGTGTTGGAAATGATGATGACTTGAGATCAGTATGTTTGGGTGGTGATGGTGCCTTTGCATCTATGAAGCCAGGTAGTATTTTTATTGACCATACAACCGTTTCTGCTGCTGTTACGAAAGAGTTACATGATATTGCAGAATCTCTTGGAATTGCCTTTGTTGATGCGCCAGTATCTGGTGGGCAAGCTGGTGCAGAAAATGCACAACTTTCAATCATGTGTGGTGGTGCTCAAGAACATTATAATAAAGCAGAGCAAATAATGAATATTTATGCAAAATTATGTAAGAGAATTGGAGATAGTGGTTCTGGCCAATTAACAAAGATGTGCAATCAAATTGCTATTGCAGGTTTGGTGCAAGGTTTGTCAGAAGCGTTACATTTTGCACAAAAAGCTGGTTTGAATGGTAAAGATGTAATTGAAGTGATTAGTCAAGGTGCTGCAGGTAGCTGGCAAATGGTGAACAGATATGAAACTATGTTAGATGATCACTACGAACATGGGTTTGCTGTAGATTGGATGAGAAAAGATTTAGGCATATGTTTGGATACAGCAAATGAGAATGGTGCAAGTCTCCCTATAACAGCTCTTGTTGATCAGTTTTATAAAGATATACAGAAAATGGGTGGTGGTCGATGGGATACATCTTCACTTCTTAAAAGGCTGAGTTAACATTTCTAAAATTTTATGAAATATGATCTATAATTAGATATATTGTGTAAGATATTAACCAAGACACTTTCCCTTACTTTATCTGCACTGTATGAAGCGTAAAATAGTGTTTTAAAGGCAATAAAGATGGCAATGGAAAAAAACTTTGATCCCACTTCTAGAGAAGCGGAAATTTGGAAGAAATGGGAAACAGCAAATGCTTTTAAAGCTGGAGCAAATGCCCAGCCAAATTCTGATAGTTATGCCATAATGATCCCGCCACCAAACGTCACGGGTGTTTTGCATATGGGGCATGCATTTAATAATACTTTACAAGATATCTTGATCCGTTGGCACAGGATGCGTGGATTTGATACGCTTTGGCAACCAGGCACTGACCATGCAGGTATTGCTACACAAATGGTTGTTGAACGTGAATTGGCAAAAAACAACGAACCAACACGATCTGAATTAGGCCGAGAAGTATTTTTAGAAAAAGTATGGGCTTGGAAAGAAAAATCGGGTGGTACAATAATCAACCAGTTAAAACGTCTAGGTGCTTCATGTGATTATTCACGCACAGCATTTACTATGGCTGGAGCTCATGGTGATACTAGAACAGGGCATGAAAATAGTGCTAATTTTCATGATGCTGTATTAAAAACTTTTGTAGATTTTTATAATAAGGGACTGATTTATAAAGGAAAAAGATTAGTAAATTGGGATCCACATTTTGAAACAGCTATCTCTGATCTAGAAGTTGAAAATATTGAAGTTGATGGCCATATGTGGCATTTCAAGTATCCATTGGTTGGCGACGAAACATATACTTATATTGAAAAAGATGAAGATGGTAATATTGTTTTAAGCGAAGAACGAAATTACATTTCAATAGCAACAACTCGACCAGAAACAATGCTTGGTGATGGTGCTGTAGCAGTATTTACTGATGACGAAAGATATGCCCCAATTGTTGGGAAGAGTGTTCATCTACCTTTGTGTAATAGAACAATTCCAGTCATTGTGGATGAATATCCAGATCCAGATTTTGGTTCGGGTGCTGTTAAAATTACAGGAGCTCATGATTTTAACGACTATCAAGTAGCAAAGCGCAATAAAATTCCAATGTATTCATTGATGGATACAAAGGGAGCGATGCGTTCAGATGACCTGGAGGATAATTTTGTTCCACAGAAGTACCAAGGGATGGATCGGTTTGAGGCGCGTAGGGCTGTTGTGGCTGATATTAATGAATTAGGCTTGATGATTAAGGTTGAAGATAAAAAGGTTATGCAGCCTTTTGGTGATCGCTCAAAAGTAGTCATCGAACCAGCTTTAACTGATCAATGGTTCGTTGACACTGCACAAATTGTCCAACCAGCAATTGATGCTGTTAAAAATGGCACAACAAAAATTTTACCTGAAGGTGATAAAAAAGTTTACTTCCATTGGTTGGAAAATATTGAACCTTGGTGTATTTCTCGCCAGTTGTGGTGGGGCCATCAAGTACCTGTTTGGAATGACCATGATGGTAATGCATTTTGTGCGATGTCTGAAGAAGAAGCTATAAAACAAGCCCTAGAAAAATATCAGTCAGAATATCCAAATGATGACATTAAAATTATTGTTACAGATAATTTAAACCAGAATGATACTCAGGATAATATAGAAAAAAATATAAGAACAGTTCACCTATCAAGAGACTCAGATGTTTTAGATACATGGTTTTCATCAGGTTTGTGGCCATTTGGTACACTTGGGTGGCCTGAAAATTCAAAAGAATTAGAACGCTATTATACTTCTGACAATCTTAATAGAACATTAATAACTGGTTTTGATATCATTTTTTTCTGGGTAGCTAGAATGATGATGATGGGTATAGAAACAATGGGTAAAGTACCATTTGAAACTGTATATGTTCATCCATTGGTTCGTGATGAACATGGTAAAAAAATGTCTAAATCTACTGGTAATGTAATGGATCCATTAGACTTGATAGATAAATATGGTGCTGATGCTGTACGTTTTACTCTTACTGCAATGGCTGCAATGGGCCGTGATTTAAAGCTTTCTGAAAACCGTATTGAAGGATATCGTAATTTTGGCACTAAATTATGGAATGCGACACGTTTTGCAGAATTTAATAATGCATCCCCTAATGGTGAATTTAATCCTAAATTAGTAAAGCAAACACTAAATAAATGGATAATTGGTGAAACTGCTTTAGTTCGGGAGGCAGTTGATAATTCCTTGGAACAATATCGTTTCAATGATGCTGCAAATTCATTGTATGTCTTTGTTTGGAATAAAGTATGTGATTGGTATGTAGAGCTTTCAAAGCCACTTCTTCAAGGTGATGATCTAACTATAGCTGAAGAAACAAAAGAAACTTTAGCTTGGGTTTTGGATCAGTCATATATATTGTTGCATCCTATTATGCCTTTTATAACAGAAAATCTTTGGTCTGAAACTGGTTCTCGGGAAAAACTATTAGCGCACGCTGAATGGCCAATATATACTTCAAATGAATATGTAAGTGATATCGCTAATAAAGAAATGAACTGGGTAATATCACTTATCGAGCAAATTAGATCAGTTAGATCTGAAATGCGAATTAATGCTGGGTTGAAAATTCCAATGATACAAATGTCTTTGGACGATGTGGCTCAGAAAGCTTTAGATAGTAATAAACCCATGATCATGCGGTTAGCGCGTATTGATAATATCTCAATAGCAGCTGAAGCTCCAAATGGAGCAATTACACTACCAGTGGAGGGTGGGCAGTTTTGTTTACCACTAGCAGATATAATTAATGTTGATGCTGAAAAGTCACGGCTAAATAAAGCTATAGAAAAATTAGAAAAAGAATTAAATTCAATTTCTCAAAAGCTTTCAAATGATAAATTTATATTAAATGCACCTGAAGCAGTAATTTTGGAAAATAGAAACAGAATAGAAATTGGTGGAGAAGAATTATTAGCACTTCAGGCTGCTTTAAGCAGAGTCATGGCTTTGGCTTAAATTTATTTGATTTATGTTCTGTTTCTTTTCTGGATTAAATGTGGTTATTTTAAACATAGTTGTAATAAAATGAGTTTGGATTAGTTGATGAGTAAGGATAAAAAATTATCACCAAGATTAACTGCACTATCACAATCGCTTCCATCTAGTGTACCATTTGTAGCGCCAGAAATGACAGAGCGATTATCCGGTATCCCATTTATTGCAAGATTAGGCGCAAATGAAAGCAGTTTTGGGCCATCTCCAAAAGTTAGACGGGTGATAGCTGAGTCTGGCTCAGAAGTTTTCAAATATGGTGACCCTGATGCTTTTGATTTAAAAGTAGAGCTTGAAAAGCAATTGAAAGTACCAAACCAGAATATTGTTGTTGGTGAAGGTATAGACGGATTAATGGGTATATTATGTAGATTAATGCTTGAAGAAGGGGATGTTGTTGTAACCTCTAATGGAGCATATCCAACATTTAATTACCAAGTAAAAGGTGTCGGTGGTAAATTGGAAACTGTGCCATATTTAAATGATTATGAAGATCCTAAGGCGTTAATTGCAAAAGCTAAGGAACAAAACGCCAAAATGATATACTTAGCTAATCCAGACAATCCAATGGGTACCTATCACACTGCAAGTATAATTCAAGAAATGATTGATTCTGTTCCTGATGGAAGTCTATTGGTATTAGACGAAGCTTATATTGAATTAGCCCCTCAAGGAACAGCACCTAAAATAGATATTTTAAACAAGAATGTTATTAGACTAAGAACGTTTTCTAAAGCTTATGGGCTGGCTGGAGCACGTGTTGGATATGCAATTGGTCATATGGATTTAATAAAATCATTCGATAAAATTCGGAATCATTTTGGTGTTAATACCATTGGCCAAAAGGCTGCTTTGGCTGCTTTAAAAGATCAGCTATATGTTGCAGAAGTTTGTAAATCTATTTCACTTGGTCGTGAAAGAATTAATCAGATTGCAATAGAAAATGGTTTAAAAACAATTCCTTCATCTACTAATTTTGTAGCAGTAGATTGTGGTAAGGATGGTAACTTTACTCGAAAAGTATTGGCTGAATTGGTTGGAATGGGTATATTCGTAAGAATGGCATTTGTAGCGCCACAAGATAGATGTTTAAGAGTTTCGATTGGTATACCAGAAGACATAGAGCTCTTTGCTAAAGCATTCCCATTAGCATTAGAAAATGCAAGAAAAAAATAACTTTACAGTATTCAAAATAATAGGTTTTAAAATTCAAATGTATGCCACTTATCTAATGGAATAATTATTCCGTTGGAATGCTGTAATTGGCGTAGTATGCTAATTTTTAAACGATTGAGAAATAGCTTTTTTATGGCAAAAAAAAATCAAAAAATTATGACAGCAAGATACGCATATAGTCGACTTTGGAGAGATTGGTTAAAGGAGCACTATGTTACTTTAGGTTTTACATTTATTTTAATGATAATTGTTGCTATTTCTGCTGCTGGTTATGCTAAATTTATACAAATTATAATTTCAGCATTTGAAGTCAACTCGGTCACAGTTATCTGGTGGGGCCCATTAGGGATTATTTCTTTAGCCTTGGCTAAGGGGTTGAGCCAGTATTTTCAAATAATATTACAAAACAGTGTTTTGTCCAGAATGCAAGCTAACCTACAATCTAAAATGTTCTCATGTTTAGTTAATATGGATTTAGCAAACCTTTTAGCAGAATCCCCAGCAGCTCTTGCGGCAAGATTTTCGGCTGATATTGAGCTAGCTAGAGCATCAACAACAGCTATATTAGGTTCCATTACTGCTATTTTAACAATATTTGCTACTTTTGCAGTTATGCTATCTATTGATTGGGCTTTAACTATAAGCTTAATTTTTATTTTTTTATTTGCATTTGGGCCTGTTGGGATTGTGGGGGCTAAAGTAAGAAAAATATCTGTTGATACACAAAAAGAAATTGCCAGTATGACTGAAACTGTGAACGAAGGTTTAGCAGGTATTAGAATGGTAAGAACTTATAGGTTAGAAAAAAAACTAACTGAAAGTGCTAATGCAACTTTTGAACGTTTGTTTAAACTTCGCATTGATTTAACAAAGTGGCAATCAAGTGTATCACCTTTGATGGAAATTCTAGGCGCAATTGCTATTGGTGCATTACTGCTCTTAGTCGCATTAAGAATGAAATCAGGTGCAGTTGATTTAGCAGGGTTTATCGGTTTACTTACTGCCCTTGGAGTAGCGACAAATCCAGCAAGAAAGCTTGGGGCATCATATGCTGCAGCACTACAAGGTATTGCTGCATTAGAAAGAATATATCAACTATTTGATACACCAAATAAAATTAAAGATGGTAATTTTGAGTTTTCCCCAGAAAAAAAATCAGAAGGTCATCTAAAATTTGACAATGTAAATTTTTTATATCCAGATGGTTATCAAGCACTTCATGATATTAATTTAGAAATTAAAGCTGGAAAGTCTTATGCATTTGTTGGTCGCTCTGGGGCAGGAAAATCTACAATTTTCAATTTATTGTCTAGATTATTTGATGCATCAAATGGAGTTATATCACTAGATGGGAGATCGCTTTCAGATTATAAAATTTCATCATTAAGAGATCAAATTTCTGTTGTTGGACAAGATAGTATTTTGCTGACAGGTACAGTTTTAGATAACATTGGTTTTGGGCGAGATAGTGCGAGTCGTGAGGATTGCTTAATCGCTGCAAAAGCTGCTGCTGCTGATATATTCATTTCAAATCTTGAAAATGGATATGATACAAAAATTGATCCATCTAAGATTAAATTTTCTGGTGGAGAACAGCAAAGATTATCAATTGCCCGTGCAATATTAAGAGATGCGCCAATTTTACTATTAGATGAACCAACCTCAGCGTTAGATGCGCAATCAGAAAATCAAATTCGTAAAGCATTAGACGAATTATCAAAAAATAGAACAACACTTATAATAGCTCACAGATTATCTACCATTTTAGATGCTGATCAAATAGTTGTAATGGACAAAGGACGAATTGTTGACCAAGGAACTCACAAAGAATTGCTTGAACGTGGTGGAATTTATTCAGAATTATTCAATTTACAATTCGATTTAAGCCCACAAAATAAAAATGAGAATAGAAAGAAGTCTTTTTCTGGAAGTAATAAAAACAATTGGACTAATCCACTGTTTAGGTTGTCTAAGTATTTAGGGCTTTAATTCTTTATTTGTATGACTTCGCTAATTTTTCAGGGTCAGCACCAAATTTAAACTTAAGAACTAAAATTATATTTTTAATACTTCTTTTTATCCATCCTTCGTTTTGATACTTACGAGCTGATGTTTTAACATCTATTGGTATTAATTGAAGCTTATGCTTGAGTAGTTTTGCTATCGAAACATCTTCCATTATTGGCAAATTTGGATATCCTCCAATTTCTTTGTAAAGTTTTTTTGAAATCAGTAAGCATTGGTCGCCATAAGGAAGTTTTAAATACTTTGACCTTAAGTTTGCACCAGCACTAATTATTTTTGCCTTTATGCTGGCATCATCAAAACTTAATTTACAGTATCCCGCATTTTTTCCAGTTTTAATGTGATTAAGAAAAGCATCTGTCCATCCACTTGGAAGCATGGTGTCAGAATGTATAAATAGGATCCATTCCCCCTTTGCTTGCATAGCGCCTCTATGAAGTTGTATTCCCCGACCTCTTTTTCCTTTTATTAGAATTGCACCAATTTCTTCACACATTTCATTTATAGCATCGGTAGAATTTCCATCTGAAATTATTAATTCTTTTATCAAACCAGTGGTTATACCTTCGGATAATGACATCAAAGTAGGTGCAATTGTTTTAGTAGAATTTAAGGTAGGTATGACAATAGATAAAAAAGCTGGCATTTATATTGGTAATCTCCAATGTTTATGGCTAAGTAAGTTTAAGTTATACTAAAATATAGATTGAGTTATCAACATGTATCCTGAAATTATAACAAACAGATCTATATTAAAGATATCTGGCAACGATACAGACAGTTTTTTACAAAGTTTAGTTACAAATGATATTTCACATGCAAAAGATGATTTGGTATATGCTGCACTTTTATCACCAAAGGGAAAGTACTTATTTGATTTCTTTATTTCCTCATACCCTGGAGGTTACTTAATAGATGTTTCGTCAGACCAAGCATATAAATTAATTCAGAGGCTAAACCTTTATAAATTGCGTGCAGATGTAAACATTGAAGAGACAAATATTAAGGTTGGAAGGGGATTAGAGCTAATCCCAGAAAACGCTCTTCAAGATCCTAGAAGCCATATGCTTGGTTGGAGAGTTTATGATCCAATCAAAACTCAAAGTGCAACTATAGATTGGGATAAAATTAGAGTCGAAAACTGCATACCTGAAACAGGAATAGAACTTATTGCTGATGAAACGTACATTTTAGAAGCAAATTTTGAAATTTTATCTGGGGTGGATTTTCGAAAAGGTTGTTACGTCGGGCAAGAAGTAACAGCTAGAATGAAGCACAAGACTGAATTGAAAAAAGGGTTTGTGACTGTTGAAATATCTGAAGTAGTTCCAGTTGGAACCACGATTATGTCTAATCAAAAGGTTGCTGGAATGGTTTTTACTCAATCAAAAGGAAAGGCAATTGCTTATCTAAGATTTGATAGGGTTTCCAATAATATGAAAGCTAACACTGCTGATATTATGTATCACGTACAAGTTTAGAAAATTTAGCATGGCCCTCGCCATTTGCTGCTATTAGTGTCCCAGTTTTCATGGGATCTCCATGTAAATTGATAGCTTCACATAAGCCTCCAGCTTCTTGAACTAACAATAAACCTGCAGCCATTTCCCAATATGTTAAGTCACGACACCATATCCCATCATTGCGACCAGCTGCTGTGTAGGCCAAATCAAGCCCTATAGCGCCTAGGCATCTAATTCCCCCAACACTTGGAGATATTCTTGCAAGGTCTTTTAGATGCGTAGCAATATCACCTTTGCTGCCAGATGGCATTTGAGTAGCAAATATCATCTGGTCTAAGGATGTGCGTCCTGAAACTCGAACACGTTGTTCATTTAACCAAGTTCCAGCACCTTTTTCTGCTAAAAATATTTCTTCAATAACTGGGCTTAAAACCACTGCTGCTACTATAGAACCTTTGTATTCAAGTGCTATTGATACTGACCAATGAGGGAGGCCATGGATAAAGTTATCAATCCCATCTAATGGGCGGACAATCCATCTGCGAGTAGGATCTTCGCCTTTTGTTTCTATACCGCCTGTTCCTACAAATCCATAATTAGGACGTGCTTCGAAAAGCATTTCTTGTAGAATTTCTTCTGCACGTTGATCTGCGCGCATTGCAAAATCATTAGGTCCTTTTTTTGAGACCTGCAATTTATCAACTTCTTTAAAATCGCGCATCATAGCACGACCAGCGACGCGAATTGCTTTTAACATTACATTAATATTTGCAGACCATTGAGCCATAGGTATAACCTTTGATATTCGGATTTTGAACCTATATGCTGAAGAAGTGCAGATACCAAGCAGAAAATTAAATTCTTTCACTTCTTGTTAATTCGATAAAATCTTTCATAAAGGGTGTTTCTGCTTCTGATTGCCTAACCGCGGCATAAAGTTTTCTACTTAATCCATTTTCAGTTACAGGTTTAGTAATAAAGTTATGTTTGTACTTTTGATCTTTTACTACCCAATCAGGTAATACAGAGACCCCACGTCCAGAAGCTACAAGTAGAATGATAACTGCGGTTAGTTCAGCCTGTCTAATCGCTGCGGGTTCTACATGAGCTGGAATTAATAATTGTGAAAAAATGTCTAGCCTATTTTTATCTACTGGATATGTGATTAAGGTTTGGTCGCGAAAGTCTTCAGCAGCTATAAAGTCTTTATTTGAGTAAGGATGATTTGTTGCACAAACAAATGTAGGAACATACTCAAAAAGGGGTTTAAATGTGATGCCTGCTATTTCTTCTGGATCAGATGATATTACAATATCAACTTCTTCACGTTGCAAGGCTGGCAATGCATCAAATGAAAGGCCCGGCTTAATATCTAGATCTATGTCAGGCCAGCTTTTGCGAAAATTCTCTAAAACTGGGAATAACCACTCAAAGCAAGCATGGCATTCAATTGCTATATGTAATCTTCCGCCCTGACCACTTATTACTCCAGCAAAATCATCTTCAAGTGCTGATACTTCTGGTAATATTTTTTCAGCTAATTCTAATAGCTTATGCCCGGCTTTTGATAATTTTAATGGTTTTGATCTTCTAAGAAATAATTCCATACCAACCTGGTCTTCTAGTGCTTTGACTTGGTGGGATAGTGCAGATTGTGAAATACATAAAATATCAGCTGCTCTGGCAAGTCCACCATATTCATGAATGGCTTTAATCGTTTTTAAATGACGAAATTCTATATACATGTAAAATCCAATATTAAATATTTTCATATTATTTATTAAAAATATGAATTTGATTCAAGTTAAATATTAGGTGATATAAGTACAAAAAAAGGTATTATTATGAACATCAACCATAAAGATTTTGAATTATCTTTTGAGATATTTCCACCGCGTGATTTAAATGCAAGTTTTAAACTTTGGCGAACAATCGAAGAGTTAGCGAAATTAACCCCTAAATTTATTTCAGTCACATATGGTGCAGGAGGATCTACTCGTGAACTATCTCAGACTGCTCTTTCTATAATTGCAAAAGAATACAAACTTGAGGTGGCCGGTCATCTAACGTGTATGGGCTCATCAAAAAAAGAAGTAATGAAAATTGCTGAGAAATATGCAGGCCTTGGAGCAAAAAGGATAGTGGCTCTTAGGGGTGATTTGCCTACCAAGAATAATGAAAGTAATATTAATAAAGATGTTTTCTCATCATCCATTGAATTAATAAGTGCACTGAAAAGCACTGGTAATTTTCAAATATCTGTTGCGGCTTATCCAAACATTCATCCTGAGGCTAAATCGGAGCAATCTGATTTAGATATGTTAAGGGCAAAATTTGATGCTGGGGCAGATAACGCTATAACCCAATTTTTCTTTGAGGCAGAAGATTTTTTAAGATTTCGTGATAAATGTAGATCTGTTGGAATTAATCAAAAAATTATCCCAGGCATTTTACCTATTGAAAATTGGGCAAAAACAAAAAAATTTACAAAACGTTGTGGTCTTGTTGCTCCAGAGTGGATGAATAAATCTTATGAAAACTGTCGAAATAAAGAAGAACAAACTTTACTATCTAAAGCTATTTGCACAGAAATTTGTGATGAATTAATACAAGAAGGTATAAATAGCCTACATTTTTATACATTAAATGATCCATATATGACACGTGAAGTGTGTAAGGCACTGGGGCGTAAATTTAATTCTTCATATTTGAGCTATGTTGCCTGAAATAAAAAATTTACGCGCGTTCAGAATATTCCATTGTTTCCGTATGAACGACAATATCTGTGTCCTGTTCAATAAACGGAGGAACCATTAATCTCAGGCCGTTATCTAAAACGGCTGGTTTAAAACTATTTGCAGCGGTTTGGCCTTTTACTACAGGCTCTGTTTCAACTACTTTGCAAATGACTTTAGTGGGAAGTGATGCGCTTAGTGCTTCTCTTTCGTGGTATTCAATTTTGATAATCATTCCATCCTGAAGTAAAGGTCTTCGTTCACCTAATATGTCAGAAGGTAGTTCAATTTGTTCAAATGTGTCATTATCCATAAAAACAAGCATCCCATCATTTTCATAAAGAAATTGTTGGTCTTTTTGTTCTAAACGAACCTTTTCTACTTTATCAGCTGAGCGAAAGCGTTCATTTAGCTTTGAGCCATTGCGTAAGTTTTTCATTTCAACTTGGGCAAATGCTCCTCCCTTACCTGGTTTAACATGGTCAATTTTAACAGCAATCCATAGTCCACCGTTGTGTTCTAGAATATTACCCATACGAATTTCGTTACCGTTGATTTTTGGCATTTGTTATCACCTTGATAGGTTGAAATAATATTTTTCTGACTTATATGGACAATATTATGTCACGACAAGGTAGTAAAATTTTTTTTCTTATATCATAGCTATGCGTAAATTGCATATAAGCTATGCGCAAAATGGGGTACCTAATTGTTTCAAAATGGTCATATTACAAAAACCATATATATTTAAACAATCAAAAGGACGGCGAGATGTTTGATTTCGTTGACGACACAGCATACACGAACGATCAAGGCAAAAGAGCTCAAAAACTTTTTGCTGCAGTAGTTCTTGCAGCACTAGATGATGCAATTGCTGATGACAAAAAATATGGCAATGGTGTAGAATCTATTGCAAGATGGGCACGCTCTAGAGATGGGCGGGAAGTTTTGATGTGTGCAGGCATTGAGCCTACAGAGCGTTGTGTAGCAGGAATGATGGGCTTCGTTGAAAAAGGCGTTCGTACATCTGTTGCCTTATCTCGCGAAGAAAGTGAAAGACAAGCTGCTGCCAAAGAAGCTGCTTAACTTCGTAAAATATTCATGCGCCTCCGGTTCTGGGGGCGTTTTTGCATTTAAAGTTCAATAATACAGAATGAATTTATTTTAGTGGATTTTCTTCGGTGCAAATTAAATCAAATATAAAAGCAGCTTTATATTCTTTAACTGCATTTGCTATTTATGCTACACATGATGTTTTTGTAAAAATATTAGGTGCGGATTACTCTGCTTTTCAGATTGTATTTTTTAATGTCTTATTCGGTATGCCATTGGTTGCCTTGATCATGATACAAGATTCTAGGCCAGGGACATTATTACCAGTTCACCCAATGTGGTCAGGAATTCGGACAATAGCAACAATGATGACAGGATTATTAGCTTTTTATTCGTTCTCTATTTTACCACTAGCTCAAGTTTATAGTATACTTTTTGCCATGCCTTTGCTGATTACAGTTTTAGCAATTCCCATTTTAGGCGAAAAGGTTGGATTTCACCGCTGGATTGCGGTTCTAGCTGGGCTTATAGGCGTTTTAGTTGTTCTTCGCCCTGATAATGTTCAACTAGGCTTTGGACATTTAGCTGCACTAGGAGCGGCGTTTAGTGGTGCTACTGCTTCTGTTATTATGAGAAAAATTGGTAAAGACGAAAGGCTAGTAGTTTTAATGATTTATCCTATGTTAATAACATTTTTCGTAATGGCAATTGCTTTACAATTTAACTACAGACCAATGCCCATTGAGGATATGAGAATTTCTTTTTTAATATCAATGCTTGGATTGATAGCAACTTTATTTGTAATTGCATCTTATAGAGAAGGTGAAGCTGCAATTGTTGCGCCAATGCAATACTCTCAAATAATCTGGGCGAGTATATTTGGATATTACTTATTTGGTGAGCAAATAAATAGTTCTATGATTATAGGAACGGTAATTATTATAGCGAGTGGACTTTATATAGTAATACGTGAAAGTGGCTCTAACTCCGAAAATACTCCTGTTTTACGTACTCGGTCAAGAGAATTGGGAAGTGGTTTGCGCGTTGGAGCAATGTTGCGTGCTATAAGAAAACGCTAGTTTTTTTTTCCTTTATTTTTTACACGCCGAGTAGGTTCTGCAGAAGTGGGATCTTCTGGCCAAGAATGGCGGGGATATTTTCCACGCATGTCTTTTCTAACATCTGCATACGATGTCAGCCAAAAATTAGGTAAATCAGACGTAGTTTGAACTATTCTCATTGCAGGAGATAATAATTCTATCAGCAAAGGTTTTTTATTCTCCCCAACTGTTGGATGTATCTTGAGACCGTAAAGCTCTTGTAGTCGTATTTTTATTTTTGGTTGATTTCCACTGTAATCAATTGCAACCTTTGTTCCTGTTGGTGCTATAATATAAGCTGGTGCAAATTTATTAAGATAATTTATTTGCTCCCATGTGAATAGACTATCAATTATATTACTCATATTAAGCTTTTCTAAATCTATCTTTGATCTTAATCCTAGCAGATGTGGTGAAAGCCACTCATCTAAAGTGTCTTCTAAATTTTTAAATGAACAATTTGGTAAAAATGAATTACTTTGATTTAAGGTATTCACTCGAGAAAGAAAAAGTTTATTAGCTTTAGTCCATGGTAAAATTTCCAAGCCTAATTCTTTAACTCCTTGAGATAGTGCTTTAGCAACCATTTCTGAATCACAACTTTTCCAATTATCTTGGCTAAGTATAAGTGAATGATAGGTTTTCTGTTTTAATGTTATAACTTTATATTCACGCTTTGACCATTCACATACTAGTTTCGTTTCTATTTGATCATGGAATAATTCAATAAAATCTTTTTCAGAAATTTCTATACCGAGTCTTAATTTTGCTTCTCTTTTGTCTCCATCAAGATTCAAAGCAACTATCATTTTAGCTGATGAAAGTGGATCTGAGGGATCAATAAATGCACCTTTACCACCTGATAATAAGAATTGTCCTCGATTTTGCCCTCGGGACAATCCTATTCTATCTGGATAAGCTAAAGCGACCATTTGAGCATGGCTTAATTCTAATTCTCCCTTTGGGCGTAATTTATTTGAAAGTTTTATGACATTTGAACTAGCTATTTTGTCAATTTTATAAGGGTTATTTTTTTCAAAACTATTAGGATTTTTAATAGCATCTATACGTAATTTGAAATTTATAGGCGCTTTTGGAGATAAAATATCCCTAGAATCGAGTAAAGCTACGGCTAAATTTGCATCACTTTTCCCTGATAGAAGAATACGAGCTAATCTAGGATGTGTTGGTTCTTGAGATATTTTTTGACCTAATGTTGTTAATTTATAATCAATATTAAGTGCACCTAGATTTTTTAATAGTTTTTGTGCTGATTTAAAGTCTGATGGTTTTGGGTGTGTTAAAAAAGGTAATTTCTTTGAGTTAGTTACCCCCCATGCAGCCAATTCCATTACTAAAGGTGACAAATCACTGACTAATATTTCAGGGTCAGGGAAGGGCTTTAATCCTCCATCTTCACCTTTGGTCCAAAGTTTATAGCAAATTCCATCATTTATTCTTCCAGCTCTTCCCATTCTTTGTGCAGCTTCTGCTTTTGTAACTTTTTCTGTAACTAGTTCAGACATACCAGAATTAGGGTCAAATCTTGATCGTCTTGTTAGGCCACTATCAACAACTATTCTTATATCTTCTATAGTTAATGAAGTTTCAGCTATCGAAGTAGCTAATATTATTTTACGATTTTTACTTGGTAATATTGCTTTTTGTTGTTCTTCAAATGACATAGCTCCAAAAAGGGGGGAGATTTCATAACTTTTGTTTAATCGAGGTTCTAAAAAGTTATAAAGACGTTTGATTTCTCCAACACCAGGTAGAAACGCAAGAATACTTCCTTGATTAATTAGAAGAGCTTTTTCAATTAACTCTGCCATTGAATGTGTTAAATTAGCATTCCAGTTTTTATCTGTTTTCCATGGTTTTGATAGATAATGAGGGCAAACATCAAATGATTTTCCTGCTGATGTTATAATAGGTGCATTTCCCATTAGTTTAGCAACAGGTTCAGCATCCAATGTTGCAGACATGACAAGTAATGCTAAATCTTCTCGTATCTCAGAACTAATCTCCAAGCAGAGTGTCAAACCTAAATCTGCATTGAGTGATCTTTCATGGAATTCATCAAAAATTATACAGTCTATCCCATTTAATTCAGGGTCATTTTGTATCATTTTTATCAAGACGCCCTCAGTAACGACTTCAATGCGAGTAATTTTAGAGGTCCTGCTTTCCCCGCGCATTCTATAGCCTACTGTTTGACCTAATTGATCGCCATAATGTTTTGCCAACCTACTTGCGGCGGATCTAACGGCAAGGCGTCGAGGCTGCAGCATTATGATTTTTTTCTGATATAAATCAGAGTCTAATAATGCAACTGGTATTCGGGTGGTTTTTCCAGCCCCAGGAGGAGCTTGTAATACAGCATGATTGTATTTTTGCATAGAAATGATGAGTTCATCTAAAACGTCATCTATGGGTAGTTTTTTTTTAAATCCAATCATATCTGTGTTGATAGGGTAAAAAATAACAAGTGTTTACTTAAAAATATAAAAAGTGTGCAAAAAAATAAGAAAAAGTCTAATACAAGTACCGAATCCCTTGACGTTTGGATGGGACCAGCCTAAATACCGGCTCTGATATACATATGTTTTCTGGTACTTTTACTAGATAGCTCAAATCAAAGGATTAAAACATGTCACGACGCTGTGAACTTACGGGCAAAGGCCCGATGACTGGCAACAACGTTAGCCACGCTAAAAATCGTACGCGCCGCCGTTTCTTGCCAAATTTAAATGAAGTAACTTTAGCTAGTGACGTTTTAGGTCAAGCTTTTAAATTTAAAATTTCTGCTGCAGCACTACGTACAGTCGACCATAGAGGTGGATTAGATGCTTTTATGGCAAAGGCAAAAGATGCTGAACTGTCAGACAAAGCTCTAAAAGTTAAAAGAGATATAGCAAAAGCCGCAGCACCAGTCGCGTAAAAGTATTCTTTTCTATGATATAAATTACCCCGCTAAAAGTGGGGTTTTTTTTAACAAATGAATATTGAGATTTTTTAAATGAGTAAACCCTATAGAAATCTGTTAATAATTATTTTAGCGATATTTGTAGCTGCTTGTGTTTTCTTTTTGTCGATATATGAAATACATGAAAATAAACTGCAAAATGAAAATCAAATAGGACACAAGAGTTTAAAAGTTAAGAATCTTTATGCTCGAGTTTCTAGTCCTTCTGCTAAATCAGGTGCAATATTTTTTATTATTGAAAATGGTACAGATATTGAACATCATTTAATTGGCGCCAGGGTCAACGTTGCCAAAAAAGCAGAATTACATACCCACTCAGTTGATAAAGGTGGTGTAATGTCGATGATAAAAATTGATGGTGGAATAAAACTACAGCCACAAAGCCGGGCGATATTTAAGCGTGGTGGAAACCATGTAATGATGATGGGACTTAAAAATGGCTTGCAAAATGGAGAGACTTTTTCACTTGATCTAATTTTTGATCATAAAACCCTAGAACTAGAAGTTTCTGTGGATAATGAAAAAAGTATTCAAAAGCATGAACATAAGATGAGTCATTAATATTTTAAACTATAACTGTTTGATTAGTCTTGCAGCTTCTTGACTAGGCTGAAATAAAACTGAACGATCTTCTCCAGGGAAAAACCTAGCTCTGCAAGCTGTTGGCATTGGGTTTGGCGAAAACATCAAAATATTTGGTCCTGTTTTTATTGTTTCACTTGCCCAACTTTCAAATAAAGCACGTTGTGCGGCTTTGCTTGAGCCATAATTACCAAAAAATTTATGCCCAGATACTTTGTCGTCAATATGGATAGCAGTACCAGATTTGGCTAAAAGTAAGCTTTCCATATTTGTTATTAATCTTCCTGTAGCAGTTATATTTATTGAAATTGTTTTTTCCCAATCTTTTTCTGAAATATGACTGACTGGTGATAAAGGAGAGGCGTGTATTGCACAGTGAACCCACAAGTGAAGACCTCCCCAACGTTTATGAATTGAAATACACATTCGTTTAACTGCTTCTTCATCAGTAATATCTAATGGTACAAGAGTAGCAGTTCCACCCTTTGATTGAATGCGATCATCTAAATCCTCTAGTGCGCCCGTTGTGCGAGCTACTGCTATTATATGGTAACCATTTTCTGCTAAAGCCTCAGACAATGCCGCACCAAATCCACGTGATGCTCCTGTAACTAAAGCAATTTTTTTCTTTTCTATGTTCATATTTATTCAGCTGCCATTTTAAAACCCTTTGCCAACTGATCTGATGGCGCAATCGGGTATTCTCCAGAAAAACATGCATCACAATAAGCTGGGTTTGAATTGTCTCTACCGCTTTCAATCCCACAGGCTCTATATAAGCCATCCATAGAAATAAATTTTAAACTTGCTACGTTTAAGTGTTGGCGCATTTCTTCTGCACTCATAGTTGCGGCTAATAGTTTTTCACGTTGAGGAGTGTCTACACCATAGAAACATGGCCATGCTGTAGGTGGTGACGCTATGCGAAAGTGCACCTCAGCAGCTCCTGCATCCAATACCATTTCTTTAATCTTACGACTTGTCGTTCCACGAACAACGCTATCGTCAACAAGAATAACACGCTTTCCTTCAATTAAAGCCCTGTTTACATTTAATTTTAATCGAACACCCATATTTCGTATTTGTTCAGTTGGTTCAATAAATGTACGTCCCATATATGAATTTCTTATTATTCCCATGCCGTAAGGTATTCCACTCTCATGGCTGAATCCTATTGCTGCTGGCGTCCCACTGTCAGGCACTGGGCACACTAAATCAGCATCAACAGGGCTTTCTTTAGCTAGCTCAATACCAATCTGGCGACGAGTCTCATAAATTGATTGCCCACCTAAAATACTATCTGGTCTGGAAAAATATACTTTTTCGAAAATGCACGGCCTTGGAGCAGTTCTCTCAAATGGGAAAGTGCTTTTTATACCATCTGGTCCAATTACAATCATTTCACCGGGTTCAATTTCTCTTATATGCTCTGCACCTACAATATCTAGAGCACAGGTTTCAGATGATAATACCCAACCTTCTCCTAATTTACCCAATACCAAAGGTCTAACACCTCTTGGATCTCTGACACCAATTAATTTTGTCCGTGTCATGGCAACAACTGAAAATGCCCCTTCTACTCGTGATAAAGCATCTTTTAGCCGATTAGTATGGTCTTTATGAATTGATCGAGCCATCAAGTGAATTATGCACTCGCTATCAGAAGAACTTTGAAAAATTGATCCTCGTTCAATTAGTTCTTTTCTGAGGCTTTCAGCATTTGTTAAGTTTCCATTATGCGCGATTGCGCACCCACCCATTGCAAACTCCCCAAAGAATGGTTGAACATCTCGTATGGCTGTATGGCCTTTATTTCCAGCAGTTGAGTATCGAACATGACCTATAGCATTATGGCCAGGCAGTGTGCTCATAAGACTTTCTTTTGTGAAGTTATCGCGAACATATCCAAATCTACGAGCTGAATTGAAGCCATGTGTTTCTTCAAAAGCAACTATGCCACCAGCTTCTTGGCCACGGTGTTGAAGAGCATGTAATCCTAGGGCAACAAAATTAGCTGCATCTGAGACCCCATTTACTCCAAAAATTCCACATTCTTCTTTTAATTTATTATGGTCGAACGGATGAGATAAAAATGGCTTTGTATCAGACAGACGCATGGGTTGATTCCGTGATTTTTTACAGCTTATTATCGTATAGACTAGGACATGCTAACTGTCACGCCATCCTAGCTTAAAACTTAATAATATCTTTAAAATAATTTAATAAGCAAGATATGATGTTCGAGTATAATTTATTTGCAGCTTATTGTTAATTCTTCATATTTATTTTGCATCCAAGAAGTTAGGCTTGCTTGTCCAGCATCACCGTCCTGTTCAATTACATTTTGAATATAAGTTTCTGAACCTGCTAATATTTTTTTAGTTTGTGAATTTTCTATTATGTTTAAATCGGCACCAATAAAATTATAGACTACCAATGCTACTAAAATAAGTATTAAGCCTCGTAGTGCTCCGAATAAAAAACCAAGACTTTGGTCAAAGCTACCCAGAACTGATCGTTGGATTAATCCTGAGAATAATGGTGTAAAAATTGCAACGATAGCCAATGTTAATGCAAATACTGCCGCAAAAGCTGCAATAATTGAAAGTTCACATCGCGTTCCTACAATATCACTTATAATTGGAATTTCTCTCACCAATGGCTCAACACTTGGTGCAAATACAAATGCAGAAATCGCCGCTGCTATCCAACCTGCAATTGATAAAAGTTCTCTTACTAAACCACGAGAGTATGCCAGAATGGCTGAAATTAATAGAATGGCGGCAGATCCACCGTCTACCAGTGTAAAACTATCCATATCTAATCCTTCTATTCTTCATCAATACTGCCAAAATGGTTTTCAACAAATATATCTATTGAATCATACTTTACTACAGTCATTCCTGATTCTGAAGATAACTTCATCCTAGATGGTGCAAAAGCACTTAAAAAACCTAGTTTTTTTGCCTCTTTTAGTCTATTTTCAGCCTGGGAAATTGGTCTTAATGCTCCAGATAAGCTTATTTCGCCAAAAATCACTGTGTCGGATGGAATTGGGATGTCTTGTCTAGCTGATATTAAGGCTGCGGCAACTGCTAAATCAGCTGCAGGTTCTGAAATTCTAAGACCACCAGCAATATTCAAATATACGTCTTTACCAGCAAAACTAATGCCACACCTAGCTTCCAAGACTGCCAATACCATTGATAGTCTGGAACCATCCCAGCCAACCACAGTTCGTCTTGGAGTTGCCAATGGCGATGGCGCAACCAAAGCTTGAATTTCAACTAAAAGAGGACGTGTACCCTCAATGCCTGCAAAAACTACAGAGCCTGTTGTTTTAACATCGCGCTCTGATAAAAATAGTTCAGAAGGATTATTTACTTGCTCTAATCCTCTACCAGTCATTTCAAAGACACCAATTTCATCAGATGGTCCAAACCGATTTTTTACAGCGCGTAATATTCTAAATTGATGTCCTCTTTCACCTTCAAAGTGTAATACTGTATCGACCATGTGTTCAACAACACGTGGCCCAGCTATTTGCCCGTCTTTAGTAACATGGCCAACTAAAATTATTGCAACACCTTTACGTTTTGCAAAAGTGGTTAGTTCATGAGCAGTAGCACGAACTTGGCTAACTGAACCTGGTGAGCTATCAACATGATCTGCCCACATAGTTTGTATAGAATCTATAATTGCTAAATCTGGTGTCTCTTCTTCGAGAGTAGTTAATATGTCACGTAAATTAGTTTCGGTAGCTAATTTTACAGAAGCATCTGTTAAATTTAAACGCTGAGCTCTCATTCTAATTTGGCTGCTTGCTTCTTCCCCAGATATGTAAATAACTTTTTTATTTGTTCGTGCAAACTCTGCTGCAGCTTGAAGTAATAAAGTTGATTTCCCGATTCCTGGATCGCCAGATACTAATATTGCACTTGCTGGAACTAATCCACCTCCTAGCACTCGGTCAAATTCATTTATACCTATAGTACTCCGTTTTAGTGGAGCGTCTACTGTCGTCAGATCTCCTAATGTTATTTTTCGTCCTTTATTTGCTCCAAGAGTTTTTCCTTTCGGACCAGAAGCAAGAGGAGCTTCTTCTTTAATGGAATTCCATTCTCCACATGAATCGCATTTACCTGCCCACTTTTTATGAGCTGTATTACAATTCATGCATGTATAATTTAATGTTGATTTAACCATATCACTTTGTGCCTTACACTTTAGCTAAGGGCAAGTGGTGCTTTAATTATTTTGTATTAGACTGAAGAAAACATGCTACTAACGAACAGCTTCAATTGGGCCTTCAGCATTACCATTTAAAAATTGGTTTAAGTATGGATTTTGAGATTTTTCCAAATCACCAATTACGCCCGACCATTGTACTAAACCATCATGAAGCATTATTACTTTATCTGCTATTGCCCTGACTGAACTCATGTCATGAGTAATAGTCATAGCAGTTGCACCCATTTCAACAACAATTTCGCGTATCAATTCATTAATAACACCAGACATAATTGGATCTAAACCTGTCGTAGGCTCATCAAAAAAAATAATTCCAGGATTTGCTGCTATGGCTCTCGCTAAACCAACCCGTTTTTGCATACCCCCAGATAACTCAGCTGGATATTTTTCAGCCACATCAGGCGATAATCCAACTCTTCTTAACTTTTCAACCGCAATATCTTTTGCTTGCTTTTCGGACATTTTATTTGACCCTTGCAATAGTCTAAACGCAACATTTTTCCAAACTGTTAAACTGTCAAATAATGCTGCATTTTGAAATAACATCCCAAAACTTGATAAAAATAAATTTCTATCAAGTTTTGTTGTATCCTGCCCATTTATAAAAATTTTGCCATTATCAGGTTTTTCTAACCCTAATATACATTTTAATAATACTGATTTACCAGTGCCTGACCCACCAATAATAACCATGCTTTCACCTTTTTCTATTTGCATGTTAACACCTCTAAGTACTGTATTTTCAGTAAATCTTTTATGTAAATTTTGCACCATAATCATTAGAAAAATGCCTCAGTTAAAATATAGTTAGCCGCTAAAATCATTACACTGGCTGACACGACTGCATTTATTGTAGCTTTGCCCACTCCTTGTGCTCCTCTGCCTGAATTGTATCCATGGTAACAACCCATTAATGCAATGATAAACCCAAACACCGCAGCTTTTGCCAATCCACTTGTCACATCCCCCAGTTCCATAAAATCAACAGTATTTTTTAAATAATTGTTTGAATTGAAGCCTAACCTACCAGTTCCAACTAGATATCCCCCTAATATGCCAATTGTATCACCAACTGCCACTAATACAGGCATTGCAATGGTTGCAGCTAGCAAACGAGGCGCTACAAGATATTTCATAGGATTGGTGGATAATGTTACTAAGGCATCTATTTGTTCAGTAACACGCATTGTTCCTAATTCGGCAGCAATTGATGATGAAACCCTTCCAGCTACCATTAGACCTCCTAAGACTGGACCTAATTCCCTTACCATTCCTATAGCAACTATTGATGGAACTACGCTTTCAGCACTAAAACGAGCTCCTCCTGAGTAAATTTGCAATGCCAAAGCTGCACCTGTAAATAGTGCAGTTAGTCCAACAACGGGCAAACTGTAAAAGCCAATTTGCATAAATTGTGAAAATAATTCTTTACCATAAAATGGTGGGCGAAAAATGTGAGATATGGAACTACATGCAAAAATTACAATACGTCCAATAGTTGAGCAAAAATCTAAAACTGAGGCTCCAATGGATCTTAATAATTTGTTAAATGTATTCATTTTATCCACTTATATATTCACGGACATATCTTTGCCCTAAACTTGTTAATATTTCATATCCAATTGTTCCTGCTGCATGAGCTACAGTATCTACGGTTTGTATTTCATTGATCAAATCTAATGTCTCTGGAGTATTATTTAATTCACTTATATCAACTGTAATTAAATCCATAGATACTCTGGCTATTAATGGACATCTAACTTCGCCATCATATAAAAAAATTTTCCCATTTCCAATTGCTCGAATTAAACCATCCGCATACCCAGCAGATATTGTGGCAACTTGAGTGTCTTTTTGTGCAATCCAAGTGCCACCATATCCTACGGTTTCACCAGCTAATACAGTACGAGATTGAATTACAGGAATTGAAAGCTTTACAACTGGTTTAGATTCAGCAAATGGTAATCCTCCATAAAGTCCTATTCCAGGACGGCATAAATCAAAATGATATTCTGCACCTAATAAAATACCACCGGTTGCTGCCAATGATCTCCGTATATTTAGACCATCAGTTAAATGATGAAATGTTTTGAGTTGTTGCAAATTTTGTTTATGAGATGGCTCATCTGCACATGCTAAATGGCTCATAATCAGGCATGCATTTGATATATTTTTATCTAAAGATAAAAATTCACTAGGCTCCATTCCAAGCCTATTCATCCCTGTATCTAATTGAATGCCAAATTTTTGGCCCGATAAGGTTAATTGAAATTGATTATACTGATCAGCAGAATTTAATAAGGGAATAAGATTGTATTCCTTTAATATTAAAGCATCTTTTGGCATAAGCCCTGAAAATATAAAAATGTCTGGATCATTGCCCACGGCTTTACGAATTTCTATCCCTTCTTCAGCAATTGCAACAAAAAAAGTCTTCACATTCTTCCTCGTTAAGTTGCTTGCGATATTTTTTGCTGACAAGCCATATGCATCAGCTTTTATTACCGCTGCAGTTTCAACATTTTTGGAAGATTTTTTATCCAAATTTTGCCAATTTTCATAGATGGCTTTTGTGTTTATTTTAAGAATTGATTGGCTCATACCTCTTTTGGCCATAGCTATGCTCTTTGGTCAATAGCACAGTGTGACTTAGTGCCAAAAATATTTCCATAAAATATTATAAATGTTTACCCAAATTCAAATGCTTTTTATAAGAATCATCAAGTATTTAATGAAAATAGAATTTTTGTGAGTTTTGTTCATAATGGAAGACAGCAAATCCCTTGACCACAAGTGCAATCCGTATCATATCGGCAATCATGACAGACATTAGTAAAATCCGTAATTTCTCAATCGTGGCTCACATAGATCATGGCAAGTCAACTCTTGCCGATCGGTTGATTCAATCTACTGGAACTGTAGCTGACCGTGATATGGAGGCTCAATTACTTGATACAATGGATATTGAGCGTGAACGAGGAATTACTATTAAAGCCAATTCAGTACGCATCGAATATAATGCAAATGATGGTGAAAAATATATTTTAAACCTAATAGATACTCCAGGTCACGTAGATTTCGCATATGAAGTGTCTCGCTCAATGCGAGCTGTTGAAGGATCTTTGCTAGTTGTAGATGCATCTCAAGGTGTGGAAGCTCAAACTTTAGCAAATGTCTATCATGCCATTGAAGCTGACCATGAAATTGTTCCGGTTCTAAATAAAGTTGATTTACCTGCGGCTGATCCTGACAAAGTATCTGAACAAATTGAAGATGTGATTGGTATCGATGCCACAGATGCCATACAGATTTCTGCAAAAACTGGAGTAGGTATTCCTGACGTACTTGAAGCAATTATTACTAGATTGCCAGCGCCTAAAACAACTGAAGGCGCACCTTTAAAAGCTATGCTTGTTGATAGTTGGTACGATGCTTATCTGGGGGTTGTTGTTTTAGTAAGAATTATTGATGGGCAGCTCAAAAAAGGTGATAAAATTCGCATGATGAATACTAATGCAACATATCCTGTTGATAGAATCGGAGTATTCACACCAAAAATGACAAATATTGATGTATTAACTGCTGGTGAAATGGGTTTCTTGACTGCATCTATTAAGCAGGTATCGGACACTAGAGTGGGAGATACAATTACTCATGAAAAAAAAGGTTGCGCAGAAGCGCTACCAGGCTTTGCTCCAGCACAACCTGTGGTTTTTTGTGGGCTATTTCCAGTAGATAATGCCCAATTTGAAGATTTACGTGAGGCAATATCAAAATTATCATTAAATGATGCATCTTTTAGCACAGAGATGGAAACTTCTGCCGCTCTTGGTTTTGGATTTAGATGTGGCTTTTTAGGCTTACTGCATCTTGAAGTTATTCGAGACCGATTAGAACGTGAATATGACATTAATTTAATAACAACTGCACCATCCGTTATTTATCATATTCACATGCGAGATGGATCAATGGTCGAATTACATAACCCTGCAGATATGCCAGACCTTACTCATGTTGAACATATTGAGGAGCCTCGTATTAAAGCTACAATTCTTGTCCCAGATGAATATTTAGGAGACGTATTGAAATTGTGCCAAGATAGAAGGGGTATACAAATAGACCTTACTTATGCAGGTGCGCGAGCTATGGTTGTATATGATTTACCACTTAATGAAGTTGTTTTTGATTTTTATGATAGATTAAAGTCAGTCACTAAAGGATATGCATCATTCGATTATACTATGGAAGGATATCGTGAAGATAGACTTCAAAAGATGCAGATTTTAGTGAACGAAGAGCCTGTAGATGCTTTATCTACAATGGTTCATACAGACCGAGCTGATACACGTGGCAGAGCAATGGTTGAAAAACTAAAAGAATTAATTCCTCAACATCAATTTAAAATTCCAATTCAAGCTGCAATTGGTGGAAGAATTATTGCACGTGAAACTTTATCAGCTTTGCGAAAAGACGTGACTGCAAAATGTTATGGTGGTGACGTATCACGAAAACGTAAGCTTTTAGATAAACAAAAAGCTGGTAAGAAAAGAATGCGCCAATTTGGAAATGTAGATATTCCACAAGAAGCGTTTATATCTGCATTAAAGATGGACAGTTAGTTTTTTAAATATTTAATGTGCAGGCTTTATAAAAGTTCCATTTTTCAATTCATCAAAAGCTTGAATTAATTCTTCTCGAGTGTTCATAACAATTGGACCATGCCATGCAACGGGTTCTTGGATTGGTTTTCCTGAAATTAATAAAAACCGAATGCCTTTTTCACCAGCTTGTACTGTAACAAAATCTCCTGTGTCAAAGCTTACTAACGTTCTATTCCCAGACATATCACGAATATTTAGTTCTTCGCCTTTAATTTCTTTTTCTAATAATATTCCAGTTGGTTTTGAAGCGGAGTCAAAAGCTCCAGAGCCATCGAATATATAAGCAAAAGTCTTACGGTATGTATCAACTGGAAAGGTTTTTTTGACACCAGGGGGAACATATATATCCAGATATTGAGGATCTGCCGCTATACCATCTACTGGACCAGTTTTACCCCAAAAAGAGCCAACAATTACTTTAACTCTAGTTCCATCATCTTCAAATATTTCTGGGATTTCAGAACTATTAACGTCTTGATAGCGAGGATCTGTCATTTTTAATTCACTAGGTAAGTTTGCCCATAATTGGAATCCATGCATTTGACCTTTTAAATTTCCTTTTGGCATTTCTTGATGAAGAATGCCTGATCCAGAGGTCATCCATTGGATATCACCAGCACCTAATGAACCAGAATTTCCTAGAGAATCTGCATGATCTACATTCCCTTCTAAAACATAGGTAATTGTTTCTATGCCTCGGTGTGGATGCCAGGGAAAACCTTTTTCAAAAGATTCTGGAATATCATTTCGAAAATCATCAAAAAGTAAAAAAGGGTCAAGCTCAGTCGGATCTGAAAACCCAAAAGCTCTATATAATTCGACACCTGCGCCTTCCATTGTTCTAATGGCTTCTTTAATAGATTTTACAGCACGAATTGACATATTTATAATCCATTGTTTATTTGAGAATATAACATTTTAATTATAATCCAATAAATATTTTTGAAATTTATTGTTTCCTAATTCAGAAATTAAGATTTTACTTAAATATTAATATTTCTGATGTGAATATTGAAAATTGATGTTACAAATTATTAAATTAAAAATACTTAGGAAATTATTATGAAATTTTTACACACAATGGTCCGCGTAAGTAATATCGAAGAAAGCTTAGATTTTTGGTGTAATAAGCTTGGCCTAATAGAAACACGCCGGAGGGAATTTGAAAAAGGTCGATTTACCCTTATATTTTTGGTTGCACCAGATGATCAGGAAAGCTCTCGTGAAACAAAATCTCCAGAATTAGAGTTAACATATAACTGGGATGGTGATGAAGATTTAGAAACAGGTCGAAGCTGGGGGCATTTGGCTTATAAAGTTTCAAATATATATGAGACTTGTCAAAATTTGATGGATAAAGGAGTTATTATAAATCGTCCTCCACATGATGGGCATATGGCATTTATTAAATCGCCTGATAATATTTCGATCGAATTAATTCAAAAGGACGGTTCGCTGCCAGCTCAGGAGCCATGGTCAAGTATGAAAAATTCAGGCAGCTGGTAACTCTTAAAGAGGCTTGAGAATGAAAAAATCTGTTCGTTATATTTTAAATGGACTTACTTTGCCAGTATTTGTAGTAGATCCAAATCGTAAAATTAGCTTCATTAATAAATCTGCAAAATTGAGATATAATGAAGCATATACTGGTCAATTATTTAGTGAATTGATAACATCAAAAAAATGTCTTGATGCATTGGAATCTGTTTTAGGCGGAGAGCCAAATGCAACTGCGAATATTGTTTTACAGGAGGTAGTCCCAACATCATTTAGGGTATCTTTGTCTCGATTAGATGCTGATAGTAAGCCATTACCCAGTTGTGTGCTAAGCTTTGAGGATGTATCGCATATCCAGGAAGCTGAACAAATGCGACATGATTTTGTAGCGAACGTAAGTCATGAATTACGTTCGCCTTTAACAGCATTATCTGGATTTGTAGAAACTCTACAGGGTGCAGCCGCAAATGATGAGATAGCACGAAAACGGTTTCTAGAAATGATGTCTAATGAAGCTGATCGAATGGCCCGTTTGATTGGTGATTTACTATCTCTTTCAAAACTACAAGCAAGCGAGCGTGTTGCCCCAATTGATCGAATAGATCTTTTCAAAATACTTACGAGCGTATCTTCTTCTCTTAGTGGATTAGCAACACGAAATAATATTGAGCTAAATTTAAATCTTTCACATTCTATGCCATTAGTTATTGGTGATAGTGATGAATTAACACAAGTTTTCCAAAATTTGATAGAAAATGCTATAAAATACAGTGGAACGGGCTCGACTGTGACAGTTTCCTTTAAGCCTCCAAAAGAAGGTAAAAGTCACCTTTTCATATCTGTTGAAGATAGTGGAGAAGGTATAGGGCCTGCTCAAATCCCCAGGCTTACAGAGCGATTTTATAGGGTAGATAAAGGAAGGTCACGTGCGCAAGGTGGCACAGGGTTAGGTCTAGCTATAGTAAAACACATTTTAATAAGACATCGCGGATGGCTAAAAATTTCTTCTCAATTAGGAAAAGGAAGTATATTCGCAGTTTATTTGCCTATTTCAAAAACTTAAACTTATGCAACACCTGCTTGAATAAGAATTAACATACTAATTAGGCCAATTGGCTTTCGATTATCCAAGACAAAAGCAGCAGATATATTTTTTTGTTCTAAACTACTTAGAACTTTGGCGCATGACTGGTTTTTTTCAAAAGCCGTAAATTCTTTTGTCATTATTTGTTTTCCAGTGGTGCCAAATATTACATCTTGCATTGTGCCATCCGTATTTTTTGCAATGTATCTGCGGACATCTCCATCAGTTATAATGCCAGATATTTCACCTGTATGATTTTGAAGGCCTACAATGCCATACCCTTTAGCACTTATGACATTTAATATTTCTGAAAAAGGGGCATCTTCAGAAACAAGGGGTAACTTATCATCTTTGTGCATTAATTCATCAGCGGGCATAAGTGCAGCACCTAATTTACCACCAGGATGAAAATTAAAAAAATCTTCTTCTGAAAATCCTTTTTGTTTCAATAAAGTTATAGCAAGTGCATCACCAAGTGCTAATTGAATTAATGTTGAAGAAGTAGGAGCTAGATTATGGGGGCAACTTTCTTTCACTTTTGGAAGTTGCAACAAAATATCAGCAGCTTTACCAAGTGTGCTGTTTGCATTCGAAGTAAATGCTACAATGGGAACACCAAAACGTTTTCCATATCTAATAATATCGACCAATTCGCGGCTTTCACCAGAAAAAGACATTAATAATAACACATCTTCACTGCAAACCATTCCTAAATCGCCATGACTGGCCTCAGCTGGGTGTAAAAAAAGAGATGGGGTTCCAGTTGAGGCAAATGTGGCAACCAATTTCCTACCAATAATACCGCTTTTGCCCATACCCGATATAACTAAACGTCCACGAATTTTTGAAATTAAATTTATTGCAGACTCAATATTTAAAACAAACTCATCATCTTTTAAATTATTACTTAAGGTAGCCATTGCTTCCGTGCCAATTAATAAACATTCTTTAAATGTTGATTTTATTGTCATAAAATTATTCCATAAGTTGTTTATTTTCCAATAACATAAATACAAGATATTTAAAATCCATGAATTATATAATAAGTTATATAATTTTTAATTTTATTAGTTGCTAAAAAATGTAATATTTTCTTAAAAATTTAAGTAATGCCTGAACCTATTAAGAAAATTGTTTTGGTAAGTTTCTATCTATATTTAAGGGTTAAAATTAATCCACTTATAATTATTGTAAAAATCCAATAAAAAACTTTTTCTAAATTTAATTATTTTGTTTAATAAATGAGCTGTTAGTTGCTAATGCCTGATATGAGCTAAATCGCTTTATTGAAAACTTAGATTAGGTGGCTTATTTATTATTTAATTTACATTATCGAGTAATCCCATGTGAGGCGATTATCCAATATAAAATGATTGGATTTATATTATGCAAAAAGAATTTTATGACCCCGCTAAACCTGATGGCCAAAACAGCAGTATTAAAGAGCCAATATCCCATAATGGTATAGGTAAAATTGGAAAACGATATTTAATTCCTGCTAGACAGGGGCGGGCAGTTCGGCTTAAAAAAAATCAAAGTATTTTCATACACAATATAAGAGGTAATCAAGTATGTGATTTTTTTGCATTAATTGATGGTTCAGAATCTGAATTCCTCTCAATGGAACATACTCGAACGGCATTAGGGCGTGTCTATGTTAGTAAGGGGGATATACTTGTAACTAATCGCCGGCGTCCACTAATTCAGATAGTAGAAGATACATCTCCCGGGATACATGATATTTTAATTGCTTGCTGTGATCATGCTAGATATCAGCAACTTGGCGCAGTCAGTTATCACGATAACTGCGCAGATAATTTCCGAATGAGTCTACTGGCAATTAATGTACCAATAAAACACATCCCAAGTCCATTTAACATTTGGATGAATATTCCTGTTTCTGAAAATAATGGAAAATATAGCTGGGAAGCCCCAGTTTCTAGTGCTGGTGATTCTATAAAGCTAAAAGCATATGAAGATTGCATTATTGTTATGTCGGCTTGTCCTCAGGATATGACGCCCGTGAATGGTCTAGGTGTTTTACCTTCTGAGTTGGAATTCGAACTGGAGTCTTTTTAACTAACTAACATATTTATGAGAAATATTGGTGGAGCCTAGGAGGATCGAACTCCTGACCTCTTCGCTGCCAGCGAAGCGCTCTCCCAGCTGAGCTAAGGCCCCTTTTAAGCTAAAGTATCCACACCTAATATTTTAAATGTGGATATTATTTAGCTGTCGTCATCAGGTGATGCAACGCCAGCAACTTCTTCTAAAGGTACTGTATCAGCATCATCATCATCATCTAATACGTCGTCGCCTAAATCTACATCTGCGACATCATCATCATCTAATACATCAACATCATCAACCAAATCATCATCTGTTGCTTCTTTAATAGATGCTTTATCAGCTTTGTCTGAAAGTGATGCTTTAGATTTATCTTCTGTGAAAAAAGACAATGGGTATTCAGTCCCAGTATATGGGCTAACTATTGGATCTTTGTTTAAGTCATAAAACCGTTTACCACTTTCAGGGCAAAGACGTTTTACGCCCCATTCTTCTTTGGGCATAGGATGTTCCCTCTCAAAAAATTTTCGAAATTCTTCTGGCGAATTGCCACATCAAGGCAAGCTTGTCAAAGGCCTATATTAAAAAAAGAGCACTAAATGGCATTGCATTGCTTAATTGTGTGAATATTATAAAAAAATGAGTGATTTTTTTATAATTGGTGATCCACCTATCGAAATATTATTACGAAGAAATTCGAAAGCTAAGAGATATTCACTTCGTATTTCGAATAAAGATCATAAAGTTAGCCTAACTTTACCAAGATCATCTAATATGAGGGAAGCTAAAGAGTTTGTTTCTAGCCAAGAAGGCTGGATGCGCAAACATTTATCACGGCAATTAAAACCCATTCCAATAAAATTTGGTGAACGAATTTTATTGGATGGGAAAAAAGTTTTTATCAGGCGTGGATTTGAGAAAGTTGTAACATTTAACAATGATAGTTTGTTTGTTCCAGGTGCTCAAGAAGACATATGTGGAAAGTTAAGGGCTTTCTACAAAACTTTAGCACGCGAAAGATTAATGGCTTCATCTGATTATTTTGCAAAATTATTAGGATGCAAGATTAATTCAATTACATTACGCGATACCACTTCACGTTGGGGCTCTTGTACTTCAAACGGGCGATTAATGTATTCTTGGCGTTTAGTAATGGCACCTCGTGAAGTGCAAAATTATGTTGCAGCACATGAAGTATGCCATTTAATTGAAATGAATCATTCAAATGAATATTGGCAATTAGTTGAAAGTGTTTTTCCAAATTACAAACTTAATAGATTATGGCTAAAAACAAATGGTAATTTATTACATCAATATAAGCTTTAATCTTTGGTTAATTTGTGATCACATGAGGTATGAATGAACTTGATCCAACATTTATAAGCCATGAAGGTGTATATAGAGCTCTCAGAGTATCTATTATGCATGGAGAACTAGAACCAGGCCAATCAGTTACGATCAGAGGTTTAGCATCAAAGTTTGGTGTCTCAATGACACCAGCAAGAGATGCAATTCGTCGTTTGAGTGCTGAGGGTGCCTTAAGTATTTCATCTACTGGAAGGGTTGCAACTCCAGAATTATCTAATGATAGAATTGAAGAATTAGCCTCAATTCGTGCACTTTTAGAGCCAGAACTTGCATCAAGAGCATTGCCTCGGGCTCATTTAAATTTATTAGAACGACTTAGCAATATTAATAGTTTAATAGACCAAGCTATAGTCAAAGATGATGCAGTCGATTACATTCGTCGTAATTTAGAATTTCACCGAACATTATACTTACGTGCACAAGCACCAGCGATGTTAGCCTTGGTTGAAACCGTATGGTTACAGTTGGGGCCCACTATGAGATCTTTATATTCTCAATTGCAGAGGCGTGAAGCTTCACATAATCATCGTTTAGCAATAGCTGCGTTGAAAGTCGGTGATGAGCCAAGTTTAAAGCTAGCCATAAGAGCAGATGTGACACAAGGCTTGCGAATGCTTGCTAGTGATTAGCATATATCTTAACTTTACCAAGTTAGAATTAAGCGTGAATTGCACCATCTCCACATGCGAGAGCGGCTTCTCGCATAGCTTCTGAAAATGTTGGATGAGCATGACAAGTCATGGCTATATCTTGGGCTGATGCCCCAAATTCCATTGCTACACATATTTCATGAATTAGGTCTCCTGCAGCAGGGCCAATCAAATGACAGCCTAGAATTCGATCTGTTGCCTCATCTGCTAAAAGCTTAACGAAGCCTTCACCTTGGAACACTGCTTTTGCTCTTCCGTTTCCCATAAAGCTAAATTTTCCAACCTTATAAGCGATACCGGCTTCTTTTAACTCTTCTTCTGTTTTGCCCACGTTGGCTACCTCTGGAGTAGTATATATTACTCCAGGAATCACGTTGTAATTTACATGGCCATGTTTGCCAGATAACACTTCAGCGACAGCCATGCCTTCGTCTTCGGCTTTGTGCGCTAGCATTGGGCCAGTAATTGCATCACCAATTGCGTAGATACCATCTATGGAAGTTTTCCATTTGTTATCTGTTTTGATTTGCCCAGTATGTGTTAATTCCCCGCCTATTTCTTTAAAATTAAGTCCATTTATAAATGGCTTCCGACCAGTTGATACTAATACGATATCAGTTTCAATTTTGGTCTCAACGTCAGATTTTTTATAAACAACAGTTGCTTTTGATTTAGTGCTTATTGCTGACTGAACCGCAGCTCCCATAATAAACTTTAGTCCTTGTTTTTTTAGTGTTCTTTGGAAATTTTTGGAAATTTCTAAGTCCATTCCTGGAGTAATGTGATCCAAGTATTCAATTACAGTTACTTCAGTGCCAAGCCTTGAATAAATACTTCCCATTTCAAGTCCAATTACCCCTGCGCCAATAACTACCATAGATTTTGGTATTTTTGACAGTGATAAAGCACCAGTAGAAGTTACGATGCGGCTTTCATCAATTTCTACATTTGGTATTGAAGAGGCCTCTGAACCAGTTGCAATAACAACACTTTTTGCATCATAGACATCTTCATCAATTATAACTTGTTTTTGAGCATTTAATTTTGCCCAACCTTTTAACCAGTCAATTTTATTTTTTTTGAGTAAAAATTCTATACCTTTTGTATTTTGAGCAATTACGTCATTTTTGTAATCTTGCATTTTCTTAAAATCAATTTTTGGACTATTTATAATTAAGCCCATTTTTTCAAAATTATGAGTTGCTTCATGATATGAATGAGAAGCATGCAATAAAGCTTTTGATGGAATGCATCCAACATTCAAACAGGTTCCACCTAAAGTATCCCGACCTTCTACAATAGCCGTTTTCAGACCTAATTGAGCACATCGGATTGCACAAACATATCCTCCTGGTCCACTACCAATTACGATTACATCATAGTTTGTCATTGAGGCTAGCCTTTCTTATTAACGATAATTATTCAATATTATTTAAAATGTATAACTTTGATTATTTATTACTAAATTACAGGTCCATTAATAATCTTCTTGGGTCTTCAAGTGCTTCTTTAACGCGCACCAAGAAAGTAACTGCGCCTTTTCCATCGACTACCCTATGATCATATGAAAGCGCTAAATACATCATTGGTCTTATAACAATTTTATCATCTATTACGATTGGTCGTTTTTGAATTGTATGCATACCTAATATTCCCGACTGTGGGGGGTTAAGTATTGGAGACGACATTAATGAACCATAAACACCTCCATTTGATATTGTGAATGATCCTCCTTGCATCTCTGTCATGGATAATTTTCCACTTCTTGCGCGCGCACCTTTTTCCGAAATTGCTTTTTCAATTTCAGCGAATGACATTTTATCTACATCATTAATTACTGGAACAACTAATCCAGTTGGTGTGCCTGCAGCTATGCCCATATTTACATAGTTTTTATAAATAACATCAGTACCATCAATTTCTGAGTTTACTTCTGGAATTTCGTTAAGCGCATGACAACAAGCTTTAGTAAAAAACGACATAAAGCCAAGTTTTACACCGTGTTTTTTTAAGAATAGATCTTTATATTCTGCCCTTAGATCCATCACTGCTGTCATATCAACTTCATTATATGTTGTAAGCATTGCAGCAGTATTTTGACTTTCTTTTAACCTTCGTGCGATAGTTTGGCGCAAGCGCGTCATTGTAACGCGCTCTTCCCGAGGGTTGTCCTGACGAGGCTTAGCTGGAGCTCCAGCGCTTAATGTCGGAGTAGGGTTGGCGATCGCATCTAAAACATCACCTTTCATTACTCTTCCATCTCTTCCTGTACCAGAAATATTAGTTATTTTATTCTCGGCCATTAATTTTTCAGCGGACGGTGCATTCTTTATGGCATTGATTTCAATTGTAGAGGCTGATTTATCTTTATTTAATTTTGTATTTTCATTTTTTATAAGATTTGAATCTGGCACTTCTGAAATCTGTGCAAGAAGTGCATCAACTCCAACAGTTACGCCTTCTGCAGCTACAATCTCTGAAAGGAGACCACTTACAGGAGCAGCAACTTCAACAGTTACTTTGTCTGTTTCTAATTCACATATCATCTCGTCTTGAGTTACGGTATCTCCAGTTTTTTTGAACCATGTAGCTAGTGTAGCTTCTGTTACACTCTCACCTAATGTTGGTACGCGCACTTCAGTCATCGAATTATCCTTTCAACGTCAACGCTTGATCAACAAGCATCATTTGTTCTTTTTTATGAGTACTGGCTAGTCCAGTTGCTGGGGCAGCAGCTGATTTCCTCCCAATATATTTAGGTCTTGTATGTTTTGCATCTATTTCAATTAAATTGCGCTCAATATGAGGATTAATAAATGACCAGGCGCCTTGATTCTTAGGCTCTTCTTGGCACCACACGATTTCAGCATTTATAAAACGCTTCATTTCTTTTTTTAAGGCAATATTAGCAACTGGGTACAGTTGCTCTAGGCGCATTAAATATATATCATTTATTCCACGCTCGTCACGTTCAGATAGTAAGTCAAAATAGACTTTTCCTGTGCAAATTACTACACGTTTTATGTCTTTATCAGCTTTGAGTTTAGTGCTTGAGTTTCCATTTTCTGCATCGTCCCATAAAACACGATGAAAGCTTGATTTCCCTACAAAATCATCAATTTTTGATACAGCATGCTTGTGGCGCAAAAGAGATTTTGGGGTCATTAATACCAATGGTTTTCTATATGTACGGTGCATTTGGCGCCGTAATATATGAAAATAGTTTGCAGGAGTTGTTACATTTGCAATGACCCAATTATCTTCTGCACAATTCTGCAAGAAACGTTCAGGGCGCGCGGATGAATGTTCTGGCCCTTGCCCTTCCATTCCATGAGGAAGTAACATTACCAGGCCAGACATACGTAACCATTTTGATTCACCGGTGCTAATGAACTGATCAAACATAATTTGAGCACCATTAGCAAAGTCACCAAATTGTGCTTCCCATAGAGTGAGTGCATTAGGTTCTGCTAAAGAATATCCATATTCATAACCCAGCACAGCATATTCAGATAGCATACTGTCAATAACTTCATAATTCCCAACTTGATCATCGCGAATGTTATTTAGTGGATAGAATTTTTCTCCAGTATTTTGATCCAAGATTCCTGAATGTCTATGGCTGAAAGTTCCGCGGGTGCAATCTTGCCCTGATAATCGAATTGGGAATCCCTCTATTTGTAGCGATCCAAAGGCTAAAGCTTCACCAGTTGACCAATCGATATTTTCACCTGAAGAAATCATTTTTGATTTTACATCAAGAATTCTCGAAATAGTTCGATGTGTATTCCATGCTTCTGGTAGCCGAGTTAATGCCGATCCAATTTCATTAAAGCGTTTTTTTGTAATTGCAGTTTTTCCACGCTGATATTCAGGATCTTTAGATTGCAAATGCTTCCAGCGACCATCTAACCAATCAGCTTTATTTGGTTTAAATACTTTTCCAGCCTCAAATTCTTCATTTAAGCGCATTTGGAATGCTGCTTTCATATCCTCTATTTCGCCTTCGGGGATTAAGCCATCATTAACAAGGCGTTCGGTATATATTGATAATGAAGTTTTGTGAGTTTTAATTTTTTTATACATTTGAGGTTGAGTAAACATAGGTTCATCACCTTCATTATGCCCAAATCTTCGATAGCAAAAGATATCTAAAACAACGTCTTTTCGAAATTTTTGCCTGAATTCTGTTGCAACTTTTGCAGCGTGAACCACTGCTTCAGGATCATCACCATTAACGTGAAAAATTGGTGCTTCAACCATTAATGAAATATCTGTTGGATAAGGAGAAGAACGACTGTCATGAGGTGAGGTTGTAAAGCCTATTTGGTTATTAACAACGATATGCATTGTCCCACCAGTAATATGACCTTTTAACCCAGATAAACCAAAGCATTCTGCTATAACACCTTGCCCAGCAAATGCTGCATCGCCGTGAAGCAATACTGGCATAACTGCCCCACGGTCTCTGCCATGTTGATCACCTTTAGCTCTAGCCTTGCCAAGAACAACGGGATTCACAGCCTCTAAATGAGATGGGTTTGCAGTTAAAGAAAGGTGAACTGAGTTTCCGTCAAATTCACGATCTGATGATGCTCCAAGATGATATTTTACATCGCCCGAACCTTCGACATCATCTGGTTTATACGAACCACCAAGAAATTCATTAAAAATCGCGCGGTATGGCTTTGACATTACGTTAACCAATACATTCAAGCGACCACGATGAGGCATACCAACGATAATATCTTTAACTCCGAGTGCTCCACCGCGTTTAATAATTTGCTCCATCGCTGGAATTAGTGACTCAGCTCCATCTAATCCAAATCGTTTTGTTCCTGAATATTTTACATGGCAAAACTTTTCAAACCCTTCGGCTTCAACCATTTTATTTAAAATAGCTTTTCGGCCTTCTGTTGAGAAAAAATGTTCCTTATCCCAGGATTCTATTCTTTCTTTCAGCCACGCGGCTTCTTCGGGATTGGATAAATGCATATATTGTAAAGCAAATGTGCCACAGTATGTTTCAAGTAACTTGTCAGTAATTTGACGCATTGTGGCTGATTCAAGCCCTAACACATTGTCCAAATAAATTGGACGGTCCATATCAATTTCGTTGAAGCCATAAAAGCGAGGATCTAATTCTGGGTGAGGGTCTTTACTTCGCATGTTCAGTGGATCGAGGTCTGCAATTAGATGTCCACGAATACGATAGGCGCGAATAATCATTAGCGCTCTCATGCTGTCTAAGACTGCCTGTTGAATATCAGAATCTGTAGCTATCTTACCATTTAAAACAGCATTTTCTTTGATCTTTTGTCCTGCAATATTAGGATCTTCAGCCCACTGACCATCAAGTGCTGCGGTTAAATCATCATTAGGAACTGGTGGCCAATCAGGGCGTGCCCATGAGGGGCCAGTTGCTTCTGCTAAAACTTCAGAAATATCATCATTTAATTCAGCAAAAAAATCTTGCCAAGTGGAATCAACTGAACTCGGGTTTGCTACATATTTTGCATAAAGTTTTTCTACATATTCAGCATTATGTCCTTGCAGAAATGAGGAAGCATGTAATTGTTCATTTGTCAGCTTTTCAGTCATTTTTTTTACCTAACCAAAATCCATTATTTAAAATTTATTCTGCGTCTCAGCCTATTTGGCATAAGTTTTATCCAATTGCTTTAAGAACAGCTTCACCTAATCCAGCAGGGCTATCGGCAACCACAATTCCTGCATCCCTCATAGCTTCAATTTTTGAACCTGCATCACCTTTTCCTCCAGCAACAATCGCTCCGGCATGGCCCATTCTGCGACCTGGAGGTGCCGTAACACCTGCAATAAAGCCTGCAACTGGTTTTTTACGCCCTTTTTTAGCTTCATCAATTAAAAATTGAGCAGCCTCTTCTTCAGCGCTTCCACCAATTTCACCAATCATTATAATTGATTGTGTTTCTGCGTCTGCCAAGAATAATTCAAGTATATCAATAAACTCTGTGCCTTTTATTGGATCGCCGCCGATACCAACAGCACTTGATTGCCCAAGGCCAGCATTAGTCGTTTGGAAGACTGCTTCATATGTTAAGGTTCCAGATCTTGATAACACCCCAACAGATCCTTTTTTGAAAATTGATCCTGGCATGATTCCAATTTTACATTCATTTGGTGTCATAAGCCCCGGGCAATTACCTCCAATTAACCGAGATTTTGAATTAGATAGTTTGTTTTTCACACGAACCATATCCATCACTGGAATACCTTCTGTTATGCAAGTTATTAATTCTATTCCTGCATCGATAGCTTCTTCTATTGCAGCAGCAGCACCTGCTGGTGGTACATATATTACTGATGCTGTTGCTCCAGTTGCTTCTTTACCTTCCAAAACGCTAGCAAATATGGGTAATTTTTCTCCATTTGCAGATGACCAGTTTGTACCGCCTTTTTTTGGATGAGTACCACCAACCATTTTTGTGTCAAAATATGATAAAGCTTGCTCAGTATGAAAAGTACCTGTTTTGCCTGTTAAGCCTTGGACAAGAATTCTTGTATCTTTGTTAATAAGTATGGACATTTTGATTAACCTTTCACTGCTTTAACAATTTTGGCAGCAGCATCGTCAAGATCATCTGCAGCAATTACGTCAAAAGGACTACTATTAATAATGTCTTTTCCTTCTTGAACCTTTGTACCTTCTAGTCGGACAACCAATGGAACAGTTAAACCAACTTCTCTTACGGCCTCAACTACACCCTCAGCGATTACATCGCAGCGCATTATTCCACCAAAAATATTTACAAGAATACCTTTTACATTTGGATCTGATGTAATAATTTTGAATGCTGCAGTTACTTTCTCTGCAGTAGCTCCACCTCCAACATCCAAGAAATTAGCAGGTTCTGCACCTTTTAATTTAATAATATCCATTGTAGCCATTGCTAATCCAGCGCCATTAACCATACAGCCAATTTCACCATCTAATGCTATGTAACTAAGATCATATTTTGATGCCTCTAGCTCTTTTGCATCTTCTTCTGTTTCGTCACGTAAAGCTAGAATATCAGGTTGACGAAATAATGCATTGCCATCAAATGCCATTTTAGCGTCTAGGCACTTTAATCCACCGTTTTCCATCACTATCAGTGGATTAATTTCCAACATATCCATATCTTTTTCAACAAACATTCGATATAAATTTGATGTTAATTCAATACATTCATCAATATTTTTTCCTGTTAACTTTAATGCATTAGAAACATCTTTACCGTTTTCTTTTGTAAAGCCGAGTGATGGATCAACTGTTACTGTAATAATTTTTTCTGGCGTTTCTTCTGCAACTGCTTCGATATCCATACCTCCTTCTGTTGAGGCAACAAATGATATACGAGAAGTAACGCGGTCCAAAAGTACTGCAAGATATAATTCAGTCTCAATATCTGAACCATCTTCTATGTAAATTCTATTCACTTGCTTTCCGGCTGGGCCTGTTTGATGAGTTACAAGTGTATTTCCTAACATTTTCTCTGCTTCAGCGGTAGCTTCATCAATTGAAAATGTAAGTCGAACGCCACCTTTATCTCCTGCATCGGTTTCTTTAAATGAGCCTTTGCCCCGACCTCCAGCATGTATTTGAGCTTTGACAACCCATAACGGGCCATCAAGTTTACCGGCAGCAGATCTTGCCTCTGAAGCATCATAGATAGGGTAGCCAATGGATACTGGGCATCCAAATGATTTCAGTAGTTGTTTAGCTTGATATTCATGAATGTTCATCGCAAGTGGCTCCCTTAAGCGGTGAGAAGTTTAGTTTTTTAATACATCAAAAAAAGAATCTAAAAAGGCTTAAATCATTAAATTCGGTATAAGTGCTGTTTTTTCTCATATTTGTGATCACATAATAAAATAGTGTGATCACAAATTCAAGTATTTATAAAAGTGTTATATTTGTTTTAATGATTTTGATAAAAAAACACGCCATAAAAGGCGTGTTCTAATAAGTATAATTTATCAAGTATTTATGCTAATGATGTATCAATTACTATACATGCTTCAACAAGGCCTTTCACAGCGTTCACGGATTTATCAAATCCTTCTTGTTCTTTTTCATTAAGTTTAATTTCAACAACACGTTCAACCCCTGCCGCACCTATTACCGTAGGAACTCCTACATAAGTATCTTTTAGCCCATAACTATCTGAGACATAAGCTGCGCAAGGAAGTAATCTTTTTTGATCTTTTAAAAATGCCTCAGCCATTTCAATTGCTGATGCAGCAGGTGCATAATACGCTGATCCAGTTTTTAACAATCCAACAATTTCCGCACCACCATCTCGTGTACGCTGAACAATATCATCTAATTTCTGTTGTGTTGTCCAACCCATATCAATCAAATCTGGCAATGGGATACCCGCAACTGTAGAGTATCTTGTCAATGGAACCATGGTATCTCCATGCCCACCTAAAACAAATGCAGTTACATCTTTTACAGAAACATTAAATTCTTCAGCAAGAAAATGACGGAAACGAGCACTATCAAGTACACCAGCCATTCCGCATACCATTTCAGTTGGTAAGCCACTAAATTTTTGCAGTGCCCAAACCATCGCATCAAGAGGATTAGTAATACATATAACGAATGCATTTGGTGCGTGCTGTTTGATGCCTTCTCCTACTGATTTCATTACTTTAAGATTAATGCCGAGTAAGTCATCTCTAGACATTCCAGGTTTGCGAGCAACACCTGCTGTTACAATGCATACATCAGCACCAGCAATATCAGAATAATCGGTAGTACCCGATATTTTTGCATCATACTTATCTACTGGGCCTGCTTCTGATATGTCCAACGCCTTACCTTGTGGTATACCGTCTGCAATATCAAATAAAACTATATCACCTAATTCTTTTAGTGCAGCAAGATGAGCAAGTGTTCCACCAATCATACCTGAGCCAATAAGTGCAATTTTTGAGCGTGCCATTAGTTATCTCCATAAATATAAAATTTCGACTTCCTGCTAGTAGGAAAGCGACATGAGAGCAAGTAACATATTAATTTTTTTCCTGCATTTCTATTATATAGCACATTTAATATTGAATATGATCGGAATTGTTCTAGTTACAACATATCGTATATATCAATTCTTTAATAGAAAGCATTCATTATGATTGCATACAGATTACTAACACATGAAGACACATCAGCCTTTTGCCACAAAGTGACTAAAGCTCTTTCTAATGGATGGGAACTATATGGTGACCCTCAATATACATACGACGAAAAGTGGGGAGTAATGAGATGTGCACAGGCTGTAATTAAAAAGAATGATATTGAATACAAAAGAGAACTGAAATTAAGTGAATTGTGATCACAAAATTATAAAAGTATGCGTTTGTGCATAATAAATATGTAAAATGTCCTATTTGTGCTGTGATGCATAAATAAATTAATATAACAAATGATAAATTCTTGAATATTACTGGAGTAAAACATGTCAGAAAGAGTTAAGGGTAATCGCCCTCTATCACCTCATTTGACGATATACAGGCCTCAGATGAGTTCAATCTCATCAATATTGGTGCGTATATCCGGTGTCTCACTTTCATTTGGATTTGTTCTAATTGTCTGGTGGCTCCTAGCAGCATCAACAAATATTAAGTATTTTGAAAGTGCAAACAGTATTTTATCAAGTTGGTTTGGGATAGTCGTATTGATTGGTTCAGTTTGGGCATTATGTTACCACTCTTTGGGAGGTATCAGGCATCTAATTTGGGATATGGGATACGGATTTGATTTGAAAACCGCAGACCGAATGGGATGGGCTGTAATTATTGGAAGTTTTGTTCTTACATTTGTAATAATTTGTTACAGTGGGGCATTGTCATGAATTTCAAAACGGATAGATCAAAAGTTAGTGGCTTGGGTTCTGCTAAGTCAGGTGCAAGTCATTGGTTTGGTGAAAGATTAAAATCTGTTGCTTTGATACCTTTAACAATTATTTTTATTCTTGTTATGGCACCGCTTATTGGAAAAGATCATAATGTTGTAATTGAGTCTTTTCAAAATCCTTTTACAAGTATTTCAATAATACTTTTTTTCTTGATTACATTCAAACATCTAGAAGAGGGTTTGCAGGTTGTAATCGAAGATTATGTACATTCAAAAGGTAAACTTTTGTTTTTAATTATATTTAATAAATTATTCTGTTGGACATTTGGTCTAACGGCTGTCTTTGCAATATTGAAAATTACCTTTGCTGGTTGAACGGAGAATTTTGAATGTCATCATATGAATATATTGACCATGAATATGACGTTGTTGTTGTAGGTGCTGGTGGTGCAGGATTAAGGGCAACGCTTGGAATGGCAGAGCAGGGTCTTAAAACTGCTTGTGTTTCTAAGGTATTTCCAACACGTTCCCATACTGTAGCTGCACAAGGAGGCATTGCTGCTTCACTTGCTAATATGGATGTTGGCACGTCTCCAAATGACCATTGGCAATGGCATATGTATGATACGGTTAAAGGATCCGATTGGTTAGGTGATACTGATGCAATGGAGTATTTGGTCAGAGAAGCTCCAAAAGCTGTTTACGAATTGGAACATTATGGAGTTCCGTTCTCTCGAACTGAAGAAGGAAAAATTTATCAAAGGCCGTTTGGTGGTCATACGACCCAATTTGGTGAAGGCCCATCAGTGCAAAGAACTTGTGCAGCTGCTGATAGAACCGGGCATGCTATATTACACACCTTATACGGCCAATCATTGAAACATAATGCAGAATTTTATATTGAATATTTTGCTACTGATTTAATAATGACCGAAGATGGTCGGTGTCAGGGCATTATCGCCTGGAAATTAGATGACGGAACAATACATAGGTTTAACGCGAAAATGGTAGTGTTAGCCACTGGAGGATATGGTCGTGCATACTTCAGTGCCACATCAGCACATACTTGTACTGGAGACGGCGGAGGTATGGTGGCGCGCCAAGGTCTAGCATTGCAAGATATGGAGTTTGTTCAATTTCATCCTACTGGTATTTATGGTTCAGGGTGTTTGATTACAGAAGGTGCCCGAGGAGAGGGTGGTTATCTTACGAATTCAGAAGGTGAAAGATTTATGGAGCGCTACGCTCCGACATATAAAGATTTGGCGTCTCGTGATGTTGTTTCAAGATGCATGACGATGGAAATTAATGAAGGCCGAGGCATTGGGCCGGAAGGTGATCATATTCATTTGCATTTAAATCATCTGCCTCCCGAAACACTTGCAGAAAGGTTGCCAGGAATTTCAGAAAGTGCAAAAATATTTGCTGGTGTTGACGTAAACAAAGAGCCAATCCCAGTATTGCCCACTGTTCATTATAATATGGGTGGTATCCCTACTAATTATTGGGGTGAAGTTTTAGATCCAACATCTGATGACCATGATAGAATATTGCCTGGTTTAATGGCTGTTGGTGAAGCTGGTTGTGCCTCTGTACATGGTGCAAATCGACTTGGATCTAATAGTTTAATTGATTTGGTAGTATTTGGGCGTGCAGCAGCTATTCGCGCTGCAAAAGTAGTAGATCCAAATGCCTCAAATGAACCTTTAAATGAAAATTCGGTTGAAAAATCAATGGCCCGTTTTGACACTATTAGACACGCTAATGGATCAGTACCAACTGCAGAGTTGAGACTTGAAATGCAAAAAAATATGCAAGCTGATGCAGCAGTATTTCGCACTAATAAGACACTATCTGAAGGTGTTGATAAGATGGTTGAAGTGGCAAAAAAGGTCGCTGATTTAAATGTTACAGACCGTTCACTTATTTGGAATTCAGATTTAATGGAAACTTTAGAGTTAACTAATTTAATGCCAAATGCATTAGCAACCATTGTTGGTGCTGAAGCAAGAAAAGAAAGCCGTGGTGCACATGCTCACGAAGATTATCCAGACCGTGACGATGTTAATTGGCGCAAGCATACGTTATGTCGAGTAGATAATGAAAAGTTTGATATAAGTTATAGGGGTGTGCATCTAGATCCATTAACAAGCGTTGAAGAGGGTGGAATTGATATGAAAAAAATAGCACCAAAGGCGAGGGTTTATTAATTTTTTATACTATTATGATTTTATATCACCTGTTATAATGATAAAATCGTAGGCATTATAAATCTACTGGATAAATAGAAAATAAGATGTTGATGGTAAAAAATATAAATAAAACTGTCACTGGCAGAAAAAAAGAATAAGATATATATAAGCAAAATAAATTTGCGATGGTAACTAAGGAAGGATACAAAATGAACATTTTGAAAATCACTGCAATCATAGCAGTAGCACTAACATTAACAGCTTGTGCAGCTGATCAAGCTGCAAATACTGCAGTAACAAAAGACACTGCGTCTAGTAAGCTTTAAGTTTTTAAAATTCAAAGTCTCTTAGAGGCCGAACTTAATTGATCGGCCTCTGGAAAATACAATTTTAACATCTAGATAAAATATAAAACGGTAAAGACATGGTTGAACTAACACTCCCAAAAAACTCTAGAATGACAGTTGGTAAAACATGGCCAAAACCTGAAGGTGCAACAAATGTTCGTGCTTTTAAAGTTTATAGATGGAATCCTGATACAGGTGAAAACCCATCCTTAGATACATATTTTTTAGATATGGATAAATGTGGCCCAATGGTATTAGATGCATTGGTAAAGATAAAAAGTGAAGTAGACCCTACACTTACATTTAGACGTTCATGCCGTGAAGGGATTTGTGGATCATGTGCAATGAATGTTGATGGCATAAACACTTTGGCATGTATTTATGGGTTAGATGAAATAAAGGGTGATGTGAAGATTTATCCATTGCCACATATGGAAGTGATAAAGGATTTAATTCCTGATTTAACACATTTCTACGCGCAACATGCTTCAATAATGCCTTGGTTGGAAACTAAAACAAATAAACCTGCTACTGAATGGCGACAGTCTATTGAAGATCGAAAAAAATTAGATGGTCTTTATGAATGTGTTATGTGTGCATGCTGTTCAACGTCTTGCCCTTCATATTGGTGGAATGGGGATCGTTATTTAGGCCCAGCTGCACTTTTACATGCATATAGGTGGATAATAGATTCACGAGATGAAGCTACAGGTGAGAGACTCGATGAACTTCAGGATCCATTTAAACTTTATCGATGCCATACAATTATGAATTGTGCAAAAACATGTCCTAAAGGACTAAACCCAGCAAAAGCAATTGCTGAGATTAAAAAGAAAATGGTCGAAAGAACAATATAAGCCATTCACGATTTAAGTGATATTAAAATTTTATTAATATAACTTTATATATCTACAAAGAAATTTATTATATAATAAGATTGACTGTTACTAAAGAGCGCGTATTTTCGATTTTATGACCCGTTTTATATCACTATTTATAACATGTATGTTTGTATTTAGTGCACCCAAACTGATTAGTGCTCAGGATTGTGGTGCTCCAGATGAAAGTATTTTATTTTATAGCTGTAATACACCAGCAAATATTTCTCTTAAATTCCATCCATTAGAATTATCCCACAGCTCTAATGATATTCTCTCTATTACTGGTGCATATTCAAGTGGTGACAGATTTGGAGTTGAAGGACTAGCATTTGGTGGTTTGAGACTTATTAGCTCAAGATTTCAAAGCTGGGATGGTGTTCTGCTTATATCCCCTAACGGTGCTCCTCATATATTTAGTGTGCGAAATATTAAATTATGGGAAAAAGACTTTGATCTCACAATAAAATCTGAACGAAATAGTTTTATCAAACTTGCACAATTAAAAGGGTGGAGCATGATACAATCTCATTTATTAATATCTGATGGAAATTTAGATTTATATAATGTTGATAATGCTCGTCGATTTATGAGAAGAATGTTTTTTATCAAGAAGTCAGGGTGGGGAGTTTATCAAACTAAAACAGCTTCCACATTATACGAAGCAGCTTCAGAGATTAAGTCTAAACATAGCCCTGATATGGTAATAAATCTTGATATGGGTGCCTATAATTATTGCCAAATTTCAACAGATAAGGGGCCTAAAGCATGTGGGGAATTGTTAACAAATTCTGAAAATCTTACAAATTTAATAACAATTCAACTATTAGAAAAAAATTAGCAATATGTTTCTGGACCGACATACTGACTCACTGAATATCGATCACCATATGCCCATCCAATTGGAAGGATAGCTTCTATTTCGCTCATTTGATCATGCGACAAATTTATTTCAGATGCATTTACCCATTCCATTAAATGTTTGCTAGTCCGTGTTGCAGGAATTGGAATTAGATGCTGCCCTCTATTTAAAACCCATGCTAGAGCAGCGCAAGCAGTACTCATTTTATTATCTAACGCCCAATTTTTAAAGTTTTTTATCATAGCTAAATTGTCTGAGAGGTTTGGTTCCATAAAGCGAGGATTATTTATTCGTAAATCTGGTGATGTCATATTTTTTCGTTTAGCTGGCTTATCTGTAAGCATTCCTCTTCCCAAAGGTGAAAATGGAACAAATGAAACACCAAGCTCTGAACAAGTTCTTATCAACCCTAAATCTGGTAATCTTGACCAAAGTGAGTATTCGTTTTGCACCGCCATACAAGGATGAATTTTGTGGGCTCTTCTGAGTGTTGTTGGGGAAACTTCAGACAGGCCGTATCCACCAATTTTTCCAGCTTTAATAAAACCTTGTAAAGTATTAACTACTTCTTCTATGGGACGATTTGCTTCACGGCGATGAATATAAAACAAATCAACATAATCAACACCTAATCTTTGTAAAGATTTATCAAGAGATTTGCTTAAATAATCATTGGAATTATTAAATTGCCGAACAGGTTCAGTTTGAATTCCTGATTTAGTTGCTATTTTTATTTTAGCATTTGTTTCTCTTAAAAATTGTCCTATTAGATTTTCAGATAAACCATTTCCATAAACATCTGCAGTATCAAAAAAATCAATTCCATTATCATATGCGGAAGCTAAACATCTTTGCGATGTTTTATCATCTGTTGGGCCAAAAAAACCAGTTATGCTCATTGCTCCAAAGCCAATTGCGCTAACATATAATCCGTCATTTCCGAGTTTTCGATTTTTCATGGAAGTCTCCTTTTGAAATAGATTAGCCAATGTGAAAGATAATTCAATGTAATGTTTAATAAGATTTTTATTCTTCGATATCCTAATTGTTTACACAAACGATTTGCATGATATAAGGCAATAATTAGTATACAAAGAGATAATTATGATAAAAGTTTTTGGACATAAAGCACCTGATACAGATGCAACAGCTTCTGCAATTATCTGGGCATGGTACTTGGAACAAAAGGGTATAGACGCTACCCCTTATGTACTAGGTGATCTAAATACAGAAGCTGCATATGTAATAAAATATTGGGATTATGTTTCACCAGAAGTTTTAAAGTCTGTTGAAAGAGATGAAGATGTAATAATTGTTGATACTAATAATCCTTCAGAATTACCTGATAATATAAATGATGCTAACATTATTGAAATAATCGATCATCACCTTATGACAGGGGGCTTGAAGACAAAGGAACCAATCAAAATAACTATTAAACCTTTAGCTTCAACAGCAACAATTATGGCAGAAATGATGGGTGATGATTTAGCTAATGCCCCAAGAGAAATAAAAGGACTAATTCTTTCCTGCATAATTTCGGATACTTTAGAATTTAGAAGTCCTACTACAACAAGCACTGATATTGAGTTAGCTAAAAATCTTTCTAAAGATTTGGAATTAAGCCTGTCTGAGTATGCTCAAAAAATGTTTGAAGCAAAATCAAATATTTCCAAGTTTTCTGATAAAGAATTATTACGAATGGATTCAAAAGAATATGAAGTTAACAATGTAAAGATGCGAATATCGGTACTTGAAACAACAAGCCCAGATATTGTTTTAGCGAGAAAAGATAGTTTAATTGCTGAAATGAAAAATGTTGAAAAGAAGATGGTGTAGATCAAGTTTTATTATTTGTCGTTGATATATTAAATGAACAATCAAATCTTTTAATTCCAAATCAACAAGTAAAAGATATTGCAGAAAAATCATTTAAAGTTGTTATTGAAGAAGATATTATTGTACTTCCAGGGGTAGTATCACGTAAAAAACAAATTATCCCGAATTTAGTTATATAATGGATATATAAGCCATTAAATATTTTTTAAGGCTTTCATCTTTCTTATGTTTTACTGATAATAAATTAGATTTTATTTTTTAAAATACTTTAAGGCTTTCTAGTGGAATATTCTGATGATCAAGCTGTAGCGTATGATGCCGTATCAGAAGCAATGATGTCAGCTGGTATTGATTTAAAAAATGATAATTTATTACCATTAAGCGAAAACAAAAATAAAATATTAGCTATTTTAGGAAAAGCGGGATCTGGAAAAACTTTATTATTGGGAAACCTAGCAGAAGCTCTTGTTAATGCTGGTGTTGAGTTGGTATCAGGTGATTATGAAGGTAAAGCTCGAAAAGATCGCCGGACTTTAGCAATATTAGCACCTACAAATAAAGCAGCAAGTGTCTTGCGAAATAGAGGTGTTCAAGCAACAACTATTCACAGAATTTTGTATACACCAATGTATGATCCTGAATATGAAAAATTTTCAGAATGGTTAAATGGAAATGATGAACGCCCCGTTATTGAGGGATTGAATGATATTGCCTTTGACAGAGCTGCATTATTTTTTAAAAACAATAAGTCGATACCTGGAGCTCTAGCGGCAGCTGGTTTGCGTGGTTCAGACTTTATAATTGGATGGAAAAGAAGAGAAGAGCCCCTAGATATTGGTTTTATCGATGAAAGTTCAATGTTGGATGATCGACAGTTTGAAGACCTGAAAGAAATATTTTCTACACTCATTTTGTTTGGTGATCCAGCGCAGTTGGCCCCGGTAGGTCAATCAGGTGCAATGGCATTTGAGAATATACCAAAATCCAAACAGTGCCATTTAACCCGAATACATCGTCAATCTGGTGATAGCCCTATTTTAGATTTAGCACATTCATTATCAGATCCAAAATTAACTTTTCAAGAATTTGAACGGCAAATTGAACTCATAGCTAAAAAAGACGATAGAGTTGTTTTGTCCCAATCTGTTCAATCCGATTTAATGGCAAGATCACCAGTTTTAGTATGGCGAAATGCAACACGCATACGGTTAATTCAAGCATTTAGAAATGCATATGAGGCTCCTGATGATCGTTTATTATCTGGGGAACCTTTAATTTGTGATGGTATAGAATTACCTATGAAGCATAGGAAAAAACGTATTGATCTAGAAGCAAGGGGATTAATTAAAGGAGCTCAATGTGTTTATTTAGGGGATGGACGTAAGCCAGGGTTCTCTAGGTTACATGTAATAGGTGCAGAAGAACCCCAAGTTTCTGCGGCTAGTATTATCAAGATAGAAGCACCTGACCAAGAAGAACCTTTTATACCTTTTGCAGCTAATATGGGCGCTGCGTTTGTTCATGGGGCAGCTTGCACGATACACAAATCACAAGGCTCTCAGTGGAAAGAAGTTCAAGTATTTGCACCGGATTTATTTGTAGCAGCAAAAATGGGACGGGAAGAAGCTGGAATACCATTATGGAAAAGATTAGCTTATGTTGCAATTACAAGAGCAATTGATAAATTGTATTGGGTAAAAGCGTATAAATTAGCTCGACCAACTGGCCCACTTCATACCGATGATTTGAGAAGCCAAATCTCTAATGAATTAACATTAGAGCCTATTGAATAATGAGTAATAGTGTTCGTTTTATTAATATAATAATATTTTTAACCGCACTTATTTATAAATAATCTAATTTAAAAAATAAGGTTCATCATTACCATAGAAACTATCAAGAATAAGACTGTCATAATACCACCAGTTTTGACAAAATCAGCAACCCTATAACCTGCTGGTCCCATAATTAATGCATTGACCTGATGGGTTGGTATTAAAAATGAATTAGATGTTGATATAGCAACAGTCATTGCAAATATTGCAGGATCACCACCAGATGCAATAGCAATTGATACAGCTAAAGGAACTAATAGGACTGTTGCCCCAACATTAGACATTACCAATGTAAAAATAGTAGCAAGTATAGCTATTCCTACTTGAAGTGCCCAAATTGGCCAACCGTCTAATATTGTTAAAACTCCTTGAGCTATCCACTCTGCAGTTCCTGTGCTTTGTACAGCGTGCCCTAAAGGTATTAGTCCTGCTAATAAAAAAACAGTATTCCATCCAACTGCTTTATAAGCTTCATCAATACTTAATACTCTAGATACTATCATTCCTACGGCACCCACTAAAAGGCAAAGCGACAACCGCATGGGTGAAAATAATATCAGTGCAAGTGCAATTGAGAAAAACAATACAGCCCATCCAACTTTTTGTGGGCGGAGTTCTTCTTGGGGATAGTCTGATGTTATTATTACAAAATTCTTATCTGATTTTAATCGGGTTAATGCTTCCCATTGGGTTTGAACTACAAGGGTATCACCTGCATGTAATTCCATAACGCCTATTCGGCTTGGCTGATGTTCATCGGTTTCAACATGACTATATGTTTCTTCGCTTCTATAGATTGCTAAAAGTGCCATTCCATATATTTTTCTAAATTGCATTTCACGAGCAGTTTTTCCAATGACAGATGAATTTGGAGGAATGACTACCTCTGCAACTCCAGCTTTTGTAGGTACAAATTCTTCAGCAAAAACATCTAAACGTGGTTTAACCTCTAAGCCATAATCTTCACACATTTCTTGGATTACTTTTTTGCGGCCAAGAATTGCTAATCTGCATGGTGGAGTAATTTTTATATCTAAAGTTGGGCCAACCCATCTTTTTGCATTGTGGTAAGTTCCAATTACATAAATATGATGGGCGTCCATTAGGTCTCCTAATGTTTCGCCCATTAGTATAGAGCCCTCTGGGACAACCACTTCAACAATGTCAGCTTTTAGCCCATAAATTCTTTTTAGGTAATCTTTCATCGATTGGCCGGCAGATCCAGCTGTCCTGCCGCCTGACCCTGGCAGTACCCATTTGCCTAGAAAAACAAAATATAATATTCCCGTAATCACCAAAGCTAGGCCAATTGGAGTAACCGAAAATAAACTAAATGTTTCCATTTTCAATTCATTGGGTAATTCAGAATTAGAAGTAATAATTAAATCATTAAGCAAAATTAAAGGTGATGAGCCCACCATCGTCATTGTTCCACCTAAAATTGCACAAAAACCCATTGGCATCAAAAGCCTAGACATGGGAATTTCAGTTCTAGCTGAGATTCGACTTACTACTGGCAAGAATAAAGCAGCTGCGCCTACATTTTGTAAAAAACTAGAAATAAAACCTACTGATCCAGAGACAACAGGAATAATGCGTTTTTCAGTAGTCCCACCATATTTAAGAATACGTGCGGCTACTGTATTCATCAGGCCTGTCTTATCCAATCCAGCACCAATAATCATGACGGCAATTATAGATATAACAGCATTAGATGCAAAACCATCAAATAAATGATTAACATCTGCAAGGCCACTTAAAGATGGTATGTAACTTAAAGCACCTAGTAGAACCATTACCACTATAGCTGCTAAATCAACACGTACAATTTCTGAAACAAATAAAAATATTGTGAAAGCCAACAAGCATAATACTGCAATCATTTCAATGTTAAGTGCTATTAAGTCCATTGATTTCTCCATCAGGATTTAAAAGTATTCTTTAACAATATAGAAATCTGTATTGATTAGCATCAGAAAAACGCAAAATATTTTAATTTTTTTAACTTAATTAATTATCTTTTAGTTGAGCTAAAATACACATCATTTCAAATACAATTGAAATACCTAACCAAGAAGTTGCTCCAGATTGATCGAATGGAGGTGAAACCTCAACAAGGTCCATACCAATTAAGTTCACACCCTTTAATTCGCGCACAACTTGAAGTGCTTGGAAGCTATTTGGCCCACCAACTTCAGGAGTTCCAGTCCCTGGCGCAAAAGTAGGGTCAATGAAATCAATATCATAAGAACAATAAGTTTTATCATTACCAACAATATTGCGAGCTTGTTGCATTACATCTTTAATTCCTCGCTCAAATAACTCTTCAATTTGAATGATTGTGACACCTTGTTTTCTGCCCCATTCGATATCTTCTCCATCATACATACTTCCCCGAATACCTATTTGAATAACACGTTTTGGATCAAGTAAGCCCTCTTCAATAGCACGTCGAAATGGCGTGCCATGTGTATATTTATATCCATCAAAATAGCTTTCAAAGAGATCAGTATGAGCATCAAAGTGTATCATCCCAACTGGGTTTTCAGCTGCTAGTGCCCTCAAAACTGGTAAGCTTGTTAAATGATCACCACCAATAGTCATTGGAATAATACCTATTGATTTAACTTTTTTATAAAAATCAGTAATACGTGACATACAATCCTGTATATCCGCAGGGTTTACAGGAGCATCACCTAAATCAGCAAAGTTCGCAATTTCAAATGGTTTTATTCGAGTAGCACCATTCATAGCTCGTATCATTGTTGATAAATCTCTCATTTGACGTGGGCCATGACGTGGTCCAGGTCTATTTGTAGTGCCAGCATCCCATGGAACTCCAATTAACCCAAAATCAACATTATTAATCTGTTGGTCGTTTAATTCTAAATGAGGTAGTCTCATAAAGCTTGGAATTCCAGCAAAGCGAGGTAGTTCCATTCCATCTACTGGTTGAAAAAATTTATTTGGTGATGCACTCATTTGTATTCTCCCTTGTTGTAAGAATGTTTGCATCTTTTATAAAACTAAGCCAGTATTTTAATTGAATTCACAAGGAAAAATTATGGCAAAAACTATACTCATTACAGGGGCAAGTAGCGGTATTGGTGCTTTTGTTGCTAAACTATTTTTAGATCGTGGATGGAATGTAGGTCTGGTAGCCCGTCGTAAAGATAAACTAGATGAAATTGCAAAAAATTATGATAATTCTTTATGTTTAAAATGTGATGTTAGTAAAGAAAAACAGATAGAAAATGCTTTTGAATTAATGATTGACCGTTTCGGTGAGGTAAACGTATTGTTTAATAATGCTGGAATTTTTACTCCTCAAGCACGTATCGATCAAATTGATATTAAGGACTGGCAGAAATCTATTGATGTCAATTTGACTGGGATGTTTTTGTCTGCTCGAGAAGCTTTTCGCCATATGAAAAAAAATGGTGGGCGTATCATTAATAATGGATCAATCTCTGCCCATACTCCTCGCGAAGGATCAGTGCCATACACAACTACAAAACATGCAATAACAGGTTTAACTAAGACCATAGCATTAGATGGGCGAGAGCTTAATATATGTTGTGGACAAATTGATATTGGAAATGCAAACACAGAAATGGTTTCAAATCTTAGTCATTCTGATCATGTGGTTGAAACTATGGAAGTATCTGATGCTGCTGAGGCTGTTTGGAATATGGCACAGTTGCCTTTGAGTACAAATGTTTTAACAATGACTATTATGGCAAATAAAATGCCATTTATTGGAAGAGGCTAAATTAATTTACTCATCACAATAGCTGTAATTTTTTTACCTTCAGGTGATGTATAGTAATTGTTACGCTCACCTTTAATTTTATATCCACATTTCTCATATAGCATAAGTGCTGGAGCATTATTTTTTGCAACTTCAAGTATGATCTTCTCAACATTTTCATTTAAACATAATGTTTCAAACTCATTAAGTAATTTTTCTGCAATTCCTATCCGGCGGTTTATTGGATCAACTGCTATTGTAAGAATTTCAGCTTCAAATCTTGTAAGCATACCAAGTAAAAAAGAACGTTTTTCTGATATTAAAAAAATGGAGTCTTTAATTAATAATTCATCAAACTCTGAAGCTGACCATGGGCGTGGAGTAATAAATGATTTTGCATGTATTTCAGCTAAAAGTTCTGGATTCATGGTATTATTTTTGGAGGCTGTTCTTTTGGCAAACTAGCGTTTGGCTCTTGGAGGTATAATGGCGCTGGGCGTGAGTTTTTGTTTCCAATTCTAGTTATAGCTAATTGGGCAATAGCGCTTGGTAAGGTATTCTTAGGTCGCTTAGAATTTTTGAATAAATTTATATTTTTGTCATCTGAACCGACTATTGCATTAATAGACAAGTCTTGATTCTCAATTTCTACAATTTTTGGATCGTTTATAGCAATGCCATTTAGGAAATCTTGAATATATATTCTTTCTCGTCTAGCGTCCATTATTACGGATAAAGGGCCTTTAGAGTCTAATGCCATAGCATCTAGCCTTGAAATGCCTATTGCAGGTTTGGATAATGAAAGTGCTAGACCTCTTGCTGCGGATACACCAACTCTCACGCCAGTAAAGTTTCCTGGTCCAACACACACACCAATTACATCTATATTTTTCCAACTAAGTGATGCTGAATTTAAAATTTCTTCGCATAATGGAAATAATCTTTCTGCCTGACCTTTAACCATAAGTTCGATGCGTTCCTCGAAACATTTGCCATCTATAAATAAAGAGACCGCGCAGTGCGCGGCCGAAGTATCAAATGCAAGTACACACTCTTTAAGCGGCAACAGGACGCACCTCAGTTACTTCTGGTATATAATGCCGTAATAGATTTTCTATGCCCATCTTTAAGGTAATAGTAGAGGATGGACATCCTGCACATGCTCCTTGCATGTGAAGATAAACTATACCACGCTCAAAGCCATGAAATGTAATATCACCACCGTCTTGAGCCACAGCTGGGCGTACTCTTGTGTCTAATAAATCTTTAATTTGATTAACGATATCAGAATCTTCTCCACTATGCTCAGCGTGACCTCCTGAATTATCTTCACCTTCAATAACTGGCTGACCAGATTGAAAGTGTTCCATAATCGCTCCAAGAAGTGCAGGTTTTATATGATCCCAATCAAAATCTTCCAATTTTGTAATTGTTACAAAATCTGGTCCCAAAAAAACAGCTGTAGCACCTTCAACAGCAAATATCCTTTTAGCTAATGGAGATGATGCACCAGCATCAGGCGTCGGAAAATCAGCTGTTCCCATAGCCATAACTGTTTGGCCTGGTAAGAATTTTAAAGTTGCTGGATTTGGCGTAGATTCTGTCTGAATAAACATAAAGGTGCATCCTTATTTATGAAGTATATATATCGCTTTTTTATATCGTAAAGTCAATATTTAGAATAATTCTAAATTATCATAAGATTTAAATACTTGATACTAATTCCCAAATCTATCCATTAATTTCTGGATTGGAGATCGTTTATCTATTTCTGGAATATCTTTAGAAATAACAGGTTCTATTTTCTTTTTTATTGGTTTTTCACGTTGCGGAACAGTTCTCATCGCTACAGTATTCATAAATTTTGCAGGTTCCCCTTTGGCAAGATGAGATGCCCCATCACTTATTCCAAATATTAAGTCGTTTAACCAATCTGCATCACTTTTAGAAAAGTCATTCAAAACATAATTAGCGACTCTATCTTTATGGCCTGGGTGACCAATCCCCATGCGCACTCTCGTGTAGTCTGATCCTATGTGTTGGTGTATGGAGCGTAAACCGTTATGACCAGCATGTCCTCCTGAAATTTTTACACGTAATTTTGATGGAGAAAGATCTAGTTCATCATGAAACACAATAATATCTTCGATCTTAACCTTATAAAAATTCATAGCCTCACTTACTGATTGGCCAGATAAATTCATAAATGTATCAGGCTTTAATAGGATGATTTTTTCCATACCTAAGGTTCCACTAGATATTTGCCCCTGGAATTTATGTTTCCAGGATGAAAATGAATGATCTGTTGATATTTGGTTTAAAGCCATAAATCCAATATTATGCCTATTGTTAGCATATTTTTTACCCGGATTTCCTAAACCAACGAACAATTTCATAATTTATCACTTTTTTAAATTATATTTATTTTAGAACTTTAAATCATTAGTTACAAATTATTCTAATATAAATAATTAAGCTATTAAAAACCATTAAGAATAAAAAAAGCCCGCACAAATTGCACGGGCTAATAATAATTTTATGAAGAAAATTTATTTTTCTTCATCTGATTCAGGTGTATCAGTTGCTACATCTGCGTCTGCTTCTGCTTCAGAAGCTTCATCTTCTTCATCAGTTGCGCCACCAGGTGCTGCAATATTAGCAATTACAAAATCACGATCTGCAATAACAGGACGCGTGCCTTCTGGTAGTGTAATATCTGAAATATTTATAGTTTGACCAATCTCAAGATTTTCCAAGTCGGCTTCAATATGATCTGGAATATTACCAGCAGTCACCATTAGTTCAACTTCTTGGCGAACAATTGTCAATGTTCCACCTTTTTTCAAACCAACACTTGTTTCTTCATTTAAAAAATGAACTGGAATATTCATATTAATTCGACTGTCACGGTTTAGTCTAAGAAAGTCGATGTGAGTTGGTAAGTCTTTTACAACATGTCGTTGAACTCCACGACACACTGCTCTTACGTCGTCGGCACCTTCAACTTTTAAGTTGAAAAGTGTAGACATAAAACCACCATCTTTTAATTTTTTAAATAAGATATTGAAAGGTATTGTTATAGCCTGTGGTTCTTTGCCACCACCATAAACAACTCCAGGCACTAGGCCATCACGACGTGCTTGACGGGCGGCTCCCTTGCCTGTCCCCGCGCGCGGCGTTAATTCTAGATCAGGAATTTTTCCTGCCATAATAATTCTCCATAAATTAGGGCCATCCTCCAGGGTGTATGGCCATTGAAAGCGCCGTATAGGACAGTTTTCCCCTGATGTGAAGAGATTTATTTAAGGAAACTTAATTTAAAGTTTTTATATTTTAGAACATATATTTTAGAATTTTTTGTTTTGTGTGAGGGAATGTAAATCTTTTTTATTCCCAATTACCTCTAAAATCTTTTGGGATTAATAAATTTTTTCGACTCATATTCTCAACTGATTGTTCACCACAAAGCGCGATGGTAGTATCTAATTCTTTCTGTATGATTTCTAATGCTTTGGTGACACCTCCTTGTCCCATTGCACCAAGGCCATAAATGAAAGGTCTCCCTATCATTACACCTTTAGCGCCTAATGAAACAGCTTTTGCTACATCTTGGCCGGATCTAATGCCCCCATCTACCCATACCTCAATTTTACCCCCAACTGCGTCAATAATTGAAGGGAGAGATCGAATTGATGAAAGAGCGCCATCAAGTTGGCGGCCGCCGTGGTTGGAGACAACAATAGCGTCTGCACCTGTTTTTACTGCCATTTTTGCATCTTCAACGTCTTGGATGCCCTTTAGTATAACTTTTCCACCCCAACGCTTAATCATCCAATCTAAATCGTCCCAATTGAGAGTGCGCAACAAATTATTTGCAGACCATTCAGACAAACTTGTTAAGTTTTTGACACCAGAAGCGTGGCCAACAATATTTGCAAAACCATGGCGTTTTGTTCCCATCATTCCTAAACACCATTTTGGTTTTGTTGCCATATTCATTATGTTCTTAAGTGTTAGCTTGGGTGGTGCTGTCATTTGGTTTTTTATGTCTTTATGGCGTTGTCCCAATATTTGTAAGTCTAGGGTAATAATTAGAGCTGAACATTTTGCCTCTTTGGCGCGATCTATTAAATTTTCTATAAATGGTCGGTCACTCATACAGTAAAGCTGGAACCAAAAAGGTTTAGATGTATTTTTTGCTACATCTTCAATCGAACAGATAGACATTGTTGATAAAGTAAAAGGAACTCCAAATTCTTCAGCTGCTTTTGCAGCTTTAATTTCTCCATCTGGATGTTGTAATCCTGTTAGACCAACTGGGGCTAACGCAACCGGCATAGTAGCATCTTGGCCTATTAACTTAGTTTTGGTTGTCCTATTTGAAATATCTACCGCAACCCTTTGTCTAAAATATAACTTGTTAAAATCGCTTATATTTTCACGTAATGTTTGTTCTGTCCAAGATCCACCAATTGTGTAGTCATAAAACATTTTAGGTACGCGTCGTTTGTAAAGAGGCTTTAAATCATCAATTGTGGTAATAATTTTCATTAGTTTCTCGATTGGTAAAAATATTTTACCAATTTATCAGATTGATTTTATTTCGTCAATTATGTTAATTTTTTGCGCTATGTGCTCCATCTGCTAAACTTTTAACAAAACTTAAAACACTTTCAACAGACTCACCTGCAGCAATTTTTGACACTATAGCAGATCCAACTACAGCTCCATCAGCATGTAGTGCCATGTCATGTGCCGCTTCAGGTGTATTAATTCCAAATCCAACAACAATAGGTAGATCTGTACTTTCTTTTATGCGTTTAATTTCAATACCAACATCTGCTGCATTTGCTGAACCTGCACCCGTGACGCCCGTAACCGCAACATAATAAATAAATCCACTAGTGTTTGGAATAAGTTTAGGTAAGCGCTTTATATCTGTTGTTGGCGTTGCCAGTCTAATAAAATCTAAACCCATATTTTTTGCTGGAATACATAATTCTTCGTCTTCTTCAGGCGGCAGATCTACTACTATCAAGCCATCGACCCCAGCATCTTTTGCATCTTTTATAAATTTGTCTACACCGTGACTATATATAGGATTATAATAACCCATTAATACGATAGGTGTCTCATTGTCAGTTTCACGGAAACTTGCAACCATTTTCAGGGTTTTATTCAGCGTCATTCCACCTGCCAATGCGCGCTGCCCAGCCAATTGAATTGTAGAGCCGTCAGCCATTGGGTCTGTAAATGGCGCCCCTAGTTCTATAATATCAACTCCTGCACCTGGAAGGCCTTTAACTATTTCTAAAGTGGTATCATAATTTGGATCACCTGCCATAATATAGGAAACAAAAGCTGACTGACCTTTTGATTTTAAATCTGCAAATTTATTAGCAATTCGTGACATTATAATAATCTTTCTTAGTTTAAAAAAATCTTTGCGGCAAAAATTGAATAATTTCAAGTGCTGGATTACTTGACCTTTGCCCTAATCAAACGATAGATGCCACAAACATAAATTTAAAGGTTGAAAATCATGGGTTTCAAAACTGGTATTGTCGGCATGCCGAATGTTGGTAAGTCAACACTCTTTAACGCGCTAACCCGAACTGCGGCTGCTCAAGCCGCTAATTTTCCTTTCTGTACAATAGAACCAAATACTGGTGAAGTGTCTGTCCCTGATGAGCGATTAGATCTTTTATCGAAGATTGCAAATTCTAAAACAATTATTCCTGCTCGAATGACATTTGTTGATATAGCAGGTCTTGTTAAAGGAGCTTCAAAAGGCGAAGGATTAGGAAATCAATTTCTTGCAAATATCCGTGAATGTGATGCAATTGCACATGTATTAAGATGCTTTGATGATGATGATGTTACGCATGTAGATGGACGAGTTGATCCAATAGAAGATGCAGATACTATTGAGACTGAATTAATGTTGGCTGATTTGGAGAATATTGAAAAGCGTATGCAGGGTTTAGTACGAAAGATTAAAGGTGGCGATAAAGATGCAGTGATGCAAAATGACTTACTTAAAAGAGCCAAAGATGCTTTGGAGGCAGGTAAGCCCGCTAGAACTTGTCAGATAGAAATTGATGAAGAAAAGCAGTGGAAATTGCTTACATTATTGACTGCAAAACCTATTCTATATGTTTGTAATGTAGAAGAAGATAATGCTGGAAATGGAAATGCACATTCAGATGCAGTTGCAAAAATGGCATCTGATCAAGGAGCTGTTTCTGTAGTTATTTCTGCAGCGATTGAAGAAGAAATCAGCCAACTGGAAACTGAAGAAGCAAAAATGTTTTTAAATGAGCTGGGATTAGAAGAAGCAGGATTAGATAGATTAATTGCTGCAGGATACGGTTTACTTGGTTTGCAAACTTATTTCACAGTTGGCCCAAAGGAAGCTCGCGCTTGGACTATACGTAAGAATACGTCTGCTCCACAAGCTGCTGGTGTTATCCATGGGGATTTTGAGCGTGGTTTTATTCGGGCAGAAACTATTGCTTACGAGGATTATATAGATTGTAATGGTGAGCAGGGTGCAAAAGAAAAAGGAAAAATGAGAGCTGAGGGTAAAACTTACATGGTTTCTGATGGTGATGTACTTCATTTCTTATTTAATACTTAAAATACAATATTAAAGACATTCGTATAGCTTTAGGGCTATATTGCCTATCTAAATCTAGATTTTAATGCGGCTTAACGAATTTGATCTAGGCTTTCTTTTATGTTGTGATCAATAGAAATGTTTTTTTATTGTCTTGTTTGCTGTTCTTCATAACAACGTCAATTTTTATATCAATTAATTATAAAATGCATTAGCAACAGTTATAATTGTAGTAGTTTGGTTTGGAATTTTTTGTGCAGCAATTGTGATGTTGTGTAAAAACTTAAAGGAGGGCTTGTATGAATAAAATTATGAATCATTTGCCAACGGCAGATTTGCAGGCATTGGATGCAGCGCATCATATGC
>CAJJAY010000025.1 GCA_905182285.1 uncultured Amylibacter sp. | reverse complement strand
TACTCTTAAAGTAGGCCGGCTTTTAATGGTTGGAGACAGTTTACAGCATGATATTTTGGGTGGTCATAAAGTAGGGTGGGATACATTACTTGTACAAACCGGTATACACGCAGCAGAATTTGCACATAGTGATCAAGCAGTCATACTGAAAAGTATGATTAAACAGAAAAAATGTGAACCACCAACTTTTCTGATAGAAAGAGTGAAATGAACAAGAGGATAAGAAATTGAATAGGTCAATTTTATTTGTCACAGGTTTATCTGGAGCAGGTAAATCTGAAGTTATGAAAGCTTTAGAGGACCTCAATTTCTTTTGTGTTGATAATCTACCTTTAGAATTATTGCATGACCTTACTCAATTAACCAACACTTCTCGCACTACTGAACAAGGTTTGGCAGTATCATTGGATGTGAGAGGTGATCAATTTTTTGATAAATTTCTTTCGACAATTGGTGAATTAGAAAATGCCAAAACACCAAACACTATATTGTTTCTAGACTGCTCTGACAGAGTTTTAGTACGGCGTTATTCTGAAACACGCCGTCGACATCCAATACATGAAAGTGACAGCTTACTTGAATGCATTTCTAAGGAACGCATCCTGCTTTCAGAAATAAGAGCATCTGCAAATTATGTACTAGATACATCATCTATGAAGACACAAGAGCTCCGTAACCGCATAGGGAAGTTAATACTGAATCGTGATGTTAGCTCCGAAATCATTTTGAATGTAATGAGCTTTGGGTATAAGAATGGCATACCATTAGATGCTGATTATATGTTTGATGTTCGCTTTCTTGATAATCCTTACTACAAAACTGAATTACGATCACAAACTGGACTTGATGATGCAGTATCAGATTATGTATTTTCTCAACCTGAGGCGGTTGAAACCGTTGATAGCATTTCGAATTTAATGAAACACTGGATCCCTTTACATTCCCTAACAGGAAAAACGTCCCTGACTATCACAATTGGTTGCACTGGAGGCCAACATAGATCTGTTGCAATTACAGAAAGATTATCTAAGATTCTATCGAGAAAGTTTAATGCAGTTTCAACAATTCACCGTGATATCAGATAATCTGTTAAGTTTAAAAATTAATTAATTGATGTAGCGCCAGTTTCCACTCGCCACATTAAGCCATCTTTCTTTAAGATAGTAATCATAAGGGCTTCTTTATCTCCACTGACAAATTTATTGAATTGGTGAATAACTAATATTTTATCATTTTCATAGATGCATCGCCTATTCTGAATTATTTCATTTCCCATAATACTAGCAACCATATCTACAGACATATCTGCCCTCTTCATAACTTTACCACTTGAATGAAAAAGAAATTCAAATTCAAGATGGTGTAAATCAAGGAATGCTTTGGCATCTTTATTATTTCAAACTTTTTCCCATTTATTAAAAAGTGCCATTATAAATTTCCTTTTAAGTTTTAAATTATTTTAATGCACGTTCTAAAAATGCTTTTGTTTCAGCTTGCTTGGGGGTATTAAAAATTTCTTTTGCTGTACCCTCTTCTACGACTTTTCCATCTTTGAGAAAGCAGATCTTATCTGCAGCTTGGCGTGCAAACTGCATCTCATGAGTCGCTAGAACCATGGTCATTCCTTGAGCTTTTAATTGTAACAAAACATCCAAAACCTCTCCTACAAGCTGAGGGTCTAGCGCTGATGTAATTTCATCAAACAACATAACTTCAGGTTTCATTGCAAGGGCTCGAACTATGGCCACCCTTTGTTGTTGACCACCTGATAATTGATCAGGATAGTTATGCATTCTTTCTGTTAATTCAAAACGTTCAAAAAGCATTTCGATCTCAGCATTAAGGTCTACTTTTGATAATCCTCTAATTCGTTTTGGAGCCAAAATAGCATTCTCAAACGCAGTCATATGAGGAAATAAGTTAAAGTTTTGAAATACCATTCCAATTTTTGATCGTACATTTTGCGGATTTAAACCTGGTATTGAGATATCTTCTTCATCCAAAAATATCTCACCATCTTCAATAGGTTCAAGTAAATTTATACATCTCAGTACTGTAGATTTACCAGCGCCAGATGCACCTATTAAACATACCATTTGCCCTTGCTCAACACCCAGGCTAATTCCATTGCAAACTGTGTTTTCACCAAAACGTTTGACAACATTACGTAATTCTAATTTTAACATTATCGTCTTTCCCGCATTTGACGCGCCATCAAATAATCAGCGTATCGGGTGGCAGGTATTGTTACTATTAAGAAAATAATTGCGGCACCAACATAAGGTGTAAAATTAGCAAAAAGAGATTTATAAACTCCAGCCTGACGAAAGATCTCAACCGGTCCAATAAAACTTAAAAGTGATACATCTTTTTGGAGCGCAATTAACATATTCATTTGCGAAGGGACAACATTTCGAATTGCTTGAGGCAAAATTACGTCTTTCATCACTTGCCTTTCTGAAAGGCCTAATGACAGTGCCGCAGATCTTTGGCTTGGATGTACACTATCAATACCAGCGCGAAAAATTTCTGCAACATAGGCTGAATATGTTAAAATTAATGCTAAAGATCCCCATATAAATGGAGAATTCCAAGGCCTAGGAAGGCCCAATCCAGGTATGCCAAAACCAATCAAATAAACAGTTAAAATAACAGGAACACCTCGAAATATATCAGTAAATGCAGCGCCAAAAATACGTAGTGGAAATAAAGCAGGTGATTTTGCATCTCTAGCAAGAGCAATCATTAATCCCAAAATGGCAATTGCAGGAGCAGACCATGCAAAAATCATTATATTGACTCTAAAAGCATCTAATAATTTTGGAAATGTTTTAGTTAAAACCGCTCCATTAAAAAAACTTTTTTGAACTTTTTCCCAACCAGGCGCCAAAGGTACAAGAAAAATTATAGTAACAACAACACAAATTGTACTTATGCCAGCTATAATTAGCGACCTTCGTCGTTGCTGATGTTCATATAGTTCGCGGCGGGTCATTCCCGCCGCTTTGTACTTTGGCATATTATTTAATTAATGGAACACCAGTAGTGTCCTGTAACCACTGTGCTTCAATAGATGCTAAAATGCCACTTTTAGTGATTGAGTTTAGTGCTGTGTCCACACATGATTTCAAAGGATTTCCTTCCTCCATAAGCATACCAAACTGGTCCGCATCATCACTTTCTGAAGATGGAAATTGACCTATTACTTTTGATCCTTCTATCATCACTGCACTCAAAAATAGAGCAGTTGGGAGATCAAACATTGCTGCATCTATTTGATTTGCTGTAATCGCAGCATTAACATCGGCATTATCTGCATAAAGTAATGGAGCATTATTTGGTTTAACACTATTTGCAATTTTTTGAACAGCTGTTGTTGAACCAACTGCTCCCCATTTTAAATTTTTCAAAGCCTCAATAGTTGCTGCAGTACCTGTTGCACTAGCGCCAACTAAAACTGCCATTGGTGCAGTATAGTAAGGTACAGAAAAATCAACAACTTGATCACGCTCATCGGTTATAGAATATTGCTGCATATTTACGTCGAAATTTTTAACACCTGGTTGAATAGCCTCATCAAAAGAAGACCTTACCCAAACTACATCTTCTTTTGCAAAACCCATTTCTTTTGCAACTGCATATCCAACAGCAGCTTCAAATCCTTGCCCACTTTCCGGCGCATCATCCATTACCCATGGGAAATAGGCTGGGTTACCAGTTGCAATAGTGAATTTACCTTTCTCAAGCGTTTTACCAGAAGCACAGTGTCCACCTGCAAATGCATTTGTAGCTAAAAGCGCCAATGCTACTGCAGAAACTATCATTTTTTTTGACATTCTTTAAACCTTTTTTGTTATTGAATTAATTTACAATAACACTTCAAAAAAAGGTGTCTAGTAGGAGCGTATATTCTTAATATTTCTTAAAATATTAAAATTATTGCGCAAAAATAATTAAATGGGCAATCAAAAGTGCCCATTCTAAATATAATTTAACTAATCAAACATTAACTTAAATCTACCATTAAAGCTCCAGCAGATGTGCTTATAACTTTGCCTGGCATTTTTTCTAAAGCAGTGGCTCTCATTCTTTCAATAGCTGCTTGAGCAGTTTCAGCATCTGGCCACGTTAGCATTGTTCTAACCGTGTTTTCTCCTGTTTGAGTTGCCTTAAAACTAGTGGCACCTGCTGCTTGCATCATAGGCCACATGCCTCGAGCAATATCTGGAGCACCATCCATATCTTCGAACTCCCAATCAGTGAAAGTTGCAAACATAATATCTTCCTTTTTTATTGATTAGTGGCTTAAAGTTTTATTGGTCACCCCAGGCACCGTGAAACTCATAAGCAACTGCAGGAGTATCTCCTTCAATCCAAGCATCATGTCCCGGATCTATAGCGTAAGCATCTCCAGCTGAATAAGTGACTTGAGTCCCATCATCATGTTGACAGGTTATTGATCCTTCAACTATTACGCCCAAATGTTTTGCCTTACAGCTATCAGTTCCAACAAGTGGTTTAATATCATCAGACCATTTCCAGCCAGGCTGGATAGTTAGTTTCATTACCTTTTGACCACCAATATTTACAGTTTCTACCCTAGCATTATTTGGCGTGCTTACTTCATCTGCATCATTTGCAAAGTTTTTTACTTCTATAGAAGCCATTTTAATTCTCCTTTATTCTAATGTTGTTGCCCCAGTTTCCATTCGGATTATTTTGCCATCTTTTAACATTGCTACCAACATAACTGCTTCTCTTGATCCGTCTGGATAAGACATTAGGCCATGACTAACCAGTATATCATCATTTTCATAAACGCACCTAGATGACTCTTGAACAAACTTATCATTAGCCATCATTCCAGTAACCATTTCAGACCATTCTGATTTGGAAAACTGATTACCTGATTTATGAAAAACTACCACAAAATCATCATGAATTAAATCCAAATAAGAACTCACATCGCGGCTATCCATTGAAGCGTTTAATTTATCGTGAATTGACATCATATTTCCTTTCTTGGTTTTATGTAAAAGACTCGTCACTCAT